>PLJM01000022.1 GCA_003139695.1 Candidatus Dormiibacterota bacterium | reverse complement strand
GACTCGATGGTGATCGATGTCGGTCGCGCGACGCGCGTGGTGTCGGCGCCGACGCGACGAGCTTTGCGGGCTCGAGATCATGGTTGTCGCTGGCCGGGCTGTGATCGCCAGGTCAACTGGTCCACTCCGCATCACATAGTTGCCTGGTCGAGGGGCGGTCCAACCAAACTGCCCAATCTCGTCTTGCTCTGCTACTTCCACCATCGCCTCGTGCATGAAGGTGGTTGGCAGGTGGTGCAAGTGGGTCGTGAGTTTCGGTTCGTGCCTCCAGACCGAGTCCTGTTCCGACGAGCGCGTGGCCCCGCCTTGCGGTGGGCCGCTTAGGGCCACCCCTTCCCTATATTGTGTCTGCGATGGATGACGGCCTCCAGCGCCTGACCCAACCGTTGGTGCGGGACGGCGGTCGCCTGCGGCCTGCGTCGTGGGAGGAGGCTCTTGAGAGAGCCGCGGCCGGGTTTGCAAAGGCTCGTGCTTTGGGTCCGAATGGCTTCGGGATGTTCAGCTGTTCCAAGACCACCAACGAGATGAACTTCATGGCGCAGAAGTTCACGCGAAGTGTGATGGGCAGCAATAACATCGACAGCTGTAATCGGACTTGACACGCTCCAAGCGTCGCCGGTCTGGCGACAGTGTTCGGAGCCGGAGGAGGGACCTCGTCCTATCGCGAGGTTGAGCAGACCGACCTGGTGATCCTCTGGGGCTCGAACGCTCGTGAGACGCACCCGATTTTCTTTCACCACCTATTGCGTGGCGTTCGCAGCGGCGCGAAGCTCATCGCCGTCGATCCCCGCCGCACCGGTTCTGCGGAATGGGCTGACGTGTGGCTTGGACTTGACGTCGGCAGTGACATCTCGCTTGCCAACGCGATGGCACGCGTGATCATCCACGAAGGGCTCGCGGACACCGGCTTTATCGCTCGCGCCACCACCGGTTACGACGAGTTCGCTCGCTGCGTCGAGGCCTATTCGCTGGAGCGTGCCGAGCGCGAGACAGGTGTGCCCGCCGCCGCGATCAGAGATGTGGCGCTGGCGTTCGGGCGCGCCGAGACCGGAATGATCTGCTGGACGCTCGGGATCACCGAGCATCACAACGCCACAGACAACGTCCTCGCGCTCATCAACCTGGCTTTGCTCACGGGTAAGGTCGGTCGGTTTGCCTGTGGGTTGAATCCTCTCCGCGGGCAGAACAACGTCCAGGGCGGGGGAGACATGGGCGCCATACCGGCGAGGTTTCCCGGTTTCCAGGACCTCGAGGAGCCGGCCATCCACGCCAAGTTCACAAGCGCGTGGGGCGGTGCGAAGGTTCCTTCGAAGAAGGGCTATCACCTCAGCGAGATGTTCGAGTCAATGGACCTCGACGAGCTGAAGGCGCTCTACATAATCGGCGAGAATCCCGCGCGCAGCGAGGCCGACCAGACTCGCGCCGTGCGCCTCCTGAGCGGCCTTGACCACCTGGTCGTGCAGGACATATTCCTCACGCAGACCGCCGAGCTGGCGCACGTGGTGCTGCCCGCGGCTGCAGGCTGGGCCGAGTCAGAGGGGACCGTCACCAACAGTGAGCGCCGCGTGCAGCGAGTGCGACGTGCGCTCGATCCGCCCCCAGGCGCACGCGACGATATCGAGCTCATCTGCGAGATCGCCACGCGCCTTGGTACCGACTGGGGTCACCCGACTGCAGAAGAGGTCTGGGACGAGTGCCGCAGCCTGTCGCCAATGCATGCCGGCATGTCCTACGCGCGGCTCGACGAGCTCGGCGGCATTCAGTGGCCGTGCCCTGACGAATCCCACCCCGGCACCGAGTTTCTTCACGCCCGGCTCTGGAAGGACCCCATCGACGGCCCCGCCGCGCCTTTTCACGCGGTGGAGCACGATCCGCCGGTCGACCTGCTCACCGATGAGTTTCCGATCCGGCTCACCACAGGGCGCCGGCTCGACTCGTTCAACACTGGCGTGCAGACGGGTGGCTACACCTCGCCGTTGCGCAAACGGGAGGCCCTCCTCATCTCGCCTGCCGATGGGGCGCGCCTGGGGATCACGGATGGCGAGAGGGTGCTCGCCAGTTCGCGGCGCGGTTCTGTCGAGGTGCCAGTGCGTTTTGACGCCACACTCAGGCCGGGGCTCGCTTTTATGACCCTCCACTTTCCCGACCAGGTGGCCACCAACGTGCTCACCATCGACGCCACCGATCCCAAGTCCGGCACCGCCGAGTTCAAGGCGAGCGCGATCCGGATCGACAAGCTGGTCGCGGTTCCGGCCAAGTAATTGGACATAAGGACCACCGGGGGACCGCCGACAACCGAGGAGGTTGCCGCCATCGACGGATTCCTGGGCGCGCCCGAATCCCTATGGGAAGGCGGCGCGCGCGTTGAGCAGGACGATCACCTTGCCTATGGCGGCCGTGCGGCACGGTCCCGTCGCCACCTCCTGCTGCCCGTTCTTCACGCGGTGCAGGATCGCGCCGGCTGGGTCAGCCGCGGCGCGCTCGAGTACGCGTGCAGGCGCCTATCGATCCCACCCGCCGACGCCTATGGCGTCGCCAGCTTCTACGCGAGGTTCGCGCTCGAGGAGCGGCCGCCGCTTGCCGTCCACGTTTGCGATGACATCGCCTGCAAGTGCGCCGGCGCCGATGCTCTTTGCGACGCGTTGGAGAAGGGCTTTGGTCCCGCCGGAGCACCCGATGCTGCGGGCTCCGCGGCCTGGTACCGCAGCCCGTGCCTCGGGCTGTGCGATCGCGCGCCCGCTGCATTGATCGAGCGAGCAGGCAAGCACCACGCCGAAGCCCGCGTTGCGCCGGCCACCTACGAGTCTCTCAGCGCGATCCTCGGCGGCGAGTGGCCTGACAGCGAAACATCAATGCATCTGCCGCCACGAAAAGAATCGAGGCTTCTACGCCGCATCGGGGTCGCGGACCCAGAGAGCATCGAAAGCTATCTGCAGGCCGCTGGGTACACGGCGTTGCGGCGCGCCATCGAGCTCGGTCCCGAAAGTGTGATTCGCGAGGTGACCGATGCGAAGCTGCTTGGCCGCGGTGGCGCTGCGTTTCCAACCGGACGCAAGTGGGACGCGGTCGCGAAAGCCCCGGCCCGTCCTCACTACATGGTGTGCAACGCCGACGAGTCCGAGCCCGGCACTTTCAAAGACCGCGTCCTGATGGAGTCCGACCCCTTCGCGGTGGTCGAGGGCATGACCATCGCCGCCCTCGCTACGGGTTGCGAGCAGGGCTACCTGTACGTCCGCACCGAATATCCGTTGGCCCGCGAGCGGATCGAGAACGCCATCGAGCAGGCGCGCGCGAAAGCGTTTCTGGGCGCCGACGTGGCAGGGTCCGGCATGGCCTTCGACATCGAGGTGCGGCGCGGCGCCGGCGCGTACATCTGCGGTGAGGAAACGGCGCTCTTCAACTCGATCGAAGGGAAGAGGGGAGAGCCGCGCAACAAGCCGCCCTTTCCAGTTGCGGTCGGTCTTTTTGGCAAGCCGACCCTCGTCAACAACGTGGAAACATTGGCCAACGTGCTCGAGATCCTCAAGCACGGCAGCGGCGAGTTCGCAACGGTCGGCACGCCTGAGTCCGCCGGCACCAGGCTGTTCTGCGTCTCCGGACACGTGCGCTCGCCCGGCCTTTACGAGGTTCCGATGGGCACACCCCTGCGCGAGCTCATGCAGCTCGCCGGCGGCCTGCGCGAGGGGAGGACGCTGCGTGCCGTGCTCCTCGGCGGCGCTGCCGGTTCCTTCGTCACCGAGTCGCAGCTCGACGTGCCCTTGAGCTTCGAAGGGACCCACGCGATCGGTGCCACTCTCGGATCGGGCGCCGTCATCGTCTTCGACGACACTGCCGACCTCGAGCAGGTCCTGCTTCGCATCGCGCGCTTCTTTCGCGACGAGTCGTGCGGGCAGTGCGTCCCGTGTCGCGTCGGGACAGTCCGGCAGGAGGAGGCGCTGAAGAGAATTCTCAGCGAGCGCAATCAGTCTCTGCGAGAAATGGACATCGCTTTGCTCAGCGACATCGCGCGCGTGATGCGCGACGCATCGATCTGCGGGCTCGGGCAGACCGCCGCCAGCGCGATCGGCTCCGCGTTGATCCAGCTGAAAATTGCGGGTGTGAACTAGATGGCGAGCGGAGTGTTCGTCGGTCTGCCCAGGCGAATGGTCACTGTCAACATCGACGGCGAGGACGTGCAGGTCACCGAGGGCACGACGCTCCTCGAGGCCTGCCGGGGCATCAACATCGACACTCCGACGCTCTGCCAGCTCGAGAACCTGACCCCGGTCAACGTGTGCCGCGTGTGCGTCGTCGAAGTCGAGGGATCTCGGGTCCTGGTGCCCGCTTGCTCGCGCAAGGTGGAGGCGGGAATGAAGGTCCACACGGACTCCGATCGCGTGCGGCACAGCCGCCGGATGGTGCTCGAGATGCTCGCCTCGTCAGTCGATATGTCTCTGTGCGGGCCGCAGGTGCAGGGCTGGATGTCGCAATACGGCGCCGAGCCTCAGCGCTTCGGCTCCGGCGCGGCCACAGTGGCGCAGCCCGTGAAGATCGACAACGACCTTTATGTGCGGGATTACTCGCGCTGCATCCTTTGTTACAAGTGCGTCGAGGCTTGCGGGGTCGACGCTCAGAACACGTTTGCGATCGGTGTCGCCGGTCGCGGTTTCGATGCGCACATCTCCACCGAGTTCACCGTCGAGCTGCCTGAGTCGGCGTGCGTTTACTGCGGCAACTGCATCGGCGTGTGCCCCACGGGCGCCCTGATGTTCAAGAGCGAGTACGACATGCGCCAGGCCGGCACCTGGGACGAGTCGCAGCAGAGGGTGACCGAGACGGTCTGTCCCTACTGCGGCGTCGGCTGCATGCTCGAGCTGCACGTGCAGGACAACTCGATCGTGAAGGTGACCTCGCCGCTCGACCACAGCGTCACCGCCGGTCACCTGTGCGTGAAGGGCCGGTTCGGCTTCCAGTTCGTGCAGCGAAGAGGGCCCTCGCGCTAGGGAGTGAGAGCTGGGCTTGCGATAATGCCCACATGCCAATCGTCTGGACCGAGGATCCTGAAGCCAACCGCCTGCTTGAGACCGATCCTTTGGCATTGCTCATCGGTTTGGTCCTCGATCAGCAGGTCAAGATGGAGAAGGCCTTCAGCGGGCCCTACGTACTGAAGCAGCGGCTCGGCCACCTCGACGCCCGCAAGATCGCGGCCATGGACCCTGACAAGCTCGGTGCGGTGTTCCGCGAGCGGCCCGCGCTGCATCGTTTTCCCGGCAGCATGGCGCAACGCGTGCAGGCCCTGTGCCAGACAGTCGTGACGGAGTATGGAGGCGATGCCGCCGCGGTCTGGACCCAGGCGCGGGATGGCGACGATCTTGCGGTCAGGATCAAGAAGCTGCCTGGGTTTGGGGACATGAAGGTGAAGATCCTGGTGTCCGTGCTGGCCAAGAAGTTCGGGGTCAAGCCGGCGGGGTGGGAGAAGCACGCGGCCAACTGGCACACGGTGGCCGACGTGGATTCCGAAGCGACGATGGCAGAGGCGCGGGTCGTCAAGCGTGAGATGAAGGCCAAGGCGAAGCAGACCTAGGGTCTGCTAACGTTTGCGCTCCGGCGCGGCCACAGGGAGTCGCGCGGATAGGTCAGTCGAGATGAGGTTGAGATGAGCGTTTGCACAGGGTTGCCAATTTGAACGTCCCCTCCGGGCCTGCGGCCCACCTCCCCGGCAAGCGGGGAGGACTCTTCACTCCCACTCGCGAGGAGGCTTTGGCATTGGCCAAGGATTACTCACTCATCCCGGTTTACCGGGAGGTGCTGGCCGACATGCTGACCCCCGTTCGCGCCTACTCGCTCCTGTGCCCTCCCGGCTCGCCCGGCTTTCTCCTCGAGAGCGTCGAGGGGGGCGAGAGGCAGGCGCGCTACTCGTTCATCGGCTTCGAACCCCGCGCCCTGGACCTTGGTGAAGGCGACCCATTGCCCGCCCTGCGCGCCGTCGCCGCCGAAGCGACCGCCCCGGTCCGTGGCGTTCCCCGCTTCCATGGCGGCGCCGTCGGCTATCTCGGGTACGAGACGGCGCGCCACTTCGAGCGGCTCCCGCTGGCCGAGGGCGCTGCACCTCCCATGCCCGAAAGCGCCTTTCTGCGCGCCGAGGACCTCGCGGTTTTCGACCACGTCACTCGGCGTCTGAAGCTGCTGACCATCTTCAGGCCCGACCGCGAGGACTACGAAGCGGCCCTGGCGCGAATCGACACGATGGAGGAGCGGCTGGCCTCTGACCAGGTTGCGGCCTGGCCTCGCGGCGTGGACGGATCGCCATGGAAATCGAACGTGACTCCTGGCCAGTTTCACGCGATGGTCGATGCGGCGAGAGAGCACATCCTCGCGGGCGATGCGTTTCAGATCGTCGTCTCGCAGCGCTTTCAGAAGCCTCTGGCGGCGAGTCCTTTCGACGTCTATCGCTGCCTTCGCGCCATCAACCCATCGCCCTACATGTTCTTTCTGGCTCTGGGTGGGGACCGTCACGTGGTCGGCACCTCACCCGAGAAGCTCGTGCAGGTCGAGGGCAAGCGAGTCGAGACGCGGCCGCTGGCCGGCACGCGGAGGCGCGGCGCAGATCAGGCCGAAGACGTGGCGCTGGAGAAGGAGCTCCTGAACGACGTGAAGGAGAGGGCCGAGCACGTGATGCTCGTCGACCTCGGTCGCAACGATATCGGCCGCGTCGCACGACCAGGCACCGTGCACGTCGATCGCCTCATGGAAGTGGAGCGCTACTCACACGTCATGCACATCTCATCCACGGTGAGCGGCGAGCTGCGCGATGGTTGCACGTCGCTCGATGCGCTGAAGGCCGCCTTCCCGGCGGGGACCGTCTCCGGCGCTCCCAAGATTCGCGCGATGGAGGTGATCGCCGCGCTCGAGCCTGAGCAGCGCGGCGTGTACGCGGGCTCGCTCGGCTATGTCAGCTTCGGCGGCAACCTCGACATGGCGATCACGCTGCGCACTGTCGTCATCGCCGATGGCATCGCCTACGTCCAGGCCGGGGCCGGCGTGGTGGCGGACTCGCGGCCGGAGAGGGAGTTCGACGAGACGCTCGAGAAGGCAGGGGCGATGTTCAAAGCGATTGAGATGGCGGAGGAGATGTGAGCGCGACTCTTCCAACGCCGAAGCTCGCACTGATCGACAACTACGACTCGTTCACCTACAACCTCGTCCAGTACCTTGGCGAGCTCGGGGTCGAGCCCGTCGTGTATCGCAATGACGAGGTGAAGGTTGCAGAGCTCGCGGGTTATGACGGCCTGGTCATCTCGCCGGGGCCCGGCACGCCGGAGGAGGCGGGCATATCGACGCAGGCGATTCGGGAGCTCAGCGGCAAGCTCGCAATCCTTGGTGTTTGTCTCGGGCACCAGTGCCTGGGCGAGGCGTTCGGTGGCAAGGTGGTGCGCAACGCTCCGTCTCACGGCAAGACGTCGTGGATCCGGCACGACAACTCCGGCGTGCTGGCGGGTGTGAGTGATCCATTCGAGGCGACGCGCTACCACTCTCTGATCGTGGAGCGCACTTCGCTCCCCGATGAGCTCGTGGTGACGGCGTGGACCGCGGACGACACCGTCATGGGGCTGCGCCACTCCAGGCACCCGACCTACGGGGTGCAGTTCCACCCTGAGTCGGTGCTGACCAAGGAAGGCAAGAAGATCCTGGCCAACTTCATCCGCCGTGCGGCCAGGAAGATCGCGTGATCGCGGCTATGCATGACTGGACGTCCCCACCGGCGCGCTCCGTGCCCCGACTCCCCGGCGAGCGGGGAGTAGCTTCACGATGATCGAGGCCATTGCAAAACTGGTCAGGGGTGAGTCTCTGGCCGAGGATGAGGCTGCTGCCGCGTTTGAGGAGATCATTCGTGGGGACGCCACGCCAGTGCAGATTGCCGGGTTCCTCGTCGCGCTGCGCATCAAGGGCGAGACTGTCGAGGAGCTCACAGGGTTCGCCCGCACCGCCCGCGCGATGGCCACGCCGATCAAAATCGGCGGCGCGCTGCTCGACACCTGCGGCACGGGTGGCGACGGCCTGGCGACCTTCAACATCTCCACCCTTTCCGCGATCGTGGCCGCCGCCTGCGGCGCCCGCGTGGCCAAGCACGGCAACCGAGCGGCCTCATCGCTTTGCGGCTCGGCCGACGTGCTCGAGGAGCTGGGCGTGAAGGTCGACCTCGCGCCCGAGGGCGTCGCCCGTTGCGTCGATGAGGCCGGCATCGGCTTTCTTTTCGCGCCAATCTTTCACCCGTCGTTTCGCTTTGCCGCCGTCCCGCGCAAGGAGCTCGCGCTGCGGACCGTGTTCAACGTTCTCGGACCTCTGTGTAATCCCGCCGGCGCCAGGTACCAGGCCCTTGGGGTGGCCGACGGCAAGGTGGCCGGCAAGATGGCCGACGTGCTCATGCGCCTCGGGGTCGAGCGCGCGATCGTTTTCCACGCCGGTGACGGGATGGATGAGCTGTCGGTGAGCGGGCCCTCTCACGTCATCGAGATCGACGGTCAGAGAAAGGAGTACGAGCTCAATCCTGCGGAGCTCGGCCTCAGCCGCGCGCCGATCGACGCAATGCGGGGCGGTGGGCCCGAGGAGAACGCCCGCATCGCGCGCGAGGTGCTCGGCGGAGCCCGCGGTCCCCGGCGCGACGTGGTCCTCCTCAATTCGGCGGCCGCGCTGCGTGCGGCCGGCCTCGCCAAGGACTGGAAACAGGGTCTCAGCGCAGGCGCTGACGCGATCGACTCGGGCCGCGCCGGCGACATTCTCCAGCGCTGGGCGACAATCTCACAGGAGTGAGCCCCACCGAAGACCTGCTCGCCCGCCTGGTCACCGAGGCTCGGCAGGACATGCAGCGGCGGCGAGCGCTGATCACGCCCGACGACCTGGAGCGCGCGATCTTCGCGCACACTCCAAAGGACTTCGTCGGCGCTTTGCGCCGGCCAGGTCTGGCCGTCATCGCCGAGATGAAGCAGCGCACTCCGAGCATGGGCGTGCTCGCCGAGGACTACCGGCCGGGTGACCTGGCGCGCGCTTACACGATGGGCGGCGCGGCCGCCATCTCGGTGCTGACTCACATGGCGAGCTTCGGCGGCCGGCCTGAGCACGTGGTCGCGGCCCGCTTCGCTACCGACCTGCCGATTCTTCGCAAGGACTTCGTCACCGATCCGTACGAGGTGGGGGAGGCGCGGGCCGCGGGCGCCGACGCTATCCTGCTCATCGTCGCCGCGCTCGACCTGGAGCGCTTGGGCGAGCTGGTTCGGGTGACGCAAAGCCGCGGTCTGGCAGCGCTCGTCGAAGTTCACAACGAGGCCGAAGTGGAGACTGCGCTCGCCGCGGGAGCGAAGATCATCGGAGTCAACAACCGCGACCTGCGCACCTTTAACGTCGACCTGGGTCTGGTCGAGCGGCTGCGCAAGGCGATCCCGCCCGACGTCCTGGTGGTGGCGGAAAGTGGCATTCACACGGCGGACGACGCGCGCCGAATGCGCGAGGCAGGTGCCGACGCGATCCTGGTCGGCGAGTCGCTGATGCGAGCCGAGGACCCCGCCGCGCGAATCCGGGAGCTCGCGGCGGCATGACGATCCAGGTGAAGATTTGCGGCATCTGCGACCCCGGTGGCGCCCAGGCCGCGATCGAGGCCGGCGCGGACCTGCTGGGCTTTCATTTCTGCCGCTCTGATCGCCGGGTCACACCAGAGGCAGCCAAAGCGATTGTGGACGGGCTCTCGCTTCGCCCAACGATCGTCGGCGTGTTCATCGACCAAGACCCCGATGAGGTTCGGCAGATTGCCGAATTTGTCGGGCTCGACCTGCTGCAGCTTCACGGCTCTGAGCCCGCGGGCTACGACGCAGGCCGGCCGGTGATGAAAGTGCTGAAGGTCAAGGACGGCCAGATCCCCGACGCCGGAGCATGGCCTGACCCGATCATGCTCGACTCGTGGTCCGCCGACCAGCGCGGCGGCACCGGCCAGACGTGGGACTGGGAGAGCGCTCGCGACCTGCTCGGCACGCGTCGCGTGTTCATCGCCGGCGGACTTCAACCGGGTAACGTGTCCAGGGTCGTGAACGAATTCAAGCCATACGGTGTCGACGTGTCGAGCGGAGTCGAATCTGCCGTCAGGGTCAAGGACCCCGACAAGGTGCGGGCATTCGTCCACGCCGTGCGAATAGCGGAGCTGCTGAATTGAGCCATCCCGAGCACGGCCGCTTCGGCGCTTACGGCGGGCAATATGTGCCCGAGACGCTCATGGCCGCGCTCGGGGAGCTCGAGGACGTGTGGCACGAGGCGAAGGCCGATACCCAGTTCCAGCTCGAGCTGGCGGGCCATCGACGGGCGTTTGTCGGTCGCCCCACGCCGCTCTACGCGGCCACGCGCCTCAGCGCTCACTTCGGCGGCGCGCACATCCACTTCAAACGCGAAGACCTTTGCCACACCGGCGCCCACAAGCTGAACAACGCTGTCGGCCAGGCGCTGCTGGCGCTGCGGATGGGGAAGAAACGGATCATCGCGGAGACCGGCGCGGGGCAGCACGGCGTGGCGGTCGCGACGGTGTGCGCTCGCTTCGGCTTCGAGTGCGCCGTCTACATGGGCACCGAGGACATGCGGAGGCAATCGATGAACGTGCGCCGCATGAAGCTTCTCGGGGCTGAGGTCGTCGAGGTGACTGCGGGGACCAAGACGCTGAAGGATGCGACGTCAGAGGCCATACGTGACTGGGTCACCAACGTAGGCACCACCCACTACATCATCGGCTCGGTCGTCGGCCCTCACCCCTATCCGGAGATGGTTCGCGACCTGCAGCGGGTGATCGGCGACGAGGCTCGCGAGCAGTACCTGTCGGTCGACGGGAAGTTGCCCGATGCGATCATCGCCTGTGTCGGCGGTGGGTCGAACGCCATCGGGATGTTCACCGCATTCCTGGACGACAAGGATGTGGCGCTGATCGGCGTCGAGGCCGCGGGTGAAGGGGTGCGCACCGGCCGGCACGCGGCCTCGCTCGTCGGCGGCCGCCCGGGCGTGCTGCACGGCAGCTACTCCTACGTGCTGCAGGACGGCGATGGCCAGATTCTGCCGACACACTCGATTTCCGCCGGTCTCGACTACCCCGGTGTGGGCCCTGAGCATTCGTTCCTACGTGACTCCGAGCGCGTCCAGTACGTGGCGGTGACCGACAAGGATGCGGTCGCCGCTTTCAAGCTCTGCACCCGGCTGGAAGGGATCATGCCGGCGCTCGAGCCCTCACACGCGCTGCACCACGCAGGTGTGATGGCGCGTGAGTTCGGGCCCGGCGGGCGAATACTCATCTGCCTTTCGGGCCGCGGCGACAAGGACATGGACTCCGTCGAAGGTGTCTGAGGGCCTGCGCTTAGAAACAGCGCTCAAGGCCGACGGCGACCTGAAGCTCGTCGCCTACATGATGGGCGGCCACCCCAACCGCAAGAAGTCGGTCGAGGTGGGGAGGAGGCTCGCAACCTCCGGAATCGCCGCGCTCGAGATCGGCATACCTCACTCCGACCCGCTGGCGGACGGGCCGGTTATCCAGCGCGCCGGGCAGGTGGCGCTCGAACATGGCATGACCGTCGAAGCCTGCCTCGAGCTGGCCTCGGCGATCGCGAAAGAAGGCACGCCCATCGTGCTCATGACCTACATCAATCCGATCCTCGCCTACGACCCGCGGAAGTTTGCGGCCGAGGCCGCGCAGGCGGGCGTGACGGGCGTGATCGTGCCCGACCTGCCGGTGGAGGAATCCGAGCCGGTCGCGGGGTGGCTGCGGGCTGCGTCGCTCGACACCGTCTTCATGGTGTCGCCGACCACATCACTGCAGCGGCTGCAGAGCATCTGCGATCACTCGAGCGGTTTCGTCTACTGCGTCACCGTCACCGGCATCACTGGAGCGCGCAAAGAGCTGCCGGAAGGGATGCCGGAGCTGATGCAGAAGGTGCGAAACCACACCCCGCTGCCGGTGGCGGCCGGCTTCGGGATCTCGCGTCCCGAGCACTTGAAGGCCCTGCTTGGCGTGGCCGACGCCGCTGTCGTCGGCAGCGCGATAGTCGCCGAGATCGACAAGGGACGCGACCCGGTCGTCCTGGTCAAGGAGCTTTTGAAGGCATGCCGGTGAGGGGGATTCGCGGCGCGACCACCGCAGAGGCCAACACGGCGGAGGCCATCACCGAGGCGACGCAGGAGATCCTGGTGGAGCTGACGCGCCTCAATGACCTCGACCAAGACGAGATCTGCTTTGCCTACTTCACGACCACCCACGACCTCACAGCCGAGTTTCCCGCTTACGCCGCCCGCCGTTTGGGCTGGCTGGAGGTGCCCCTGTTGTGCGGCCACGACATGGACGTCCCCCTGCCCAATCCGCGCGCCGTGCCGATGTGCATACGTATCCTTCTGCTCTACAACACCGCCAAGCCGCAGTCGGCGATGCGATTCGCCTACCTGCGCGGAGCGAAAGCGATCAAGGCCGATCTCGATTCATTGAAAGGAACAGCTATCCCGTGATCATCGTCATGACGCACACGGCGACCGAAGCCGATATCAAAGCGGTTGTCGATCGCGTCAACGAGATCGGGCTCAAGACCGAGTTGTCGCGAGGCGAGGAGCGCACTCTCGTCGGGGTGATCGGCGGCAACGCATACGCCTACAAGGAGGCGTTCTCCCACCTCAACGCCATCCACGAGATCATCCCCATCACCAAGCCGTTCAAGCTCGCGAGCCGCGAGTTCCGTCCCTTGAACACGGTGGTCGACGTCGGCGGCGTGAAGATCGGCGGCGATGAGGTCGTGATGATGGCCGGGCCGTGCTCGGTGGAGGGCGAGGACATGCTCCTCGAGACGGCTCGCCACGTCGCCGCCCAGGGCGCGACCATCCTGCGTGGTGGGGCGTTCAAGCCGCGCACCTCGCCTTATTCGTTCCAGGGCCTGGGCGAGGCGGCGCTGAAGATGATGGCACTGGCTCGAGACGAGACCGGCCTCAAGGTGGTGACGGAGGTGGTGGCGCCAGGCGACGTCGAGCTCGTGGCGCGCTACGCCGACATCCTCCAGCTTGGCACCCGCAACATGCAGAACTACGCGCTGCTGCAGGAGGCCGGCCGCTCGGGCAAGCCCGTGCTGCTCAAGCGAGGCATGTCGTCGACCATCGAGGAATGGTTGCTGGCTGCCGAGTACATCCTGTCGCAGGGCAACCGCGACGTGATTCTCTGCGAGAGGGGCATCCGTACCTTCGAAACGTCGACCCGATTCACGCTCGACCTCAACGCGGTTCCGTTGGCGCGAGAGCTGTCGCACCTGCCGATAATCGTGGACCCGTCGCAGGCAACCGGCCGGTGGTCGCTGGTGCGACCCCTTGCCCTGGCCGCGGTGGCGGCCGGCGCTCACGGGCTCATCATCGAGGTGCACCCCACTCCGAACCAGGCGCTGTCAGACGGCGCGCAGTCCCTCGATTTCGAGAACTTCGATCGCCTGATGGAAGACCTCAGACGGCTGCTGGGCGCGATGTCCAGGCAGCTCGCCTAAGACCGCACCCGCGCATGCCCGCTGTTGCGATAGTGGGCCTCGGTCTTATGGGATCCTCGCTCGCGCTGGCGCTCAAAGAAGCGCAGCCGGGAACAGTGGTCGTCGGCAGCGATCCCGATGCGATGACCCTGCGCAAGGCCCTGGATCGCGGCATCGTCGAGAGCGCGAGTGCCGACCTGTCGGTGGTCGATGTGGCCGACATGGTGGTCATCGCGGTTCCGATCCTCGCGCTGAAAAACGTGTTCTCGAATCTGCGGGGCCGGGTGGATGGCAAGGTGGTCACCGACATGGCGAGCACCAAGGAGAGCGTCATGGAGTGGGCGGCGGCCTCAGGCATAGACCTTGTGGGGGGCCATCCGATGTGCGGCAAGGAGGCGTCCGGAATCGACGCGGCCGATGCCTCGATCTTCAAAGGCGCGCCATGGGTGCTCACGAAGAACGAGCGCGCGGTGACAGCGCTTGTCGAGTCGGTCGGCGCGCACCCGCTGGTGATGGATGCGGCGACCCACGATCGGCTCGTGGCAGGCGTCAGCCACGCCGCCTTCCTGCTGTCAGTCGGTTACGTCCTTTCTCTATCCAGCCGCTCCGACTGGCCGGAGGCGTCGAAGCTGGCCGCATCCGGGTTTCGCGACATGAGCCGCCTCGCCGCCGGTGATCCAGAGCTTTACGCGGGGATCTCGCGCACTAATCGCGCCCACCTGGTTGAGCAGCTTGACGCCATCAGCGCCACGCTGGCGCGACTGCGCCGCCACCTTCAGGACGACGATCCGCGGCTGGGCGAGCTGTTCGAAGAAGCCAAACTCGTCCGCGACCGCTGGTCGCATGACACGAAATCAACTTGACAGCAACTGTTCGCAAGGCAGAGCGGCTCGAGGGTGAGGTCACCCTGCCCGGCGACAAGTCGATCTCGCATCGGGCTCTGATCCTCGGCTCGCTGGCCGATGGCTGGAGCCGCGTGCACGGACTTTCGACCGGCGCCGACGTGCAGTCGACTGCCAACTGCCTTCGCGCGCTGGGAGCGGTGATCGAAGAGTCCGCGGTTCGAGGGTTTGGACTCGATGGCGTCCGCAAGGCCGGCGCGCCGCTGGACTGCGGCAACTCAGGCACGACCATGCGCCTGCTCGCCGGCATCCTCGCGGCCCAGGAGTTTGTCAGCGAGCTCACAGGCGACGAGTCGTTGACCCGCAGGCCGATGGACCGTGTCGTCAAGCCGCTGCTCGAAATGGGCGCTCACGCGCAATGGCCGCCACTGCGGGTCGGCGGGCATGTGCCACTCCACGGCATTGAGTACGAGATGCCGGTGGCTAGCGCACAGGTCAAGTCGGCGCTCCTGCTCGCAGGCCTTTTCGCCGAAGGCCCCACAACCATCATCGAGACCGTGCGCACTCGCGACCACACCGAGCTGATGCTCCGGTCGATGGGCGCCGACGTCAGGTCGGAGGGGGATCGCGTTGAGATTCGCCAGGCGACCATGCTCAAGCCCCTCGACATCGAGATTCCTGGTGATCTAAGCGCTGCGAGCTTCTGGCTGGTGGCGGCAGGTCTCGTGCCCGGTTCGACGGTGGTGCTCCCCGGCGTCGGTGTCAACCCCACGCGGACCGCGTTCCTCGACCTCCTCAGGCACCACGGTTTCGACATCCACAAGTCGCGCGAGCGACACAGCGCGGGCGAGCCGGTCGCCGACCTCGAGGTCCACGCCTCCTATTCGGACGACCCGCTCGAGGTCGCCGGCGACACCGCCGCGGAGATGATCGACGAGCTGCCGATCCTGGCGGTCGCTGCCACCCAGCTCACAGGGCGAAGTCACATCTCGGGCGCGGCCGAGCTGCGCGTGAAGGAGTCGGACCGCATCGCGGCGATGGCCGAAGGACTGGCCGCGATGGGCGCGAACATCACTGCCAACGCAGATGGCTGGACGATCGAGGGTCCATCCAGGCTGCGCGGCGCTCAGGTTCGGTCGCTCGGAGACCACCGCGTCGCGATGGCGCTCGCCGTCGCTGGGCTGCTCGCCGACGGCGAAACCGAGATCGAAGGCGCCGAGTGCGTGAACATCTCCTATCCCGGGTTCTTCGACCAGCTGGAAGACCTGTGCTGACAGTCCGATCCGAGCTCGACATCGAGCTCGTCACCTTCGACCTATACGAGCTCGAGGTGACGGAGCCACGCGAGGACTTCGAGCTGGAGGTCAAGCGAGCGACGCAGGCCGTTAGAACCGGCGAGGTGGGCGACTCCGCGCCTGCGCGTGCGCTGTACCGGCGATTCGGCATCGATCCGACGCGAGTCAGGCCTTCGTCGGAGGCGCTGCTGCGACGGCTGAAGAAGGGCGAAGCGTTCCCTCGCATCAACTCTTTGGTCGACGTCGCCAACGCTCTGTCGGTGCAGCTGCAGGTGCCGGTCGGGCTGTACGACCTTGGCAAGGTGCGCGGCGACGAGCTCGTGGTGAGGCTCGGGGCGGAGGGGGAGAGCTATAACGGCATCGGCAAGGAGCGCGTCAACGTGGCCGGCCGCATTTGCGTGGCGGACGTCGAGGGACCTTGTGGCAATCCGACCTCCGATTCGGCCCGCACGATGATCACCACAGATACGGAGCGCGCGGCGTGGATCTACTTCCTGCCGGTGAGCGACGAGATGATCGACCGCACAGCCGAGCTGATCGCAGTGTTCGGCCGGGGCCTGGTCCGCGTGGTCTGATGGTCACCATCCTCGGGGCAGGGGTGGCTGGCGCTTCGCTGGCGTGGGCGCTCGCGCGACGAGGGCGGAGGGACGTTGTGGTCTTCGACCCCTCGTTAGAACCTTCGGGCTCGACCTCGAAAGCGTTGGGCGGATTTCGCACGCAGCACGGTAGCGAGCTGAACATCAACCTGGCGCTCGCGTCCCGGAAGTTTTTCGTCGAGCGGGCCGAGCACATTCATTTTCAACCCAACGGCTACCTCTACCTGGCCGAGACGCCGGAGGCCGCAATCGAGCTACGTCGCAGGGCTGATTTCCAGCTGGCTTGCGGCCTGCCGATCGAGCATCCCGACCCGCGGGCGATCGTGCCCTGGCTCGACGATGCCGGCATTCGAGGCGCCAACTTCTGCGCGCTCGACGGGCAGTACATCCCGCTCGAGATCCTCGGCGCATACGTGGAGGAGGCCCGTGAGCTCGGTGTCGACTTCCGCCTCGGGCGGGAGGCGGGGCCGCGCGACCTGACCGCCGACATCGTGGTCGTGGCATGCGGCGTGTGGTCGCCGGAGGTCGGAGACAAGCTCGAGGTCACGCTGGCGGTCGAAGCCGTTGAGCGCGGCGTGTTCATGACCGGCCCATACGATTGGTTGGGTGACAGAGTGCCGATTACGCTGGAGGCGGGCTCCGGCTTCCACTTTCGCGAGCGCGACCGCAGGCTGTGGGTGATGGGGCCGGGCGATCAGCACGATTGGAATCGCATACGCGAGTGGCTCGCGATGCGAGCGCCTCGAGCGGAGGTGCTGGAACCCGATGGCTATATCAGCGGCAACTACGAGATGACCTTTGACCACCATCCCCTGGTCGGAGAGACTGCGCGCGGTGGCGTGTGGTCGTCGTGCGGGTTCAGCGGCCACGGCGTGATGCAATCGCCTGCGGTGGCGGACAACCTGGCGGCCATGATCAACGGCGACTCGCCGCCGCTCGACATCCGCCCATTGAGCCCGCAGCGCACGGAGCCTCTTATCGACCTGACGCAGCTATGAGCGCCGCCTCGGAGCAGGTGCTGTGCGTGAAGCGAGAGGACATCTTTCCCGACGGCGCCTGGCACGGTTTCGTCAGCGATCGGCTGGACGAGCGCCAGGCGGTGATTCGAGAACACCACTTCTTCATGGCGCGGGCCAAGGTTGAGGACGATCCCAGCTACCAGCAGATCATCCCCTACGTGGTATTTCGCCACGGCGACCGGTTTTTCCTTACGCACCGCCTGCGCGCCTCCTCCGAGAAGCGGTTGCGTAAGCAGTATTCCTTGGGGCTTGGCGGCCACATCAATCCTGGAGACCTCGAGGGCGGCGATCCGATCCAGGACGGTTTGAAACGCGAGTGGGAGGAGGAGGTGAGCTACGACGGCAGCTTCGAGGCGAAACTGATCGGCCTGCTCAACGACGAGTCCTCGCCCGTGTCGAAGGTGCATCTTGGTGTTGTGTTTCTCGTCGACGGCACGTCGCCGAATATCGCGATCCGTGAGACGGACAAGCTCGCGGGCGAGCTGCTGACGCTCGATGAGATGCGGATCTATTACCTCGGAATGGAGTCGTGGTCGCAGATGGTGTACGACCGCCTGGCGCGCGGCGAGCTGCCCCGATGAAGTTCGTCGAGGTGGGCGGCGCGCGATTGTCGGCGATCGGGCTCGGCACCTGGCAGTTCGGTTCGACTGAATGGGGCTACGGGAAGGACTACGCGAGCGGTGAGGCCGGCGTGATTGTCAAGCGCGCATTGGAGCTCGGTGTCAACCTCATCGACACGGCCGAGGTTTATGGCCTTGGGCGCTCTGAGCGCATTGTCGGTGAGGCGATTCGCGGCCAGCGCGAGAAGGTGTTCCTGGCGACCAAGCTGTTTCCCATCGGCCTCCCGTTCCAGGTCGAAGGGCGCGCTCGAGCGAGCGCTAAGCGCTTGGGCGTGGATCGACTCGATCTCTACCAGCTCCACTGGCCCAGCTGGTTGTTTCCGCCACGTTCGACGATGCCGCGGATGAAGAGGCTGGTCGATTCGGGACGGGTGAGCCACGTTGGCGTCAGCAACCATTCGCTCACTCAGTGGCAAGCGGCGGAGAGCGCCCTCGGTGGACCGGTGCTTTCGAACCAGGTCCCTTTCAGCCTGATCGTGCGCGCACCGGAGCACGAGCTGCTGCCGTGGGCTCAGCGCGAAGGTCGGGTGATCATCGCGTATAGCCCGTTGGGCCAGGGCTTGTTGTCGGGGAAGTACCAGAAGACGCCGCCGCGAAACTTCAGGCGCGCTCGGCGCGCATTCAGCGCCCAGTCGCGGCACCGTTTGCAACCGCTCGTCGACGCACTGGGGGAGATCGGTGCCAGGCACGGAGCGACCAACTCACAGGTTGCCCTCGCGTGGCTCATCCGCAAACCGAACGTGGTGGCCATCCCCGGCGCCTCCAACGTGCGGCAGCTCGAAGAGAACGTTGCGGCTGTGGATGTCGAGCTCAGTGACGATGACGATGCAAGGTTGACCGCGCTCGCACTATCGGCCGGCGAATAACATCCACACGGTGAACCCGCTGACCCTCGAAGCCGTCGAGCTGTTTCGCATCAGGCTGCCGCTCGTGGCGCCTTTCGAAACGTCCTTCGGGATCCAGACCGAGCGCGACATCCTCCTGTTGAAGGCGAAGACGAGCGATGGCGACGGTTGGGGTGAGTGCGTGGCAACCGAGGAGCCCACCTACTCGTCTGAGTACATCGAAGGGGCGCAGCACGTCCTCGTACACCACTTGCTGCCGAGGTTGTTCGAGCGTGGGCGACTGTCAGCGGAGGACGTCGGGCAGGCACTGCGACCGGTGCACGGCCATCAGATGGCGAAGGCCGCGATCGAGATGGCCATCCTCGACGCTCAGCTGCGCGCGAGCGGCGAGTCGTTCGGCCACTTCTTTGGCGCGGTGAGGGAGGAGGTCGACTGTGGGGTGTCGGTCGGGATCCACTCCTCGATCCCCGCACTCCTGCAAACAGTGGGCGTCTATCTCGACCAGGGCTACCGCCGGATCAAGCTGAAGATAAAGCCTGGCTGGGACGTGGAACCGGTGCGGGCAGTGAGGGAGCGCTTCGGAGACGTGCCATTGCAGGTAGACGCCAACACGGCATATTCGGTGTCGGACGCCAAACATCTGGCCGAGCTCGACGCTTTTGAGTTGCTGCTCATCGAGCAGCCGCTGCCGGAGGAGCAGGTGCTCGCTCACGCGGAGCTCGCGAAGGTGGTTCAGACAGCGATCTGCCTCGACGAGTCGATCACCTCGGTCCAGGCCGCGGCGGACGCGATCCAGCTGGGCGCATGTCAGATCATCAACATCAAGCCGGGGCGCGTCGGGGGCTATCTCGAGGCGCGCCGGATCCACGACCTCTGTTCGCAGCACCGTATCCCCGTGTGGATGGGGGGGATGCTGGAGACCGGGCTGGGGCGCGCGGGCAACGTGGCGATGGCCGCTATGCCCAACTTCACTCTGCCCGGTGATACGTCCGCGTCGGACCGCTACTACCACCGCGACATCACCGAACCGTTCGTGCTCGTCGAGGGGAGGCTGAGGGTGCCGCAGGGAGCGGGGCTCGGGGTGAACGTGGATACCGATTTTCTGGCGCAGATAACTCACCGGCACGAGACCGTGCGGCCGACTCGGAGGGCGATCTAAAAAAAGAAGAATCCACGCGTCCGAATGAGCACATGCGCGCTAGTGGCACGACGGGGTGGTGCTGGACCGGGAAAAGTGCGGTGGAGTAGGGCTGGCGAGCGAAGCGACGCCGGCTGCAATGCAATGAGGTGGGGCGGGCGAAGTGACCAATGTGCGCGCTAGTGGCACGACGGGGTGGTGCTGGACTGGGAAAAGTGCGGTGCGGCAGGGGCAGGCGAGCGAAGCGATGCCGGGGTACTAAAAAGAAGTCAGTGCCGGGCGAGGTGACCGAGATGCGTCCCAGGGGCAGGACGGGGTGGTGCTGGGCTGGGAAAAGGCGGTGCGACAGGGGCAGGCGAGCGAAGCGATGCCGGCTGCAATGCAATGAGGTGGGGCGGGCGAAATGACCAATGTGCGTGCCAGTGGCAAGACGGGGTGGTGCTGGACTGGGAAAAGTGCGGTGCAGTGGGCCCGGCGAGC
>PLJM01000032.1 GCA_003139695.1 Candidatus Dormiibacterota bacterium | reverse complement strand
AGTGGCAAGACGGGGTGGTGCTGGACTGGGAAAAGCGCGGTGCAGTGGGCCCGGCGAGCGAAGCGATGCCGGCGAACTACGAGAAGTCACTGTCGGGCGAAGTGACCGAGATGCGTGCCAGTGGCAGGACGGGGTGGTGCTGGACTGGGAAAAGGCGGTGCAGCAGGCCCGGCGAGCGAAGCGATGCCGGCGGCAAATGCCGCGAAAAGAAATTCTTCGTGCACCGCGCATTTTCCTGCGTTAACGTATTGACCCACGAACAGATGTTTGGTATGCTTCTCTCATGTTGGGGGAGGGGGGTACTGCGCTCGCGAAACTCAACGTGGCGATTCGCCAATTCCAGGCTGATCAGGATCGCGAGCTAGATCCGAGAGGCCTCCGCCAAGCCATCGATTCGCTCGAGGGCACCTTCGCGGCTGACATCGGCCGCTGTCAGGAGTCAGGGGTTCATCTGGCCGACGGCAGCGCCACGGTGGTGAATTGGGTGAGCCGGCTCTGCGGTATGTCAGCAACCTCTGTCGCCGACCGGCTTTGCGTCGGCAGGGAGCTGGGGTCACTGCCCAGGATCGCCGAGGCGCTTCGCACCGGCGAGATCAGCTACCAGTCCACCTCCTTGCTCTGCCACCTGCGCGAGCAGCTCGGGGAGAAGCGAGACCTCTTCGACGAAGACGAGATGCTCGGATACGCCCGCACCCATTCAGTAGCCTCTTTGCGCTACCTCTGCCGCTTCGCCCGGCATGTCGCCGACCCTGATGGCTTCTTCAACGAGGCCGAGGCCGACTACTCCCGGCGCCGTCTCGATATCAGCCAGATAGGCGATGGCATGTTTGCCATCGACGGCATCCTCGACCCTGAGTCCGGTGCCGCACTTCGGACGGCACTCGAATCACTTGCCAAGCGGCTCGGGCCCGATGACGAGAGGAGCCACAAGCAGCGGATGGCCGACTCGCTCGGTGAGCTGGTGCATCACGCCATGGACGAGGGCAAGCTGCCGCAGCGTAACGGCGTCAAGCCGCATCTCAATGTCACCACCACACTCGAAGGCTTGAAGAACGAGACGGGCGCGCCGGCGGCCGACCTCGAGCTCTCGCTGCCGATCTCGACTCGGACATTGGAGCGCATCGCATGCGACTCCACCATCTCGCGCGTGCTGCTTGCCGACTCGATGGTGATCGATGTCGGTCGCGCGACGCGCGTGGTGTCGGCGCCGACGCGACGAGCTTTGCGGGCTCGAGATCATGGTTGTCGCTGGCCGGGTTGTGATCGCCAGGTCAACTGGTCAACCCCACACCACATAGTTGCCTGGTCTAGGGGTGGCCCAACCAAACTTCCCAACCTCGTCCTGCTTTGCTACTTCCACCACCGCCTCGTGCATGAAGGTGGTTGGCAGGTGGTGCAAGTGGGTCGTGAGTTTCGGTTCGTGCCGCCCGATCGAGTGGTCTTTCGAAGAGCGCGTGCGCCTGGTTTGCGCTGGGCGGCTTGACGCGCAGTCCCTACGGTCCGGAGTTGCTCACCAGGTCGGTCATTGGGCTTGCGTTCGCGGCCCGGCCCAGGCGCGCGAGACCGAGGCGGTCCTCGATGGCGGCCAGCATCGAGTAGTGGTTGTAAGCGTGTGCGCTCGAGCGCTCGACGGGATGTGGCTGGATCACAAGCGTGAGCACGTGGTTGGCGCTGTCCTCGCCCTCGTCCCAGGTGATGAACAGCAAGCCGTTGTTCTTCCATGCATCCGTGGCAAGGATCAACGGAACGGTCTGCGACAGCCACCGATCCGCGGTCGCGGTCGAGCAGTCGTGCCCGTCGTGGCACAGGCCAGGCGTGATCCAGACGAAACGTGGCACCTCGGTCCTCATGTCGGCGGCGAAGTGGCTGAAATTGACCACCTGGCTGGGACAGCTTCCGCCGTAGTACGCGAAGGGATTGTGCTTGAGCGCGTATGGGTAAGGGCTGTTGAAGCAGCCATTCGTCATGCCCTCCATGTAGGCGCGCCATGGGATGCGTGCGGAGGTCAGCTGCGCGCCAAGACCGCCGGCGGGGAGCCGGTGGTAGCCGTCGTCGGCGATCCCCCACGTGCTCCCCGACGTGAGCGCGAGGTAGTTGGGAAGGCTTGGATGCGACACGCCCTGATAGTCGGTGGCGACTGAGTACTTGGCTGCCAAAGCGGCGGTATACGAGCCCGAGAGCGCCTGGCCGTAGCTTCGGTTCTCCATGACGATCACGAAGACGTGCGACTGCGAGGTGGCGACTGGCGAGGGAGAGCCTATGGGGACAGGGCTGGGGGTCGGCAAGGGTGAAGGAGTGGCTAGGGGGATTTGCGCCGAGGGACTTGCGCACGCGCCGAAGAGACAAATAGACAACATCAGGGCACCGACCCTCGTAGCCCTCACGTGATCAGACCTTACGATCGCAACCTGTGAAATTGCATGGAGGTCCGTGGAATCTGCTCGTGAACCCGCATCACGGCGGCCGTATCACCTCGCTTCGTCTTGACGGCTATGAGCTTCTCGACCAGGGGATCGGCGTCGCCGATCGGTCCCAGGAAAATTTCGTAGCCGCGGGCGCATGCGGATGGGACGAGATGGTGCCGACTGTTGACCCCGCCCGGTATCCGGGGCCAAGCGCATGGGCCGGCATCGAGCTCCCCGACCACGGCGAGGCCTGGCGCCTGCCCTGGTCGCTGCTGGACGAGACGCCATCAAGTGCCACCATGGAGTGCTCCGGGGTCACGCTGCCATGGCGACTGCAGCGGCGGCTCGAGCTGAATGCTCGCACCGTGCGCGTTGAGTACACGTATAGAAATTCCGGCGAGCACCCGATGTACGCGTACTGGTGCTCGCATATTTTGTTTCGATATCTGACAGGGACGGTGGTTGAAGGCGTCGAGGGGTTCGTGCCCCCCGCGGCAGGCACCAGCTCGAAGTTGCATCTGCCGCCCGGTTCGTCATCAAGCGCCGGGCTCGCCTGGAGGGACGGACCGGCCGTCGAGATCGCTTGGGATCCAAACCTCACTCCATATGTCGGGGTGTGGGCGTGCAACGGCGACCTCGGCGGCTACCACCAGATCGCCATCGAGCCCGCGACCGGCGGCAGCGACCACCCCGATCCGGCTGCGCCGCCTCCGCTGCTCGAGCCGGGCGAGGAGCTGGGTTGGTGGCTGGAGATCCGCCGCGGGTGACCGCCGGCCACGTTCAGCGCGCCATCTAAACTGACTAAACAATGGCCAAGCTTCTTGGGCTGCGCTGTCGCGAGTGCGGAGCTGAATATGAGCTCCAGGCCACGCATGTCTGCGAGATGTGCTTCGGGCCGCTCGATGTTGTCTTCGATTACGCCGCGCTCAAGAAGGTCGTGACCCGTAAGCGGATCGAGGACGGCCCGCCTTCCATGTGGCGCTACCGCGACCTGCTTCCGATCGAGGATTCGACTCCGATCGTCAGCCTTGGCGAAGGCTTCACGCCGCTGGTCAAGGCCGACCGCCTGGGCGCCGAGCTCGGCCTTCGCAACCTGTACCTGAAGAACGACAGCATGAACCCGACGAACTCATTCAAGGATCGCGTGGTGTCTGTCGCCATCAGCTGGGCGCGCGCCCACGGTTTCGAGACCATCGCGTGCGCATCGACTGGGAACCTTGCCAACTCGGTGGCCGCATACTCCGCGCGCGCCGGGCTCGAATGCTTCGTGTTCATACCCGTCGACCTCGAGCCCGCAAAGATCGTCAGCATCAGCGTGTTCGACCCCAACGTGGTCGCCGTCCGCGGCAACTATGACGAGGTGAACCGCCTATGCAGCCAGCTGGTCGAGTCGACGCCCTGGGCTTTCTGCAACATCAACATCAGGCCCTTTTACGCGGAGGGGTCGAAGACAGTCACCTTCGAGACGGTCGAGCAGCTCGGCTGGAAGCTGCCTGACGAGATCATCATCCCGATCGCGAGCGGCTGTCAGTTCGTCAGGCATCGGCAGGCGGTCAGGGAGCTCATGGACTTCGGCCTCGTTCGGGACGAGAAGGTTCCTGCGTTCACGGGCGCGCAGGCGCTTGGCTGCTCCCCCGTCTACAACGCGTTCAACTCCGACACCCCCGAAAGGGTGCTGCCGGTAAAGCCGGACACCATTGCGCGCTCGCTCGCGATTGGGAATCCATCGGACGGCATGTATGTCAACCGGATTGCGAAGGAGACGGGCGGCGTAGTGGAGGCGGTCACCGAGGAGGAGATAGTCGACGGGATGCGGCTGCTGGCCAGGACCGAGGGCATCTTTACCGAGACGGCCGGTGGGGTGACGATCGGCGTGCTGGCCAAGCTGGCGCGCGCGGGGCGCTGGAAAGGGGACGAGGTGGTGGTTGCCTACATCACCGGCCATGGGCTGAAGACGGCCGATGTGCTGGCCCAAGTGGATGGCCACGCGAAACGAGTGGAAATAGAACCGACTCTAAAATCGTTTCGCGAGAAGGTGAACATTTAGAAATGCCGCAATTTCGAATCCCAGGCCCGCTTCGCAGGCTGTCCGACGGTCAGATCACCGTGGCGGTCGAGGCGAGCGATCTCGAATCGGCGATCGAGGCGCTCGACGCGCGCTACCCGGGCTTCCGGGACAGGCTCCTCGACGACAAGGGCGAGCTGAGGCAGTTCGTCAACGTGTACCTGAACGATGAGGACGTCCGCTTGGGGCCAGGGCTCAAGGCCAAGGTCACCGAGAAGGACGAGATCTCGATCGTGCCGGCAGTAGCCGGGGGCGCTTTTCAGCCTTAGACTCTCGGCGATGGGGAGACGGCGACTCAAGCTGATATTCGGGCCCGACATGGTCAAAGAGCCTGTCATCTACCAGATGGGCAAGCAGTTCGAGATCGTCACCAACATCCGGCGCGCCGACGTCACGCGCGACCAGGGCTGGGTCCTGCTCGAGATCACTGGAGAGGCTGACGAGCTGGACCGCGGAGTCGAATACCTGGAGTCGCGGGGGGTCAAGGTCGAGCCGGCCGAGGGTGACCTGGTCGAGTAGAAGTCGCAGCGATCTGCCCAGATTACGATTGTCGCCGGTATGGATCGCAGCGTTGACGTCGCCATCATCGGCGCAGGCCAGGCCGGTCTCGCGACGAGCTGGTATCTGGGTGAGGCCGGTGTCGATCATCTCGTCCTCGACAGCGGCAGGGTCGCCGAGACGTGGCGGAGCCGGCGCTGGGATTCCTTCCGCCTCATCACCCCGAATTGGGCCATCGGGCTCCCCGGCATCACGTACGCAGGTGATGACCCAGACGGTTATATGACCCGCGCCGAGCTGATCGGCTTCTTCGAGTCGTGGGCAGCTTCGTTCAACCCGCCGGTCGTGGCCAACACCCATGTATCGCAGCTCGAGGCCGCCTCCATCGGGGGGTTTCTTTTGACTGTGGCCGGCGAACAGGTCCGCGCACGCACGGTCGTGGTGGCTTCGGGGGGTTACCAGAAGCCGCATCGGCCGGCGGGCGCCGAGTCGCTGCCGGCAGGCCTGCACCAAGTGCTGGCCGAGGACTACCGGAACCCGGCGTCCCTGCCGCCGGGAAATGTCCTGATCGTGGGCAGCGGCCAGACCGGGTGCCAGCTGGCCGAAGAGCTGCACCAAGCCGGCCGCAGAGTCTTCCTGGCCTGCGGGCGGTGCCCGTGGGTTCCACGCCGAGTTGATGGTCGAGACTTCGTCTGGTGGTTCAAAGAGTCCGGTTTCATGGATCGCACCCCGGACAAACTCCCGTCGCCGGCAGCTCGCCTCTTCGGCAACCCGCAGGCGACAGGCCATGAAGGGGGCCACGACCTCAACTTCCGCACGCTGCATGCCACGGGTGTGGAGCTTTTGGGTCGATTCCTGGGCGCAGATGGGTCAACGCTTCGCTTCGCCGATGATCTCGCCGCCAGCATTGACTTCGGCGATGCCCGCTGGGCAGACATCAGGGGCTGGATCGACCGACTATGCGCAAGGGCGGACATCAAACAACCCGCTTATGAAATTCCGGCGCCGATGAGGATCAAGACACGCACCGAACTCGACCTGGTCCGGGAAGGCATCAACACTGTGATCTGGACCAGCGGTTACCGACCAGATTACAGCTGGGTGAAGTTCCCGATCTTCGACGACATGGGCTTTCCAGTGCAGGTGGATGGGCAAACGTCAGTGCTTGGGCTCTACTTTATGGGTGTGCACTGGATGAGGAAGAACAAGTCGGCAATCCTCTATGGCGTCGGAGAGGATGCGGAAATCGTCGCTCGACAAATCGTGGAGAACCGGTCGTGAGGATCGCCGTTGCGATGTCCGGCGGGGTTGACTCCTCGGTCGCTGCTGCCTTGCTCCAGGCGCAGGGACACGACGTGGTCGGCATCACCTTGCAGCAGTGGCCTCGCGGCGACGCTGAGGAGAACAAGCGCAACGCCGGCTGCTGTTCGCTGAACGCAGTCGAGGACGCTCGTCGCGTGGCGTCGCTGCTCAACATTCCTTATTACTGTTGGAACCTCGAGAAGGAGTTCGGCGAGCGCGTCATTGAGCCGTTTCATCGCGATTACCTCGAAGGCCGGACGCCGAACCCATGCGTCAGCTGCAACGCTTTCGTCCGCTTCGACCTCATGCTCGGCCGAGTGCTCGCGCTGGGCTTCGACAAGCTGGCGACCGGGCACTATGCGCGGATCATCGACGGTGCGGGTGGTCCGGAGCTGCACACAGCATTGGACCCGGCCAAGGACCAGTCCTACATGCTGTATCACCTCGACCGCGAGCGACTCGCCCGGATCGTGTTCCCGCTTGGCGGGATGGACAAGCGCGAGGTGCGCGAGCACGCGCGCGAGTTTGGCCTTCCGGTCGCCGACAAGGCTGAGAGCATGGAGATCTGTTTCGTACCGCGCGGCGAGACGGCGCGCTATCTCAGCGAGAGGCTGCCGGTCCACGCCGGCGCGGTGGTCGACTCGACAGGTCGCGAGCTCGGCACGCATCGCGGGACTGCCGTTTACACCGTGGGCCAGCGAAGCGGGTTCGGAGACCTGCGCGAGGCCGGTCCGTGGTACGTGCTGAAGATCGACGCTCCCGCCAACCGGCTCGTGGTTGGGCGCCGCGAGGAGCTCGCGACACTCGCGGTCGACTTGCGTGACGTGACCTTCATCGACGGGTCGGCCGAAGAACCGATTGAATGCGAGGCGCGGTTGCGCTATCACGCGGCCCCGATCGCGGCCGTTTACGAGGCCGGCCGGGTGTCGCTGAAAGAGCCGTTTCTGGGCGCGGCGCCAGGGCAGGCGGCGGTCCTTTATTCGGGGAGTCGGGTGCTGGGCGGAGGGATCATCGCCGCAGCCGGAGCCTAGCCGGTTGATCGAAACCGAGCGGTTGACGGTGCGGCTGGCGCAAGCCGCAGACGTGCCTGAGATCGTCAGCTACTACGGGGACAATCGCGACCACCTTCAACCGTTCTCGCCGACCTTCGCGCCCGATTTCCTGAACGGGACGATGTGGCAGGAGCAGGTGCGCATCCGTGCGCGTGAGCACGCTGCGGGCGAATCGTTTCGCGCTTTTCTGTTTGCCCGCTCGACGCCTGAGAAGATTGCCGGCAACCTCAACCTGACCCAGGTGCATCGCGGCGCCCTCCAATCGTGCGTGCTCGGCTACAACCTCGCGCGGGACGAGCAGGGCAAGGGCTACATGACCGAAGCGGTGAACGGCGCCGTCGCATTCGCTTTCGAGAGGTGGAGGCTACACAGGGTGACCGCCAACCACATGCCGCGGAACGAGAGGAGCGCGGCAGTGCTCCGGCGCTGCGGCTTCCAGGTCGAGGGCCTTGCGCCTGCATACCTCCTGATCAACGGCAAGTGGGAGGACCACGTGCTGACCGCGATCATCAATCCCACCCTCAACGTGTTCGACCTCTGACATGCCATCGACAAGCGAACTTGCAATCGGTGTTCTGCGCTGGGTCGAGTACGCCGGCCTCATTTATCTAATCGGCGTCTTCGTGGTCAGGCGGTTGGGTGCAAACACCCCGCGCATCGCATGGGCGCGACCGCCGATGGAGCTCGCGCTCGGCGCCGCCCTTGTAGGCGGACTCGGCGTGGTCGTCGGCCAAGCGTTGGTCGCCGGCCACTCGCTATCCGGCGCCGTCACCCTCCTCTCCGGAGATGCGGCCGGCTGGGTTCGTGTCGCCCGGGTGGCGGCCGAGGGTGTGGCGCTTGGGCTCTGCCTGCTTGGACGGCGGATGGTGGCGCCGCTCGCACTGTTCGCCGCGGCGTCGCTCGCGTTCGCCGGCCATGCGGCAGCCCAACAGCAGCCGGCGGGCCCCATCTTCGCCGACGCCATGCACGTGCTCTCGGCGGGGGTCTGGGCGGGAGGGATCATGGCGCTGGCGACCGTGCGACCACCAGGTGGGTGGAGTGGGGAAGAGGGCAAGGCCATGCTCGTGCGGTTTGGGGGTGTTGCACTCATAGCCTTTGCGATCACCGCCATGACCGGTGTCCTCGAGGCGTCCGCAGGCATCAGCTACCTGTCTGACCTGTGGACGACGCCGTATGGAGTGGTCTTGGGCGTGAAGTCGGCCGGCGTCCTCGTGATGGTGGTTCTGTCGGTCCTGGCGTGGCGCCGAGGATTGGGACTTGTCCGGTTCGAGGCCGTAGTCGCTGTCCTCGTGCTGGCCGCGACCGCGGTGCTGGCGGCGACCCCGATCCCGCCTTTGACGACCGATCTGTCGATGAACCCAGTCGGCGTCGATATCCGCCATTAGCGGAATAGAATCGCGGGGTGCCCGCGGTCCGCGAGGTTATGAGCACCACCCTGCACACCGTGAGCCCGGCGACCACCGTCGGTGAAGCCGTCGCGCTGATGGCGCAGCACCGTATCGGCTCGACCCTGGTGATGGAAGGCCATCGGCTGGAGGGCATCTTCACCGAGCGCGACACAGTGCGGGCGATATCGCAGTCGCACGACGCGCCAGGCCATGAGGTGTCGTCCTGGATGACCCGGGACCCGATGACCGTGGCGCCGGACGAGGATGTCGAGTCGGCCCTCAACACGATGCTCGAGCACGGTTTCCGTCACCTGCCGGTGGTCGAGAACGGAGAGGTGATCGGCATTGTGTCCATCAGGGACCTGGCGGGCTAAAACTTTCCTGCGGACGGGCAAGACTGAGCCCCTCGGGTCGTTCTACAAGCGTGTTTCGTCGGGGGCGCCGTAACGAGGCGACGACGAGCGCGCTGGGGGTCGATCAGCATCCGTCCTGGTCCTACGGGCAGGGGGTGGCACCAGAGCGGATATCTGTCGCGCCGAAGGCGACGCTTCTTCGCTATGACTCGCCGCCATGGCTGATCGAGCAGGAGCTCCGAAAGCACCATCGCGAGCGCTCGCACGCCGCCTCTCCCCTGCGCGGAGTGTCGACGCAGGAGGTTCTCGAGGCACTGGTGGACGCCTTCAGCCCCGCTGAGCTGGACTGGGACCTGGTGGGCGTCGCGTTCGTGCAGGCGCCCCCCGACCCGATGGTGCCGACGGACTCTCGAGTCGAGCTGATTTCCGAGTCGCCGCCCTGGGCCATGGCGATGGAGCCGGCACCTGCGTTTCAGGCTCCGATCTTGCCGTTGCGTTTCGCTCACGCCTTCAGCTCGAGACGTCCGCCGCGATGGCTCCGCGAGCACGACGAGATAGTGGCCGCGGTCAGGGAGCTTGCCTGGGACGGTTATTTCGCGCTGGTCGGCGACATCTTCCGGCGCGAGGGATATGAGGTGTTCGGCGGCGAGGGGCCCGACGGCGACGTCATCGACATGGAGGTGGTGCGCGGCGCTGAGCGGATGCTCGTCAACTGCCAGCTGCGAGGCCTCGACCCGATCGGCGTTGAGCCGCTGAGCGAGATGGTCATGGTGGCGCAGCGCAATGACGCGGCCGGCTTGGCGATCGTCTCTGACAGCGACTTCTCACCCGAGGCATGGGCATTCGCCGACGCAGAGGGGATTGTCATCATCGATCGGGAGATCCTCACCGGCCTGGTGGTGGAGCTCACCCTCGGCAACGCGCTGAGCACCAACTTGAGGGCGAAGGCGCGCCGGCTCCTGTCGATCCTGCAGCCGGCGACGGGCAAGTGGGGAGTGGCGGCCACCACCCAGTAGACGTCTCGGTAAACTGATCGATCCCCGCCCCCATTGCTTTCAGCGCGCCTCTTCGAAAATGGCGCAAGGAGTCTTCGAATTGGGTCTGCTCGCGTTACGGCGCTATCTGCCGTACCTGCGGCCATACATCGGCCTGGTTGTCATCTTCGGCATCGCCCAGCTGGGCAGCCTCGCAGCCGCGGCGTCGATACCGAAAGTGATCCAGGGCATCATCGACGGGCCGATAACCCACCACCAGCCTGGCGGGATCCTGCCGCAGGCGAGCCTGCTCATCGCCATCGGCTTGCTGGAGTTCATCTTCATCTACCTGCGGCGCAACTATTCGGGCGTCGCGTCGCTGCGAATGGAGACCGACCTTCGCAACGACTTTTATGCGCACCTGCAAAACCTCCAGGTCGCCTTTCACGACAACTGGCAGTCAGGCCAGCTCCTGTCCCGAGCCATCAGCGACATCGGCACTGTGCGCCGCTTCGTGAGCTTCGGCTTGATCTGGTTCCTGCAGACGATCGTGACCTTCGCCGTCGTCTTCGTCCTGATGCTCAACCTGGATTGGCAGCTGGCGCTTGTGGTCGTGGCCTGCATGTTGCCGATCGCCTACTTCAGCAACAGGTTCCACGACAAGTACAAGGTGATCGCGCGGCGCCTCCAGGACCAGCAAGGCGACCTGACCACGGTCATTGAAGAGATGGCCACTGGCGTGCGGATCATCAAAGCCTTCGGTCGCATGCCGCTGATGCAGAAGCGATTCGAGGACCAGGCTCGCCTCGTCCGCACGACGAGCCTCACCGGCATCGATGCGCGGGCGCGCCTTTGGACCCAGCTCAACTTCCTACCCAACCTCTCGCTCGTGGCCGTGCTGCTCCTGGGCGGCATCAACGTCGTGCAGGGCCGGCTCACGATCGGAGGCCTTGTTGCATTCATGAGCTACGTTTTCATGCTCACGTGGCCGATGGACGCCATCGGCTGGGTCCTGTCGATGAGCGAGGAATGTCAGACCGCGTCGGAGCGGCTCAACGAGGTTCTGGATTCGCGGCCCGAGATCGCCGATCACGTAGGCGCGCGCGCCCTGGACAGATGCCGCGGCCGCATCGAGTTTCGCGGCGTCGGGTTCAAGTATCCGAAGTCGGAAGACTGGGTCCTTCGCGATGTGAACCTCGTGATCGAGCCCGGGGAGACGGTGGGGCTGGTCGGGCGCACAGGCAGCGGCAAGACCAGCCTCGCCTATCTGCTGCCGCGCCTGTACGACATCGCCGAGGGCCAGCTGCTGCTGGACGGGATCGATGTGCGCGACCTGCAGCTGCGGTCACTGCGATCTCACATCGGCGTCGCGTTCGAGGACCCGATCCTGTTCTCGGCCTCCGTACACGAGAACCTGGTGATGGGCAGGCCGGTGGTCTCAGATGAGGAGCTCAAGCGCGCCCTCGAGGTCGCGCAGGCGGGCTTCGTGTGGGATCTGCCGTGGGGCCTCGAGACACGAGTTGGCGAGCAGGGGTACACGCTGTCGGGCGGCCAGCGGCAGCGGCTCGCCCTGGCGAGGGCGGTGCTGGGGCGACCACAGGTGCTCGTTCTCGACGACCCGCTCTCCTCGGTCGACGTTCACACAGAGGCGGTGATCGAAGCGTCGCTCGCCACGGTTCTCGAAGGCGTGACCGCGTTGCTCGTGGTGCACCGGCCCTCCACGCTTGCGCTTGCCGACCGCGTGGCTCTGCTCGATGGCGGGACCATCGTCGCCACCGGGACCCACACCGAGCTGATGCGGTCGAACGCACTTTATCGAGCGCTCCTGTCGCAGGAGTACGACGTGGAACCTGCGGAGGTGAGCCGGTGAGTCTGGTCGCGCCCGCCGATCGATGGCGTGGAGTTGCGCAGGGGGGTGCGCCGGGAGCTGGCTTCGCCAGGCCCGGCGCCCCAAGGGGGGACGTCCCCCCTCAGAACGTGTCGGCATGAGTGCGACCGCCCAAGCCGATAGATGGCGTGGCGTTGCGTCGGAAGAGGTGGACGACTTTTCGCCGACAGTCGCCGGCCTGCTGCGCAAGCGCAGCCGTGCCCTGCTCGCGGCGCTGGCGCGTCCGTACAGGAGAGAGATCGCCCTCGCCGGAATCTTGATCCTCGTGCGTTCCGCCGCTTTTCTCGCGATCCCGTACCTGGTCGGGCTCGGCATCGACCGCGGGATCCTCGCGGGGAGAAATGGCAATCTCGAGACGCTCGTCCTGATCGTCGCCGCGCTGCTGGGCGCCCTGATGCTCAACGCCGTCGCCAACTACGCGTTCATGAGGCTTTCAGGACGCGTCGGCGCGAACATCCTGTTCGACCTGCGCCGGATGCTTTTTGGGCACGTGCAGGAGCTGTCGCTTTCATTCTTCGAGCGCTACACCTCCGGCCGCATCATCTCGAGGCTCACGTCTGACATCGATGCGCTGAACGAGCTGTTGGCCACCGGCCTCACTTCAGTCCTGACCTCGCTGATTTCCGTGGTCGGGATAACCGTGATCCTGCTGCACCTCGACACCCGCCTCGGCGTCGTGACCCTGGTGGTGATGCCTCTGGTGCTAGGCCTCACCGCCTGGTTTCGGCACAACTCGGCCCGCTCGTATCGAGCGGTGCGGCGCGCGATCGTGCTGGTGATCGTTCACTACGTCGAATCGCTGGGCGGCATCCGCGCGGTGCACGCATTCCGGCGCGAGCCGCGCAACCAGGAGATCTTCGAGGACGTCAACGGGCGCTATCGCGACGCCAACATCTGGTCGAACCGGCTCGCGTCGACGTTCGGGCCAGGAATCATCCTGCTTGGCCGGCTGACCACGATGTCGGTGCTCGTATTCGGCGGGTTCCTGGTCGTGCAGGGCGACCTGACGCTGGGGGTGCTGACGGCCTTCGTGCTTTACCTCAGGCAGTTCTTCGAACCGATGCAAGACCTATCTCAGTTCTACAACACGTTCCAGGCTGCCGGTGCAGCGCTGGAGAAGCTGGCCGGGGTGGTGGAGGAGACGCCCACGGTGCCTGAGCCCCGTGCGCCCGTGCGATTGGGCGACGTAGCGGGCGCCGTCGGTTTCGATGGGGTGACGTTTGCGTACCGCGACCGGGACGTGCTGCACGACATCGAGCTGCAGATCCCGGCGGGGCAAATCATTGCGCTGGTCGGCGAGACGGGCGCGGGGAAGACAACGATGGCGCGGCTCATCGCCCGGTTCTATGACCCCAGCGTGGGGAGGGTGACGCTCGACGGGGTCGACCTGCGGTCCATCGCCACGCCTGATCTGAGAAGGGCCGTGGCCGTGGTCACGCAGGAGAGTTTCCTGTTCTCAGGGACGGTGGGAGACAACCTGCTGTTCGGGAGGCCTGACGCCACGCGGGACGAGATGGTCGCCGCGGCCCGAGCGATCGGGGCCGATGAGTTCATCTCCGCTTTGCCCAATGGTTACGAGGCGGATGTGCGGAGGCGAGGGGTGCGCCTGTCGTCGGGGCAGAGGCAGCTGGTGGCTTTTGCGCGGGCGTTCTTGGCCGATCCGCGCGTGCTGATCCTGGATGAGGCAACGTCGTCGCTCGATCTGCCGTCCGAGAGGCTGGTGCAGCATGCGCTGCGCACCTTGCTGCGCGGCCGCACCGCCATGATCATCGCCCACCGTCTGTCCACCGTCGACATTGCAGACAGGGTGTTGGTGATCGATCAGGGGAGGGTGGTCGAGGATGGGGACCCGTCAGTGCTGCGTGAGGACACGGGGAGATACGGATCGTTGCATAGGGCTTGGGTGGAGTCTCTCGTCTGAGTCGTTGCTGGGCCGCTCAGGCCTTGGACCGCTCCTCAATGCCATACTGCGGCCGATGCTTTTGCGCACCGATCCCCTTCGTGTCGCGGTGTTTGCTTTCGGCCTGGTCTTCGTCCTGCTGCTCGCCGCTTACGGCTTCGCCGCCATCGAGTCTCGACCCACGATTGGTGGCGTCGTTTCCGCTTTTGCCGCCTTCGCGATTGCCGGTTGTGGCCTCCTGTATGCTTGGCGGCCTGCTGCCGGCGGCATCGTCGATTAGCCGGTAAGAGACCACTCTCACCAACCACGGAATACTCATGGACTCCCTCCACGCGATTGGCTTCTACGTGTCCGCCGCGGTGTCACTCGCCGGTGGGCTCTCTGTAGCGTTCCTGCCCGACCGTCTTCGGCGTGGTATCGCCCTCGGTGCGGTGGCGATCGGGGTGGCCGGCATCTACCTCTCGCTGTCGGCCGGTTTCGCGGCGCTCGTCGCGCTCGCATGCTATGGCGGCTGCGCGGTGCTTCTCGCCGGTCCGTCCTACCGGATATTCGAGAGCGTCACCGCAACCGTGTGGCGCCAGCTTGGAGCGATCGCCTCGGCTGTCCTGCTGGTCGCGCTGGCCTACGCGGCTTACTTCGGCGCTTTTCACCACGCCAACTATTTCGGAGGGGACTTCGGAAGCGCTGCCCTGGGCAGGCGCCTCTTCGCCCACGACGCCCTTGCGACCGAGGCGGTGGCCGCCCTCGTGCTAGTCGCTTTGGTCGGCTCCACGATCGCGTGGCGGTCAAGGGACCGCAGCCGATGACCGCAGGCCTGGTCGCCGTGCTCTTTGTGGCCGCCGGGTTGGTGTCCGTCGGCGCGTTCATCGCGGCGTGGCGGCGTGACCTCACCATCGCGCTGGCGGGGATCCCGCTGATGTTCGCCGGCGCCGGCACAGCGTTCGCCGGCGTTTCGCGATTTGCCGCTGCACCGGCCGGCGGCGGACAGCTGCTCGGCCAAGAAGTCGCTGTGCTGCTGGCGGTCGCGGCGCTCGCGGCCGTCGTTCTGGGCGTCGGGCTCGCCGGCAGGGAGGGGCGCCGCTGAGCTCGCTCACCGCGATATCCGGCATCCTAACCGCGGCATCGGGCGCGGCATCGGGCGCTCGGACCTTCAGCTTCGACCCGTTCGCGACCCTTGGTTGGGCCGTGCCGGTCCTGATGCTGACCCCGCTGGGCATGTTCTTGCTCGCGATCACAGGCGTGCGAACCCGCCGGTCGGCCAGCAACCTGGCTGTGTTCGGGGCTTTGGCGTCCCTCGGCCTGACCCTGCTCATCGGTTGGGGGCTCGCCCGGAAGAGCGCACCGTTCCTGGTCAGCTGGCCATACCTCAATCTGCCTGTCGCCTTTTCGGGCCCTATCAATTTCCAGGGCTTCGGCATCGACATCGTGCTTCGAGTCGACCACGTCACTGTCGCCGCGCTTGTAGCGGTGGAGCTGTGCGTGCTCGGTGCGCTTGGCTGGCATCGATTCATGGGCCGGGTCGAGCCGGGCGCGGCGCGCTTTCACGCCATCGTCAGCTTGTTTCTATTTGCGTGCATAGGCGTGCTCCTGAGCTACGACCTCGCCGAGCTCCTGGCCTTCTGGGGGCTGGCCGGCGTCGCCACGTATCTCCTGCTCGCTCATCGCTGGAGCGTCGACGGCGCTGCCCGCAGCACCCGCATCGCGCTGGCCCTGCCTTTTCTCACCGACCTCTTCCTTCTCTGCGGCATAGCGGTGGTCTATTCGCGCTACGGCGTGGTGAACCTCACCACGCTTATCCCGATCCTTCACACCACCCCGGGGGCGACAGTGAAAGCGCTTGCCATTGCAGCGGTGCTGTTGTTTGTGGGCGTCGGCGGCCGGCTTGCGCTCTGGCCCGTCCACCTATGGGTAACGCGCACAGCAGTTGATGCGCCGGCTGCCGCGTCAGCCGTGACGCAGGCGGCGTGGTCCGTGGTCGCCATCGTCGTTCTGTACAGGCTCATGCCCATCGCGGGAGAGTCCAATTCGCAAACTTTGCGCGCGCTGCTGTATACATGCGCTGCGACCGCGATCATCGCTCCCCTCCTCGCCCTCGCCTCGAGCGAGCCACGCAGGTCCATCGCGCTGCTTGGCATTGCGGCGACTGCAGTCGGCGCTGCGGTCGTAGTGCGTGGCTTCGACACGGTGGGCTTCACCTTCACTTTCGCTGTTGCCGGCGTCGCGTGCGTGCTCGCAGCCGCACTGGCCCGCGTTGCCGGCATCCTTGCGGCGTCCGCGATCGCCACGGCGATGCGTACCGATGACATTGCCGAGATGGGCGATGCGTGGCGTCGAATGCGCGGCAGCGCGATCGCGTTGCTTATTTCGGGGCTGGTGCTCGGCGTGAGCGCGTCGGGCGCGCTCGCCTACTCGGTCCCGTCTGGATCGAAGCTTGGGCTGGTGCTGGGTGAAGCCGTGCTGCTGATCGCCGTGGGATCGGCGCGCATCTTCCTGGCGATTGCGATCGGCCCGCTCCGCCGGCGGCGCGCCTTCGAGCCGGACCGGGTGCGCGACATCCCGGCCGCTGCGCTCAGCTGGTCGTACCTGCTGGCGCTCGCCGGCGCCGTCCTGGTCGTTGCCTCGATGGTCCACGGCTGGTTGGGCTTCCTCGACGGCCGAACGCATCCTGCCCCCAACCCAATCGGGTATGTGCTGTGGATCGCGGTGGCGCTGGTCGGCTTTGCTGCGGCAGCCATCGCCTTCCGCGCCAACAAGGATGGCGCCGTGCGGGCGTCGTCGCAGCTTGGCCGCGCGGTGGACAGATCGGTTTGGCGGGCTCAGGGCTGGGCCGGCCGATTCATGGTCGGGCCGGCCGTCGGCATCGCCGCGGGCGCCGACGAATGGAGTTTCGTACGTGACGATGCGCTGGCGGTGTCCGCTGTTGGGACTGGAAGGCTGGCCGCGCTGGCGTCCCGCGTGCCGGTCGTGCCTGCCGTCATCATCCTGGCAGTGCTGCTCGCCGTCGCCTTGGGGCTCATATCGCCAGGGGTGTTCCGGTGATTGCGATGAATGTGGGTGTGACAGCAGTGCTCACGGCGAGCCCGACGCCCGTGCCGGTGAGCGTGCCCGGCTCCGGGATCTTCCAGTCATCGCTGCTCCTGAGCCTCCTGATCTGGGCCCCGGTGTTGGTTGCGGTCGGGATCGCGGTGCTGCCCAACCCAAGAGGGCGCTTCGACACGTTGATGAAGCAGATCGCTTTCTTCACCAACATCGGCCTGCTGTTCATCCTGTGGATCGCTTACAACCAGTTCGAGAGCTTCCTCGGCACGGTGCAATTCGAGGAGAACATTCCGTGGCTGAGCAGGATCGGCGCGGTATACCACCTCGGTATCGACGGCCCCGGCCTCGTCATGCTGATTCTTTCCGGCCTGGTCGGGCTCGCTTCGATCCTCGCTTCGTGGGGCATTCGCGAGCGAGTGCGCACCTATTTCTGCCTCCTCCTGATCTCCGAGGCGTGCATCAACGGCGCGATCGTGGCGCACGACATGTTCGTGCTGCTGCTGTTCTGGGGAGCGGCGACGATTCCAATTGGGCTCCTCGTTCTGGGTTGGGGCGGCCCGCGTCGCGAGTCGGCAGCCTGGAGGCTGGTGGGCTACTGGGGACTTGGCACCGTCGCGCTGCTGGTCGCCATCCTTGCGCTCTATGCCGCGGCGGGCGGCAACAGCTTCGACATGGACGTGGCGCTCAGGGTCCCGGTGAGCCCGCGGGTCCAGCTCGTCGCCGGTCTGGCGGTGATCGTCGCCGCGGCAACGCGCCTCCCGCTCTTCCCATTTCAAGGCTGGGTGCGCGATGTCTACTCGCAGGCGCCGGTTGGCGTTTGCATCGTCGTCGCGGGCAGCGCGACGCGCTTGGGAGCCTACGTGCTCCTTCGATTATTCATTGGAGCCGAGCCCATCGGAGCTCAGCTGCTTTCGCCGCTGCTGGCAGTTCTGGCGGCGGCGACCGTGATCTATGCGGGCCTCGTCGTGCTGCGGATGACCGATCTGCGTCGGGTGGGCGCGTACCTGGCGATGGTGCCGGGCGGGGTCACGGTGCTCGGCCTCGCGGCGCTATCGCCGCTGGCGATCGGCGGCAGCGTGCTGTCCCTCTTCTCCGGCGGTCTGGCGGGAGCATTGATAGTCGGCGTGTGCGCGACGCTCGCCCAGCGCGCGCAGACCGGGAACCTCCAGGTGTTGAAGGGCCTTGCGCCCCGCATGCCGAGCCTCACGTGGATCACGATCTTCGCCGTCCTCGGGCTGCTCGGTCTGCCGCTCATGGCGTCGTTTCCCGCCGAGATGATGACTTTCTTCGGCGCGGTCAAGAACCAACCGCTGGCCGCTTTTGCTGTCGCTTTCGGTCTTGCGATCGTGGCCGCCGCCGTGGTCGTGATATTTCATCGCATCCTGTTCGGCGCGCCGAATCCTGATTCGCCAGGCGTCTCGGACGCCTCTGCCGGCGAGAAATGGTTCCTGGGCATCCTCGCCGGCTCGCTGCTCTGGGTGGGGATGTTTCCGGGTGGTCCCAAGCTGCCGGGAACTGATACTCCGATCTTCGACCCCGGCCTCGTCAACTCGATGGCGGCGGGCATCACGGAGATGGCCGCTCCGTACGCGGCCAAGTGATGAGGTCACTCCTTCTCGTTCCGGAGGCTCTGGTGGCCGGGACCGCCCTCCTTCTACTGCTGGTCGGCCGGCTGGGCGTCGTACCGCGGTCATGGCGCGGGTACCTGCCTTCCATCGTCGCGGCGGTGGTGCTCGTCGCCCTCGTCGTCGAGCTCTGGGTGGGCGGGACGATTTCCAGCCTCTTCGGTGGCGGCTTCATCCAGGATCGTTTTGCTCTCTTCGCCAAGGCGGCGGTGCTGCTCGCGGTCGCGGCGGCCATCGCGGCTACCGACTGGAGCGCGGAGGATTCGCCCACCATCGGCCTCTCGATGACGCTGCTCGCTGCCTTCGGCGTGATGGTCGTCGCGTCGGCGGGAGATTTTGTCGGGCTGTGGGCGGGCCTCGAGCTGGCCGCGGCGGCCGGCGTGGTGCTGGTCGGGCTGAGGCGGCCCGATATGGGGCTGCGCCTTCTCATCGTCGGAGGCGTTGCGACCGCTCTGTTCGTGACGGGCTTCGCCTTCGTCTACGCGACCGCGGGCACCGCTGACCTGCTCACCGCCCGCAACGTGATTGCTGGCGCTGCTTCCACTCTGCCGCTGGCGATCCCCGTCCTTCTACTGTTGGGCGGTCTGGCGGTTCGTGCGGGCATCGCGCCTTTCCATCTCGCCACTGTGTCGGCAAGCCTTGGCGCCAGCCCGCTGGGCTCAGGCATCCTGCTCGGCCTGGTCGGCGCCGCGGCGCTGATCGCCGCCATCAAGGTCGCCGCGCTGCTGAGCCCGGCGTCCGAAACGCTATCTCTCTACCTCGAGGTCATCGCGGCGGTGGCCATGGTGGGGGGTGGGGCTGCGGCCCTTGGGGTCAGAGCGCCTCGCGCCAGGCTCGCCTACCTGGCCGTCGGCCAGGTAGGGTGGGTGGCGGCGGGCCTGGCGACCCACTATCTGAGCGGCCTTGGCGGTTCGCTGTTCCTCGTCGGCGCCTTCGTGCTGGCGGCGACCTGCGGGCCGGTGGTCCTCGCCGGAGTCGAGGGTGGGGAGGCTTCGCTGGCCGGGATGGGCGCGCTGCGGCCCGCGCGAGCGCTGGGGATCGCGATGGTGTTCCTGTCGCTGGCTGGGGTCCCGCCGCTGGCCGGCTTCTTCGGGGAGTTCGCAGTAGCTGCGGCGCTGGCCCAGGGCGGGCACTTTGGGCTTCTCGCTCTCGGTTTGCTCGGGTCGGTGCTGAGCGTGGCGGCGGCCCTGGGCACGCTTCGCGTCCTCTATCTGCAGAGCCCGCCGGAGGAAGGGCGCCGGGCGGTGGGCTTTGCGCTTCCCGCCTGGACGCTGCTTTCGTCGGCGGGCGCGATCGCCGTTTGCGTCGTGATGGTGGCCCTCGGGGCCTTCGCCAACCCCATCCTGAGCCTTGCTTACCAGGGAGCAGAAGCGCTGGGCCTTAGGTAAACTGCCCCCCAGACGTCGCAGCTCACGTTCTAGAAACCGTCCTGGAGGTCACGCCTGACCGTGGCGACTAGTCGCAGCCGCCGCTCCGCCCGTCGCTTGGCAGCTTCCGCGCCAATGGGCCAACGTCGCGCACGCGGCCACGTCCGCCCACCGCGTATGGGGGCCCGCCATGCGTGGATGGCGAGGGTCGTGCTTGCCGTGTTCGTGGCGGTGGCGGTTTTCGGCCTGCTGGGGACCGGCGGAACGATCGGGGTCATCGGTTATTTCGCGGGCGACCTTCCGTCCATCGATTCGCTGCAGGCGGGCAAGCTCACCCAGACCAGCCGGATCTTCGACCGCCACGGGACCCTGATCGAGGCGCTGTACCACCAGAACCGGACAGTCGTGCCGCTGAGCAAGATCAGCGAGAAGCTCCAGCTGGCGACCATCGACACCGAGGACCGCACTTTCTACTCCAACCCAGGCGTGGATTACCGCCGGCTGGCGATCGCGATCGGGTACGACCTGACGCATGGCTCGGCGACGCTGGGGGGATCGACCATCACCCAGCAGGTCGTGAAGAACAACGTCCTCGACACCGCGGAGGCGCAGAACAAGACGATCAGCCGGAAGTTCCGAGAGCTGGTGCTGGCGGAGGAGATGGAGCGCCGGTACACAAAGCAGCAGATCCTGGAGCTCTACCTCAACACGATCAACTACGGCAACGGCGCCTATGGAGCGGAGGCGGCCGCGGAGACGTACTTCCAGGTTCACGCGAGCGACCTGACCTGGGCGCAGGCCAGCTTTCTCGCTGGGCTCCCGCAAGCGCCGTCCGACTACGACGTGTTCGGCACGCCCGACCAGGTCGATGCCGCGAAGCAACGGTGGCGCGAGGTGCTTGATGGGATGGTGTCAGTGGGCGACATCAGCCTGTCGACGTCGATCGATCTGTTCAGCAGCGACTTGATCGACAAGATGATCGCCGCGCACAAGCGTCTTCCCGCCGCGCACAACCCGCTGACCGCGCATTTCATCGACTACGTCGAACAGTACATATCGCAGCGGTACGGGGACCAGGCGATGTATGAGGGCGGCCTGCGGATCACCACGACGCTTGACCTGAACACTCAGGTGATGGCGAACAAGTGGGTGAAGGCAGGAGTGAAGACGTACGCGGCGCGCGGCGTGAATACGGGGGCGATGCTCGTGATGAATCCGAACGATGGCGAGATCCTGGCCATGATCGGGAGCGCCAACTACAACAACCCCGCGATCCGCGGCCAGATCAACCTGACCGGCGTCGATCCACTCGGTTGGCGTGGTGTCGGTTCGTCGTTCAAGGTCTACACCTACGGCGCGGCACTCAATGCGGGACTCATTACGCCGGCCACGCTGCTGAACGATGAGAACAGCATCATCGGCGGTCACACGTTCAATGACTGGGACAGCAAGCACGAGGGATGGATCACTCTGCGCAAGGCCATTGCGGAGTCGCGCAACCTGCCGGCGCTGTGGACTTACAGGAATGAGGGCGGCGACAGGGTCGTCTCATTCCTGCACGACCTGGGGATCACGGCGAAGATCGAGAATCCACCCGGCGTGTCGACCACGCTGGGAAGTGACGCGATCTCCATGGCCGAGCACCTGGCCGCGTACTCGGCGTTCGACAACGGCGGTTACAAGATCACGCCGACGCCAGTACTGAAGGTGACCGACTCGACCGGCAAGGTGCTTGAGCAGTTCAACCCGACGGCTAAGCGGGTCCAGGTGATCAGCCCGCAGCTCGGCTATGTGATGACGGACCTTCTGCGCGGACCAGTGAAGCTTTACCTCGGTGACCTGGGCAACCGGCCCGTGGCCGGCAAGTCGGGGACGACCGAGGCATACACCGGCTCCATCTTCATCGGGTACACGCCCGGCCTCGCCGTCGCCGCTTCGCTGATGCACATCGACGCAGGGGCGAAGTGCAAGTCGGGCTACGCCTACCTTGCCACGAACTTTCCGCCGTCGGGCTGGATGTGTCCGACGTCGGTGCTGTTCGGAGAGAACGTCGGCATCTCGGTGTGGAAGCCGTTCCTCGAGGAGTACTACGCGAAGCATCCGTGGCCGGCTTTCTGGAAGGAGCCCACCGGGGTGGTGACGCGGATGGTGTGCGCTTACGACGGTGGCCACATCGCGACCGGCGGTTACAACGAGATCTTCATCAAGGGAGTTGGCGAGCCCAGCTATCCGTGCGGGGCCAATCCGCCACCCGGGGCGCCACCATATGTGGCGCCGTCGCCGAGCCCATCGCCGGTCGCGACGCCCAGACCGAGCCCGTCGCCAACGCCGGCTCCCTCGCCAACGCCGACTCCGTAACCTGCGAGCCGTGCGATTGAATCGAGCGGGCGTCGTGTTCGGCGTCGCTTATGTGGTCCTTGGGATTGCCTGGGTGGCGGTCGCCAACCCTGGCACTCCTTTCTTGCTGGTGGCATGGTTTGTGATCGTCGCGGCGGTCGGCTGTTTCGTGCCCGGGATCGCCAACCAGGTGTCGCTGGCGCGCGCGCACCTCGCGGCGCCGGCGCTCGTGTACTCGCTCGCGTCCGATCGCCTTGGGTTCCTGGCTGTGGTGCTGGCGCTGGCGGGCTTGACGGACCTCGTCGACGGCACCATCGCCCGGCGCTTCGACAAGCCATCGATGCTGGGCGGGGGGCTGGACCCGGTGGTCGATGGGATCCTGCTGGGGGCGGTCGCGGCCGGCCTCGCGCTCGGCGGCATCTTCCCGCTGTGGCTCGCCGCCGTGATAGTGATGCGCTACCTGCTGCCTGCCGTGGTCGCGCTCGTGCTGCTGTCAATGGGGCGCCGTCCTGAGTTGCGTCACAGCGTGAGCGGGCAGATCTCGACTGCCTTGATCATCGTGCTGGTGGGCGGCATCTGCCTGTTTCGGTTCATGAACCAGGACGCGAGCAACGTGGTCATTGGCGCCGAGATCGTGATCCCCATCGCCACCATCGCTACATTCGTGCACCTGGGTTTACTGGCGCGGCGGTCGATGCAACCCAGGCCCGGGTAAGATGGCTGATGGTCGCGCTAAGTGGGGTGCTGGCGGTACCCTGAATCGGCAATCCGCCTTAGCCGGACCGAATTCCCGCGCTGAGGTCTGGGCTCTCACGCCTGGCCGCGGCAAACGGCGTTGAAGGTCGGGACCTGCGCAGCTCGGGTCTCCGAACCCCGTCAGGTCCGGAAGGAAGCAGCGGTAAGGAGAAACTCGAGGGTGCCGCAGTCATCCGGGCCTGAGCTGTGAACCGTGGTGCGAGCTGGGGGTCTTCGATCGAAGCGGGGGTGCGCGGCCACTTAAACGTTTATGCCTGAATACCAATCCCTCTATCGCAAGTACCGGTCGCAGACCTTCGCCGACCTCGTCGGCCAGGAGGCCGCATCGCGGGCGCTGCAGGGCGCGATCATCAGCTCGCGGGTCGCGCACGCGTACCTTTTCAGCGGCAGCCGCGGCACGGGAAAGACTTCCGCGGCGCGCCTCCTCGCCAAGGCTGTCAACTGCTCTGGCCGGGCGCGCGACTCGGCGGAGCCGTGTAACAAATGCCAGTCGTGCCTCGAGATGACCGCGGGCTCAGCGCTCGACCTCATCGAGATCGATGCGGCATCGAACCGTGGCATCGACGAGATCCGCGACCTGCGCGAGAAGGTGAACCTGTCGCCTGCCCTCGGGCCCTTCAAGGTCTACATCATCGACGAGGCGCATATGCTCACCGAGCCGGCGTTCAACGCTTTGCTCAAGACGCTGGAGGAGCCGCCGCCCCACGTGGTCTTCGTGCTGTGCACCACGGACGCGCAGAAGATCCCGCTCACCGTGATCGGGCGCTGCCAGCAGTTCGTGTTTCGCCGGCACAGCGAGGGGCAGATCACGGGCCGCCTGACGCACATCGCAAAGACGGAGCACGTACAGGTCGACGACGACGCGATGCAGCTGATCGCACGGACTGCGCAGGGATCGATGCGCGACGCGGTGGGGCTGCTCGACCAGCTGGTGCCTTTGGCGTCCGGGCCCATCAGTCTGGAATCGGCGCGCGCTTTGCTCGGCATCGCGGACCCGCGCTTGCTCGATTCGCTGCTTGACGATGTGCTGAGCGGCCGCGCGGCTGAGGCGCTCGATGAGCTGAACCGCGTGTATGCCGCGGGCGCCGAGCTGCGCCAGGTCGTGCGTGGCTTGATGGAGAGCTGCCGTGACCGGCTGGTCGCGGCCCTGACCCGACGCGATAACGCGACCGCCCGACGTCTATCCAGCGTGCTGGACGCGCTGCTTCACCTCGATGGCGAGGTGCGGCGTCACGCTGAGCCGCGCTTTCTGGTCGAGGCGACTCTGGCACGACTGGCCGTGGAGCTTGGCACCGGATCGGCGCCGGCCGCGACGCCCGTCCCTGCTGCCTCTTCGACTCCGAATGTCGACACCTCACGGCCGGTCGCCGTGGCGGCGCCGCAGCCTGCTGCCGTTGCTGCGGCGACAGCAGCGGTGACCGTAGCTGCTGCGCCGGCGGACAGCGCCGTCATCGGCGCGTGGACCGACGTGCTCGACAAGCTGAACCGTACGGTGCGCGCCGCTTATCTGGATGCGCAGCCGGAGGTCGACGGCACGACGCTGGTGCTGTGGTTTCGCTACGGCTTCCATCACAAGAAGGCTCAGGAGCAATCGCAACAGCTCATGCCGCTGGTGCGCGCCTGGTTGGGGACGGGCGTGAAGGTCGATTACCGGCTGCGCGAAACGGGGGCCACAGCCGCTGCCTCCAACCCAAAGGCCGCCGTTGTCAGTCCGGAGGATGATCCCTTCGTGCGCGAGGTGGTGCGCCGTTTCGACGGGCGCGTGACGCGGGTCAAGGAGGTGTCCGAGTGAAGGATCCAATGAAGATGCTCAAGCAGGTTCAGCAGATGCAGGACCGCATGGGGAAGGTACAGCAGGAGCTGGAGACGGAGACGGTCGAAGCGAGCGCCGGCGGTGGCGCCGTGCGTGTCGTGGCGACTGGCACACAGAAGGTGGTGTCGGTGACTATCGACCCCGCGGCGGCGGCGGAGCCCGAGATGCTGCAAGACATGGTGGTGGCGGCCGTCAACGAGGCGATGGACAAATCGAAACAGCTGGCGGCCTCGAAGATGCAGGCCGTCGCGTCGGGGCTGGGCCTTCCGCCCGGCTTGCTCTAAGCCGCCTCAATTGCCCCAGCTGCCGGAGCCGCTCGAAAGGCTCATCCAGGAGCTTTCGCGACTGCCGGGCATCGGGCCCAAGACCGCGCAGCGCCTCGCCTTCCATCTGCTGCGCGCGGACCGGCAGCGCGCCGAGTCGCTGGCGCTGGCGATCGGAGATGTGAAGGCGCGAATCGGCTACTGCGAGCGCTGCTACAACATCGCCGAGGGCAGCCTGTGCGCGATCTGCATCTCGACGCGCCGCGATGCGTCGTTGCTGTGCGTGGTGGAGTCGGCGCTCGACCTGCTCGCCGTGGAGCGAACCTCAGAGTTCAACGGTCTGTACTTCGTGCTGCACGGCGTGATCTCTCCCATCGACGGCATCGGGCCCGACCAGCTGCATATGCCGCAGCTGTTCGACCGTGTTCGGTCGGAGGGAGTGGTTGAGGTGATTGTGGCCACCGATGCCGACATCGAGGGCGAGGCCACGGCCGTGTACCTGCAGCGGGCTCTGATTCCGCTTGGGGTGACTGTGACGCGGCCGGCGCACGGGCTTCCGGTGGGCGGCGACCTCGAGTACGCCGACGAGTTGACGCTTGCCCGCGCGATGGCGGGGCGGCGCTCCTTTTAACGGTTCGGCGCCTGGGCTCGCGCGGAAAATCTGCAAGTCGCTGATTGACAGGCGCGCGCACGTCGGTTACGTTCGCTGATCGTGCGCTGCTCTTAACGGCGCGATTGCCGGCGAAGCCGTTCAAACCGCGAGGGAGGAAGAGATGCCTAGTATCCGATCAGTAGCGATGGCCTTTTCGTCGGCCGTGCTGGTCTTCGCGTCGATCGGTGTTGTGGCTCCCCTCTCGGTCGCGGCGGCGCCATGCGGGTCCGTCACCAGTGGCGGCAAGACGACGATCACCTTCTGCTACACCGGTGCGGCGCAGGCGTGGACAGTGCCGGCGGGCGTGAAGTCCGCGACGTTCACCCTGTTCGGAGCCGCGGGCGGTAGCGGCGCCACGCTCGGTACCCCTTCTGCAGCAGGCCTTGGAGGCAAGGCTGTCGCGACCATTGCTCTGGTCCCAGGCTCGACAGTGACCGTCGTTGTCGGAGGGCCTGGCGTGACGCCGGCCAACAATTGCGCCACTGCTAGCGCCGGCGCCGGCGGCTTCAATGGCGGCGGCGCGGGTGGCGCCAGCGGTGGGGCAGGCGCCTGCGGCGGTAGCGGCGGCGGCGGCGGCAGTGATGTGAGGATCGGCGGCGCAGGAATCGGTAACCGCGTGCTCGTGGCCGGCGGGGGCGGCGGCGCCACCAACTCAAACACCAGTGCCGGCGGTGCGGGTGGCGGGACCACGGGCGGTGCCGGGGGCACTGGTACGGTGGCCGGTGCTGGTGGCGCCGGCGGGACCCAGATTGCCGGTGGCGCCGGCGGAACCTCTAGCCACAACGGGGCGGTCGGGACGTCAGGAGTGGGCGGGGCCGGGGCGACCAATGACTCGGCCGGTGTTGGCGCCGGTGGTGGCGGCGGTGGCTGGTTCGGCGGCGGCGGCGGAGCCGGTGAGAGTGATGGCGACGCCGGCGGCGGCGGGGGCGGCAGCGCCCACGGGCCGGCCGGAGCAGTGCTGACCGCCGCGGTCAGGGCGGGTGCCGGGTTGGCGACGGTTTCGTACACAACCCCATTGCCGGCGGCGAGCGCGTCTGCGCCTTCCGTTCCCTGGCTGCCGATCGGCGGCCTGGCTCTCGGGTTCGCGCTGGTCTGGTTCGGGTTGCGGCGACGGCGAGCTTCAGCCGCCTGAGCCCGATGCTGCGGCGGGTCGCCATCGGCGTGGGGGCGATGTTTATCGCGGTCAGCTCGGCCGCGCTGATCTATCAGGCCGTGACGCCGGCCCCGATTCTTGGGCACGCCGACCCCCACGGGGACGGCATCCTGGGCCAGCTTCCAGGGCTTCCGGCGATTGCCGGCCTGGGGTCTTCGGCTCCCAAAGGGACCTCGAGCAGCCACATGCCTACGCCGGTTCCGGTGGTTGTGGCCCCGCGCACGGGCGTCTGGATCGAGATGCCGGTGCTCGACATAGCGCTGCCGGTCTCCAAGGGCGATGGGTCGGTCAGCAACGTCCCGCTCTGGAAGGCTCTGGTGTACCCGGGCACCTCGTGGCCGGGGAAGCCAGGCAACAGCTACATCTATGCCCACGCTCAGTGGGGCATGTTCGCCAACCTGCTGTACGCACGGGTGGGGGATACCGCGTACATCCATGACTACGGGACAGGGCGGATCCAGACGTTCCACGTGAGCCGTGTGATCGGCCAGATCCCATATGACGATGGGACCTGGCTCCATTACCAGGCCTCCCGACCGACGCTGACGCTGCAAACCTGCATGGACTGGAACTCCAAGGGCAACAGGTTCGTCGTCCAGCTGACCTGAGGCGGTATCGGCCGCCCGCCGTGCGGCCTTGCAATACGAAGCCGGCTACCGGTAGAATTCGCAGGTTCCTCTGACGGAAGGCTTCGCGCGCCCTAAAAGGCGCCGGGGTGTCGGTTGGAACCAGCACCTTGACAACTGAAGAGTGGGAAAGACTCTGAGAGTCTTAATGACTCAGGGCAAAGGCCTTGGGTCCTCCGTTTAAACGGAGAGTTTGATCCTGGCTCAGGGTTAACGCTGGCGGTGCGCATAACACATGCAAGTCGAGCGAGGGCTTATTTCTCGCAAGAGAGATGAGTTCCTAGCGGCGAACGGGTGAGTAACAC
>PLJM01000023.1 GCA_003139695.1 Candidatus Dormiibacterota bacterium | reverse complement strand
CCTCCCCGACCAGATTTTCATCTCGCGAAGTGGGCGCGAATCGCGCTATCCACACCCGTTGGGTGCGACCATCTGAGCCCAAATGGCGGAATCCCGAAGTGTGGCCGCGCCTACCGTTCCGCTCGCGCGATGAACCGCTAGCGGTGAGGCTTCCCAGATTGAGGCGTCAATTCCCGCGCGCCTGCCCGCAGCTGCTCCAACCGCGCCCAGTGCTCCTCGACCGCATGCCTTCCCTTGGCAGTGATCGCTACGCGGGTATTGGGCTTCTTGTCGATGAACCGCTTCTCGATCGAAACCAGTCCCGCCTCATACAACTTCGAAAGATGAGCCGAGAGGTTCCCGTTGGTCAATCGTGTCACGCGCTGTAGAAACACGAAGTCGGCACTGGCGCAGGAGGCGAGCGCGGTCAGGATGACCAGCCGGGCCGGCTCGTGCACGAGCCGGTCCAGCGGATCGATGTCTTCAAGACTCGAGGCCAACCGGGCTCTCGGATCGAGACAGCGATCTCGTCAGGATCATGTGGTCGATAACGCCGCCGGCGATGCTGGCAACGGCGATATAGAGTGTTGCCTCACGGAGGTGCCAGGCAAACGTCGCGGGCGGGATTCCTGCGATCGAGGCAATGCCGAGACCGAATCCGATGGCGGCAAGCACGGGGTAATGCCAGAACGGCCGGCCGAGGTAGAGCCAGTACGCGATGATCCACAGAGCCAAGGTGAAATCCATGAGATTCACCGGCACCGAGTGTCCATAGATCATGGCGGACGTCTCGATCTCGAACGGCAAAATGAACGCGACCGCCCCGCCTCCACCGATGAACTTGCCCAATCTCTTCTGGCTGCGGGTTTGCTCCACCTCGCCGTAGTGGCGGCGATACCACGCTGTGACCCAAAGGAAGGCGAGGACAGTGAGCGCACTGCCAACCACCAGCAAGGCGAGTTCCCACAGCTCCACGGCGATGCCTGCGGCGCGGATATCGGCAGATGACAGGGGAAAGGTCATCTCCAAACCGAAAAGCAGGAGCAGACCGACCCCGGCCACAGCTTGGCGCAGGCCCTGAAGATCCCGAAATCGGCCCGCGATCCGTGCGGCCTGACGAGCAGCGTTAACCGGGGTAGACATCATGGTTTGCGTTGCAAACTACTCTATCGCAGTTTGGCAACCAAAGCAAGAGTGTTTGGCCGCAAATGCCGGCCTCTAGGGAGAGGTGCTTGCGCGCTCTGCGAAGTAGCCCGATGGACTGCGCTGGTCGCCGACTTTCATCCGAGGTAGATAGCGCTGCCGGAACACCGTTGCGACCAGCTCGCGCCGGCTCCGCACGCCAGTCTTGTCGAAGATCGACTTCAGGTGGTCCTGGACTGTGTGTTCTGCGATGTGCAGATGCTGCGAGATCGCGTGGGTTGACTGCCCCTGAAAGACCAGGCCGCTGACTGCGCGCTCCTGCTCGCTGAGGCCGTAGGCGCTCATCACGATCGGCGCCACCTCACGCGGTGTCGCCTCCTGGATGATCACAGCGATCACGCTGCGGTCCTCGCCGGAGACCCACGAAGCCTGCAGGATGATCCAGCGGCCACTCTTGGTCCTGACCCGCAGCGGGGAGAGGTTCGTCGACGCGTCCGCACGACGCAGCCGGGCTGCCAGCGAATGAATCTCGATCGGGATCTCGCCCGCCTCCTGCCAGCCCAGCTCCTCGAGCCACTGATCCGACGCCGGGTTCCTGCCGACCACGCTGTTGTCGGGGGCGAGCAGGATCAGCCCCGGCGACTCAACCAGATCGTCCCGATCCGCGCACTGCACCAGCAACCCGAGGCGGACGCCTTCGGCGAGGTGCGGTGCGATCCGGTGAATGAAGCCTTGTTCCTGCGGCGTGAAAACGGCTCCTGTTTCGCGATGCAGGCACATGAATCCCCACACTGCGCCGCGGGCACGAAACACCGCACGCAATTCGTCGGCGAGGCCCAAGGGTTCGAAGATGTCCCGGTAGCGAGGGCTGCGCGCCAGGATTCCATCGGTCGCGGTGACGAGCGTTCGCACACCCGCCCGGTCGTGCGCGAGCTCCGTCCATTTGTTGACGTCATTTCGCAGGAACTCGTTGTCGACGAAGTAAGGCCCTGAATCGGTAGGTAATTCCTCGCGGTAGGCGTGTGTATAGAGGAGCGTGGCGGGGTCGACGGTGGCCCACCAAACCGCATCCACAGGGACTGCCTTACGCAGCCGTGGAAGCACCGCCGCGCGCAGGGCGTCCGGCTCGAGTCCGGCCCGGCAGGTCTCGATGATGACTGCGACCAGATCGTCGAGCGCCGGGCCGGATTTCAAAGCGTCTCCTTACTACTTGTCGGGCGCGGCGAGCCTAGACCTTGCCCACCACCTCAAACCGCCCTCGCTCAAGCAGCTCGACGCCGGTCGCGGCCACTGTCGATTCGCGGCTCTTGTCGGCGGTCTCGTCGCTCCTCAACGCGGCGCTCTCCGACGTCCACAGCGTGAGCGTGAGAGCACGTCCCTGGTCTCGGTCGACAAAGAAGTATGCACCGGCGTTGTCAGGCAGCCCGGCCACCATCGGACCAACCTTGTCGGTGACGTGGCGCGCCCACCTGTCGAGTGCCTCTGGGGTGCCCGCCCAAGTCGATGTTCTCGCGTACATGTCGTCTCCTTTTGCTGTGTGAAGTCCTACAGCAGAAGACTGAGCCCAGCCCAGCGGCCACCCCATCCCAGATTCCTGGGACGCTTGCGGCGGAGCGCGAATAGAGAGTCGGAGCGGCGTTAGAATTTTCGGCGCCATGCCGAAGGTGACGTTGGTGGGGGCCGGCAGCGCCGTGTTCGCACGCCAGGTGATGACCGACATCCTCGCCGTTGACGGTCTCGACCGCGGAATTTTCGCACTGGTCGATATCGATCCGGACCGGCTAGATCTTGCGCGTCGCATCGCCGAAAGGCTGGTCGAGCTGTCGGGCAAGGCCTGGACCGTCGAGGCGTCGACCGAGCGGCTCGACGTTCTGATGGGCACCGACTACGTGGTCAACTCGATCGAGGTAGCGGGTCTGCAGAACGTGCGGCACGACTACGACATCCCGATGAAATACGGGATCGACCAATGCATCGGCGATACGATCGGGCCAGGCGGCATCTTCAAAGCGTTGAGAACCGGGCCGGCATGGCTGGAGATCGTGGCCGACGTGGAGCGGGTCGCTCCGCGTGCAGTCGTCCTCAACTACACGAACCCGATGTCGATCCTCACGCTCGCGGCCAGCCGCGCGACTGGCTTGCAGATCGTGGGCCTCTGTCACAGCGTGCAGGGCACCTCCAGGCTCCTCGCCGAGTTCCTCGACGTGCCATACGACGAGCTGACCTGGCGGTGTGCCGGCATCAACCACAACGCGTGGTTCACCAAGCTCGAGCACCACGGCAAGGACATGTACCCACTGCTGCGCGGGCGCGCGGCGCAGCCTGAATACTACGAGCGCGACCCGGTCCGCTTCGAGCTGATGCTGCGCATGGGCGCGTTCGTGACGGAGTCAAGCGGTCACTTCTCCGAGTACGTCCCGTACTTCCGGAAGCGGCCCGATCTCGTGAAGAAGTACGCGCGGCCCGGCTACCTCGGAGAGAGCGGCTTCTACGCGAACAACTGGCCGGACTGGCGCAAGGACAACGACGAGCGGATCCATTCGATGCTGCGAGGCGAGACCGAGATCCCGATGCAGCGGAGCTACGAGTACGCGTCCCACATCATCGAGGCGATGGAGCACGGACGCCCGGCCAGCATCCACGGAAATGTCGTCAACGCCGGAAGCATCGAGAACCTGCCGGACGGCTGCGTCGAGGTCGAATGCACGGTGGGGCCAGACGGCATCCGCCCCGTGAAGTTCGGCAACCTCCCGGAGCAGCTGGCCGCGCTCAACCGCTCACACATGGCGGTGCACGAGCTCGTGGTGGAGGCTCTGCTCGAGCGCGATCGACAGAAGGCGAAGTACGCGTTGATGCTGGATCCTCTGACCGCCGCGGTTTGCTCTCTGGAAGAGATAGAGAACCTGTTCAACGAGATGTGGGAAGCCGAACGCGCGAGCCTGAGCGCCTTCGAGTAGCGACCCCTAAGCCACCGCCCGGCCGAATGCGCGCGCGCCGAGGATGACGGCGAGGATCGACAGCACCGCCATCAGGGCGACCCCCTTGACCACGCTCGGATTGCCCAGGTGGCCGAGGAATACTGCCCGGGCAGCGTCGACCGCGTACGACAGCGGATTAAGCGCCGCGATGCTACGAAGCCACTGTGGTGCAAGACCCAGTGGCAGCAGCACCCCTGACAGCAGGAGGATCGGCAAGCTCGAGGTGAATATCAGAGGGGCGTAGCTGTCCTCGCTGCGCAGCCACAACGCCGCGGCGTACGCGATCGAGGCCGTCAGCAGGCCGATCAACGCGATCAGCGCCAGAACTACGACGACGCCGATCGGATTAATGCTCAGGCCGAAAGGCAGCGCGAGCACGATCAAGATCAGCGACTGGACGACGATCGAAAGAATGTCGCGGAGCGCACGGCCGAGCAACAGAGAAACGCGGCTGACCGGCGTGACCCTCAACCGCTCGATCACCCCCATTCGCAGCTCGGCGATGAGGCTGAACCCGACCCCTGCAGCCCCAAACATTCCGAGCTGGACCAGGAGCCCTGGCACAAACACGTTGTAGGCGCCGCCGGACGGAAAGCCCGGCGTCTTTGCGATTGACGACAGCAATGGTGCAAAGAGGAGCAGGTACAGCAGCGGCTGCACGACACCGATAACGACCCACACCGGGTTGTGAATGAACAGGCCCCAGTAGCGGCCGAACACGAGCCATGTGTCGCGCAGAACCTTCATCACGCTGCCGTCTCCCGCAGGGAGCGGCCGGTCTTCCGCAAGAACACGTCATCGAGGCTCGGGCGCTGCAGTCCGATCGTCACCAGCTGCAGCCCGGCCGAATCGAGCAGGCGCAGGATCGCCGGCATCGCGACCTCGCCGCGGTCGACGTAGAGCCTCACCATTCCCTCTTCGGTCGTGGCCTCGCGCACGAATGGTTGGCCTTTGAGCAGGTCGAATGCGGCCGGCAGGTTGCCCACCACGCTCAATGTCACCAGGTCGCCTGCGACCTCGCGCTTGAGTTCCTCAGGTGAGCCCACGGCCACGATCTTGCCGTGGTCGATGATCGCGATCCGGTCGCACAGAGCATCGGCCTCGTCCAGGTAGTGCGTGGTCAGAAAGACGGTCGTGCCGCGGTCGTGCATGCGGCGAACCTCGTCCCAAACGCGCGCTCTGCTCTGTGGGTCGAGGCCGGTGGTCGGTTCGTCGAGGAATAGGAGCTGCGGGTCGTGGACGAGCCCGAGCCCGATGTCGAGCCGGCGCTTCTGGCCGCCGGAATACGTCGCGACCTTGCGGTCCGCGCACACCTCCAGCTCCAGCATCGCGATGAGGTCGGCGGCGCGCTTCTTCGCGGCGGCAAGGGACATTCCATACAGCCGGCCCTGAAAGACCAGCTCTGTCCGGCCCATGATCTCTCGGTCTGAGCCTCCCGCCTGGCCCACATATCCAATGCGCTCGCGCACCTGGCCTGGCTGCTTCAGGAGGTCGCACCCGGCCACCATCGCGGTGCCGCCGCTGGGCGGAAGGAGGGTGGCAAGCATGCGCAAGGTGGTCGTCTTGCCCGCGCCATTTGGCCCGAGAAATCCGAAGATCTCACCCTTCGGGACCGTCATGTCGACTCCGGCCACCGCCTCGACGACTCGATTGCGGGTCTTGAAGACGCGCCTGAGCCCGCGCGTCTCGATTGCGTTGCCTTCCATGTCACCATTCTCGCGGTTAACCTTTTCGCGACGTATGACCACGATGTTTCGCGGCTGGCCCGAGGAGTTTCAGCCATTCTTCATCGGGCTCGAGCTGGACAACTCGAAGCGCTATTTCGAAGCCAACCGCAAAACCTACGAGGCAGCGGTCAAGGGTCCAATGGTCGCGCTCGTCGAATCGCTGGCCGGCGAGTATGGCGAAGGCAAGGTCTTTCGAGCCAATCGCGACATTCGCTTCTCGAAAGACAAGTCGCCCTACAAGACGAACATCGCGGCCACCGCCGGCATGAACGGCCATGGCGGCTACATATCGCTGGACGCGCGCGGCTTCACCGTCGCCGCGGGTCGTTACGAGCTGACACCGCAACAGCTCACCAAATACCGAAAGAGGGTGGCGGCTGACGCCACCGGCGCCCAGCTGGCCGCGATCGTCGCCAGGCTGGAAAAGGCCGGCTACGGGATCGGCGGCGAGGCCCTGAAGCGAGTCCCGGCCGGCCTCCCACAAGACCACGAAAGGGCTCGCTTCCTGCGCCACAAGATTCTCTACATCTACAAGAACTTTGGGCTGCAGCCGTGGCTCGGAAGCAGCACGGCGCGCAAGCATGTCGTCAAGGTCTTTGCCGACGCGAAACCCCTCAACGACTGGCTGAGGACAAACGCGTAGCTAGGATGCTTGTCGCCTGTCGCCTGTCAGGTGGCGCCAGAACTCTTCGAGCGTCGGCCCGCCTTCTGATCGGCGCCTGATCGCGCTGATCTCCCGGAATGTAGAAGGCCCGGGCAGCCGTTTGAGGACTCCGCCCGCGAGGTCAGCCTCCACCGCCAGGACTGAGAGCACGGCATAGCCGAGTCCGGCGATCGCGGCAGCCCGCACGTACTCCGGGTGGCCCAGATCGAGGATCTCGGAATGGTCGTAGGCCCGACCCACTATCTTGCGGACGTTCTGTTCGCCCGCCCACCCGGGACCGCGGCCGAGGAACCTGTACTTTTCGAGGTGGGCGGGAGTCACGTGGCCTAAGCGCGACAGCGGGTGGTCCACGTGGGCGACCAGGACAAGCTCGTCACGAGCGAGAACGACGGCGACGAGCTCCGGCGGGGGCTCGGCTTCGATGACCGCGCAGTCGAGAGCGCCCGCGAGCACCTGGGCCGCAATCGCGGCCGACGGCTCAACCGTGAGCGTCAGCTTCACCGCGGGGTATCGCGCGGAAAACGCAGATAGGCGAGAAGGCAGGTAATAGCTTGCGCAGGTTGGGCTCGCGCCAAGGTCCAGAGAGCCTGACTCGAGCGCCTTCATCGAACGGGCGGTGTCTTCCACGGTTTCGACCGCTCGGAGCGCCGCCTTGCATGCGGTGGCCAGCGCCTTTCCGGCGTCGGTCAATCGCACGCCTCGCCCGGCCCTTTCCATGAGCTGAAGGCCGAGTGCATGCTCGAAGTGCCTCAACTGCTGGGTGACAGCGCCCTGGGTGAGAAACAGGGAGGCCGCAGCCTTCGACACATGCTCGGTTTCGGCCACCGCCACGAAGGTCCGAAGCTGCTCAAACGTGAACTGGAATCTGCTCACTTTCTATGCAACAGCAATGCTAATGGAATCCATTACAAAAACTATCTTCGCTAATGCTGAGTAAATGGCTTGCCGATCGTTGAACATCGTGCGGAGATCGGCCCCGTGAGGGCCAAAGGAGGTGAAGTGGTCGTGAGTGTCAGAAAGGCGGAATCTGCAAAAGGCGGTCAGCGTGGCCAGGGAATGGTCGAGTACGCGCTGATCCTGGTTCTCGTTTCGATCGTGGTCATCGTGATTCTTCTAACCATGGGGAACCAGATACAAAACGTCTTCTCCAACGTCGTGGCAGCCCTCGGATAAGCAATCTCTCGGGCCGGGTGCGTAGCCCGGCCCGAGCACCCCGGCCACGTGCAACCCGGAACGGTACTCCTGAATAGTTTTGGCGGATTGCGGCGCAAAGATCTCAACGGCCGGGGTAGCGAGGCGTTGACGCGCCCTTGGTGGAGGGGCGCCGTCTTCTATGAGATCTACATCCGGAGCTTCGCCGACTCGAACAACGACGGGATCGGAGATCTGCGCGGCATCTCCTCCAGGCTCGAGTACCTCAAAGACCTCGGAATCGACGCGATCTGGATCACGCCGTTCTATCCCTCGCCACAGAAGGACAATGGGTACGACATCGCCGATTACTGCCACGTCAATCCCGAGTACGGGACCCTGGCAGATTTCTCCCACCTCATCGACGAGGCCCACAGGCTTCGAATGAAGGTCCTGGTCGACCTCGTTCCCAATCACACCTCAGACCAGCACCCCTGGTTCCAGGCGGCTGTCTCAGCACCAGACGATCCGCACCGCGCGCGTTATTACTTCGCCAACGCCAAGCCCGACGGCTCGCCACCGAACAACTGGGAGTCCGCCTTCGGTGGTTCGGCCTGGACCCAGGACCAGCTCAGCGGCCAGTGGTACCTGCACCTGTTCGCGCCCGAGCAGCCAGACCTCAACTGGTGGAATCCACTGGTTCCCAGAGAGTTCGAGCGGATCCTGAAGTTCTGGCTCGACCAGGGCGCTGACGGGTACCGCATCGACGTCGCATCGGCTTTGTTCAAGCGCAAGGACATGGCCGACCGCCCAATGATCAAAGACCCGTTGACCGGCCTGCTAGGTCCCGACCTCAAGTTCATGATCATCGACCAGCCCGAGGTCCACGACGTCTATCGAGCCTGGCGTCGAATCCTCAACAAGTACCAGCCCAGCCGGGTTCTGGTTGGCGAGATCTTCGATCCTTCGCGACAGGCGCGATACATCCTCCCGGACCAGCTCGACATGGCATTCGCCCTGGTGAGGGCACCCTGGAGCGCCTCACTCTGGAAGCGGTCGATCGAGGAGGACCGTCACGCTTTACCCGGGCCCGTCGCAGCCCCGACCTGGACTCAGTCAAATCACGACCTGGTTCGACACGTGACGCGGTTGGGCGGCGGCTCCACGGGTCGAGCCCGCGCTCGCGCAGCCCTGCTTCTACTGCTGGGGCTGCCGGGTCAGGTCTTTCTTTATCAAGGCGAGGAGCTGGGCCTCGAGGAGGCCAACGTCCCGCCGCAGCAGCGCCAGGACCCGATTTTCATTCGTAGCGCAGGCAAGCAGGCGGGTCGGGACGGGTGCCGCGTGCCGATGCCCTGGCACAAGGGACAACCGAACGCAGGATTTTCCAAAGCCGCCCCCTGGCTGCCAATGCCGGCCGGCTGGGACAGTCTCGCCGTCGATGCCCAGGCCGGTTCGGCCGACTCCATGCTCGTCTTCTATAAGCGAGTGCTCGCCCTGAGGCGGCGGTTGGCGGGCCTGCTGCCAAACCGCCTCAAGTGGTGTCCTGCTCCAGAGGGAGCACTGGTTTACGAGCACGGTCGGTTGAGCGTCGCGGTCAACTTCCTGGCCGGCCCGGTTGAGATCGCCGTTCGCGGGCGCCTTCTGATTGGCAGCGACCCTCTGGTGAGGCACCGCAACGGAAAGCTGACCCTCCCGCCTAACTCCGGCGCCTGGCTGTCCCTCTAGCACTCTCCCCCAGTAGCCAGGCCGGCTTCCGTAGCCCGGCTACAGGTCGTCGGCGACACCGAGCTGGGCCGCAAGGTTATCGCTAGCATGTCGGCGCTTTCGCGCCCGACTGACCGAGCCGCAGGATCGGCCAGGCGCCCCCTGTTAACCGGCCGATAACCTACCCCCGGTCGCCAACCGCTAATGTTCGGTACATGGTGGTGGGGGTCCAGCCGGACTCGGATCAAACAGGCCCAAATCCGGTTCCGGAGGCGCCCCGGTACCTCAACCGCGAGCTGTCCCGTCTGGACTTCGACGAGCGCGTCCTGGCCATGGCGCAGGACCCCAAGGTCCCACTTCTGGAGCGGGTCCGCTTCCTTGCGATCTTCAGCCAGAACCTCGACGATTTCTTCCAGGTCCGTGTGGCGGGCCTCAAAGAACAGGTGCTGGCTGCCGTCGCCGCCGCATCACCCGACGGGATGTCGCCGCTCGAGCAGCTGAGAGCGATCCGCTCTCGGGTCGAGGAGCTGGTGGATCGCCAGGTTTCGCTCTTCAACGACCAGCTCGTTCCGGACCTGGCACAAGCGGGCATCGTCATCGTGCGCGCCAACGAGGTCACCAAGAAAGAGCTGAGCCAGCTCCATTCGGTGTTCCGCCAGCAGATCTTTCCGGTGCTGACCCCGCTGGCCGTCGATCCGGGCCATCCCTTCCCTTACATCTCGCATCTCTCGTTGAACCTGGCGGTCATGGTCCGCGACCCGCAGCGACATCAACAGCGCTTCGCCCGCGTCAAAGTCCCGCCGGTGCTGCCTCGTTTCATTGCGCTCGTCGAAGGCCAGCGCTACGTGCCGCTAGAGGACGTGATCGCGCTGCATCTGCAATCGCTGTTCCCAGGCATGGAGGTGGTCGCACACCATCCGTTCCGCGTGACCCGCGATGGCGACCTCGACGAGATCGACAGCGACGCCGAGGACTTGCTCGCCGCCATCCAGACCGAGCTGCGCCGGCGCCGGCGCCACGCGCGCGTCGTGCGCCTGGAGGTCGATCCCGGAATGTCGGCCGAGGTCCTCGAGCTGCTGACGCGTGAGCTTGAGCTGCAACCCACCGACGTCTATCAGGCGAAGGGCTTGCTCGACCTCGGCAGCCTGTCCGCGCTGTCTCACCTCGACCGGCCCGACCTGAAGGAAGAGCCCTGGACGCCGACCACCCAACCTCGGCTCCGCGGCCTTGGCGCTGAGGTCCCCGACCTGTTTGCGGTGCTGCGCTCGGGCGATCTCCTGGCACACCACCCCTATGACTCGTTCGCGACCTCGGTCGAGGCTTTCATCGATCACGCCGCTAGCGATCCCAACGTGCTCGCCATCAAGCAGACCCTCTATCGCACATCGGGTCCGGCCAGCCCAATCGTGAGGGCACTCATTCGCGCGGCGGAGTCCGGTAAGCAGGTGGTGGCTCTGGTCGAGCTGAAAGCGCGGGGCGACGAGCAGGCGAACATCGCATGGGCGCGCGCACTCGAAGAGGCCAACGTGCACGTCGTGTACGGACTGGTCGGTCTGAAGACTCACGCCAAGGTGACGCTCGTGGTCCGGCGCGAGGGCAGGCACATCCAGCACTACCTCCACGTCGGCACCGGCAACTACAACCCGAGCACCGCCCATCTTTACGAGGACGTGAGCCTGCTGTCGGCGGACGCCGACCTTGGCGCGGACGTGACGGAGCTCTTCAACCTGCTGACTGGTTACAGCCGGCAGCACCGCTACCGCAAGCTGCTTGTTGCTCCCACCAGCTTGCGCACCGGGATCAAGCAGCTGATTGAAGGCCAGGCTGTGGTCGGCGGCCGCATCGTCATCAAGGTCAACAACCTTGTTGACCCTGAGATGATCGATTCGCTCTACGCGGCGTCTCAGGCGGGCGCGCAGATCGACCTGATCGTGCGAAGCATGTGCTCGCTTCGGCCGGGTGTCCCCGGACTGTCGGAGCGCATCAGGGTTCGGTCCATCGTCGGCCGGTTCCTCGAGCACTCCCGGATCTTCGCGTTCGGTGGCGCGCAGCCCGAGTACTACCTCGGGTCCTCGGACCTGATGCCGCGCAACCTCGACCGTCGCGTCGAGGCGGTGGTGCCGGTCACCGACCCGAAGCTTTCTTTACGGCTGTCGCAGATCTTCGAGATATTGCTTGCCGACGACGTCCTGGCCTGGAGCCTGGGTCCAGACGGCGTGTGGCATCGCGTGCCCAACATCCACGGCCTCAACTCCCACAAGCGTTTCCAGGAGCTGGCGCTCGAAAGCGCTCGCAGCAACGGGGTCAACGGCGTCGCGAACGGCGTCGTCAACGGGGTCGTCACCACCGTCCCGCATGCTCGAGCGTGAGGTAAAGCTCGGGGCAGGACCCGCGTTTCACCTTCCCGACCTGAACGGGGTGGTGGACGGCGTGACCATCACGGCGCCTGAGGCGGTCCGCCTCGAAACCGTCTACTTCGACACCGCCGATCTGCGGCTGGCGCGCTGGGGAGTGTCGCTGCGCCATCGCCGCGGCGAGGGCTGGACGCTGAAGCTGCCCCCGATCCGTGCCACGTCCGATGGCCAGGCGGCTCTTCTGCTCGAGCGCGACGAGCTCACCTTCCAGGGCGGCGCCACAAAACCGCCGCCGGCGGCTGTGGCCATCGTCCGAGCTTACGTGCGCACCGCCGAGCTGATCCCTGTCGCACGCCTGTCGACGGTGCGCCGCCGGGTCCGCCTGCTTGACGCGGCGGGCGCGCGGCTGGCCGAGGTCGTGGACGACGAGGTGTCGGTGCGCGACGGCCGCCGCGTGGCCGCCCGGTTCCGCGAGATCGAAGTCGAGGTCGCCGGCGACGCCGACGGCATCGTGGCCCCGCTGGTGGCGCGGCTGCGTGGCGCGGGCGCCGGCGCGCCGGATCCGACGCCGAAGCACATCAGGGCTCTAGGTCCCCGAGCGATGGAACCGCCGGAGGTGGCGCCACTGGTCGTCGAGGCGGAATCCCCGGCGCGGGACGTCATCCGCAGCGTGATCGCGCAGTCGGTTGCCGCGCTTCTCTATCACGACCCGCTCGTGCGGACGAGCGGGGACCCGGAGGCGGTGCACCAGGCGCGCGTGGCGACGCGCAAGCTGAGGTCGCACCTCAGGACTTTCGGACCCCTGCTGGACCAGGAGTGGAGCGACCCCCTGCGAACGGAGCTGGGGTGGGTGGCGTTGAGCCTGGGCGCCGTGCGCGACCAGGAGGTGCTGCTCGAGAGGTTGCGAGAACGGGCGAAATCCTTGCCCGCCAACGACTTGCGCTCGGCGCTGGGCGTTCTCCATCTCCTCGAGGTGGATATCGAAGGGCTGCGTAAGAAGCTCCTCGCGGATTTGGACTCGCCGCGCTACGTCGACCTGCTCGAGCGTCTGGTCGCTGCCGCGCACGCGCCGGCTACGCTCCCGGAAGCTGATGAGCCCGCCGGGACCGTGCTGCCCAAGCTGGCCACCGCTCCATGGAGGCGGCTGCGGTCCGCCGTCAAGAATCTCGCGGATTCTCCAGCGGACGTGGACCTTCACCGCATTCGCATCCTGGCCAAGCGCGCGCGCTATACGGCTGAGGCGGTCGCGCCGGTGGTCGGCGCCGGCGCGGTTTCGTTTGCCCGGAATGCCGCCAAGCTCCAGACGATTCTGGGCGAGCACCAGGACAGCGTCACCGCGCAGGCATGGCTTCGAGGCACGCGCATCGGCGGGCGACGCGCGTTCGTCGCCGGCGAGCTCATCGCCATGGAGCACGTCGCGGCCGAGGATGCGCGTAAGAAGTGGCCGAAAGTCTGGAAATCCCTGGACCGCAAGGGTTTACGTGATTGGATGCCCGCCAAGTAAATGCCTACCCTGTATTTCGTGCGGCACGCCAAGGCTGCGAGTCGAACACGTTGGGAGGGCAACGATCGCGAGCGTCCTCTGAGCAAGAGCGGACGCAAGCAGGCCGAGGAGCTCGCTACGGTGCTGGGGGCCAACCCTATCGCGGCGATATGGTCGAGCCCTTACCTTCGATGCGTGCAGACCGTCGAGCCGCTCGCGAAGGCTCGAAAGCTCAAGGTGCAGGAGACGCGGCTGCTGGCCGAGGGCGCGAGGTTGAAAGGGGCCTATCGATTCATCGAGGACCCTGAAATCGACGATACGGTTCTCTGCACGCACGGAGACGTAATCCTTGAATTGCTCGATGACTTGATCCGGCGCCGCATCGTGAAGTCATCGCAAGTGGCACTGGACAAGGGCGCGACGTGGGTGGTCGACGTCGAGGACGGCTTGCCGGTCGGCGCTCGCTACATTCCCGCGCCGTGACCGCGTTGGGGACGGCGATGCGCGCGGCGCTCCTTGAGGCGGCCGACCCCGAGCGCGCGCCGCGGATGCAGGCTTACATGAAGTCGGAGATGCCTTATCGAGGCATCGCGGCGCCGGACATGCGCGAAATCTCCAAGCGCGTCTTTGCGAACCACCCACTGGAGAGCTGCGATGAATGGCGCGCCGCGGTGTTGGAGCTGTGGCGTGAAGCGCAGTTTCGTGAGGAGCGCTATGCCGCGATCGAGCTGCTGGGCGATCGGCGACACCGGGATTGCAGGACGCCCGATGCTCTCCCTATGTACGAAGAGATCATTACCACCGATGCCTGGTGGGACTACGTTGACGCGGTCGCCGGGCACGTCGGCAACCTGCTTCGGGCCCATCCTGGGCAGGTGCGGCCTGCGATGCGTGCGTGGAGCACTGACAAGGACATGTGGAAGCGGCGCGTCTCGATCATCTGTCAGGTCTCGTTCAAGAAGGACACCGACCGAGACCTGCTGTATGCCAACATCGAGCCCAACCTTGCGGATCGCAACTTCTTCATCCGCAAGGCCATCGGCTGGGCGCTGAGGTCATATGCATGGACGGAACCCGAGGAGGTGGCACGCTACGTGGCTGCGAATGAGGCGAGGTTGAGCGGCCTGAGCAAGACGGAGGCTTTGAAGAACATCAAGGCGCGGCAATGACGGTCACGCTCCGTGGTATGGGCGTGGGGGAGGAGCAGGTTGTGGCTGTGGCTCGTCATGGCGAGGCGGTAGCGCTGGCGCCTGCCGCAAAGGCCAAGATGGACCGAAGCCGGATGCTGGTCGAGAAGGCCGCCTCGTCGCGCGAGCCGGTTTACGGGGTCTCGACCGGTTTCGGAGCGTTGGCCGGGACGCGAGTCCCGCCCTTGCGCCAGCCGGAGCTGCAGCTGGCGCTCATCCGCTCTCACGCTGCGGGTATGGGCCCGCCCGTCGATGACGAGGTGGTGCGTGCGACGATGCTCTTGCGCGCTCGCACGCTCTCGATGGGCCTTTCGGGTGTCAGGCCCGCTGTCGCCGAGGCCCTCATCGCGTTGCTGAACGCAAAGATCACCCCTGTCGTGCCACGACATGGGTCCGTCGGCTGCAGCGGGGACCTCGCCCCGCTCGCCCACATCGCGCTGGCGCTGGTCGGCGAGGGAGAGGTGGTGGATGCGGGAGGCGTGACGCGCCCCGCGCTCGAGGCGCTGAAGGCGGCCAAGGTCAAACCGTTGAAGCTCGAGACCAAGGAGGGGCTGTCGCTCATCAACGGCACCGATGGGATGCTGGGCATGCTCGCGCTCGCCTGCGCAGATGCGGAGCAATGCTTCCGCATCGCGGACATCACAGCTGCGATGTCGGCCGAGGCTCTGATGGGCACCGACAGGACCTTCCAGAAACAGTTGCACGAGATACGCCCGCATGCGGGCCAGGTCGCGAGCGCAGCCAACTTGATCCAGATGCTTCGCGGTTCGGGCATCGTCGCCTCACACAGGCACTCGCAGCATGCGGTCCAGGATTCGTACTCGGTTCGCTGCAGCCCGCAGGTCGCCGGTGCTGCGCGCGACACGCTCGACTTCGCGCGCCGCACGGCCGCAGTCGAGCTGGCGTCGGTGGTCGACAACCCTGTGGTGCTCGAGAGCGGCGAGGTCGAGTCCACCGGCAACTTCCACGGCGAGCCCCTGGCGTTTGCCGCCGACTTCCTGGCCATCGCTGCAGCCGAGGTTGGCGCGATCTCGGAGCGCCGGCTCGATCGTCTGCTTGACCCGCATCGCTCCGAAGGTCTGCCGCCCTTCCTGGCGGAGGAGCCTGGGGTGAACTCTGGGCTGATGGTCGCGCAGTACACCGCCGCTGCACTGGTGGCAGAGAATCGGCGGCTGGCAGCGCCCGCAAGCGTCGACTCCATTCCCACCTCGGGGATGCAGGAGGACCACGTCTCGATGGGATGGGGCGCAGCGCTGAAGCTGCGCACGGTTATCGACAATCTCACTCACATCCTGGCGATCGAGCTCACGGCGTCGGCGCGCGCCCTCGACCTGCGGGCGCCACTGAAGCCGGCGCCGGCGACCGCCGCGGTTCGCGACCTCGTGCGGAAGCACGTCGGCGGACCTGGGCCCGATCGCTATCTCGCTCCAGACCTGGCCGCGGCCGAGGCGCTCATCCGCAGCGGCGCCGTGGTCGCGGCGGCGGAGGCCGTGACCGGCAAGCTGCGGTGACGCGGACGATCCACGCGCCTCGCGGCGCGGACCTCAGCTGCCTGGGGTGGTCGCAGGAAGCCGCGATGCGCATGCTCATGAACAACCTCGACCCCGAGGTCGCGGAGCGACCGGAGGACCTCGTCGTTTACGGGGGCACCGGCCGTGCCGCCCGATCGTGGGAGGCGTTCGACGCAATAGTTCGCGAGCTCAAGGTCTTGAAAGGCGACCAGACGCTGCTCGTGCAGTCCGGAAAGCCGGTCGGGGTTTTCGACACGCACGAATGGGCGCCAAGGGTGCTCATCTCCAACTCGATGCTGGTGCCTGAGTGGGCGACATGGGACGAGTTCAGGCGCCTCGAGGCGCTCGGCTTGACCATGTACGGCCAGATGACCGCGGGGTCGTGGATCTACATCGGGACCCAGGGCATCCTGCAGGGCACGTACGAAACGTTTGCCGCGATTGCTCGCAAGCGGTTCAACGGGTCGCTCGCCGGGACCATCACGCTGACCGCGGGCCTGGGCGGCATGGGTGGGGCCCAGCCCCTGGCGGTCACCCTGAACGGGGGCGTCGCGATCTGCGTTGATGCGGACGACGACCGCATCAGACGGCGCATCGAGCATCGCTATCTCGACGTTCGTGCTGATGACGTCGAGCATGCGTTGCGGCTGGCGACCGAGGCCAAGGCTGCAAAGCGAGCGCTGTCGATCGGGCTCCATGGCAATGCGGCCGAGATATTGCCGGCGCTGGCCGCGCGTAGTTTTGTGGTGGACATCGTCACGGACCAGACCCCCGCGCACGACCCGTTGAGCTACATCCCTGCGGGCTTGAGCCCCGAGGATGCGCAGGAGCTGCGGCTCGACAACCCCGCCGAGTATGTGAAGCGCGCTCGGGAGAGCATGGCGCGCCACGTCGACGCGATGGTCGCGTTTCTAGATCGCGGTGCCGAGGTGTTCGATTACGGCAACAGCCTTCGCGCGGAGGCGCGCCTCGGAGGCAGCGCACGCGCATTCGACTTTCCGGGTTTTGTGCCGGCATACATCCGCCCTCTTTTCTGCGAGGGGAAAGGTCCGTTCAGGTGGGTCGCGCTGTCGGGAGACCCCTCAGACATCGCGGCCACTGATCGGGCCATGGTCGAGGAGTTCTCCGACAATGCGCCGCTGGTGCGCTGGATCAAGGCGGCGGGCGAGCGGGTCGCCTTCCAGGGCCTGCCGGCGCGCATCTGCTGGCTGGGGTATGGAGAGCGGGCCCGCGCCGGCCTGCGGTTCAACGAGCTGGTCAGGTCAGGCGCCGTCAAAGCGCCGATCGTGATCGGTCGCGACCATCTCGATTCCGGCTCCGTGGCTTCGCCTTATCGGGAGACGGAGGCTATGCAAGACGGCTCGGACGCGATCGCCGACTGGCCGATCCTCAATGCGCTGCTCAACACCTCGAGCGGGGCCTCATGGGTCAGCGTCCACCATGGTGGTGGCGTCGGGATCGGGCGCTCGATTCACGCGGGGATGGTCGTGGTGGCGGACGGCACTGACGAGGCGGCGCGAAAGCTGCAGCGAGTGCTGACCAACGACCCGGGCACGGGTGTGATGCGGCACGCCGATGCCGGATACCAGCGCGCGATCGACGTGGCGAACGAGCGCGGCGTCCACATCCCCATGAAGGCATGAACGGCTCAGGCAGCTGGCACGCCGACCAGGCCTGGCTCGGCCATCGAGCCGAGAATGTTGTGATCGAGGTCGAGCACGGACGCATCGAGAGGGTGACCGAAGGCGTGAAAGCGCCGGCCGGTGCAACCCTGCTGCGCGGTTGGACGATCCCCGGCCTCGCCAACGTCCACAGCCACGCCTTCCAACACGTTCTGAGGGGAGCCACCGAATCCGGTGGCGGAGATTTCTGGGAGTGGCGCCAGCAGATGTACCGGGCGGCCGAGGGCTGGACCCACGCAAGCTACCTGGAACACTGCCGCCGGGTCTTTCGCGAAATGCTCCACGCAGGGATAACCGCCGTGGGCGAGTTCCATTACCTGCACGCCCTTGGAAATCAGCTGGGGGAAGCGGTCATGCAGGCGGCGACGGACGAGGGGATCCGACTCACACTGATTGACGCGTGCTACCTGCAGGGCGGCGTGGACGGGCGTGCGCTCGAGGGAGCGCAGAGGTCGTTCTCCGATGGCGATGCCGGACGCTGGGCGGCGCGAATGGATGCGCTGTCGGAGCGGGAGGGCGTGCGCGTTGGGGCGGCGATCCACAGCGTCCGCGCCGTCGATCCACCCTCGATGCGAGTTGTCGCCGCCTGGGCGCGCAAGCGCAAAGCGCCGCTGCACATCCACCTGGCCGAACAGCCGGCTGAGGTGGACGAGTGCATTGCGGTCGAGGGTTGCACGCCGGCGCAGCTCCTGGAACGCGAGCGCATCCTGGGTCCGGATCTGACCGCGGTCCACGCCATCCATGTCGATGACGCAGACACTGCATTGCTCGGCCGGCACAAGGTGGCGGTGGTCGGGTGCGCGACGAGCGAGCGCGATCTTGGGGACCGTGTCGGCCCGCTCGGGCGGCTGGCCGGCGCGGGCAGCCGGATTTGCGTCGGCAGTGACTCCAATGCGGTGATCGACATGATCGAGGAGGCACGAGGGCTCGAGCTGGACCAGCGACGAGCGACGGGACGCCGTATCCATCACCAGCCCATTGACCTGTTTCGAGCCGCGACCATCAACGGCATTCGTGCATTGGGATGGGAGGGTGGCGAGCTGACAGTGGGGATGCCGGCGGACTTCATCACCATCGACCCGCCGCGCGACTCGGCAAAGAAGGACCTCGACCTCGGGTACCTGATGTTCTGCCGCTCGGCGGCCGACGTGAGCAATGTCGTCGCCGGTGGCAAAACCGTGGTTGCGAGATGAGGCGCCTGACGGGAATCGGGCGGCTGTTCACCGGCACCCAGGCCGGGGTCATAGAGAAGGCCTCGGTGATCGTCGATGATGATCGAATTGCCTGGTGCGGGCGGGAGGGGGACGAGCCTCTCGACCTGATGGGCTACGTGAGCGAGGACGAGGATTGCGGCGGCGGCCTCGTCACCGCCGGTTTGATCGACGCGCACACCCACCCGGTCTACGCCGGCAGTCGCATGGCTGAGGTGGCCATGCGGACCGCGGGCGCCTCGTACTCCGACGTCGCCAAGGCGGGCGGAGGCATCGTCGCCACCGTGAAGGCGACGCGCGAGACGCCTCTACAAGTGCTCGAGGACGCGACTGCAGTGCGACTCAAGCGGTGGTTTGAAGGCGGGGCGACCACGGTCGAAGCCAAGACCGGCTATCACTTGGAGCGCGAGGGCGAGCTGGAATCGACCCGCATCCTGAGCCGGCTGGGCCAGCGGCCGGATCTGCCGCGCATCGAGGTCACCTTCCTCGCCGCCCACGCTTTACCGCCGGACCGCGGCGCCAAGCTGGACAAGTACACCAAGGAGGTTGCCCGCTGGTGCCCGGACGCGCATCAGGCAGGGGCGCGTTTCTGCGATGTGTTCTGCGACCAGGGGTACTTCAGCGTCGACCAATCGCGCCATATCCTGAAAGCCGCGATCGAGGCGAAGCTCATCCCGCGAATCCACGCCGATGAGCTTGCCCGCACCGGAGGCTCACGCCTTGCGGCCGAGCTGCACGCCGTATCGGCCGACCATCTTCTGTGCGCCAATCGCAGCGATGCCGTCGCCCTGGCGCGGGCGGGCGTCGTCGCGACGCTGTCGCCGGGCACGGCGCTCTCCATCGGGAAGCTGCCCCCGGTCAAGGAGCTCACGGCGGCGGGCGCGGCGATCGCGCTCGGCACCGACCACAACCCGGGGACGAGCGGCATCACGAGCATGAGCCTCGTTGTTGCCATGGCGGTCGGCGTCTTCAAAATGTCTGCGGAGCAGGCGCTGATCGCCGCGACGGTCGGCGGCGCCCTGTCAATCTCGCGCTCGGATCGGGGTGCAATCGCTCAGTCGATGCTGGCCGATCTCGTGCTCTGGGAGGCCGATCACGAGGGCGCTTTCGCCTGGGCTTACGGTCTAAAGCCGCGCCGAGTGTGGCGCGGGGGAGTACCAATCGCGTGATCAACCTTGCAAGAAAGCGGCAAACAAGGTACAAGTTCTCACGAAGACCGCCGTTTAACCATCCGATTTACAAAGATGCGGTCATGGAGGAATTTGTTTAGTGGCTAAGTGGAACCCGCTTTCGTTGAAGCTCTTGATGTGGGTCATGGGCGTATTGATAGTGATGGGCTCAGGGCTGGGCTTCATTGGTAGCACCTTCTTCGCGTTTGACACATGGGCGGGCGTTTCAGGATCTGTGGCCGGGATCGCTTTTGGTGCCGGCGTCATGATTGCCGGCTTCGACCCCGAGGGAAACGTGAGCTGGGTGCGAGCCCTGATCCTCTACGCGATCCTCGAAACGGTCTACCAGATCTTGAACTGGATAACAATTGGGCGTTTCGACATCATTCCGTTCCTGATCGCCTTGATCGTCGCCGGGATGCTCCTCTGGCTGTACCCCAACAAGGCGCAACTCTGGATGAGGTCGAGCAACACGATGGCCCACAAGGCATAAACCAGAAACACTTTCGTAAAGGGGGCAGCATCGCCGCTGCCCCCTTTTCTGTACCCCCGGCACAGGGTCTTCAAAAAACCGAGAGCGATCCACGGAGCAGATCACCCTTTATCCCGCAGCAACGGCGTTAGCGGTGGCGCCACGTCAATGGAGACGGTTTATGGCCACCCGCGGTGAAAACGTCTCGGAACGTAAGCATCACGAGCCAGATCGGCTGCCAGAGCACTATTGGGATACGAATGCTAATCGCGGGTCCCTGCGCGCACAGTACGCCGACTGCCAGCCACGCTTTTTCGGCGAGAGAGACTGGCTCGCGCAGAACCAGCCATGCCGCGATCGCTACCCCGACGTAGTCGTACTCGTGAATATGAATAGAGCAAACCAGGGTCGCCAGCAGACCGATCGCAAAAATCACATTCCATGATCGCCGCTGGCGCCAGATCCCCACTATTGCCGCTAACAGGACAATTCCTTCACCGACCAGTAGCGACGCCTGCGGACCGAAAGGTTCGATCAGAGGCGTTGCTGTGAAGCCTGGACCAGATGCCGCCCACTCTAGGACGGCCAGATAGGTTCCAATCCCAGTAGCTCCGATGACGACCGCAAAAAGAGCCGCCAACACTGCCGTCGCCGCGAGCCAATAGGCCGCTGCTCGGGGGAATCCGCCTAACAGCAACACAACGGGCAAGAGCGCCACGTCTTGTGGTTTGATGGCCGTCGCCAGAGCAAGCAGCACTCCGGCCTCAACCTCGCGATGTCGAGCTGCCATCCACCAACACCCAATCGCAAGCGCGTATGTAACGAGGACCGGTTGGCCCCGTTCGAGCGAGAACACCGTCGGCCAGAGTGCAAGTGTGCAGAGCAGGATCGTGACGCGTGCGAAACCGATGCCCGGGCTGGCCAGCCACCACGCCGCCACCGAGGCCGCAATGTTGATCACCGTCCAGAGGACGAACGCCGCGGTGAGTGGCATGGTTGTCAGTGGCGCGATGAAGAACGCGAGCAGCGGCGGATTGTCGTAGGTGTAACTTGGGACTATCGGGCCAGCGGCCGGTCCGAAAGCCAGCGAGAGCGCCTGCAATTTGTCCGGGTCGTACATATGGGACCAACCCCACTTCTCGCCGACCTGAGCTGCGAGATAGAAAAGCCGGAAATCAGTTGCTGCAGGGTCCGATCTCACCAGTCCGACGAAGCGAATGAGTTCGAATGTCAAACACCAGGCTCCGATGAGAGTGGCAATCGCCAGCCACAAGGGAGGAAGCCTTTGGGGTTGAGGTACAGGGCCACTTGGAGCAGTGGCCCTATAGGCGGGGCCGAACGACCCGATTGCACGGAGCACATTGATGGCGGGCCTGGTCTGCGCCGCCACCCGTTTAGCGAGAGACATCCCAGGCATATAGTTCGGCGCTACACTCTAGCCAAGCGCCGCAGGGTTGGCCGGGGTCCCCCCGGCCATACGTCAGTCAGTCCCTGGTTCATCTCCGCTGACTATCCAACGGCCCCCGCCGCTCGCGGCCACCAGGTCGTCCGCCGCCTGCGGACCCCACGACCCTCTCGTATAGGGCTCCGGGTGGCCTTCCGCCTCCCATGACTTGAGCAGCGGGTCGACGATCTCCCACTGCAGTTCGATCTCCTCAGCGCCGGGGAAAGCAGAGTGACCACCGGCCAGCACCTCTGAAAGGACGTTCTCGTAAGCGTCCGGGAGTGGCGCCTTGGTAAGGGCCTTGTAGTCGAGCCTCATGCCCGCCGGCACCATCTCGAACCGAGTGCCCGGTCGCTTCGCGCCGATGCGGATCGTGATGCCTTCGTCGGGCTGGATGCGGATCACTATCAGCGAGGGAACGCCGCGCTGGCGGTTACCGCCAATGCGCAGGTGAGGAGCGTCACGCAGCTTGATCACGACCTCGGTGACCCTGCGCTGCAGAGCCTTTCCGGTCCGAAGAAAGATCGGGACGCCATCCCAGCGCCAGTTCTCCATTGACAGCCGCACCGCCGCATACGTCTCGCGCCGAGAGTCATTCGCAACGGCCTCCTCATCGAGGTAGCCGATGTACTGTCCGCGGACTGCGTTGCTCGGGCTGATCGGCGACATCGCGCGCAACGCTGCACGCTTGGCGCGGCGCACATACTCGGCGTCGAAGGTGGTGGGTGGCTCCATGGTGACCAGCGCGAGGAGCTGCAGCATGTGGTTCTGGATGATGTCCCGGACGGCCCCGTTCTGGTCGTAATACCCGGCCCGCTTTCCAATTCCTTCGTTCTCGGCAACTGTGATCTGGATGGTCTCGACGAGATTGCGATTCCAAACTGGTTCGAACAGCGAGTTCGAGAACCTGAAGGCGAGGATGTTCTGGACCGTGTCCTTGGCCAGGTAGTGATCGATCCGAAATGTCTGCTGCTCCTCGAAAGTCTTGGCGAGCTGCGCGTTCAGCTTGCGGGCAGACTCCACGTCGTGGCCGAGAGGCTTCTCGACGACGATTCGGCGTGTCGGGTCGCCCTTGGTGGTGAGCTTTGACTGGCCGAGCGTGTGGATGATGTCGCCCGAGGTCTCCGGTGGCGTCGCCATGTAAAAGATCACGTGCGCGGCACCCACAAGCAGCTTCTTCAGGCCCGCGAATGTGGTTTGCGACTTGTAATCGATTCGCGCCCAGACAGCCGTCGCGGCCAGGCGCTGGCTCCCGCTCCGCTTCTTCACGATGTCGCGGAAGTGGGCCGTCGATTGGGCCGTCCGGCCGGCACCGATGATGCGGAGCTCCATCCCATCAGGGGATGCCAGGCGCTTCAGGGAAGGCAGGATTTTGCGCTGGGCCAGATCGCCGGAGGCGCCGAAGATCACCAGGTCGACGCGAGGGGCCACTGTTGAATCCTAGATGGAGATGACGTCGGTGCCGGCGATCTCGTCGTGGACGTCGCGCATCCGTACCGCCGCGAGCGGCAGCAGGGCCAGCCTCGCCAGGGCCTGGCCGACTGTCAATTTCGAGCCATCGACGGAGACCACCCGCTGCTTCATGACGGCGCCGCCAAGGGTCACGCCGGACAGGGTCCAGCAAGCAATGTGGTAGCCGGCTGCCAGGCCGAGCAGCACCGGCAAACGCTGCCGCCGGCGCCCGATGAGCGCCGCCATCGACAGGCAACAGACGGCGTCGATGGCCCCTGCGGCGATGCGTCGCGAGCGGTCGGCCGGGGGACCTACCTCGGGCCGGCGGCCACGCACTCGCAGCAGGTGCAGGCGCGTCAGAAGATGGTGGACTGGTACCTGGGTCAACGAGTAGAGGGGGCGGGGGAGCATCGGCCGGTAGTCATCGAGCGATTCGACCAGGCGGCCGTACTGGAGCTCGATCCGCAGGTGGCCGCCGGCGGAGCGTGCAAGGAGTCCGCCCTCGATCGGCCACGAAACGCCGCTTCGCGTGACGTCGGGGCGGCCGAAGCGGATCAGGTCGAGCGGTCCCAGCCGGAGTGTGTAGTCGCGTATTCGGATCAGTCCGAAGGTCAGTGCCTCGATGTCGGTGGGGAAGCTGTCGCGGAGCGCTTTGCCCGTGATCGGGCTCGGCATCGAGACCGAGTCCGCGATCGACACCCTGCCGCCAACCCATCGCACTCTTCTAGTGTCCTGCTTCGGGGCATCGACCGAAAGTCGCCGGATCGGCGCTCGAGGTCACGGCTACGGCGAGCAACGGAGCGCGCATGTCGGCAGACCTGTAAGTGAGTAGCGGAGCCGTCAACGCAGAGATCGGGCGCCTAGCCGGATGAACCCGCAGGGTGCCTCGGGCTCCGCGCAGCGCTGCCCCAGGCATTTCGGTTGAGGCTCCGAAGCAGGACACTTGCTTCGGGAAATGGCAACTCGCGAGTTCTCGGCGGCGGTGACAGTCAAGTGCTCGCCCGAGCACGCCTTCGACTATTTCGCTGATCACCGGCACGTCGCCGCCGTCGTCGATGGCGTCACCAAATGGGAGCCGATCGGTTCGAAGACCGAGGGGGTCGGCGCCCGTTACGAGGTCGAGATGGTGGCCCTTGGGTTTCCCCTCAAGAGCGTGCTGCGCCTCGACCGGTGGCGGCGGCCGCACGAGATCGGGTGGGTGTCGGAGAAAGGCCTCATCAAGCAGGAGGGTGGGTTCACGTTCACAAGGGTCAGTGGAGGAGTGCACATCGTTCTGCGTATCGCCTACACACCCCCTGGGGCGATCCTGGGAGCTGCGGTCGCGGGACGGGTGGACGGGGTGGTCCGAGGCCGGCTGCAGAAAGCGCTGGAGCGAATACGGGGCGTGCTCGAGACCTCTTAGAGTGATCGCGTGCGGTTGAACAGCGAGGCACGGGCCGTCCTCGGCCACACTCCGATCGGGATGCTGGCTCTCCGCGCCGGCCGATTGCCTCTCGTCAACCCTGCGGTGTTCCACTTCGCGTCGGGCTCACTGTGGATGACCACATCGCGATACGCGGCCAAGATCCTGAGCGCGAAACGAGATCCTCGCGCCGCGTTCCTTGTCGATGGCGGTTCGAAGGCGCTGCTCCTGCGCGGCCATCTCGAGGTCTACGACCCGCTCTCGGTATCGAGCCAGATCAATGCGATGCTCGAAGGGCCCGGCTACTTTCTGGGGATGGCGGGCTATGCGCTCAAGAACGCGCCTTACTTCGCGGGATATGTGCTTGACATGGCCCGCATCCCGCGCGAGTGGCTGCCCTACAACCGCGTGGTGCTCCGGCTTCGACCGAGCGACGCCGAGCTCGCGGACGTCAAGCCATTTCCCGCCGCTCAAGCCGCGCGCGTTCCCGCGGTGCCGGCGGAGGTAAGCCGGCGCCTCGCGGGCGTGCCGCGTGGGTATGCGTGCTGGATCGAAGGCGGGATGCCCGTGATCCGGCCCGCCTTGTGGGAGGTTGAGCATGGTGAGGTGCTGGTCGCGCCCACGGCGGGCAAGGTGCGTGCGGGTGCAGTCGGAGCCCTGGTGGTCGAGTCGCATCATCGGTACAGGCCGTCATTGATGGTGGGAGCGTGCGTGCGAGGCACCTTCGGCCAGCCGGCCGACACGACGGCAATCGGGGAGCGCTATGGGGTCGAGCCGGCCGAGTTGCCGGCGGCTTTCGAGCTGCTGCCCGAGCGCGTGACATCGTGGCGTGGGTTCTCGATCGCCACCGCAGTCCCGCGGGCGGCCCGCCACCTGCGCGTGGCACAAGGCTGATGGCTAAGCCCGCATCCCCTGGCCTCCAGATCCGCCGCTGGACTGATGGCAAGTGGTCGGAATCGCCTGACATGGTGGTCACCGAGGAGCCATTGCAGTTGATGCTCGACGGCGATGCCCTCTCGGTTGTCATGCGCACCCCTGGCCACGACGTCGAGCTGAGCCTTGGCCTGATGTTCTCCGAAGGGGTCCTGCGCTTGGCCACGGATGTCCAAGTGATCAGGATCAGCGCCGAGGCCGGTGAGCTGGAGGCGGGCGTCGCCGTCGAATCCTCGCTGGTTGAGTCCAACCAGGTCGACATTCACCTGCGGATCAAGGCGCGGCGCAAGCCGGAGCGATCGATGCTGTCGAGCTCGGCCTGCGGTGTATGCGGCACGGTCATGATCGAGGACTTGCGGCGCGATCTGGCGCTCCTCCCTGCCGGCCCTGCGGTTGATCCAGGCCTGCTCCCTGGCTTGGTCGAGAGGCTGCGCTCCGGCCAGGGCGTCTTCGACAGAACGGGAGGGTTGCACGCAGCCGGCCTGTTCACGGCCGCCGGCGAGCTGGTTTATCTGCGTGAGGATGTCGGGCGCCACAACGCAGTCGACAAGGTGGTCGGACGCGCCTTGCTCGATGAACGAGTGCCTGCGAGCGATTCGATCCTGGTCGTGAGCGGCCGGGCGGGGTACGAGATAGTGCAGAAGTCGATCATGGCCGGCATCCCCATCCTCGCCGCCGTTGGAGCACCGTCCAGCCTTGCGGTCGCGCTGGCCCGGGAGTTCAACCAAACGCTGGTCGGCTTCCTGAAAGGAGATCGGTTCAACGTGTATTCGGCGCCGGAGCGCCTGTCCGGCAACCAGTGATCGCAGCGCTGTCCACCCGCCCCGCCCTGCGCGCGGCGGTCATTGGCGCGTACATCCTGCTCGTCGAGTGGACCAGGGCGGTGGCGTCGACGATCCCCGGCGCTGTGGTGCCGGCGATTTTGATCGGCGGAGCAGCCCTTCTGGTGACCGCGGTCGGCTGGCCGGCGCCACAGCTCGGCTTGGGCACGTCGCGATTGCCCCTTCGCATTCTCGGCGGCTTTGCATTGGCGGCAGTGTTGCTGTTGCCGGCGGCGGTGCGCGCAAGCGAGGCGCCGATCATCCCGGCCTCATTCGCAATGGTCGCTGTGATCATTTCGGTCGCGCAGGAGGTCGCGTTCCGCGGAGTGCTGTATGCCGCGCTTGACGAGGCGGGCGGCGCGCCGCTGGCGATAGTGGGCAGCACGGTGGCCTGGACCGCGGCCCACGCGCTGTCGCATCCGCCCGCATTCCTCTGGGCGGTTGCAGCCGCGGGTCTTTTGCTGGCGCTGTGGCGCTGGGCCTGCCGCGACCTCGTCGCTCCGATCATCGGCCACGTGATCGCGGACCTGGCGCTGTGAAGCGTCCGCTCCTCATCGCGGCCGCGGCCGGCGCCTATCTCGTCGCCGCGTGGATGGTGGCGCCGGGGTTCTATGACGGCTTCGGGCCGACGCAGCCGTACAACTGGGTCTGCCCCCCGCCGATCGCCGGCGCGAACTCCGGAGTCAGCGCTTCATCAGGCCACCTCGTGATCAATGTGATCGACGGCACCAGCGATGCAAACACGGCCTTCACCGCTGACGGCCAGATGAGTGTCAGCTTCCTACCAGGCGCCTTCCAGGCCGCGGGCAAAACGCACGTCACAGTCGATATCACGCCTGTATCGCCGTGTCCGAACTCGCCCGACCTTCATTTCGCGACCAACGTCTACCAGGTCACCGCGGATGCGCCCTTGATACAAGTCCCCCCAACAACAACTCAGTGTCAACCGGCGTGCGTGGCGATGCTTTACTCGGCCATCAGTCCCGCTCCCAGCTTCGTCTATTTGGCCGCCAGCCCGAATGGCCCCTGGAAGAACATCGGCGGTACTGAGAATCAGCTGCTTGTGATTCGGGCCGATACCAACCAGCTCGGCTACTTCGTGGCCGGCTACCCGGCTAATGCGGTGAACAAGAACTCCCCCGCAAGCAGCCAGCTTTTGCCGATCGCGGTTGCAGTCCTGATCGTCGGCGTGTTGATCGCCGGAATTCCGCTGGCGATACTCCGCAGGCGGGCCGCCGGCAATGTCGATGAGGAGAGCGACGAAGAGGACGACCCAGAAGTCACTCCTCGTACTTGATCGCTTCGAACAGCGTGCGGCACTTGCGGCAGCGGTACTGGAGCGTCATCGCCTGCGTCCCGAACAGCGAAATGACCTCGGCGTCACGCTCCGCGCAATGAGGGCAGCGCGGCGCAGCGCGAGGCTGCGGGTCAGCCCTCCTCTGGGGTTCCCGCGCCGTCACGGCGCGGGAGGCGCCTTTGCGTACTTCTTCTCCTCGAGGCCGCGCAGCATCGCAAAAGTGCGGTCATCGATGGCCCCCGGCCGGCTACGCCGGCGCACCGGATCCCAAGCCTTCCAATCGATCTGGACTGCGGGAGCCTTGGTCTCCAGCCTTTCCTCGAGGCGCGCACGAAGCTCCGTCGGGCCCATGCTCAAGCGTCCCTCTTTGTGAAAAGTCGCCGTCTCGCCGTCGAGCGGCCCGAACCATTCGATCGCTTCCCGCCACGCCTCGCTCAACGGATTCGCGTCCACGCCCGACTTGAGCCAGCTCCGGCCATGGAGGAAGTGATAGCGCTCCTCCATGAGCATCTTCCGCATGCGGTGCTGCAGAACCTCGACCGTGCCGTTCACGCACGCCTCGATCATCACGGTGAACGCGGTATCGAGGATCGCATTGGCGGCAACGAACTGCGCCCACTCGGTCCAGGGCTCGTCGAAATACTGGAGCGATCGCAAGCTGCCCGCATCGCTCTCGCGATCAGGCCCGCGGGGGTCTGCGCCGAGAGGTTCGAGGCAGCCGTACAGCACGCGGCTATGACCGAGGTCATCGAGGCCCATCGCCGCCGCAGCGATGTCCGCTTCCAGCGAAGGCGCGCGTGTGGCCCACTCCGCGTAACGCAGCCCAAGCATCTGCTTGTTGTCGGCGATGCTCAGGACGAGGTCGGAAAGGCTCATGCCTCCCCCGGTTGCCAGAGCTCGATGACGTGCTCTTTGCGGACGATCGCCATCTCGACCCAGCGCTCTTCGTCATAGGTCGCACGGGCGTAGGCGACGGCGAGGTCGTCATCCGGGGCGACAACGCTGCCGACCTGATGCAGCGGCTCACCACGCGTCTTGCGCGCGAACACCTCATATTCGACGGCGTCGCCGCTCACCCGCTTGTAGTGCGTCAAACCGCCAGGCCCCACGACTCGAGCGCATCGCGGCCCGCCTCGGTCACGCGTGCCACGGTCCAGGGTGGATTCCAGACGACGTTGATGCGGACTTCGCGAACTCCGTCCTCGCGCAGCAGGCGCTCACGCACGTCCTCGAGTATGAAATCGGAAGCGGGGCACCCCATCGCAGTGAAAGTGAGGTCGACCTCGACCCGCCCATCCTGCTCGGCAACCCGGTAGATCACACCGAGGTCGACCAGGTTGATCGGCATCTCGGGGTCCTGCACCTCAGAGAGAGCAGCCCAGAGTCGCTCGTTCATGCCGGGTGGTGCGCTTTGCGGAACTTGTGAAATTCCTCCTGAAACATCGCGACCATCTCCGCGTTGCGCGGTCCGCGGTTGCGCCAGCGCACCAGCACGTCGTCCCATGAGATCGGCTGGTTGAAATCCCACCGCTTCGCCTCGGCGTCGAACTCGCAGGGGAAGGGATAGTCGAGCTCCCACACATCTTTCCCGTCCCTCGTTTCCTTGTGCGACGGGACCTTGATGCCGATCTGCTCGCAGTAGGGCACCACCAGCGAGAGCCACCACTGCCGCAGCTGGTCGTTGGTGAGGCCCTTGAGGCGGTACTCGAGCTGGGTCGAGTGCATCTTCAAGCTGTCGGGCAAGCCGAACCACTCGACGCTCAGCGGGAACATCCAATCCACGGCGCGCTGCAGCTCATCCTTCGCGGAGCCGCCGGCCTGGCTGATTCGCTTCATCCAGGTGCGCCCGTTGCGGAGGTGGAAGTTTTCCTCCGCCATGACCTTGTTCAGCCCGCGTTTCCACGGCCCGTAGGAGCACTTCTCGTGGATGTCGCCCAGGAGGCAGAAGCCGGCCTGGTCGTACATGCCGTTGGCGACCACGAGCTCGGTCCAGCTGTCGAGGGGGACATCGAAGGCGTAGGGGTAGCGGAAGCTCTTGGGGTCGCGGCTGAAGATCAGCTTCTCCTGGTCCTCGCCCAGCTCCTCGAGGATGTGATACGCGATGTGGGCATGGGCCAGCTCGTCCTGGATGATCGCGATGCCGGTCATGAAGGCGTTGATTGAAGGGGCGCGCTTGGCGGCGAGGTAGTAGGCGGGCGCCGAGATGAGCTCGGTGTCGCCCGAAACGATGAGCGTGTGCTTCAGCTCACGGAGGTAGTCCGGAGTCATCTCGTTCTTTGACTCGATCAGCTCCCCGGACTTCATCATCTGGTCGAACTCGGCCGCGGTTGCCATGGCCTTTCATTCTCCGACAACCCGGGCGGGTAAAATCGTGGTTCCTACAGGGCTGGTGACTCCAGGCCCGCACCGTGGTGGCTATAGCTCAGCATGGCAGAGCACCAGATTGTGGATCTGGCTGTCGCGGGTTCAAATCCCGCTAGCCACCCCAAATCACCGTTGTCGCCGTGATGGCGCTAGCTCGTCCGATCGGCCATTCTTCTCGATTGCTGAGCGGCGGCGGCCCGATTCCCCAGGAGGCTCGGGGTGGCCAGGCGCAATGCCCACAGTGAAGTGAGCCACAGTATCACCGTGCCGAGAAGTGCGATCTCTGCACCCGCGGCCATGAGAGGACCGCGAACTCCCTCCGCGTACAGGTTTGTGTACCAAAGGTAGACAGGCCCGGTAAGCATCCAGCTGACCGCGACAGCGATGCCGAGCCAAAGGAGTCGTTCCCGAATCGCCAAGGTCCCAAGCACGAGCATCGGCAGGAGCAAAAGGAGTAGGTGCCCCGGCCGGACGACCGCGACGACCAAAGGCGTGGCTGCCACTACGGAAGCGGCCTCAAGCGCGCGGCCGGTTCGATCCGCGCGAGGCGACCATAAGGTGATCGCCGTCATGATCAGAACCGTCGCCGAGATCGCCGCCGCGATGATCCGCACCGTCGTGTCGACACCCTGAACCAGTCCATAGATGCTGGCTGGATGGAGCAGACGGGCAACGGCGCCCACAGGCGCAATGTCCATCGCATAACCAGTGCCGGTGTTCAGCTCGGGGACGATTCTGAGGAAGTACTCGGGCAGGTACTGAGGAGAACCGATCACCCACAGAACGGCCACGACCAGAATCGTCACCACCGTAATCGCGGGTCGCCGCCCCCAGACTCCGAGCAGCAGAAGGGGCGCCTGCACCAACTTCAGAGCTAATCCGAAGCCGAGGGCCGCCCCTGCCCACCAGCGATCGCCGGCTACCCAGCCCAGCAGCCACACCGCGCTGAGGCCGAGGAGCAGCACCTCGAGGTTGCGCTGGATAATCTGGTCGATCAGCGGCGGAAATGCGATCGCTGCGATTACAAACATGGCGACAGGTTGCCAGCCATGCACCCGGAGGGCACGCGCTGTCGCCCATATGAACAGAGCGACACAGGCCTGGGCGACCACCAATGCAGCGGCTCCCAGCACCGCCTGGTCTACAAGGGCCAGCGGCTGAGACAGCCAGGAGACGACCGGCGGATAGTCGGTCCAGGCATTGGTCAGACCGATCCAGCACGTGCGTGAGAGGCACTGCGAGTAGGGGTCGTGACCGGAGGCGATCATGGCTCCGGTCGGAACATAGACTTCGAAGAAGTCCACAGGATCCGAGCTCGGACTGAAGATCGGCCCGAAAAGGGTGCGCCAGGCATACACGACGAGGATTGGCGTCCCCGAGGCAATCAGGATCGCACTGACGAACCGGCGATTCGCGAGGGCTGCTGCCAACCGCGAACTGAATCCTGGTGATGACACGACGCGAACGGTAATGCCTCACGGTCAGAGCCGCTCTCGTGATAGGTCGACCACGGCCATTCGGTTGCTGCAATTGTTATGGCCACCGGCCCACGCTTGGGTGCTTTGTCCGATAAAGACGCCCTGGCAATCGCAGGTGAGCGCGACATAGAAGGGCGCGACCGCGATCTGGCCGCCGACGTGCGTGACCGAGAGGCCGAGCAGCGTGACCGAGAGGCCGCAGCGCGTGATGACGCGGCGGGCGACCTCGACCGGACGGCAGGGGACCGCGCGGCAAGTGAGAGTCAACAAGCCGAGGGCGAAGGTACCCGTCCTCAATCGGGGCACGCCGAGGCTGCGGATAACAGGGCCCAGGCTGTCAATGACCGCAAGGTGGCGGCCGAAGACCGCGCCCAGGCCGCCAAGGACCGCGAGGATTCCGGGACCGACGAGCTGACAGGAGTACGCCGTCGGGAGGCGGGCCTGGCTGCGCAGGATCGCGACGTCGCGGCCGGGTTGCGTGACCGAGAGGCCGAGGCGCGTGATGACGCGGCGGGCGATCTCGATCGAACCGCGGGTGACCGCGCCGCGACCGACCGGCAACATGCGGCAGACGAACGTGACCTGGCCGCCTCGCGGCGCGCCGGGGCTGCGGACAACCGTGCCCAGGCCATCAACGACCGCAGAGTCGCGGCCGAAGACCGTGCCCAGGCTGCCAAGGACCGCGCAGATTCAGGGACCGACGAGCTGACAGGCACGCGGCGTCGCGAGGCGGGTATGGCCGCTCAGGACCGTGATGTTGCTGCCGGGCTGCGTGATCGCGAGGCCGAAGCACGTGACGATGCGGCGGGTGACCTTGACCGAACCGCAGGCGATCGCGCCGCGAGCAACCGCCGGCGTGTGGCAGACGAAGGCGCCCAGGCCGCCTTGGGGCGCGCTGAGTCTGCGGATTACCGCGCCCAGGCCATCAACGACCGCAGGCTTGCAGCTGAGGATCGCGCCCAGGCCGCCAAGGATCGTGAAAATGCCGGCCTGGCGGCTCGGGCGCGCGACCTTGCCGCCGAGCTGCGTGATCGAGATGCCGAATCCCGTGACGACGCGGCCGCTGAGTTCGACCGCATTGCAGGCGATCGCGCCGCGAGCAACCGCCGGCGCGCCGCAGACGAGGGCGCACGGGCCGACTCGGGTCGCGCCGATGCCGCGGATAGCCGCGAACGAGCCATCAACGACCGCAAGGTGGCAGCGGACGACCGCGCGCAGGCGGCCAGGGACCGCGAGGATTCCGGCGCCGATGAGCTGACGGCGGTACGCCGTCGGGAAGCCGGACTCGCTGCGCGGGACCGCGACGTTGCGGCCGGGCTGCGTGACCGAGAGGCCGAAGCGCGTGATGATGCCGCCGGTGATCGCGACCGAACTGCGGGGGACAGCGCGGTGAGTAACCGCCAGCGCGCGGCTGATGAAGGTGCGCGTGCAGATTCGGGGCGCGCTGAGGCTGCCGACAGTCGCGTACGAGCCGTCAATGACCGCAGAGTCGCAGCCGAAGATCGTGCCCAGGCAGCGAAGGACCGCGAAGATTCCGGGACCGACGAGCAGACGGCGGTGCGCCGTCGGGAAGCCGGTCTGGCGGCGCGGGACCGCGACGTCGCAGCCGGGCTACGCGACCGTGACGCCGAAGCGCGTGACGACGCTGCGGGAGATCTCGACCGAACCGCCGGGGATCGCGCGGCGACCAATCGTCAGCGCGCGGAGGATGCGGGTGCCAGAGCGGCCTCGGAGCGGGCTGACGCCGCCGACAGCCGCGTGCGAGCGGTCAACGACCGCAAGGTTGCAGCGGATGATCGGGCACAAGGCAGCCACGACCGCCAGATTGCGGCCGAGGATCGCGCGCAGGCTGCCAAGGATCGTGAAGATTCCGGGACCGACGAGCTGACGGGCGTAAGCCGCCGTGGCGCCGGCCTGGCTGCCATCGGTCGCGAGATCAATCGTGCGCAGCGCGACAGCGGAGAGCTCGTAGCTGCCTATCTCGACGTGGACGGGCTGAAAGCGACGAACGATGGCCAGGGTCACGCTGCCGGAGACGTGCTGCTCATCGCGGTCGCCGACTCGCTACGAGCTTGCCTGCGTTCATACGATGTAATCACACGCGTCGGGGGTGACGAGTTCGTATGCGCGCTCCCGGGGATCACCATGGAAAACGCGCGCCTACGCTTCGTGGCAGTAAGTGCGAGGCTCGGCGCAGGTGGCTCTGGCGCCTCCATCACAGTCGGTCTTGCCCGGCTGCAGACCGGCGACTCTGCGGATGATTTGATCCAACGCGCCGACGACGAGGTGTCGAGCGCTCGCAAGCGACGCTAGTCGATCAACTGCACTAAGAGACTTCGCGTCGCCGGTGCGAGGTCGGCGCGTAACCGGTAGTAGACCCAGATGCCACGCTTTTCTGAATCGACCAGGCCGACTTCCTTGAGCTTGGCCATGTGGTGGGAGATTGTCGGCTGGCTCAGCCCAAGCCCCGCCGTGAAATCGCAGATGCAAATGGGAGCCTCGGACTTCCATAAGGACGCGGCCATGGTGAGACGGGTCGGATCGGCCAGTGCTTTCATGAGCGCGGCGGTGCTCGCGGCCCAGGTTGCGTCGACGTCCGGAAGCCCGCAGCACACGCCGCGCTGGCGGAGAACCGGCAGCTCCTTCAACTTCGTCATGCGACGATCATACGAGAATCCATCCACGTTAGTCGATGGATATGCTAGGCTCAACCCATCGACGTTCATCGATCAAAGGAGATAACCATGAGCGAGGTACGAGAGGCGGTTCGGTCGAGATACGCCGGGGTGGCAAAGCAGCTGAAGGTCATCCCCACGGGCCAAACCATCGCGGAGGCCGGCTGTTGCCAGGCCGATGGACCTGACTGCGGCTGCAGTGGCTCGTACTCGCTGGACGAGCTCAAGGAAATCGGACTGAGCGAGGCAGTGAGCCTCGGGTGCGGCAACCCCACCATGCTCGCGCAGCTGGAGCCCGGCCAGGTTGTCCTGGACCTGGGGTCGGGTGCCGGCCTCGACGTTCTGCTTTCTGCAAGGCGCGTCGCCCCGGGCGGCCACGCCTACGGCGTTGACATGACCGACGAGATGCTGGAGCTCGCCAACGGCAACGCCAAGAAGTCGGGAGTATCGAACGCCACCTTCTTGAAAGGCACGATCGAGAACATCCCACTTCCCGATGCGTCGATCGATGTCGTGATTTCCAACTGCGTGATCAACCTCGCAGAGGACAAGGGCGCGGTCATCAAAGAGGCCTTTCGAGTGCTGCGACCTGGCGGCCTCTTCGCCGTAGCTGACATGGTGGAGCTCGACACCCTCGACCCGACCGTGAAGAAGAGCCTGGACTCCTGGGCGGGCTGCATCTCGGGCACGATCCCGATCGACGACTACCGAAAAGCGCTCATCGAGGCGGGGTTCGAGGACACGCACTTTGAGGTCCACGCCACCCAGTCGATCCCCGGGCTTGATGGCAAGGTCGGAAGCGCTTACATCAGGGCCAAGAAACCGACGTAGGTCACGGCCCGTAACGGCGGTGGCAGCTGGCGCAGCGGTGAATCGTGAAGGGTTTGGGAGCATGCCGCCGGGCTGTGAGGTGGCCATGGCCACTGGACACCGAGAGTGCTCCGGCCGCTACGTGCTCGCAGGTCGCCCGCCCGTCATCGAACAGGACAAACAGGACTGGCTGTCCGTGCACATCGACGGTCGCCTTTCCCAATCGCTTCGTCAGGTGCGTGCTCCTCATAGGGACCCACACCTCGGTGGGCATGACACCGCGCGTGCGTGGGCTCTAACTCCAATGTAGACGCTTTCCCGCCCAGTGCCTCCCTATTAGCCCGAGCGCCGGGCCGGGAGCCCCGTCGGTCAGCCCCTCTTGGACTGCTCCTGGAGGAGCGCCAGGATCTTGTTCTGGCCCTCGAGGATCTGGACCGATTGCGCGGTCAGGGCGTGGATGGCGACCAGGGTTTCGTGGTCGGTTTCGGCGCGGGCGTCGCTGGCGGCAGCCTGGACGTTCTGGCCGACCATGATGGCGACCATCGCCAGAGCCTGGAAGATGCCGCCGACGATCAGCAACATGAGGGCAAACGGGTAGGGGTCGAAGCCGAGCGGGCCCAGCCTGGATAGCAGAATCCAGCCTCCGATAAAGACGATCAGGAAGTAAAAGAACCACATATTGCCGACGCTGTTGGTGATCAGCAGCGCGAGCCACTTATTGAACCCGGTGTGCGGATGAACGTCGTTATTGCGGATCAGCTTGTGTTTCATGCGGCACAGCATCCACCAACAGAGTCAGATGTGGGCTGCGTTCGGCAGGTCACCTAGACGCCTGAGGATTCGACCGCTCTCGTACAACATGAGCACTGCGGTGACCAGGCCCATACCGCTCCGCCGAGCCATCTTTCATTGCCTTCCCACCAGACCACGGAGGACGCTCCAACTCCGTAAAGGGTCATCCAGAGGGCATTGGTGGTCCGCCGAGAAGCGCGCTGCCGAAGGCCGTCAACCTGCAGATCCTGACTCGGCATGAGCCCAACTAGCGTATGTCGACGCTCGCCACGGGGTTGATTCAAGATTTGCTGATGGCCCGACCATCGATTTACGAATTCGCGGGCGGTGATCCCGCCTTTCTCGCGCTCGCGTCAGCGCTGCACGAGCGAGTTCTGGCAGACCCTGAGCTCAACCACCCCTTCTCTCAAACCAGCAACCCCGAGCACCTCGAGAGGCTGGCGGACTACTGGGCCGAGGTTTTCGGCGGCCCGGCCCGCTACTCGGGCTCGCATGGCGGCCACTCGGGAATGATCGGCATTCATGCCGGTAAAGGCGCGAGCGACGACTTCGGCCCGCGCTTCGTCGCCTGCTTCATGCAAGCCGTCGACGACGCCCATCTCCCCGACGATGCCGAGTTCCGCGACGTCCTTCGCATTTACATGGAATGGGCAACCAAAGACGTGCTCGCCTACACCCCCGCCGGCCCCCACGTGCCCGCCGACCTGGCGGTGCCGAGGTGGTCCTGGGACGGTCCCGAGTAACCTCCAACACTTTTCGGCCGGGAAGCCGTTAATAATGTCGTGGCTCGAATCAAGATGGTCGAGGAGTCCGATGCGAAGGGCCCCCTCGCTGAGGTATACGCGCAGGCCAAGTCGATAAGTCCAAGCGGCACCGTGGCCGGGATCATCAAGACCATGAGCCTCCGGCCCGATTTCCTGGCCGGCATCCAGGCTGCGTCGCGCATGCACTTCAGCGACGGCGCCCTCACCCGCGCGCAGCACGAGATGATCGCCTCATATGTCTCGGCTCTGAACCGCTGCAGGTATTGACTGAGCTCCCACACGTGGTTCCTGCAGTTGCAGGGCAAAGAGTTCGAGGGGGTGGCGGATGCACTCCGAGACGGCGACCTCGACGCTGCCAACCTGGACCCGCCAGAGCGACTGCTCCTCGAATTCGTAGGCACCATCTCCAAAGCCGCGTACCGGGTCACAGATGAACAGGTCCAGGGGCTGCGCGCCGTGGGCTGGACGGACGAGCAAATAGCCGAGGCCGCGTACGTCGCCGCGTTGTTCAGCCTGTTCGTGCGGCTCGCCGACACGTTCGGTATCGAGCCGCCACCCGTCTACGAACCTGCGGGCATTCCCAAAGCGGTGACCCGCGCGGAGCCGTAGAGCCCGGTCGAGACGCCGTCGGCTATGGCGCCGGCGTAAGGCCTGTGTAGTCGGTCTGGATCAGCTGGTTGGTCCCGATCTGGTTGCCGTTGCTGTCCTGTTGGGTGTAGCCCAAGCCCCAGGTCTTGGCATAGGTCGAGGTGGTCTTGGAGAGCACGTTGCCTGATGCATCCCTCGTCGTGAGAGTCGCCGTCCCATGCAGCGAGATCCCCTCCAATAGCGGTGCTTGACTCGCGAACTTCGGCAGGAACAGCAGCAGGCTCAGCTGGTCGAACGTGTACGTCTTCTGTACGAACTTCTTGGCAGTTATGTCCTGCTTGATCACGTCAGTGAATTCTGTGAGCGCGTCGTCTTGGGCGCCGCTTTGCGCCAGCGTCAGGTCATGGGAGCGACGCGCCTCGGCCTCGATGATGAGGTCGAGCACGATGTCGTGAGCCATCGTGTTGACCGTCTTGGAAGTAAGCGACTGGTCAAAGTTGTGAACGTTGGAGGAGACGGTCATCGTTGGGTACGGAGGCAGCAACCACACACGCGCTGAGGCGGACGCGGGCGCGGTATTGCCGGGAGGGGGCAGGCCCGCCTTGGCTGCAGCGGCGACCCACTCGCCTGTCGCGGGCCCACTGCCGACGAGAAGGGTGACCTTTGGCGTTGAGCCGTCGGGGAGCTCCGCGAACGGGGTCGGGCTCGTGGTCGAGATGTCCGCGGCCACCGGGAGCGCGCCGATACACAGCAAGGCGACGGCGAGGGCCGCCGGCACCTGCCACCTGAACCCTCCAAGCATCCATCGAAGCCCGCCTCCTTCGGCGACGAATGGCGCCAGGAAGGCGACCAGCGCAAAGCGCAGCGCGCAAGCGATGACCAGGCTCGAAAGGATCGCAGTCTTCGTCCAGAACTCGAGCGTGGTCGGGCCGATCAGGAGCACCGCCAGCATGGCGACGACGATACCGAACACCACCCGCGCCACCTGGCCGTCCGGCACGGTCCTGGGATCGGGAATCATGAACAGGGCGAAGATCAAGACCTCCGGCGAGGTGACAAGGATCTGCCACAGGTCCCGTCCGCACATGGGCGTTGCGTGCCAGCTGGCAACCATGCAGTGGTCCGGAGCCTGCGAAAACGCAATCGCCAGGAAAGCGGCAAACGCGATCATGAAGCCAAAAACCAGCCCGAGCATCTTCAGCTCCCACGCGATCAGCAGGCCGCCGCCGACGAGGATCACGTAGGTGACCGCCATCCACAGGCCCATGGGTATCCACCACAGGTCGAGGGGTTCGGTGTGTTGCACGCCCAGAACGACGAACGCCAGGACGAGGGCCACGTTGGAGGGGTTGAAGATGTGCCGTCCTTTCCACCGAATCAGGTATTTGGTCGCCATGCCCAGGACCACCACCCCGATGAAGATCTCGATCCCGTGGGTGCTCCACCATTGGCCGTGCAGCGTGCCGGGAACCCGCAGGATGAAGGCGGTGCTGTTGCCGGTGAGCAACCCGCTGGCGGGCCAGATGATGGCGTGGTCTTTGAAGAACACCACCAGGAACTCGAAGAGAGCGCCAGTGGCCAGGCAGATGAGGATCTGGGCGATCGACAGGCGGAACCCGAGCACGGTCTGTCCCAGCACCTGCAAGGTCAGCAGCACGCCTGCCACGTGCATGCGCGGGTCGCGGAGGCTGGGTAGAACGACCGTGTACTCGCGGCCGCCAAGACGGACGGCCCTGCGTTTGCCGGCACGGGACGGCCCGCGTCTGGAATCGACGGGAACGGTCAGCCCCTGCGGAGGCGCCGCTTCGGAACTCGCCACGGTCTGGTAACGGGAATAGTATCCGGGCCGTTACAGGGCCGAGGGCATGCGAACCATAGTTTCACCACGGAGCACCACATACACGGCGCGGGCCATCGTGGCCGGGGCCACCTTCGTTGCGCTTATGTCAGCGTGCCAGGCGCCATTCGGGCTTGGCGAGCCATCGACCCGCTCCCTCGAGGACGGAGCGACCGGCACCCTCGCAGCGGCCACGACCCTCGAGATCACAGGCTCATACCGTGCGGCCGGCGACCTGTGGTCGATCGACCTTCAGGTCGCTCCGTCCACGGCCCAGCACGTGGTCGTGAGCAATTCAGTGTTGAAGCTGGAAGCGCTGGTCTTTTTCGATGCCGCTGGATCGCCCACCGATGCTTACTTTCGCGGCAACCAGTACCTCTCCCAGCAGATGGGTACCGACCCGGCTTCTCGCAACCTGGTCAAAGCGGCAGGCAACGGTTGGTGGAAGGGGCCCGCCAGCGACGTCCCTCAGCTGTTTAGCCTGACCGACGGGCCAGCTTTTCGGCTGGCCTTTCTGGGCACTGCGGTAACCCGCCGAACCGACCACGTAGCCGTGGACGGAGTGGACGCGGTCAACCTGTCGGGACCACGGGCGGACGTATTCATCGCCGCCAGCGCTCCTCATCAGCTCTTGGGGATAAAGATCAAGGCGGGCGCCACGATCGATGGCATAACCGTAGCCGATTTCAAGTACGGCAACTTCGGCAAGGACTTCAAGATCGCAAAGCCCACCGACGTGATCGACTTCTCCAACCTCTCGACGCTGCCGCCGATTTACACAGTGGTTTCTGTGGACACCTCGCGTTGCACCGCCACCTGTGTCGTCTCGGCGGTGGTCAAGAACCTAGGTGGCAAGTTCGGCGCGCAGGCGCCGTCCACCATTGCCTTCACGATGACCGACTCGGCCACGAAGGCGACCGTCGGCACGTGCGAGGCGCAAGTGGTGCCGGACGTGGGATACAACGCAACCAAGACGGTCTCCTGCACCATCAGCTCGGTCTCTGGCCAGCATGCCAATGCCGCGATCGTCACCGCCACGCCGACCAACCCAGGCCGCGCCTAAGCCGTCAACAGCTACACCAGATTTCGAAAAGGCTCCGGCACGTAGTCCTCTAAAGCCCGCTTCCACTCATCACTAAGCGTAGCCATGACGACCTCGTCTTCCCTTGACAGCCAGGCCAGATGACGGAGCCCGTGCTCCAGGACCTGGGCCGACGCAATCGTCTTCGCCGCGCTCGTCGCTCCAGAGCGTGCGAGCTCGGCTCTCGAGATCGGCACCCCCACGAGGTGCGGGGCCTGGGCGTCTGAGTTGACGACCACAAAGCTCAGGATTACAGCGCCTCGAGCGCGACGCCACGAGGTCGAGTGCACAAGCACGGGCTCGCCCATCAGGTTGCGTGACAGCCGGCTCACGACCTCTACTGGATCGTCCTCGGCCGCGACCTCGATGTACCAGGGATCGGGTCCGCACGGCCCAGCGAGCTCGGGACGGCCCTGCCGCATCCGGATGACGAAAACCTCGGCCTGCACCGGTCCCTCGACTGCCCAGGATGTGGTTGCCGGCGGTCGAGTCAGGCGGGGTGTGCCCTCGCCAGCACCTGCTCGCGGGTGACCTTCATGTTGTGCGACTCGCCGGCGTGCTTTTGGAGCGCCGGCACGATCTGGTCCGGCGTCCCCCGAACCTCGAATCCGCATTCGCATTGAACGACTAGCTCCGGTGTCGGTCCGCTTGTGCTCACTGCGGGCAGGATAAGCCGTCGCGACGGCGGTGCGTGCCAGATCAACACGAGCCGTACCTTTACTTTGTGGACGTGCTGATCTGCGATGTCGGTCCCCGCGACGGGCTGCAGAACGAGGACCGGATTCTCGATCCGGCTGTGCGCGCCGATCTGTGCGGCAGGCTCGCTGCCGCCGGCGTGAAGCGAATCGAGGCCGCGAGCTTCGTGAATCCCAAGCTGGTTCCCCAGATGGCCGGGGCCGAGGAGGTCATGACGGCGCTGCACCGCCGCGCCGGCACCACGTACGCAGGCCTGGTTCTCAACGAGAAGGGCTACGAGCGTGCGCGTGCCGCTCGCGTCGACGAGGTGCACTATGCGATGGCGGCGACCGACACGTTCGGGCGGCGCAACCAGAACGCGACCAGTGACGAGGGCATCGAGACAGCGCTGAGTCTTGTACGCAGGGCGCGCGCCGATCGCGTGCCCATCACCGTGACCATCAGCGTCGCTTTCGGCTGTCCGTTCGAAGGACCCGTGCCCGTGAAGAAGGTGCTTGGAATCGTCGAGCGCTTGATGGCATTTCCTGCCGACGAGATCTGCCTCGCCGACACCATCGGTGTTGGAGCTCCCTCGCAGGTGAAGGAGCTGGTCGCCGGTGCGCGGCAGCTTGGCGCCACCGTTGGCGCCCATTTCCACAACACGCGCAACACCGGATACGCAAACGCCGTTGAGGCGCTCGAGCAAGGCGTGGTCTCACTTGATGCGTCGGTGGGCGGCGCCGGAGGCTGCCCGTTTGCGCCCAAAGCCACAGGAAACATCGCGACTGAGGACCTCGTCTATCTATTGCGCGGTCTCGGCCTGGAAACGGGCATCGACCTCGACGCCCTCATCGCCTGCTCACGCTGGCTGGGCGAGCGTTTGGGCAAGGAGCTGCCTGGCATGGTGGCGCGTGCGGGCGACTTCCCGGCAAACCCCTAGGCACAGGGCATCGCTACGTTGCAACATGGCTCCATGCCAAAAAAAGCCGCGAGCCCTTACCGAGTCGCTGTTGTCCAGCATCCACCGGTAGCCCTCAACCGGCCGAAGACCCTCGCACGGGGCGTTGAGCTGCTGGAAGAAGCCGCGGCCGGCGGCGCCAAGCTCGTTTCCTTCCCGGAGACCTGGGTTCCCGGCTACCCCGAATGGATTTGGCGCCTGCGCCCGGGCGAGGATTACGGGCTGAGCGGCGACATCCACAAGCGGCTGCTTGAGAACTCGGTCGACCTCAAGGCCGGCCAGCTGAAGCCGATCCAGGCGGCTGCGCGTCGCCTCAAGCTCACCGTCTCGATCGGCATTCACGAGCGGGACGGGGAGTTCAGCCGCGGGACCCTTTACAACTCTGTGGTCCTGGTCGGCCCGGACGGGGAGATTCTGAACCGGCATCGCAAGCTGATGCCCACCAACCCGGAGCGGATGGTGTGGGGGGCGGGCGACGCCACAGGGCTGCGCGTCAGCGATACGCCCTCAGGTCGAGTGGGTTCGCTGATCTGCTGGGAAAACTACATGCCACTGGCCCGCTTTGCGATCTTCGCGCAGGGCTGCGAGATCTACATCGCGCCGACGTGGGACGAGGGCGGCGCGTGGCTGTCGACGATGCGGCATATCGCGCTAGAGGGGCGTTGTTGGGTGCTGGGCAACGGGAGCAGCATGCGTGGCAAGGACATGCCCGCGGACTTTCCCGACCGAAAGCAGGCGTTCCCGGATCTCGAGGCCTGGTTCAACCCGGGCGACTCGGTGATCGTGGATCCGAGCGGCACCGTGGTGGCGGGACCGCTACATGAGAAGCACGGCATCATCTACGCGGACTGCGACCCGGCGAGTGCGGCGGCGGCCAAGCGAACGCTCGACGTCGCCGGCCACTACGGGCGGCCGGACATCTTCCACCTAGAGGTGAATCGAGGGGTCAGAGCGCCAGTCGACTTCGCCACCAAGTTCTGACGACCCAGCTAGGGATGTGGACTCCGTTAAGGCGGGACTGCTGCAATCTCGCCATCAGGGGTGATACCCAGCCGCCAGCC
>PLJM01000027.1 GCA_003139695.1 Candidatus Dormiibacterota bacterium | reverse complement strand
CCATCGATTCCAGGGCAGTTCACCTCGACCCACCAAGCCCGGTTTTGAATACAAAGGAGCCCCCGACCGCGAGGCCGAGGGCTCGAAAAATACGCATTTAGTACGCAGATCGGCTAGGTCTTGTCCAGTAAGCCGAGCTTGTGGCCGAGCCTTGCCTGCGCGATCTTAACGTTGGCTCCGTTGCGGATCAGCAGGCTGGAGTAGAGGTGGCGGAGGTCGTGGAGGGTGATCTCGTCCGAGAGCCCAGCCGCGCGCGTCGCCTTCCTGAACCATCCGACCTTGTCGGCGCTGCCGTAAACCTGGTTCAAGTCAAGCGCCTTCCCATGCAGCGTCGTGAAGATCAGCCCGGTGTTACCCGTCGGGTTCGCCCGGTTTCGGACACGGAACCGTCCAAATGCGCCGCGACCCGACGCAAATTGAACGCTTTCCGGATATCTTGGCGGGCGTGCAACCGGCCGAGGCCCGCTCTCCGCTGCCGGCAATCGGAGTGGCGCTGTTTGGGCTCCTAGCGGTGGCCGGCGCCACATCCCGCGAGTGGCACCTGCTGCACCGGCCTGGTGATTGGGGAGCCGTGTTTAGCGGCCCCGGCGACTTCGCACCGGCGAACATCGTCACCGCCCTCGTCCACGGTGCCTCGGTTGCGACCGCGTACGCGCACAGCGGCCAGCCGTATCCGCTGCCATACCTTCTCGCCTTCGCACCGTTCGGATTGTTGGACGACCCTTGAATACGTCCCGCGGTGACGCTCTTCTGCCTTTGTTTTTTCCTGGTCTCGATGTGGCTTTTGGGGGGCGGGTGGCGGAATCCCGGATTCCTGCCGGCGCTCCTCTCGGTTCCACTGTTCGCGGATCTGCTCACCGCCCACGCCACCTCGCAGTTCGGGCTGATGGGCCTCTGCCTGTCGGCGTGGGCCCATCCACGGCGCCGTTGGGTCCTGATGGGAGTCGGGATGGCGATCGCGCTGATCCGGCCGCCGAACGCGCTGCCGCTGCTGGCGGTCCTGATCTACAGCAGCTGGGGTGAATGGCGCGGTCTGATCAAGGCCGCCATCGCCGGTGCCGGCGTGATGCTTCCCTTCGTGGCGCTGGCATTCTGGCTGGACCCAACCTGGCTCCCTGAATACAGCAGCAATGTCGGCCAAACCGACTACGCCGGCCTGCCACTGGTTGCGATCCACCTCGGTGGCACCTGGGGCCTGGTTCTGCTGCAGCTCACGACCGTCGTTGTCGCCCTCTACCTGGCGCGACGACGCAGAGGGCAACCGCTAGACCCGGACCTGGCAGCCTACGTGATCGCTATCGGCGTGGTGTCGTCGAAACTGGCCGGTCCCTACTCCGGGATCTTCGCGCTGCCCGCGCTCGCGCGCCTCGGCCTTCGACCCAAGCTCGCATGGACCCCCTGGATGGCATCCGGAGCCGCCTGGCTGCTCGAGCTCACATTCTTACCGGGAATGCTGAACGGCGACCTCGGGCCGCCGATCTGGGAAAGCGTGATCGCGTACTGGTTTGTCTTCGCGGCCTGGCCTCTTGGGGTGGCCGCGATGAGTTGGATTGATCAGACCACTCAATTAATTCCCCCTGAGGCGATCGTGCGAGATGTGGAGACCCACTTTGAAGACCGCCCTCAACCCTGATCAGGCGGCGTCCGAGCCCGCGCCGAAGCCAGCCGCGCGTTGGCGCATCGACTAGCGTTCTAAGCTCGGCTTCGTCCTGCTGAACTCGCTGCATTTCGGGGTCGGCTAGATCGCTTATTACTTGCTCCAAAGACTGTCGGTGCGACAGTAAGCTTGGCGTACTCGTACGCATTCAGTACGCAATCGCTCTAGGTCTCACGGTGTCGTTGGGTGTCGCTTTGTATTCAGACCGGGTATAGGGAACTCCCAACACAGAACCCGGCTTACAGTCCGCCCTCTGTCCACCTTCTGTCGGTTTCGAAGGTCAGCGCCACCACGGCTTGCGCGCTGCCTCGACTGCGGTGCCCGCCGCTTCCTCCAGGTCAGCCTCCAGACGCGCGAGGCTCTGCACCCACTCGCCCGCCATCAGCACGGCCATCGCCGCTTTTCCCACGCCGGCGTCGGTCTGCCATCGGCGCAGGCATCTGAGCGCCCCTTGCCGCAGCGCGGCCGGCGAAACGCGGGCCTCAGGTTCCGGGGCCCGAGACAGACTCAAACGGTCCGCAAGTCCGGTGAACGCAGCCAGCAGGATGCTCACCTGGTCCCGTACGTCGCGCGCACCATCGGTGCGGCTGTCCGCCTGGTAGCCCAGGACGCCGGCGATCACGTTGAGAAGGTCGCCGGCCAGGCTCAGGTGGTTGGCTGAGGACAGCAGGAACGCGGCGGTCTCCTGATCGAACGCACCGCTTTTGCGCTCGGTCACGAAGGTGTCAAACGCTGCATCAGCACGGTCGCGTGCGCGGTCGACGATCTGCCGAGCTTGGTCCGGTGTGCTCGTCGGGTCGAAGCCCAGTACGCGGTCGAACGCGTGCTCCAGGTATTCGACCAGGCTTCGATAGACGTTCGCCAGCGCTCGTCCGAGCTCGCGGCGAGCTCCTCGCGGCCAGAGCAAGACTCCCACGACAAGGCTGATCAGCGCGCCCACCAGCAGGTCTTCGATGCGCACCAGGCCAACCTGCCAGCCCGCCGGTGAGATGAGATTGAAAACGACGATGAGATTGATCGTGAAAGCGGCCTGGCTCGCCATGAAACCGATCGTCGTCGCGGCATAGGCGGCGCCGAACACCGCGATTGGAAATGCGGCCCACATGACCGTCGGGTGATTGCCCGCGACCACAGCGAACAACCCGCCGATGATCACGCCGATCGCGTTGCCCGCGACGGCCTGGACGATGGTGCGGCCTGTGCCGAGCGCGTTGCTGCGCAACACCTGGATCGTTCCCAGCACGACCCAGAACCCATGGGAGAGGTCGAACGCGCGCGCCACCCAGACAGCAAGCGCCAGGCCGACCGCCACCCGAAGGCTGCCTTGTAGCACCGTCGAGGGCGACTCCAGATGTGCTCGGACCGTGCGCACCACATACATCGCCGTATCGCGGATGTCGGGCCGTGCGCCTGCCGCGATGGCGGCATTGCCGCTGAGCAGGTAAGCCACATACGACACCACCCGGAGCGTGTCGTCAAAGTCCAGCCCATCGAGCACCTCCTCGACGGGACGAGCGGCCCGGAGCTGCTCGGACGCCCATCGGTCAAGGGCGGCTCGGTGCTGTTGGCGCGCCACTTCGATGGCATGAACATCCGGCGCTCCGCCGCCCTGCAGCGCGCCGGCGCTGGCACGCAGTGCGGCCACCACCGCCGCGACCAGCCGATCCGTCTCAGCAAGCGTAGGACGCACTATCGGCCGGTCCTGATTGAACGGGCGCTCGATCATCTCGAGGATCCTGTCGACCTCGATGAGCAGCTGAGCAAATGCACGATCGCGTCGGGCGGTCGCGGTCGGACGCCTTGACAGTGCCACGAATCCCTGTCGAGCCTCCTCGACCGCTTGGCTCGCGATGTCCTCGAGGCGCTGCAAATCGGTCTCGTCTACGGCCGACCCGAAACCCTGGACGAGATCGGCGATGGCCAGCAACGCTTTGGCCGTCTCGCGATGCATGGTGACGCGCTCGAGTCGTGGCCAGAGCGCGACCGCTGCCAACGTCGACACCAACCCGGCGATCGCCCAGCCGCCAACGCGGTCCGGAATGGCGTTGGCCGGCGCCGGAATGGTGACGGCGATCACGAACGAGAGGAGCATGCCCGTGTTCGCCGCGGCCACGTAGCCGCCGAAGACGCGGCCGAACGAGACCACGAAACCAACCACGAACATCATCGTCACGGCGAGCCACGCAGAGGACGAGGCGAGCGTTCCCAGCGCCACCAGCGCCCCCCCCGCCACGGTTGCCGTCAGATAGGCGAGCGCGCGGGGTCGCCGCAGGCCTCCGAAATCAGAGATCACGAGCAGTGAGAAGCAACCGAACAGCACGAAGATCAGGCTTTGCGCATCGCGCAAAAGCACATCGGCGAAGGCAAAGGCGAGAGGGATGACAATTGCGGCGCGGGACGCACGCCGCAGGGCACCGAGGCCGGGATCGTTCGGCGGTTTGACGGCTACGCGGAGCCTGCGATTCAGGGCAAGGGAATAACTCACAGCGAGTTGTGACGGCGCTTGAGCATCGCGAGCATATTGGCACCCGCGGCTCCCTGCGGGGCGCACATCCGACCGAAAGCCGGACTGTAAGTTTTGTGCAGCCCCCTAAGTAGCGATCGGGTCGCAACCGCGGCTAGCCAGGCGGAACCGGACCCGGTGAGACTGCGATAACGGCGCTAGAGGTGAAGCTCGACCCGTCGAATTGAATCCCGTAACAGCCCGCTGCGCTCGGGGTCAAACCGCCAAGCCACATCCCCCAGTAGGGCGGAGATGACGTCTGCGCCAGACCAATGGCGCCACCAGCCAGAGACGTTGCGCCCTGACCGCTGAGACTCAATGAGCCGGTGCCGTCGAGGCGCATGCTTCGGATCAGCACGGGACCCGTGTACTTGGGGTCGGTGAGGAAGATGACGCCCTGAGTGCCGGCGTACCACATGCTCGGGCCGCTTACGTACACAGGTCCTTGCCCGAACCCAGAGTTCGGCGCTTTTGGTCCGTTCGTCGCGACCACGAGGTTGACCTGCGGTGATACCGGGCAGCGCGCCCCCGGCGACAGCTGCTGGAGGTTCAGTGGTTTCGCGGTGAGCGGCGCCCAGTCAACCAGTGGCGGGGAGGGGGATGGCGTCGGAGTCGTGGCGGGCGGCAATCCGGTTGCGGCCACGCCGGCGAAGGTGCCAGGCACGCACGCGCCGGCCGGAATGATGGCGAAGCTGGTGAACGCATATCCCGACGGCATTGGGGGAAGGCCTGTGACCGGGAAGCTGCGAAGTCCGGAGGACTGAGACCACAACCAGAGGGGCGAGCCGCCAACGTTTCCGAGCCACATGCCGTGCCCATCGGAGTACACGCCCGCAGGGTCGAAGTTCGTCGAGTCGCCGACTGTTCCCGAGTACAGCGTCGTCACTTTGCCCGAGGCGACCACGACGATGCTGTACTTCGTGCCCTTATCCAGTGAACCGAGCCGGGAGACGTATTGACCGTGGCCGTCCGGTCCCACGCTCATGGAGCTGACGCCGTCAGGCATTGCCGATGTGGGCAGATTGCTGGGATCGGCATCCCATGGTGCCTGCGAGACGGCACCAGTCGCAGGATTGATGCGCCACAGCAGCACGGTGCCGCCTCCCAACGGCATCACGGAAACAAGGATCCCGGCACTGTCCCAGTTGACAACTATCACGGAGGACGAGCTGCTCCAAACCTTGCGATCCGAGTTCTTCACGACGTCAAAGACGTGCACCTCGGAGGACGTGGCATTGGAATACGTCGCACCGGCCGGCAGCAGCTTTACGAATGTGTAGGAAAGACCATCTGGCGACATCGCCTCGATCGGGGCCGGCACCCAGCGCTTCAGTGCGGCGGAATAGAAGTTCTGTCCGGTGATAGCGCCCACAGGTAGCCCGACGACTGTCGCAGCCGGATCGACCTGGAAGCTTCCTCCCGGAATGTTCACGAATCCCAGGCTCACGCTGTCGACCGCATCCTGGGCCGAGTTCTGAGCAAAGCTCATCGCTTCCACAGGCAGCGAGCACGGAAAAGCGTCAGCGGGCATGGCCACGCCGCCCTTTGCACCTGGCTGGCTCATACCCGTTGGTCGCAGCGCAACGCGCGACACGACTAGGGCGACGACCAGCACGACGGCCAGGCCGACAGCGACCAGCGCCATCCCGCGGGGATAACCGCGTGAATCGCCGGCGTCTGATGGCGTGAGCTGTGGGGCAGGGATGGGCGGTGGGTCGCCCAGCGCGTCTCGAAGGCGGTCGCGGAACTCGTTCTCACGCATCGTTCAACATCTCCCCGGCGTCAACACGCAGCCGTATCAGCGCTCGATGGACGCGGGCCTTTGCCGCCTTGTCGCTCACTCCCAGCACGCGACCGACGTCCTCAAATTCCAGGTCCAGGTAGTACCTCAGGACGATGGCGAGCTTCATGTCGGCCGGCAGGCGGGCCACGGCTCGTCGCAGATCCATGGACGTGCCGTCCAGTCCTTGCGGAGCCGGATCTTGATGCTCAGGCGCGGCCAGCTTGAGAATCGACCACCATCGATTCCGCCGCCGCTGCTTGCATTCGTTCGCGACGATGGTGAGGAACCACGCGCGATGATTCGAGCCTTCGCGCAAGCGCGGAAAGGCGCGCCAGGCTTTGAATGTAGCCTCCTGTACGGCGTCTTCACTGTCGTGTGCGTTCTGCAACATTCCATAGGCAAGGCGCTGGGCGGCCGGGAACAACGGCGTCACCAAGTCGGCGAACGGCCGGTCCTGATTGGCATCGGCTAGCGCGTCCAGCGCCATCACTCCATATCGTTTAATGCGCCGGCCACGCATTTCGTTGCGCTGAGCCCCGCGCGCCGTGTCGCTAGGTGTCGCCCGTCAGCTAAAGACGCCCGGGCGAGGTCACTTTTTCTTCTTCAAGGCGTTGTGCGCTACGGCGGCACGGACGAGGGCCTTGAGAGCGCGCTCGTTGACCTCGTCGCCTTCAAGGAAATCGATCGCCCGCCACTTTTTGCCTCCGAGGCCGGCATTGAAGAGCTTGGCCGGGTCGGGAAGGCTCGCTCCCTCGTAGAAGGTCACCTTGACCTTGTCTTTGTGGGGGTTGAAGAGCAAGACAAGTCCGTCATGGTAGTAGGTCGGAGTGCCCATCCATTTCCATTCCTCGACTGTCTCCGGGTCGGCCTCGTGGACGACCCTGCGAAGCTTGGCGAGCGTCTTGCCGCGCCAGTCCGGAAGGTTGTCGATCAACTTGTCAATCTGCTCGGATGGGCTTATTGGCATCTCTTGCTGCTGACTCTCCTCTCCACATTCGTGGCTGGAACACCGGCACGCGCGCCAGTCACCAAACTAACGGAACGATCCGTTTGCGTCCGCCGGCATAGGTCGTGTATGCGGCACCTAGAGCCGCTGACAGGGCCGCCTCCTCGACATGGATGCGATAGATAAAGCCAGCAAGGGGAAGGAGTATCAAAGCGGCCAGGCTCAGCCAGTTGCCGAGGCTCAGGCCAATCCCACCGAGGATCAACAGGATCCCGGCATAGCTCGGATGGCGCAGCAATCGGTATGGGCCAGTTGTGATGACGGGTTGGTTGGCGCTGGTCATCACTGTGAAGGTGAAGTAACGCCCCAACGTCCGGAAGCTCCACAATCGGAGCCCGATTCCGGCCCAAATGACGGCAAGACTTATGCCGAAGATGGCGGCGTTGTATGGAAGGGCGGTGGCGCTCACCTTGTCGGTCCACGCGGCGAGGAGCGTGCCAGCCACAGCGCAAAGACGCACGATGATGAGGCTGCCTCGATCCTTGTTTGTCGCTTCAATGCGACGATTAAGCGCCTGCCGGATCTCGATGACGGCCCAGATCCCCAGGGTGCAGAGGAGGATGGCCTTCACGACGGGATTGCCGGCGAACGCAGGCGTCATCTCACGAGAAGTCGCGAAGTCGCCCCCAGATTTTTGGGATCGGCTCCTTCAGCTGACATAAGGTGACCGGGGCGCCCTGCTCCAGACCTGCGACGTCGTACGGCACGGTGAGGTGTGTAACGAGCGTCGGTGAGGTGCACATCCACGCCACGTCAGACGGCTGGTAATCCACCATCAGCGCATACGTTGCGGTGAGGTTGCTCGGCAGCCAGTACCAATCGCTCAGCTGTGGGCTGATGGCAACGGGGCGCGTGTTCGGATTGTCATAGACATCCAGTGCCCCCGGCACGCCGTAGTAGGCCGAGATGATGATCGTGCTTCCGCGCTCTGAGGCTGGGAGGTTGTCGTAGATCGTTGTCACCTGCTTCGCGATGTCGTCCCAGCCCACGCTGTCAGCAAAGACCTCGTTCACGGTATCGAGACGCAGAGCGTGAATCCGATCTGGAGGAGTGACCGGGACGACAAGGAAAAAGAACGTGACGAATTCGAGCACGCTCGCAGCGACGACGGCGATCTGAAGCCCTGAGCGAAGCCTCGGGCGCTTGACTTGGGAGATCGCCATGAGGCCTTGAGCCAGAGCGATTGGAATTGTCCCCGCCGCGTAGTAGGACTTGCCAACGAAGAGGAAGACCAGCAACGGAACGGCGCAGGCGATGCCGATTGCGCGAAGCGATCGACTGCGGAACAGGGAAATCATGCCTGCCAGCCACAATGGGATAAGAAAGAAGAAGTAGACGCCGAACTGTATGAGGTAGGTGATCGGGCCACCGGTGCTCCCCGTGTGGCTGGTGACGTAGATGAGCGAGGGGAAGCCATTGGCGATCTGCCAGTAGAGGTTCGGCGCCCAGATGAGCAGTGCCATCCCGATTGCGATCCACGGGTATCGCGTCCGCAGCTCGGTCCGCAACGAGGGGATGAGCAGGACGGCGATGACGATCCCCGCGATGAGACCGGCGATGGTGTACTTCACCTCGAGCCCGATCCCGAGCGTGATGCCCAGATAGATCCAGTAGCGAGGTCGCCGGTCGATGACAAGGCAGAGAGACCAGTAGAGGGAGACCATCCAGGTCACCTGATCGAAGGTCACGGTCTGGAAGACCCAGTTCGTGCCGAGCAGATATGGCGCCGCAATGGCAGCGAGCAGCGCAATTCCTTGTAGCCGCAGCGAGCCGCCAAGCCGCCGGATATAGAGGCCGGAGAGTGCAACAAGGAATCCGCCCAAGAGCGATGGCAGCAGTCGGAGCGCCCACGGGCTGACCCCGAGGAGGTCGGTCTCTAGTCGTGCAAGGAGTGGGACCAGAGGCGGGAAGTCGACATATCCAAGCGCCGGATGGCGTCCGCAGGCGAGGTAATAGAGCTCGTCGGTATGGAAGCCGAGGGTGCTGTTGGTTGCAAGGTGCAGGGCAATGACGCTCACCGCGGCTCCCCCATAGAGCAGCACGTCGGCGCGGCGGGAATGTTGCTTGCCGGGCAAAGAGTTCAAGCCGAGCAACCTCGTCCGGCAGGGTACCAGCCGGAGGCAGCCTGAGCCGGCCGCGGGGTTCAGCGGGTTAAAGTGCCCGCCGACCCCTGCGCTTTGGGGGGACCGCTGCGTCAAGCAACGCGATGGCCGCGGAGCGCACCGCTTTGGCCGCAGCGCCGCGATCTTCGTCCATGCGTGCCGCCACTGCCGCGCCGTCGTAGAGCAAAAACAGCTGACGGCCGACCTGCTTCGCATCGCGTACTCCGGCGGCCCTGGCAAGATCGGTAAAAAGCGACCAAAGCCATGCCCGGTACTTCTCGGCAACGACTTCGCCCGCCTCGCCGGGCTGCGACTCAGCTGCGGCGCTGATGAATCGACACCCTCGAAACGCCGACCCAGCCAGCAGCCCTTCGACCTCGGCGAACACCGCTAGGAGCCGCTCTCTGGGCGTCGTGTGAGAGGCCAAAATTTGCGCGACTCGAGCTTGCCGCCGGCGGAAGTGATTCTCGAGGTACGCGCGCACGAGCTCGTCCTTGCTGCCGAACGTGTTGTAGAGCGAAGCCTTGGTGACGCCGGCCCTTTCAACAATCCGGTCAACACCAACCACGTGCACACCCTCGGCGTAGAAGAGCTCGTCGGCGGCGGCGAGCAAGCGATCCCTGGCGGAAAGACGCTGCGGAGCCTCTGGCTTGACGGGGGAGGGGCGCTTAGTGGTTCTTATGGCCATGCGTGCAGTTTACCGACCGGTCTGTCTAATCGCCCCGTGTTGTGCTACTATACCGACCGTTCTGTTTATTCGCCAAGGTTAGCTAGGGGAAACGCTAATGCCGATGATCGATGTGTACGCAGCCGAGGGGACCTTCAGCGACAAGCACACGCTGGCCAAGGATCTCGCCGCCGCCGTGATGCGGTGGGAGAAGGTGCCTGACCTTGCCCTGTTCCGGAACAACACCGCCGCCTTTGTCCACGACTTGCCCTCAGACTCGCTATCCAACGTTGCCGGCGACAGCAACTACGTTCGCGTGCAGGTCCTGACGCCGGTCGGCGTTCTCGATCGCGACAAGCAGCTCGGCGTGGTCAGGGAGCTGACCGACATCGTCGCGGCCGCCGCCGGCGATCCGAAGCTCACGGAACGCACCTGGGTTCTCATCACCGAATCGCCCGAGGGCGGTTGGGGACTGGCCGGGCACGCCAACACCAGCGCCGACATAGTTGCGGCTGCCCGTCGCGAGATCGCCGAAAAATAAAGCTGTTGTCGGCCATAAGCCGCCTTTCAGCCTCAGATGAGATCCGCGGTTGGTCCGGCTAGGAAGTGGCCGCCTTGGCGGCACGGGTCAGCCGGACCACCGGGATCTCCCGGTCTGTCTTGGTCTGGTAATCCGCGAAGTTCGGAGCCTCGCTCGTGATCCGTTTCCAGGCTGCCGCCCGGTCTGCGCCTTCGAGTGAGGCCGGCCGCACCCGGAAACGTTCGCCCCGCACCTGCAGGAAGACGCGGTCGGGATTCTTGGCGAGGTTCCCGTACCAGCTCGGATGCCGTGCCTCACCCCCCATTGAAGCGACGACCAACCATGTGCCTTCGCCCTCTGGAAAGCTGGCGACGGTGGATGAGCGCTCGAGGCCGCTGCTCGAGCCAAGAGTGGTCAGAACCACCATGTTTCCGTGCCCACGGCCGCCAACCAGCTTGTAGATTCGAGCATGGAGCCGCGCCAGCGGTCTGAAGCCGGCCGGCGCCTTGAAGCCGCGAGTACCGTTCGGGGTGATCTTTACAGTCATTGCTTGATTAGCTACCCGATACGGGCTCGACTTATTCATGCGGCTCACCGGGTCATCGCCCGACCACGACTGTGATCGTGAAGTGCTGGTCGGGGCACCCTGACTTGGCCATCGCCTCGCAGGTCGTCGCTCCCTTCGCGTCGAACACTGCCTGGCCGGCGCCTACAGCAAGAAAATCGGCCGTATAGGTGTCGGTCCGGCCCGGTCCGGAGCCCCGGACCTGGGGCGACCTGTTCTCGGACACGAAGTTGAGCACGCTGGCAGGGGCAGACGTCATCGTCCAGACCAACGACGAGCCCGGCACGGGGTAGGTGTCGTCCAGCACGACACGGACGGTGTCGCCGCCGTGCACGTTGAAGGTCTTACCGGCATCGCTCTGGTGCAAAACGATCGTGGTGGCGGCAGTGGCCGGGGTACCACCACAGGAGACGGCCGCCATGACTCCGAATACGCCCAGAGCGACGAGTGTTTGTTTCATACGTGCATTCACGATGGCCGGCCGGCCCAGGTAACGAGACCCGGCCCGATCCTGCCAGCATAAAGGCATGGCCAAGATAACCACGGCGCCCAAACCCCCCAAGGCCCCCCGGAGGCCGAAGGTGCTGGAGAAGCACGGCGACCGGCGGGTCGACCCCTATTACTGGATGCGGGAGAAGGGCAACCCGGAGGTGATCGCCCACCTGAAGGCCGAGAACGCGTACACCGACGCGATCATGGCGCCGACCGAGGAACTGCGGGAGCAGCTGTACCGCGAGATCGTCGGCCGGATCCAGGAGACCGACACGTCTGCCCCGTCGTTCTTCAAGGGCTACTGGAACTACACCCGGACGGTCGAGGGCCTGGATTACGAGATCTACTGCCGCCGGCCCGGCAGCATGGACGCCCCCGAGCAGGTGCTCCTCGACGGCAATGAGCTTGCCAGTGGCCATCACTACTTCGACCTCGGGTTCGTCGAGGCCAGCCCGGATCAGAACATGCTCGCGTACGCGGCCGACTACACGGGCGCCGAGCTTTTCGAGCTTCGCTTCCGCGATCTGTCGACGGGCGCCGAGCTGGAGGACGTGCTGCACGAGGTGTACTACGGCGCCGCCTGGGCGAGCGACAACAAGACGTTCCTCTACACCAAGGCCGATGCGGCGATGCGTCCCTTCCAGGTCTGGCGCCATCGACTGGGTACGCCCAACACTCAGGACGTGCTCGTGCTGCAGGAGGACGACGAGCGCTTCGAGCTGAGCGTCGAGCCGACCAAGAGCGAGCGGTACATCATCTTCAGCAGCACCAGCCAGGTCACGGCGGAGTGCAGCTTTGTCGACGCCGATGCCCCGGGCGCGGCGCCAAAGATGATCGAGCCGCGCCGGCAGGGCATCGAGTATTCGGCCGATCATCAGGAGGATCGGTTTTTGATCCTCACGAACGACGGCGCACGAAACTTCCGACTGATGGCTGCACCGGTTTCGAATCCGGGCCGCGTCTCATGGGTGGAGCTGGTCCGCGAACGCGACAGTGTTCGGCTGAACTTCGTCGACGTGCACAAGAACCACGTCGTGTTGGGAGAGCGATCAGAAGGACTGCAGAAGCTCGAGGTCCTGGAGACCGGCACCGGGGCGCTACATGTGGTCGAGCAGCCCGAGGCCGCCTATACCGCGTTTCCCGGATCGAGCCCCGTTTACGACAGCGACGTGATGCGTTTCTTCTACACGTCGCTGACGGCGCCCTTCTCGGCGGTCGATTACGACATGCGCACTCGGCAGCGGACGCTGGTGAAGGAGCAGCCGGTCCGCGGCGGCTACAACCGCGACGACTACGTCACGGAACGCCTGTGGGCGACGGCGCCGGATGGCGTGAAGGTGCCGATCTCCGTGGTCCGCAAGCGCGACGTCGAGCGCAGCGGAGATAACCCAACGCTGCTTTATGGCTACGGCGCCTACGAGATTTCGAACGACCCGATGTTCGACCCGGTCCGGCTGAGCATGCTCGAACGCGGCTTCGTCTTTGCCATCGCGCACGTGCGAGGTGGGGGAGAGATGGGACGTCGCTGGTATGAGGACGGCAAGTTCCTCAACAAGACGAACACATTCACGGATTTCGTTGCCTGCGCCACGCACCTGATCGAGCTGCGATACACAAGTCCCGCGAAGCTTGCGATCCGCGGCCGCAGCGCCGGCGGTCTGTTGATCGGCGCAGCCCTTAACACGCGACCCGACCTCTTCGCATGCGCGGTCGCCCAGGTGCCTTTCGTGGATGTGGTGACGACCATGCTGGACGAGACGGTGCCGCTGACTGTCACGGAGTACGAGGAGTGGGGGAACCCGAACGACGTCGAGTACTACCACTACATGAAGGGCTATTCGCCGTACGACAACGTCAGGGAAGCGAAGTATCCCGCCATTCTCGTGACCGCGGGGCTCAACGACCCTCGAGTCTCGTACTCGGAGCCTGCCAAGTGGGTGGCCAAGCTGCGCGAGTCGAAGCAGCACACTCGCGTGCTGCTCCTGCAGGTCGAGATGATCGCCGGGCACTCCGGTCCGTCCGGCCGTTACGAGTCGTGGCGCGAGGAGGCTTTCATCACCGCCTTCGTGCTGAGCCAGCTCGACGGGGGGTTGCGCCGGCGCTCCGCCAGGCCCGCCGCCTCAAAAGGGGGCCCGTCCCCCTTCAACTTGACTTCATAGGCGGGCCCCTTCTCGTGATGGGCGGGGTGATGACCCCGGCCAGCCTGTGGGTGTTTTCGTGGGCGGAAAACCGCGCCAAACGCCTCGGTCTGTTGAAGCGCAGCGGGTAAAGAACGGTTAGGAACATCGCTTAAGCGCGCATTGCGCGATCCAAACTAATGTTCGTGGCTATCACATTTTAGCCCCGCATCTTGAGGACTTGGAATTCCCAACCACAAGATGTTGGGCTTGGAGCCTGTCAGGGTGCGACGGTCACGCTATATGTAGTGGTAAGGGTATTGACAGGCTGCGGACCACTTGATACGGTTCGCGGCGAATCGCGGTGATCAGTGGGGAGAAGTGGTGAATCAAGCAACATGGCAGCATACGTCGCACCCTACGTCCAAGTACCGCACGCAATACATCTCCTCTACGCCACTTCTCCCCGCAGCCGCGATGGCGCCGAAAACATGACCCGGATTCTCACACACCTCGTGGGGGCCTGAATGGTCAGCGGCACGCACCGGTCCAGAGCCCAGGACAAGCGGCGCCTGCAGCCCACAGCGACCTTCGCTAGGGATCTGTGGAGACGCGCGACAGCCACGAATCATCGCTTCGACAAGCTCGGCAACGAGATGCCACTCGAGCTCCACGGCTGTGGCTGCGGGCTTTGCGCACGGCAGCAGCGGGCGCTCCGGCAGTTTTGGGAGGCCTGATGATTGTTCACCGGGGCCTACCGAGTACGAGTGGACGAAAAGGGGAGGCTGGCCATTCCGGCCGCCTTCCGCAAGCAGCTGCCGGAAGGCAGCTACGTGTCGCTGGGCCTGGACGCCGTCCTGGCGATCTATTCGCCGGAACTATGGGCGGCCCTGGCGCAGGAGCTCCTCAGCCCGCTCCCGAGCGCCGACCATCGAGCGCTGGCACGAACCCTGTACTCGCTCTCGGAGCCCTTCGAGCCGGACGGCCAGGGACGGATCATCCTGCGTCCGGAGCAGCGCCGGCTGGCGGAGATCAACTCCCCGTCGTCGGTGGTGGTCATCGGGAGCGGAGCCAGGGTGGAAATCTGGCAAGAGGCCCGCTGGGACAGCTACAGCGCCGACGCGCAAGGACGCTTTACCGAATCCGCTGACCGGGTGATCTCAGCTCGCTGAGCCCGCACCAACCCGCACTTTCACAAGAGGTAATAGAGCTGCTTCAGCCCAGACCGGGCGCAGTCGCGATCGACTGCACGGTCGGGCAGGCGGGCCACGCCCGCCTGATCCTGGAGAGAATCATTCCGGGCGGCCGGCTGCTCGGGATCGACCGCGATCCCGAAGCTGTCAAAGCCGCCCAGGCGGCGCTGGCCCCGTTTGGGACAGCCGCTGCCGTGGCCCACGGACGCTTCAGCGAACTCGGCGCGATCGCCGAGAGAGCCGGCTTCAGTGGAGCCGACCTGATCCTCTTCGACTTCGGTATCTCCAGCACCCAGCTCGACGCTCCCGAACGCGGTTTCAGCTTTCGTGGCGAAGGACCGCTCGACATGCGCATGGATGTAACAACCGAGCTCACGGCCGAACAGATAGTCAACACGTTCGAGCCCTCTGAGATTGAGCGCATTCTTCGGACCTACGGCGAAGAGCGATGGGCGCGCCGGATTGCGCAATTCATAGTGCGGCGCCGCCCGCTCCGCACCACCCGCGACCTCGCCCAGGCGGTGGAGGCCGCGATCCCTAGGAAGGCCTGGCCCCGCGACATCAACGTCGCGACCAGGACGTTTCAGGGACTGAGGATTGCCGTCAACAGCGAGCTCGACGAGATCGAGGCAGGACTGCAAGCAGCTCTCATGACACTTAAACCCGGTGGTCGTATGGCGACGATTAGCTTCCACTCTCTGGAAGACCGTTTAGTGAAGTCATTCTTCAACGTCGAGTCCAAGGACTGTATCTGCCCACCCCAGCAGCCAGTCTGTACCTGCGGCCACCGGGCAACCCTTCGCATCATCACCCGCCGCCCCGTCCGCCCTTCCGAAGAGGAGGTGGCGGCCAACCCCCGAGCACGATCGGCGAAGTTGAGGGTGGCTGAGAAGCTCTAACCGGCGTTTCCCCCCCTTCCAAAAGTCCTGGTGGCCGGCTACCCCTCCGGTCACCAGGCACCACCGTTCCACTCCAACGTCCCAGCCAACATCCCAACAAAAAATGAGGCACACGTTTTGATATCAACCCGAATACTGACGCGGCGCCGCCTCGGCACCGCCGGCGTGCAGCACGTGCCCGCCCGGCGTCGCCGGCGCACGCGTGGCTTCGTTCAGGTGGCGACCAAGGCAACGGTCGAGCGCCTTCACCTGAACGCGTTCGGGCATGCCTACCTGAGCCTTGGCGCCATCCTGATCTGCGGCCTTTTTTATCTCGCGATCGCAGCACAGATCACAGCGTCGTCATATGAGATCGCGACGCTGCAGGACCAGCAAGGCACGCTGCTGGCGGCGCAGGACCAGCTGCGCTACCAAGAGGTCACCCAGCATGCGCCGGCCTCCGTCCAGCAATCGGCGGCCCACAGCGGCATGGTGCGTACGACGCCCAGCAGGTTTGTGAACACGAAAGCGGTGGCGATCAACCTCTCGGCACCGATTGGCGCTGCTCCGAGCGACTCGACCCCGCTGTGGCAGCGGATGATGGCTGCGGTTGTCGACAAGGTCCTGGTCGCCCAAAACGTCATGGCTGCCGGCCGCTGATGGCGGCAGGGGTCTTCGGTTTCAGACCCCCCGGACGTCTCGAGCGCGCCACCTCGACCCGGCTGCGGATCCTCTGCATGCTGGCTGTCGCCCTGCTGCTCTCTGGCGTCGTGTGGTCGCGACTTGCCTACTGGCAGGTGCTGCGCCACACCCAGCTCTCACAGCAGGCCGCGGCCCAGTACCGCGAGCTTGTGGAGCTTCCCGCCACGCGCGGAGCGATCTACGACCGCAATATGGTTCAGCTGGTCGTCAACACGACCGTCTATTCGGCGTTCGTTTCGCCTGACCAGGTCCCCGCAGCGCAGCGCGACCAGGTGGCGACCGCTCTCTCCACGGTCCTGGGCGTCGACCGGAACTCGGTCATGGCCACGCTCTCTTCCACTCGCAAGTTCGCCTACATCCTGCGTCGCTTCTCCAAGGCCAAAGCCGACCGGTTGACTGCGATGAGGCTGCCGGGGGTCGGGCTGGAACCAGAGCAGCAGCGCTCCTACCTGCCAGGCTCATCGGTGAGCGCATCGCTCGCCGCGAACCTCCTTGGTTTCGTCTCGTACGACGGCCAGGGTCAGTACGGCCTCGAGGCCAACTACCAGAGCGTGCTGGCCGGGACTCCCGGCTACATCTCGAGCTACCGCGACCTCGCCAACAATGAGATCGTCCTCGGCACCCACGTGCACCAGGACCCGGTGCCCGGCGCCGCCCTGGTGACCTCCCTCGACGCCAACATCCAGTACCAGGCCGAGCAGGCCCTGGCCGCAGGCGTCAAGAAGGCGAAGGGCGAGAGCGGAAGCGTGCTGGTCATGGACTCGAAGACCGGCGGCATCGTCGCGTGGGCCGACTACCCCAGCTACAACGCCAACAATTTCACCAACACGCCCACGGCCCTCTTCAAGGACAACGTTCTGAGCTACGTGTACGAGCCGGGGTCCGTCATGAAGGTGGTGACCCTGGCGGGGGCTATCGACGCGGGCAAGATCAAGCCGAGCACCGTGATCAACGACCCGGGCGCACTGTACATCGGCGGCTATCGGATCGCCGACTGGGACGGAGCCAACCACGGGAACATCAACTACACATACGTGCTTGAGCACTCGCTCAACGTCGGCGCCATGAAGGCGATGCTTGCTGAAGGCCACGCCTCCTTCTATAAGTACCTGCAGAGCTTCGGGTTGACGCAGCCGAGTGGGGTTGACGTTGCCGGCGAGAGCTTCATCCCGCTGCCGAGCGCGAAAACCATGGCCCCGTCCCAGTACGCGACCTCGGCGTTCGGTCAAGGCATCGACGTCAACATGGTGCAGATGCTGGCGGCGGTCAACGTGATCGCCAACGGTGGCAAGTACGCTCCGCCACACGTTGTGGAGCGGATCGGCAACAAGATCAACCCGGTGATGCTCCTGCCTCAGCGGCAAGTCATAAGTGCCGCCAGCGCCAAGCAGATGACAAAGATGATGGAGGGGGTCGTGCAGAACGGCTCGGGCTTTACCTCACGTGTGCCAGGGTTCGAGCTCAACCAGGCCGGCAAGACGGGCACCTCGCAGATTCCGGTCAAAGGCCAGTACACCCTGAACGTCTGGGCGTCTTTCGTGGGTTTTCTGCCCGCGAACCATCCGCGTTTCACGATGATCGTCGTCGTGCGCAAGCCGCATGCTCCCGGCAGCAATCTCGACTGGACGCTCAACGACGGCTACATCACCGCGGCGCCAATCTGGCAAAAGATCGCCCAGGCGATCGTCAACGACTGGCACATCGCCCCAAGCCATTCATAATCCCCTGCCCGGACCGCGTGCCTGCTGGCCCGGTCGATCGTTACAAACTAGTTAGATGCGGCTCACCCTCCTCGAGATCCTCGGGGCGACCGATGGCGGGCAGATAGGCGGGACGTTTGTCGGCAACGCCTTCTCGACTTTCCACACCGACTCGCGTGAGGTTGTGGACGGAGGCGTGTTCTTCGCGCTCAAGGGCGCTGAGATGGACGGGCACGCTTTCGTGCCCGACGCGATCCAGCGCGGAGCCGGCCTGCTCATCGTCGAGCGGCGAATGGAGACGTTGCCAGGTGTGGGCCAGGTGCTGGTCGCCAACACATGGGACGCGCTATATGCGCTGGCTCGCTTCGCGGCTGACCGAGTGCAACCCTTGGTCGTTGCGATCACCGGCAGCAATGGCAAGACCTCGACGAAAGAGCTGGTATCTGCGGCGCTCGGCCGCCGCTACAACGTCCTTCACACCTCAGGGAACCTAAACACCGAGACCGGCGTCCCGCTGACGATGCTCCGACTCGAGCCCGAGCACACGGCGCTTGTGCTCGAGATGGGAATGCAGCGTCCAGGCGACATCGGCCGGCTGGTCGCGCTGGCGCAGCCATCCATCGGCATCATCACCAACATCGGCATCGTGCACATCGAGTTCTTCGCCTCGCAGGACGAGCTGGCGGCGAGCAAGGGCGAGCTGGTCAAAGGCCTGCCGGAATCCGGTCTCGCAGTGCTGAACGCCGATGACAAGTACTTCGCCGAGCTGTCAGGCATGACCCCGGCCGGAGTCACAAGCTTTGGTTTTGCGAAAGGCGACTTCCGTGCCGAGAACTACCGGGCCGTCCCCGAGGGTGGGTCGAGGTTCACCGTGCGGGGCACCGACGTGCGGCTGGTGCTCGAAGGCCGTCATCAAGCGCTCAACGGCGTCGCTGCGCTTGCCGCTGCCGATTTCGCCGGCGTGCCTCTCGAGATTGGCGCCGAGGCGCTGTCGGAAGTGGACGTCGAACACCGGCTGCAGGAGATCAAGGCGCCGTCGGGCTTCATCGTCGTTGACGACGCCTACAACGCCAGCCCCGAGTCGATGCTCGCCGCCTTCGCCGCCGTGAGCGAGCGACCGAGGTCCGGCCGATTGTTGGCGGTGCTGGGCGAGATGCGAGAGCTGGGCGGGCTGGCCGAGGAATCGCACCGCGTCGTCGGCCTCCACGCGGCGAAGGTATTCGATGCCATTTGCGTGATCGATGGCGAGCGAGCGCGGACTCTGGCCGAAGCCTCAGGAGCGGAGACCGTTCCCAACCTGGCCGAGGCGGTGTTGTGGGTGAGGCGCAACGCGCTCGAAGGAGACCGTGTGCTGGTCAAGGGATCGCACGGCATCCGCCTTGACGAAGTCGTGAGAGAGCTGACCCGTTGAGCGTCTTCTCGGCGATCACATTCGTGGTCGCGCTGGTCCTGTCGGCAATCCTCTATCCGTTGCTGATCCGCGCGCTGCGGCGGTGGAAGTCCGGCCAGGTCATTCAGGCCGAGCTGCCCGCCAGCCATCAGAAGAAGGCAGGAACGCCGACGGGCGGCGGAATCCTCTTTGTCGCGCTGGGCATCGTCGCAGGCGTGCTCGCGACGATCGCGGGACACGCGGGAGCGCTGCCTGCGGTCGCGGGCCTCATCGCCGGCGGACTCATTGGCTTCGCCGACGACCGGAGCAAGCTGCAGGTCGGCGCACGTGGCATTCCCGCGCGACTCAAATTTCCCATCCAGATCCTGCTGGCGGTGGCCGTCACCTGGCTTGCGACCGTCCAGGGCGCATCGCACCAGCTTTTCCTTCCGGTGACTCCGTGGGTGGTGTTTCCGCTAGCGGTCGTGGCGATGGTCGGCACCGCGAACGCGGTCAACCTCACCGATGGGATGGATGGTCTGGCGGGCGGGCTCTCGGCCATCGCGCTCGCGGCGATGGTGCTTCTCCTGTCAGGCGCTCCAGCCGGCGAGAAGGCCGTGGCGATGACTCTGTGCGGCGCGTTGGTCGGCTTTCTGATCTTCAATCGCTACCCCGCGCGAGTGTTCATGGGCGACACGGGTTCGCTCGCAATCGGCTTCGCGCTCGCAGCCATGGCGGTGCAGCAGGGAGTGATAGTTCTGCTTCCACTCGTCGGCCTGGTGTTTGTGCTCGAGACACTGTCTGTCATTATTCAGGTGGCTTATTTCAAAGCCAGCGGCGGACGCCGAGTTTTCAAGATGACCCCGATCCACTACACGTTCCACCACCAGGGTTGGTCTGAGAATCGCATCGCGCTCTCGTTCTGGGGCGTGGGGCTTGTCTCGGCGCTGGCCGCGGCCGGGGTGGCACGGCTGGCCTCGTGACGGCCCTGGTGGTCGGGGCGGCGCGCAGCGGGATCGCGCTGGCCAACCACATCACTGGCACTGGTGAGCGCGTCAGGCTGACCGACCGAAGGCCCAAGTCCGAGCTCGCGGACAGCATCGCGCAGCTGCCCGCGGGCGTCGACCTACGCGTGGGCGGATACGACGAGGGCGTCCTTGACGGGGTCGAGGCGGTGTACGCGAGTCCAGGTGTGCCTTGGGACTCCGAGCTACTGCGCCGAGCGCGCGAGCGAGGTATACCGGTGTCGAGCGAGATCGACCTCTTCCTCCGCCTGTGCCCTGGCACCGTCGTCGGCATCACGGGAACCAACGGCAAGACCACGACCACCGCGCTGACCGGTGAGGTGCTGGCGGCGGGCGACCGCCCGGTCATGGTCGGCGGCAACATCGGCGACACGGTGCTCGACCGACTTGGCGAGATCACGCCGCGCCATTGGGTCGTGCTCGAACTTTCGAGCTTCCAGCTCGAATCGGTCCAGGAGCCTCACCTTCACATCGGCGTGATCCTCAACATCACGCCGGACCACCTCGATCGCCACGGCACGCTCGAGCGCTACGTCGACCTGAAAGCCCGCGCTATCCAATTCGCAGGCGCCGACGATTTCGCAGTCCTCAACGGCCGGGACCCGGCGACGCGTCGACTCGCCGACCGCACCAGGGCGCACCTGGTGTGGTTCGACCAGCACAGACCCATCCCGCCGATGCCGCTCCCCGGCCGGCACAACGTTGAGAACGCACTCGCCGCCGCCGCGGTGGGCAGGATTGCGGGACTGTCAGATGACGCGATCGACGAAGCGATCCGTTCGTTCAAAGGCGTCGAGCATCGCCTCGAGCTCGTCGGCGAATGGGACGGAGTGCGTTGGTACAACGACTCGAAGGCCACCAACCCCGATGCAGGTCGCGTCGCTCTTGGTGCTTTTCCCAACACGCCTGTGGTCCTGATCGCCGGCGGCTTCGGAGGCGGGTTCGAGCTTGGAGACTGGCTGGCGGATGTGCTCGCCAACGTCGAAGCCGTGGTGCTGATCGGAGCCTCAGCAGGAACCCTCGCCGAGGCCCTGCACAACCACCCCAAGGTCGTGACTGCAGCGAACCTCGATGAAGCGGTCGAGTTGGCGGGCCGGCTCGCGCGGCCGGGCGGCGTCGTTCTCCTGAGCCCGGCTTACAAGAGCTTCGACATGTTCAAGGACTTCGAAGACCGCGGCCGGCAGTTCAAGGCTGCCGTCCACGCGAAGCACGGAGGGCCTCAATGAGCGCCAGCGTGCGCGAAGAGCGCCAGCCCGATCGCCTGCTGCTGCTGACGACAGTGCTCTTGTGCGCCGCAGGCCTCGTGATGGTCACGAGCGCGAGTATCGCCTTCGCCTATACGCAGCACCAGTCCGCTTTGTATTACGCCGAGCGGCAGACGGTGTGGATGGTCATCGGCTTCACCGCGCTGTTCATCCTGAGTCGCTTCGACTACAGAAAGCTGCGCCGCCTGGCGACTCCGGGCGCCCTGGTGGTGGTGCTGCTGATGGTCCTTGTCCTCGTGCCGCACATCGGAGTAACCGTCAATGGAGCCCGTCGATGGTTCGATGGCGGCCCGCTTGGCACCTTCCAGCCCTCCGAGCTCGGCAAGCTCGCGTTCGCGGTTTTTCTCGCCTATTGGATTGACCGCAATGCCTCGGTCATCGGCACCTTTCAGAAGGGCCTCTTGCCGATTGCGGCGATGCTTGCCGGCGTGCTCGTCCTGCTGGTACTCGAGAAGGACGTGGGCACGTCGATCGTCATGATCGGGATCGTCGTCAGCGCCTACTGGGCGGGCGGCGCGCGGTTTCGGCACATCGTCCTCCTGGGCGCCGTGCTCGCCCTCGGGCTGGTGGCGGTAACGCTTTTCGAGTCGTATCGGGTCGCGCGCCTGGTGTCCTTCAAGGATCCCTTCTCCGACCCGCTGGGAGCCGGCTTTCAATCCACCCAGGCCCTATACGGGCTCGGGTCAGGCGGCCTCTTCGGCGTCGGCATCGGCCATTCGGTCGAGAAGTACGGCTGGCTGCCCGAGGCCCACACGGACTTCATCTTCGCCATCGTCGGAGAGGAGACGGGCCTCGCCGGCACCACATTCGTGATGCTTGGCTTCCTATGCTTTGCCATCCGCGGTTACCGAGCCGGCCTGAGGGCCCCAGATCGGTTTGGAGTGGTGCTGGCGGTCGCGATCACGACGTGGATCGCTTTCGAGGCGCTGCTCAACATGGCGACAGTCACCAACACGCTGCCGATCGCCGGGGTGCCGCTGCCCTTCTTCAGTTACGGCGGCACAGCGCTGGCCACCACTCTGGCAGCAGTCGGCGTGTTGTTGAGCATCGCGCGTCGCGGCACCAATGCAGAAACTGGACTTAAACGGAGGACGAATGCGCCTTTTGATAGCGGGCGGCGGGACCGGAGGGCACCTTTATCCGGCGCTCGCGGTCGCGCGAGCCTTTCGCGCTGAGGAACCTGACGGTGCCCTCCTGTTGGTCGGGCGCGCCGGCGGGCCCGAGGAGCGCCTTGTCCCCGCGGCCGGCTTCGAGCTGGCCACTGTCAACGTCCGCGGCCTCGACCGAGACGCGGTCTGGAAGAACGTCGCCCTTCCGGCCGTCATCCCGCTGGCCCTCCGCGCGGGTCTGCGCATCGTCGACGCCTTCCGCCCCGACGTCGTCCTTGGGGTCGGCGGGTACGTGATGGCGCCGGCCATCGCCGCGGCTCGCTTGCGCGGCATACCGTACGTGCTCCACGAGAAGGACGTGCGCCCCGGGCTTGCCACGCGCATGTTCGCGGGAGCAGCCGCGGCGGTCTGCACGACCCTCCCAGGAACCGAGAAGCGCATTCGGGCCAAGCGAGTGGTTCTCACGGGCGTCCCGCTGCGGGAGGGATTCGAGCCGCGCACGCCGGCGGCGCCCGCACGACACCTGCTGATTACCGGAGGCAGCCAGGGCGCGCGCCACCTGAACCAGACGGTCTGGGCAGCGCTGGATGCATTGGGACAGCGGTTCGATGAGATCGTGCACGTCGCCGGACGCCAGGGGACCGACGGCGTCGCCCGTCACTCGCACCCGCACTACCGCGGCCTGGCTTTCGTCGACGATATGCAGTCGCTGATGGGCACCGCAGATCTCGTGGTCAGCAGGGCGGGCGTCGGCACGATCGCAGAGGTGACCGCAGTCGGTCTCCCTATGGTCCTGATCCCGGGCACCTTCGGCGGCGGGCACCAGGAGGAGAACGCCGCCGCGATGGTGGAGGCCGGCGCGGCCGTCAGCATCCCCGATGGAAAGCTGACTCCCGAGTCGTTGGTGGCCACACTCGACGGCCTCACGCCCGAAAGGCTGCGGACGATGGCGAAAGCATCGGCAGGCTTGGGCCGCCGGGACGCCGCGCAGCGCGTGCTGGGCGTTTTGAGGGAAGTGGCGCGCGGATGAAGATTCATCTCATGGGCATCGGCGGCGCGGGAGTCTCCGCGCTCGCACGTGTTCTGCTGGCGCGGGGCAACGAGGTGAGCGGGTGCGACCTCAAGCCGTCGAACACGACCGCCGAGCTGGAGGACGCCGGTGTGCGCGTCGAGCTGGGCCATGACCCCGAGCACGTGCTGTTCCAGGACCTGCTCGTTTACAGCGGCGCCATCAAGTCATCGCCCGAGCTCGACGCGGCGCGAGCGATGGGGGTGAGGGTGCTGACGCGGGCGGAGATGCTGGCCGAGCTGATCGCCGAAAGCGATGCGATCGCGATCGCCGGCAGCGCCGGCAAGACCACCGTCACCTACATGCTCGGGCACATTCTCACTGAGGCAGGCCTGGACCCCACGGTCCTGGTTGGAGACGGGTCGAGCTCCCGAGCGGGCGCCTCTCGCCTGCTGGTGGCCGAGGTCGACGAGTCCGACGGAAGCCTCGTGCTCCACCATCCAAGGCGCGCCATCATCACCAACATCGAGCTGGACCACACCGACCACTTCAAAGACGTGGAGGCGGTGCAGAACCTCTTCGCCGATTTCGTCGCGGGCCTTCCCGCCGACGGTTTGGCGGTGCTGTGCGCTGACGATGAGCGAGCGCGATCTCTGAAATCAAAGGCACGCCGTGTCACGTACGGTTTCGACGAGAGCGCGGACTATCGCTGCGGTGAGGGGCGTCCGTTTCCGATCCACCATCAGGGCCGCGAGCTTGGACGCGTCAACTTGCGTCAGCCCGGCCGCCACAACGTGCAGAACGCCACGGGTGCCGCGGCGATGGCGCTGGAGTCGGGCGTGAGCTTCTCCGACGTGGCGGGCGCGCTGGAGAGGTTTCCTGGCGCGCACCGGCGGCTGGAGTTCATCGGCGTGTTCCAGGGCGCGCCGGTCTACGACGATTACGGACACCATCCGACCAAGGTGCGCGCGACGCTGCAGGCGGCACGCGAGCTTCGCCACCGCCGCTTGATCGTGGTGTTCCAACCGCACCGTTACTCGCGCTTGTCGGCCCTCATGCAGGACTTCTCGCGAGCTTTCGCGGGCGCGGACAAAGTGCTGGTGCTCGACGTTTACTCGGCCGGCGAGGACAATCCGACGGGTGTGCAGGCGAGCGACCTGGCCAACCTCCTGCCCAACGGTTCTTACGTTGGTGATTTCCAGGGCGCGCGCCACGTGCTGGAAGGCATGGTCGGACGTGACGACATCCTCCTTTTGATGGGTGCGGGCGACATCCGCAAGCTGGGCGATGAGCTGGCGCAGCGCGTCTAACGTCGCATGGTTGCGCGGACTCCCTGCGGTAAGGGAGAAACAGCCGCTGGCTTCGCACACCTCCTTTGGCATCGGTGGGTCCGCGGACTTCTTCATCGAGCCCGCAAAAGCCGAAGGCATCGAGAGGGTGCTCACCGGCGCGCGCGAGCGGGGGATCCCATATTTCCTGCTTGGCGCCGGCACCAACCTCCTGATCGCGGACGCCGGCGTCGAGGGCCTGGTCGTCCGCGTGGTGACACGCGAGCACCGCATCGACGGCACGCGGATCACCGCGGCCGCCGGGCTGAAGATGATGCGCCTCGCGCGAATCGCGGCGGATGCCAACCTGCGCGGGTTCGAGTTCGCGATCGGCGTGCCGGGGTCCGTGGGCGGCGCGGTGTATCAGAACGCGGGCTGCTGGGGCAAAGAGATGCGGGAGGTCCTGGTGGAGGCGTGCGGCTTCATGCCCGCTTCCAAAGAGAAGAAATGGACACCGGCGGACCTCAAGTTCGGGTACCGCACATCAGCTCTGCGCGAGGGTGACCTGAAGGGGGGATTCCTCGTTGAGGCCACCATCCAGCTCAAGCGGGGCGATGGGGAAGAGGCGAAAGCCGAGATGGCCAAGCTCACACGCGAACGCAACGAGACACAACCCATCAAGACGAAGAACTGCGGCAGCGTTTTCAAGAATCCCCCTGGCGATTCGGCCGGGCGGCTGGTGCAGGCCGCGGGACTGAAGGGCTTGCGTGAAGGCAATGCAGTGATCTCCGAGATGCACGGCAACTTCATCGTCAACGAGGGCGGAGCGACCGCCAACGACGTTGCGAAGTTGATTGAGCGAGCGCGGGTAGAGGTGAAGAGGCGTTTCAACGCCGACCTCGAGCCAGAGGTCGAGCTGGTCGGGCGGTGGCGATGAAGCTCGCAGTGCTGCGCGGGGGCAGGTCCGCGGAGCGCGAGGTGTCGCTTCGGTCAGGTGCCCAGGTCGAGGAGGCGCTGCGGGGTCTGGGCCACGAGGTCGTCGGCGTCGACCTCGACGCGACCACCTGGGACACGCTTCGCGACGGCGGCTTCGCCTGCGTCTTCAACGCACTCCACGGGCGGCTCGGCGAGGACGGCGCGGTACAGGGGATGCTCGAGCTGCTCGGGATTCCTTACACAGGGTCGGGAATCCTGGCATCCGCGCTTTGCATGGACAAGTCGCGAGCGAACTCGGTGATGGCCGGGGCTGGTTTGCACATCCCGGACTTCGAAGAGCTCGAGATCAAGGAAGGCGTTGCGCCCGAGGTCGTCGAGCGTCTGGTTTCGAGGTTTGGCTTGCCGATCGTGGTGAAGCCCGTGCGCGAGGGTTCCACGATCGGGCTGACGATCGCCAAGGACGCCGACGCGTGCGCGAGCGGCCTGGCGCTGGCCGCGCGCTACGACCGCCGCGTCCTCGTGCAGAGATTCGTGGTCGGGACCGAGATCACCGTCGGGGTGCTGGCGACACCCGAGGTGCAGGTTCTGCCGACGCTCGAGATCGTGAGCGACAACCCGACGTACGACTACGACGCGAAGTACACGGCCGGCAAATCGCACCACATCATTCCGGCACGCATCGAGGAACGCGCTCGCGCCACGTCGGCGGACTCGGCCGGACGAGCGTTCGTCGTGCTGGGCTGCGCGGGGATGGCGCGAGTCGACATCATCGTGGACGCCAAGAGCACGCCGTGGATCCTCGAGGTCAATACAGTGCCGGGACTCACCGAGCTGTCGTTGCTGCCGGATGCCGCGCGGGCGGGTGGGGTGCCGTTCGATCAGCTCTGCCAGCGCCTCGTCGACCACGCGATTCAGCGGCAGGCGAATCGGGTGGGACCGCCCACCTCATGAAGCTGAGACGGCGCCGGTCGATATTGCCTCGGGTTGGGTGGCGGCGCGACCTGGAGGCGAGCGAGCCGCTGAAGGGTCAGCTGTGGACGAGGTCGGAGAAGTCTTTGCGCGAGCCGGACGTTCACTGGACGCGACGCGCTGTCGCGATGGGCGTCGCGGTCGCGCTGTGCTCGGTGCTGGGATGGCTGTGGTTTGGCCCCGCCCTGTCGGTGACGACGGTGCAGGTCACCGGTGCGCAGCACCTCACGAGCGCGCAGATCACGCAGATGGCAGGGCTTGGAGGGGGCGCCTCAGTGCTGTCAGTCGACGCGGAGGCGGATCGTCTCAAGCTGCTCAACCAGACGTGGGTGCAAGGCGCCACCGTCATCCCACAGCTCCCGGGTAGGGTGCTCGTTGAGATCAGCGAGTGGCAGTCTGTTGCGGTCTACCACTCGGGCACCAACACTTCGCTGTTCCTGATGTCGGACCAGGCGGTCATTCTTGCTCCGGCTCCGTCGGCAGCCGGGCTGGTCGATGTGCAGGGGCCGAGCGGGGCTGACCCAAAGGTGGGGTCGCGGCCCGTCGAACAGGTGCTGCTGACTGCGCTGGTCAATATGCAGCGAGGCTTTCCGGCCCTGCTCGGGCAGCAGGTGTCGGGATTCATCTTCGACTCGTGCGGCAACCTGACACTGATCGCCAAACGTGGCTGGAAGGTCTACTTTGGCCGCGTGCTGACGCCAGAAGAGTTCGTGACCCTGCACGACAAGGTGGCCGCATTGAAAGCGATCCAGGGACGAGGCAACGTCAACTACAACTCGACGGACCTCGAGTACGTCAACGTGATGAACCCGGCCGAGCCGGCGGTCGGATTCCGGTCCAGGCTGAACCCACCGACGCCATCACCGTCGCCGGGCGCAACCCCGCGACCATCGCCTTCACCATCACCGACGTCGGCGCCGATATGCAGGTAATCGTCGTCGCGGTCGTGTTCGCGATCCTGGGAGTCCTGATCGGCCTGCTGTCGCCCGTCACCATCCCGATCACCTATGCGCGCTACACCGCAGTCGCCCTGCTGGCGGCGCTCGACTCGATCTTCGGCGCGTTCAAGGCATACATCGCGGGGACGTTCGAGCCGAGAGTGTTCTTCAGCGGTTTGATCACAAACATGACGCTGGCGGGCGGCCTGACCTACTTCGGCGACAAGCTGGGCGTCGACCTATCGATCGCGGCGATAGTCGCGTTCGGAGTCAGGATCTTCAACAACCTGGGAGCAATCCGCCGGCACTACTTGTAGTCCACGGTAGGCCAGCAGCCCCTGTGATTCGTGCAAATTTGGTCGCATCGCAGGGCATCCGTTAGGCCATTCGTGCCCTTTTGGTCGAATCGCCGGCCGGCGTCCGACCCACAAGGCGTGCCACTTCCAAACCCCCGACCCACAAAATCTAGTCCCGCAGACGTCCCAGGAGCCGATATAATCCCCAATAGCCCGCCCCCAGTTCCAGCCCACGTTCCAGCCAGGAGGCACCACAACCACCTTTGTCACGGCGGAAGCGCACCGTCGGCCTAGACCTCGGCACGAGCCGCGTCGCCGTGGTCATCGCCGAATCTGACGACCCCAGCGCCCCCCTCAACATCATCGGTGTGGGCGAGGCCCCCTCCGACGGCCTGCGCAAGGGCGTGGTGATCAACCTCGAAAAAACCATCGCCTCCATCCAGGCAGCCGCCGTGGCCGCCGAGCGCATGGCCGGCCAGCGCATCGAATCCGTGGTCGTCTCCCTCGCGGGCGGCCACCTCACGTCCCAAAACTCGACAGGCGTCGTCGCCGTCGCCCGCCCCGACCACGAGATCGGCGAGGAAGACGTGCACCGCGTCGTCGAGGCTTCCCGCGCGATCAGCGTCGCCTCCGACCGCCAGGTGATCCACGTGATCCCCCGCGCCTACACCGTGGACGGCCAGGACGGCGTGCGCGACGCCGTGGGCATGACGGGCCACCGCCTCGAGGTCGAAACCAACATCATCACTGGCGCCCAAACCGCGGTGCAAAACGTGATCAAGTGCGTCCACGGCGCCGGCTTCGACATCGAAGACGTCGTCTGTGCAGGCCTCGCCGCGGGCGAAGGCGTCCTCACCCCGCAAGAGATCGACCTGGGCGTCTGCCTCGTCGAGATCGGCGCCGGCACGACCGCCGTCGTCGTCTACAACGAGGGCTCAGCGCGCCACCTTGCCGTGCTGCCGGTCGGCGGCAACCATGTGACCAGCGACATCGCCATCGGCCTGCGCACGACCCTCGCGGAAGCAGAAAGCCTGAAGCTGAACTACGGCCACACCCTCCCCGACGTCATCGACCAGGGCGAAAAGGTCGAGGTCCGCCAGGTTGGTGGAGACCGCATCCAGGCCCTGCCCCGCCGCTTCCTGGCCGAGATCATCGGCCCCCGCATGCAGGAGATTTTCCAGATGGCGCGTGAGGAAGTCCGCAAGAGCGGCTTCGACGGCCTCCTACCGGCCGGCGTGGTCGTGACGGGCGGAGGCTCCCGCCTCATGGGCACCACTGATGCAGCGCAAGCCGTCTTCGACGCCTCGGTGCGCCTCGGCCAACCACTCGGCACGGCCGGCCTCGCCGACCGCGCGCAGGGGCCGTCGTTTGCAGTGGCGGTCGGCCTTGTCAAGTGGGGATCGCGTGCCCCCGCCCGCGGTTACGCCAGCGCGCGGCAGCCGGTGACGATCGGCTTGACCTATCAAAAAACAGTGAGGTGGCTGCGAGATTTTTTCTAGAGAAGAGACCCGAAACCAGCTTGAGCTCGCCATAGCCAAGTCAAAAGGACAAGAAAACCAGGAGGAAGTTGTGAAAGAAAGTCTGTTGCACGAAGGGCGGGCCCGCATCAAGGTCGTGGGCTGCGGCGGCGGCGGCGGAAACGCGGTCAACCGAATGATCTCGAAAGCGCTAAAAGTCGAGTTCATCGCCGTGAACACCGACAAGCAGGCGCTGGAGCGCTGCCAGGCCGACGTCAAGGTCCACATGGGGAACAAAATCACCCGCGGCCTGGGCGCCGGCGGCGACTGGACGCGCGGTCGCGACGCGGCTGACGAGAGCAGGACAGAGCTCTCGGCGGTCGTTCAGGACTCCGACATGGTGTTCATCACCGCCGGCATGGGCGGCGGCACCGGTACCGGCTCCGCGGCGATCGTCGCGCAGCTGGCCAAGGAATCAGGCGCCCTGACCATCGGCGTCGTGACGCGCCCCTTCGCCTTTGAAGGTCGCGTGCGCAACGAGACCGCCGAGGAGGGCATCAAGTCGCTCCGCAGCCAGGTCGACGCACTGATCGTGATTCCGAACGACAGGCTCGCCCAGGTCGCCAACTCGAAGACAACCCTCGAGGAAGCTTTCCGGATGGCGGACGACGTCTTGCGTCAGGGCGTGCAGGGCATCTCAGATCTCGTCACCAACCCCGGCGTCATCAACCTCGACTTCGCGGACGTCAAGGCGATCATGGAGAACGCGGGCGAGGCTCTCATGGGCATCGGCCACGGAGCCGGCGACAACCGTGCCGAGGATGCCGCCAAGCAGGCGGTGTCGAGCCCGCTCCTCGAGACCTCGATCGACGGCGCGAAGGGCATCCTCTTCAACATCACTGCGGGCAAGGACATCACCCTCCAAGAAGTGCAAAAGGCGGCCGAGATCGTGCGCGCCGCGGCCGACCCCAGCGCCAACATCATCTTCGGCGTCGTGCGCGACGACACGATGCAGGGAGAGATCAAGATCACAGTCATCGCCACCGGGTTCGGTGCCAAAAGCTCGACCGAGGTGCGGCACGACACTCAGCGCAAAGCACTCGAGCGCGAGCGGCCTGAGTTCGGCGCCGACGAGATGAGCGACATCAACATCCCGGCGTTTCTCCGCAACCGGATGTAGGAATAGATAGAGCACATTGCGCTGCCCGTACTGCGGACATCACGACCTGAAGGTGGTCGACTCTCGCGACTCGGAAGTCGGAGAGGCGATCAGGCGCAGGCGTGAGTGCCTGCAGTGCGGGCAGCGCTTCACCACTTACGAACGCATCGAGGCGGTGCCGTTCTACGTCACCAAGAAGGACGGGCGTCGCGAGGACTTCGACCCGCAGAAGCTGTTCACCGGGCTGAAGAAGGCGACCGAGAAGCGCGACATCTCGCCGGAACGCCTGCGCGCGATCGTGGATGACATCGAAGCCGAGCTCAGGCGATCAGGCCGGGTCGAGATCCCCAGCGGGGAGATCGGCGAGATGGTGATGGACCGCCTGCGCGACCTCGACGAGGTCGCCTACATCCGCTTCGCCTCCGTCTACCGAGAGTTCATGGACCTGCAGCAGGTCAAACGCGAGATCGAGCAAGTGCTCAGCTCACGAAGGCCGGCCTAAAGCCGGCCGACCCCTCCCCACTCGCTGGGGAGGGCGCCGGGTGGGGCGCCCAGTAAGCTCAATTGGATGGTGATCAGTGCGCGCCTGTTGAAAATTCCAGAGCTCGAATCGGAAGCGGGCCTGGTCCACGGTTTTTCCACGCTGCTGATCGGGAACGTCGGGTTGAGCCATGCGCCCGACCCAGAACCGGTCCTCGCCTCGCGGCGCGACTTCGCTCGCACGATGGGCACGGACTCAGAAGCGCTTACGGTCGTTGGGGCTGTCCACGGCGCCGATGTCGCGCGTGTTGACGAGCCGCGGGGCGTGGTCCAGGGGGTCGACGCACTGGTTACCGACCAGCGCGACGTGCCCCTTTTCGCGACTTATGCCGACTGCTATCCCATCGTGCTCTGGGACCCACAACGGCGCTGCGCCGGGCTCGCGCATGCGGGATGGCGCGGCACCGCGGCGGGCGTGGCCGTCGCGGCCGTGCGGAAGATGACCGATGAGTATGGGTCGCATCCAGCCAACATCCTTGCCGGCATCGGGCCTGGAATCTGCGGTCGCTGTTACGAGGTGGGTGAGGACGTCGCCTCCCGTTTCGAAACGCGCTTCCTCAAGCCTGGTAGGGACGACCATTTCTTGCTCGACCTCGCCGCCGCCAATCGCGCCCAGCTGGAAGAGGCCGGGGTCAAGGAGGTCCATGTGCTCGGGCTCTGCACGAAAGAGACCTCCTTTCTGCCGTCTCACCGCCGCGACGCGGACGGCACCCGGTTCGGCGCGATCGTCGCGTTGAGATGATCGAAGAGGTAAAGGAGCGCCTCGCGCTGGTGCGCGACAAGATCGCGCGCATTCGTAACCCTCACGACATCGTTATCGTGGCCGTTACCAAGGGCTTTGGGGCCGAGACCTGCCGGGCGGCCATGGCCGCGGGCCTGCGGGTGCTGGGCGAGAACCGCGTGCACGAAGCGGTCCTGAAGATGGATGAGGTGCCCGACGCCGAATGGCATCTGATCGGCCACCTCCAGACCAACAAGGTCCGCCAGGCGGCCGGCCGCTTCGCACTCATCCACTCGGTTGATTCGGTCCGCCTTGCGACCGAGCTGGCGCGGGTCGAGCCCCAGCAGGCTGTCCTGCTGGAAGTCAATGTCGCGCGCGAACCGCAGAAGCACGGCGCCGACCCCGACCGAGCCCAAGAGGCCATTACCGCGATCGCGAGCCTCATCGAGCTGCGTGGCCTGATGGCCATGGGCCCATCGCAGGGCGATCCGGCTCCCGCCTTCAGGGAGCTGAGGCAGATGCGCGACGAGGCCGAGCAGCGACTGGGCAAGAGCCTGCCGGTACTATCGATGGGCATGAGCGGCGATTTCGAGGTGGCGGTGGCGGAAGGCAGCACCATGCTGCGACTCGGACAGGCGCTCTTCGGGCCCCGCCCCAGCTGACTGCGTGGGCGCCATTGCTTCGATTCTCGCCTTGCTTCTGTGGGCCTTCGTCATCATCATCCTGGTTCGCGTCGCGTTCACGTGGATCAGCCCGTATCCACGCCACCCCATTTACCGGCTCGCCGTTCAGATCACTGAGCCGGTCCTGGCTCCGGTCCGACACTGGCTGCCACCCGTTTCGGGTATGGACCTCTCACCGATAGTGGTGACGGTGGCCTGCTACTTCTTGATCCACGCGCTCGGCTTCATCGGCTGAATGAATGTTTGATCCGGTAAATCAAAAGGTCAGCTTCCCAGAGCTCGAGCAGCAGCTGATGGCGACCTGGAAGCAGGAGCGCACGTTCCAGAAATCGCTGGAGCTCAGGTCGGGCCGGCCCCGCTTCGTCTTCTACGAGGGGCCGCCCACAGCCAACGGCAAGCCCGCGACCCATCACATCCTGGCGCGCTCCTTCAAGGACCTCTTCGGCCGCTACAAGACCATGAGGGGCTTTTACGTCGAGCGCAAGGGAGGCTGGGATACGCATGGGCTGCCGGTCGAGATCGAGGTTGAGAAGAAGCTCGGCATCTCAGGCAAGTTCGACATTGAGAACGAGATCGGGATCGAGCGCTTCAACCAGCTGTGCCGGGAGAGCGTGCACGAGTACGTCAACGATTGGGTTGCTTTCAGCGAGCGCATGGCTTTCTGGGCGGACTACGACGATGCTTACTGGACGCTGACCTCGGACTACATCCAGTCCGTCTGGTGGTCCCTCAGCGAGATGTGGAAGCAGGGCCTCGTCTACAAGGGTTTTCGTGTCGCGCCTTACTGTTCGCGCTGCGCCACTCCCTTGTCGAGCCACGAGCTGGCGCAGGGCTACCGGGACAACGTGCCAGACCCGAGCGTGTTCGTCCGTTTCCGGCTCAAGAACGACCCCAAAACATCCATCCTCGCCTGGACGACCACGCCCTGGACCCTGCCGGGCAACGTCGCTCTTGCCGTCGACGAAGATGTCGACTACATAAAGGTCAAGGATGGGGACGAGTTCCTGATCCTCGCGGAGGCCAGGATCGAGGTCCTCGAGGAGAGGCCAGAGGTTATCGACCGCATGAAAGGACGCGACCTCGTCGGCCTCGAGTACGAGCCGCTATACCCGTATTCCGTCCCGACCGAGGGTCGCGCGCAATACGTGGTCGACGCGGACTTCGTCTCGACCGACGAAGGCACAGGCGTGGTGCACACCTCGGCCCTTTACGGTGTCGATGACCTCAGGCTGTGCCAGGAGAAGGGCATCCCCTTCCGCCACACCGTCGGCCTTGATGGCAAGTTCCTTCCTTATGTCGACAAGTTCGCCGGCCTGCACGTCAAGGAGGCCGACCCGGTGATCATCGACGACCTGAAGGCCCGCGGCCTCCTGTACAAGGCCGAGACCATCCTGCATACATATCCCGAGTGCTGGCGCTGCAAGACGCCACTCATCTACTACGCGCTCGACTCGTGGTACATCCGGACGACGGAGCGAAAGGCGGAGCTCATCGCCAACAACGCTGCCACCAACTGGGTGCCGGCGCACGTCAAGACCGGGCGCATGGGCGACTGGCTCGAGAACAACGTCGACTGGGCGATCTCCCGCTCGCGTTACTGGGGCACGCCACTGCCTTTCTGGGTGTGCGAAAAGTGCGGAGAGCAGCGGTGCGTCAGCGCCGCCTCGGAGCTTGGCCTCGCGGACGACGCCGACCTCCACCGGCCCTACATCGACGGCGCCACCCTGCCCTGCAGCAAGTGCGATGGGACGATGCGGCGGGTGCCCGAGGTGCTCGACTGCTGGTACGACTCGGGCGCCATGCCGTTTGCGCAGCGCGGCTATCCCCGCAAGGGCGCCGAGGAATTCAAAGAGACTTTCCCGGCCGATTTCATCTCGGAGGCACTCGACCAGACGCGCGGCTGGTTCTACTCGCTGCTCGCGATCTCCACTTTGCTGTTCAAGCAGAACGCGTATCGCAACGTCATCTGCCTCGGCCTCGTCATCGATCCGAAGGGCAAGAAGGCATCTAAGTCACGCGGCAACGTGCTCGACCCCAACTTCATCTTCGACAACTTCGGCTCGGACGCCGTGCGCTGGTACTTCTTCACATCGACGCAGGTGGGCGAGAACTACCGCACGACCCCCGAAACCCTCAGGGAGACGGTGCAGCAGTTCTTCATTCCTTTATGGAACTGCTACTCGTTCTTCGTCACCTACGCGCGCCTCGACACGTTTGAGACAGCACAACCGCAGGTGCCAATTGCCGAGAGGCACGTTCTCGACCGCTGGCTGCTCTCGAAGCTCAGCGGGTTGAACGCAGCGGTCACCGGTGGCCTCGACCGTTATGACGCCATCGAGCCCGCGCGCCGCATCCAGCGATTCGTCGACGACCTGTCGAACTGGTACATCAGGCGCTCCAGGCGCCGGTTCTGGAAGTCGCAATCGGACCGCGACAAGCTCGCTGCCTATCAGACCCTGTTCGAGGTCCTGACCACCCTCAGCCGGCTCATGGCGCCATTTGCGCCATTCATCTCCGATGCCATGTACAGGAACCTGTCGGAAGGCGGGTCTGTGCACCTTGCCGACTTTCCGGAAGCGAGCTCGGCCCAAGACCCGGATCTTGAGCGCCAAATGGCGGCCGCGCGTACTGCTGTCGAGGCGGGGCTTGCAGCGCGCGATGCAGCAAAATTGAAAGTGAGGCAGCCTCTTCAGTCAATAACCCTCACGGACAATTTCGATCATGAGATCGCCGCAATCGTTAGAGACGAACTAAACGTCAAAGAGTTGAAGTACGGCTCCAAGGTTGAGCTTGATACCAACATCACCGACGATTTGCGACTCGAGGGAATCGCGCGCGACATCGTTCGTGCGTTACAGGAGCTTCGTAAGAAGAAGGGTCTTCAACCACAAGATCGGGTTCATATTCGCTACGCTGCGCCGGGCTACGACTTATTGCTCCGGGCCATTGAGCGACACGGTGTGTACATCAAGTCTGAGGTTCTCGCACTTGCGCTTGAACACGTAGACCGACATCTGCCCGAGGAAGAACCTGGCTTCGACGTTCTAGAGGTCCGTGGCGAGTCGTTTCCGGTTTGGATGACTCGCGCGTGAGCTCAGCGCGCCTGACCACGGGTCGCGTGCTCTTCGTGGTCATCGCCCTGTGCGTCTTTGCGCTGGACCGGCTGACCAAGAACCTCGTGCGGGCCAACGTTCCCTTCGGCACCGAGGTTCCGGTGATCGACCACGTGGTCGGCATCACCAACGTGCACAACTCCGGGGCTGCGTTCGGCTTCGTCCCGGCAGGCGCTGCCCTCTATCTGACTGCCGCAATCGTCGTTTCCATCGGGCTTGCGATTTACGTTGCGCGCAATCCAGGCGACCTCCGCACCGATGCGATCCTCGGCCTGATCATGGGCGGGACTGTTGGCAACGGCTTCGACCGGATCGTCTATGGGACGGTCACCGATTTCGTCAACTTCCATTTCTGGCCGGTTTTCAACGTCGCCGACTCGGCCATCAGCCTGGGTGTCGTGGCGCTTCTTGCCGGGTACGTACTACGCAAGCCCGACGCCGCCTGATCGCGGCCGCCGCGTCACCCCGCCTCGATCGCTTCCTAGCCGAGCAGGAGCCCGAGCTGAGCCGATCGGCCGCCGCGCGTCTGATCAAGGGACATCTGGTGTTCGTGAACGGCCGGACGGCGGATCCCGCCGACCGCGTGGTCGCCGGCGACGTGGTCGAGTTCGAGATCCCAGAGGCATACGCCATCGAGGCCTCGGCCGAGCCCATATCTCTCGACGTGGTTTATGAAGACGAGGACCTGGCTGTCATCGACAAGCCGGCCGGCATGGTCGTTCACCCGGCGCCAGGCCATTACACCGGCACGCTGGTCAATGCGCTGCTGGGGCGTGGCGGGACCTGGTCGGTGGTCGGTGGGTCGGCGAGGCCCGGGATCGTGCACCGGCTGGACAAGGGCACATCCGGCCTGATCGTTGTCGCCCGCAACGACGCCAGCCACCGGGCGCTTTCTTCGCAGCTGAAAGACCGCACCCTGAGCCGCACCTACATGGCGATCGTGCGCGGCCTCGTCAAAGAGGATGCGGGCGAGCTAGAAGGCCCCATCGGACGGGATCCGAGGGAGCGCAAGCGGATGGCGGTGGTCAGCGGGGGGCGGTTCGCCCGCACTCGTTATGAGGTGGTCGAGCGAGGGCGCGGGCATACACTCCTGCGCTGTGACCTCGATACCGGGCGCACCCACCAGATCCGCGTGCATCTCGCCGCGCTGGGCCATCCAATCGCCGGCGATGTGGAGTACGGAGGACGAAAGGCCGGCGATCCGGACCGCCCAATGCTTCACGCCTGGCGGCTGCGCCTTCGCCATCCGCGCACCCAGACGGATATGACCTTCGAGGCGCGTCCTCCAGCAGATTTCGATGCGTTCTGGGCCTCAGTGCGATGAGCGGACGGCGCGGGCTGCTCGTCGTGATCTCCGGTCCGTCCGGCGTGGGCAAAGACACGCTGATCGAGCGCCTGCGCGAGCTCGATCCGAGGCTGCAGTACTCCATCTCGTACACGACGCGTAAGCCGCGCCCAGGCGAAAAGGACGGGGTCAGCTACTTTTTCGCGAGCCGGCAGAAGTTCGAGGAGCTCGTCGCTCAGGGCTTTTTTCTCGAGCACGCCGTCTACAACGGCAACTATTACGGCACGCCGGCAGCGGCAGTGGAGGAAGCTCGCGCCGCGGGACGCGACATCCTGCTGAAGATCGAGGTGCAGGGCGCCGCCCAGGTGCGCAAGCGGGCGCCGGATGGCGTGTTCATCTTCATCGCGCCACCGTCCAAGGAGGAGCTCGTGCGCCGGCAGGAGCTGCGCGAGGGGGCGGTTCCTGCCGATGACATGGTTGAGCGCCTGAAGATCGCGGAGACGGAGATGAAGCACGCATCCGAGTACGACCACGTCGTGGTCAACGACGACCTCGAGCCGGCAGTGGCCGAGGTGCTCGAGATCATCCGGACAGCGCGCGAGCGCCAGACTTAATCCAAGATGCCTCTAGATCTAACGCCGGTCCCCCATGAGCTGCGCGGGCTGCGCATCGCCCTGCTGGTGGCGGGCGGAATCGCCGCCTACAAGCTGGTCGACCTGGCCTCGGCTCTCACCCAGGCGGGGAGCCAGGTGCGGGTGGCCATGACCCCTTCTGCCACGCGCTTCGTCGGCGCGCCTTCCTTTCGAGGCGTCACCGGCAACCCGGTGCTGACGGGTCTGTGGGCACCCGGTGGGGCCCCTGAGCCGCACGTGTTCCTTGGCGACTGGGCGCAGCTGGTGCTGCTCGCGCCGGCGACCGCAAATGTCATTGGGCGGATCGCGAACGGCCAGTCGGACGACATCGTGACCGCGACGGTGCTGGCCTCACGTTCCCCAGTGGTGGTGGCGCCGGCGATGAACGATGCGATGTGGTCCAAGCAGGCGGTCCGAGACAACATCGCGACGTTGCGTGAGCGGGGAATGACCGTGGTCGAACCCGAGTCGGGTCACCTGGCCAGCGGGCATGTCGGAGCCGGCCGTCTCGCGGCTTCTGCGCAGCTGCTCGAGGCGATGGCCTCTGCGGTGCGGTCTCGTTACGACCTTGCGGGGCGCCGCGTGGTCGTCACCGCCGGTGGCACACGCGAACCGATCGATCCAGTGCGTTTCATCAGCAACTACTCCAGCGGCAAGATGGGATTCGCCATTGCGTCGGCGGCGGCGGAACGCGGAGCACGCGTCGTGCTGGTGACCACGGCATCACATCCGGCCCACAACGGCGTTGACGTAAGGCCCGTGGAGACGGCTGATGAGATGCTCGCCGAGCTCAGAGCCCAGCTGGAGGGCGCAGACCTGCTGGTGATGGCGGCGGCCGTCGCGGATTTCCGCCCGGCCAAAGTGTCGGGCAGCAAGATCCGGCGCGAGGAGACCTCGCACCTCACGCTCGACCTGGAGCCGATTCCCGACCTGCTGGCGACTGTCGGCCGTGAAAAAGGCGGCGCCGGAGTTTTTCGCGTCGGCTTTGCGGCCGAGGGGTCGGACCTAGATGCCAAGGCTCTGGAAAAGATGAAGAAGAAAGGCCTGCAGGCGATCGTGGCCAACGATATCTCGCGGAAGGATGTCGGGTTTGGCAGCGATCACAACGAGGGGGTGATCCTCTTCGCGGACGGCACCCGGCAGGAGATCGAGCGGATGACCAAGCGCGCGATGGCCGACCGCATCCTGGACCTGGTCGGTCCACGCCTTGATTTGAGGGGGGACGTCCCCCCTCAGGGTGGCGGGCCTGGCGAAGCCAGCTCCCGGCGCACCCCTCTGAATAGATAAGCCGACTTGCTCTACGCCGAGGTTGCTGTCGAAGCTGGGCGTTCGCTGGATCGCGAGACGTACAGCTACCAGGTGCCGGATGGGATGGACGTGGTGCCAGGTCATCGCGTCACCGTCCCGTTCGGCCGGCGAACATCCTTCGGTTTCGTGGTCTCTCTTGGCACCGAGGACCCCGGCGTGGAGACCAAGCCAATCGCTACGGCCGGCACCGACCCGCTACTGTTGCCGCACCAGGTCGCGCTCGCGCGCCTGGTTGCCGACCACTACTGGGTGCCTCTGATCGAGTGCCTTCGCGCGATGCTGCCGCCGCGGGTTCGCAAGGCGGGATCAGGTGGCTCGGGCCCGTCGACACGACAACGGCGACACAGCAGGCTGCTCGAGCTTGCGGGCGCCGCGGGGCCCGACGCGGTGGCCGCGCAGCTCACGGCGGAGCAGGCGGCCGCATTGGAGATCATCGGGAGCAACCCGATGACATTGCTGCATGGAGTCATCGCCAGCGGCAAGACGGAGGTGTACCTGGCGGCCGCGGAGCAGGTGCTGTCACAGGGCCTTCGGGTGCTGCTGCTGGTGCCCGACATCTCATTGACGCCGCAGCTGGTCGAGCGCGTGCGCGCTCGCCTCAAAGCCCCGATTGCCATCCTGCACAGCCAGCTCACCGAGCTCGAAAGGGCCCAGCAGTGGTGGAGGACTCGTCGCGGAGAGGCCGAGGTGGTGCTCGGTAGCCGGTCGGCGGTGTTCGCGCCGATCCCTCGGTTGGGCCTGATCTGCCTCGACGAGGAGGGGACTGCGTCGTATAAGCAAGACCGCACCCCCCGGTACGAGACGGGATGGGTCGCCCGGCGCCTCGCGACGCTGGCTGGGGCGCGGCTGGTCGCCGGCTCCGCAACGCCCAGCGTTGTCACGTACCACCAGGCGACACAAGGCGTGCTGGCTCTGGCCGAGCTGAAGCGGCGGGTGCGCGGCCGGGATGCCGAGGTCGAGCTCGTCGACATGCGCGATGAGGCCGCGGCGGGCAACCGGCAGCCGCTGTCGCGGCGGCTGGTCGAGGTGGTTGAGCGCACTCTCGAAAACGAGGAGCAGGTGATCCTCTATCTGAACCGGCGCGGCATGAGCACGTTTGTGCTGTGCCGCGACTGCGGCAAATCGGTTCAGTGCCTGGGCTGCTCGGTGGCGCTTGTTCAACACGCGGAAATCGATGGCTTGGTGTGCCACTACTGCGGTTACGCGCGCCAGATGCCGTCTGTGTGCGACCACTGCGGCAGCCGGAATATCCGCGGCATGGGGATGGGGACGCAGCGTCTCGAGGGCATCGTCAAGAAGCTGTGGCCGCGAGCGCGCGTGCTGCGCCTCGACAGCGATGCGGCACGGGGACCCGACTCTTACTTCGACATCTGGGAGACGTTCAGCGAAAGGCGCGCTGACATCCTGGTGGGCACGCAGCTCGTGACGCGCGGCCTCGACCTTCCCGCTGTCACATGCGTTGGTGTGGTCGATGCCGATCTGCCGCTGCATTTCCCCGACTACCGCTCGGCGGAAAGCACCTTCTCGCTGGTGGTCCAGGTCGCCGGCCGTGCGGGACGGGACGGGCGCGCGTCGCGCGTGGTGGTGCAGACCAGCAACCCGGAGCATTACAGCCTTCGCTGTGCCGCGACCGGTGACTACGAGGGCTTTTATGCAGCGGAGCTGCCGTCGCGAAAGGCGTTTGTGTTCCCGCCATTTGCAGAGCTGGCGGTGCTCACTCGCACCGACGCTGACGACGCACGCTCCGCGGCGGTCGCGCGCGAGGCGGCCGAGGAGCTGGTAAGCGGCTTATTGCGCGAGGGGGTCGAGGGGATTCGCGTGATGGGGCCGGCACCGGCGTTCATTCATCGTTTGCGCGGGGAGTACCGATGGCAGGTCACGTTGAAAGGCGATGGGTTGGAACGGGCCCGACACCTGGCTCCTCGTGGCAAGGGCTGGAGCTATGACGTGGATCCGGTGATGTGAGCGATGCGCAATTCGGGTTGGCTGGCCTAAGCCGGCTTAACTCAAGCCTCCCCTGGGTAAAATCGATCTCGTGGTTCGCCCCATCCTCAGCTTCGAGCACCCCGTGCTTCGCCAGAAGGCGAAGAAGGTGCCGCGCGTCGACACGTCGATTCAGCGATTGATCGACGACCTGTCAGAGACGATGCTTGACGCGCCCGGGGCGGGGCTGGCGGCTCCTCAAATCGGGGTGGGCCTTCGCGTGTGCGTGGTCAAGGGTGACGACAACCAGATCTGGGGCCTCGTCAATCCAGAGATCGTGAAGCACGACGGCGTGCAGGTCGGGTACGAGGGCTGTTTGAGCTACCCGGGCTGGGTGGGCGAGGTCGCGCGCCACGAGACTGTTGTCGTCAAGGGGCGCAACCGGCACGGCAAGGAAGTGCGAATCAAGTCAACCGGATTCACCGCACGCGCCTTTCAGCACGAGCTCGACCACCTCGACGGCGTCCTTTTCGTCGACCGATTGACCAGCCTCGACACCTTGCGGCGGGTCGAGGACCTGGTGGCCGAGGAGAGGGAAGCAGCCGTCGCGGCAGCGGTAGGCTAGGCGCTTTCCTGAAGATCGCTTTCGCCGGCACGGCCGAGTTCGCCGTACCTTCGCTTCAGGCTCTGCACCGCGCCGGTCATGAGATCCAGGTTGTGATCACTCAGCCGACGCGGCCGGGTCACCGCATGAAGCCCGCCCCACCGCCTGTGAAACTTGCGGCCGACGCGCTGGGGCTCGCTGTGACGCAGCCGGAACGGATCAAGGCGCCCGAGGTGGCTGAGCAGCTGCGGCGCCTGGCGCCAGACCTGCTGGTGGTGGTCGCGTATGGGCAGATCATTCCTGCCTCGGTGCTGTCGATTCCACGGCTCGGAGCCGTCAACGTTCACGCATCGCTGCTGCCGCGTCACCGAGGGGCGGCACCTGTCGCGCATGCGATCCTGGCGGGCGACCGCGAGACAGGGGTCACCATCATGCGGATGGACGAGAAGCTCGACCATGGTCCGATCCTGGCTGTGGGCAAGACGATGATCGGGGAAGGGGAAGATGCGGCGGCACTCACCGGACGGCTTGCTGTCATGGGCGCCGAGCTGCTGGTGGCGACGTTGGAGAGCCTGGACCAGATCGCACCGGTTGAACAAGACCATGCGCGCGCCACACTGGCCCCCCGGTTGCGACGAGAGGATGGGGAGCTCGACTGGAATGTGGAGGCGGGAGAGATCGACCGCCGCGTGCGCGGCCTGCAGCCCTGGCCCGGGGTCACGATGCCGACGAAGTCGGGTCCGGTGAAGTTGTTGAGCGGGCACGTCGAGGGCGATCGTTATGTACCGGACGTGGTGCAGATGCCAGGTAAGAGACCGGCGCCTGCGAAGCAGGTGTTGGGCGAGCGCAATGCCTGACAAGAAAGACGAAAAGGAGCGCGATGTCGCGGTCAACCGCCGCGCTTATCACGACTACTTCATCGACGACAAGCTCGAGGCGGGGATCATGCTCACGGGGACAGAGGTGAAGTCGGTGCGCAACGGACGGACCAACCTGCGAGATGGGTTCGTGCGCATCGACGGCAATGAGGCGTGGCTCGAGAACGTCCACATCTCGCCTTACGCGCAGGCCAACCTGATGAACCACGAACCGATGCGGCCGCGCAAGCTCCTCCTGCATCGCAAGGAGATCTCGAGCCTGATCGGGAAGGTGAGGCAGAAGGGGTACACGCTCATACCGCTGCGCGTGTACTTCTCGCGCAACCACGCCAAGGTCGAGGTGGGGCTGGCGCGGGGCAAAAAGCAGTACGACAAACGCGAGGCGATCGCTGAACGAGACGCGAAAAGGGATATCGCACGCGCGATGAGGACGCGAGGCTAGGCGCCCGCGCAGCGATTTAGCTTTCGAATTGCCAGTCGAAGAGAATCGGTGTGGAGTCACTGCCGCCGGCCCTTCGGTAGGTTTTGACCGCCGCTTCGTTGTCCTCGTCGCACAGCACCCACATGCCGTAGTTGCCGCGCTCGCGCGCAAGGTCCTTGAGCGCCTCCACCAACGCCGTGGCCACCCCTTTCCGCCGATGAGCCTCGCCGACGCCGAGCTCGTACAGAAACATCTCGGTGCCCTTATCGGGGTGGGTCATCTCCACGCCCGAGACGAAGCCGGCAGGCTCGCCGTCGGAGTAGGCGATGAGCAAGTGGTGGCCGGGGTCGTTGAGGAAATGGTGCGCTGCGTCCGGTTTTACCGGCCCATCGAATAATCCTTCGGCCGCCGCGACCTTTTCTTCATCACCCGGCCCGAGGCGCTCGATTCGGGTCACGCGAGCGTCCTAAGCCGCCAGATTGATGCCGATGGCTCGCAATCGCTTGTTGAGCGAATCCATCGCGAATTGCAGGATCTCGCTCTCGGTGTGGCCGAACTCCGTGATGTAGGCCGGGTCGGGCGGATCCAATGTGCCCGCGACCAGCGGGAGGCACTCGACCAGAGTCCTCTGGATCAGCGGGGCGAAACGCTCAGGGTTCTCGCGCACTGCTTCCTGGAGGACCTTGATCCCGAAGCTAACATGGCGCGACTCGTCCCGAGCGACGGCCGTGAAACCTCGGTAAAAGCCGCGGTCAGTCGTGCCCAGCTCGCGCATCGACTCGAGCTCGAAGCGCTGGCCGGTCAGCGCGATAGTGGCCTCCACGATGATGTGGTAGATCGTCACGCCTTCGACGAAGGCGTCAAAGTCTTTCGGGTTGCTCGCCATCCGCTGCGCGGTCGAGGGCAAGCGGTCGTAGAACAGGGTGTTGTAGCCCTCGTTGGTGTCGGGGCGGATCTCCGCGAGCAGATCTTTCAAATTCTTGGAGTCGGTGCCAACCACCTCGCGCCACCAACGGTCGAAGAAGACAGTGTGGCGTGCCTCGTCGACCATCTGGGTCGACAGGAAGATCTCAATCTCGGGCGTTGGCGCCGCCCAGACGAACGGAGCCAGCGTCGCGGTGACGCGCTCCTCGCCGTTGAAGAAAAGGCGGTGCGACCACAGCGTGGCCTTGCGGTCGAGGTCCGATGCTTTAAGCCAGTCCTCGCGGTCGAGGGTGAAATCGAGATCGCCCACCGACCACTGCTGCGACTCCCAGCGGCGGTAGAGGTCCATGTAGCTGGGCATGTTCTCTATGCCCCGGTCGATGAAGGCCAGAACGTCATCGATTCGGATGTCGCCGAGCTCTTTGAGGTTCGCCTTCGCGACCCTATCAAGGTCGGGTTCCAGGTGCTCCGTCTTCTGCCCAACTGCCATGTGGTTTGCCGCGTCCATTAGAGCAGAAGGCCAGAGGTGTGGGGTTGGCACCCGAGGGGTAGAATTGGAGTGCAACGAGTTCAGCTTCGTGGGGGCGTCCGGTCTCGACGGGGCAGTTGAGCTTCGGGATTGCGAGCCGAGAGCGCGTGCGTTACAGCGCAAGCATTTTTACAAATGCCAACAAGACCAACACTCTCGCCCTCGCTGCGTAAGCAGTAGAGACGTGAGTCCCGGGACTTAGATCCCGGGTGTCGCCCCCGGTCAATCCGGCGGACTGGGGAACGGCATTAAAACAGACCGGATTGCCGCATCGAGGGCGTCTCGGCCTCGATGCGGGACACTCACCGAGACTGGCGAAAAGCGGATCCCGTCAGGAGGAGCCGCTAAGCGAGAACCAAAATCCTGGACACGCTCGTAGAGATCCCGTAGGAGACTGCTTCGGACGCGGGTTCAACTCCCGCCGCCTCCACCAAGCTGACCCCGGCTGGTCAGGATGACCCCGTCATAAAGGACAGCAGGGTCACGATTCGGATCAGGAACAGCGCTGCGCACGCGACTCGGATCAGCAGCCCGATCCAGCCCCACCGGCCCACGAACCAGAAGGCCAGCGCCAGGACACCCAGATAGGCCAGGTTGCCCAGGTAGAAGCCGGCTGTGACAGCGTCCATCGTGTCATCCCCCTTGACGGGGGCCGCCGACGGAAATTGCGCTAGCGCGGGGCCGCGGAGGTCAGCAAACCGACGTTCAGGAGCAAGTTCGCCGAGTTCAGGATGATTCCGATGGCCGCGCGGTTCTTGCGCACGCCCCTCCTCCAGCCGAGCACGCCCATGCTCAATCCCGCCACAAACACGATGAGTCCCAACAAGACCAGCCCTGGAGTCGCGATCGAGATCAGAGCTCCCATGATCGACAGGGCGATCGAGACCGTCGACCAATCGAATCCCGGCCGGCGGTTAGGGGGTGGCACCACGCCGGAAACTATAGGTGGCGAAACCGCTGCGCTCGTAACGCTCACCTGGCCCTGGCGGGTGGAATCAGCGACCACCTGTGTAGGTAATCTCTTGTTGATGAGCAGCACATACAACGACTTCAACCGAACCCTGATCGAACATCTCCGTGCCAACAAAGGCAAGGCCCCGGACGGCCCGTTCAAGGATCGCACTCTGGTGATCCTCACCTCCAAGGGCGCCAAGTCCGGCGCGGTGCACGAGACCCCGATCGTCTACTCCCGCGACGGCGACAAGTACGTGATCATCGCCTCCAAGGGTGGCGCGCCCACCAACCCGAGCTGGTATCACAACCTCAAGGCGCATCCCGAGGTCACTGTTGAGATCGGCGGCGAGAAGTTCAAGGCCCGCGCCCGCGAAGCGGGCGAGGATGAGTACGAGCGGCTGTATGAAAACCACGCTAAGGCGATGCCCGGCTTCAACGAATACCGCCAAAAGACCACTCGCCACATCCCCGTGATGGTGCTGGAGCGCATAGATTAGGCGTCAATCGGTGGCGACCCTCCGTCAAACCGGTTAACCTTCGGCCCGGTGCCGATTTGAACCATCTGTGGCAGCGCTTCCTGCTGGCTAGCTCGCTGATCGTGGGCCTCTTCATCGGGGTCGTCACGACAGTATTCGGCTACAGCAACCTCGCCTCCGTGGACATCCACTGGTCGGTCATCGACATCAACGGCATCCCTTTGTGGACCGTGGCGGTAGTGCCATTGGCCCTCGTCCTGATCGCCGGCACCCTCTATCACTGGATGGACGGCCTGCACCACTTCACGGAGCACATGCGCCACCGCCGCCGGGTGCACGAGCTCGAGGCGGAAGTCGCTTCACTTCGCGCTCACCTCGACCAGCTGCTCGAGATGCCCGATCACTCCACCTCGAAGCTGCCCGACAGGATTACGACCACGGCCTTGCCCCCAGCGGGCAAGGGAACCACCGACGTCACAGATGCCGACCTGCCGAGCACCGAGCTCGAACCGGTGCAGGTCGCCAGCACGAAGAAATCTCGCGCCGCCCAGCGCAAGCGCCTGGCGCTGGAAGTCGCCGGTGATGCTGCGGAGCCGGAGCCGGCTACATCGGACACCAATGGCTCGGTTGAAGACGTGAAGCCCACGAAATCAAGCGACGCTGTCGGGCGGGAGTCCTAGGCAGGGTGCCGAACCGACGCCGCGCAGGCCGCCTCATCGTTCCATCTCAGCGTCCGCCCGCGGACAAGATGTTGCTCGAGCGCAGCACCATCGAAGAGCTCGCTCACCACGCAGACCCGTGGCGTGTGCTGCGCATCCTGTCCGAGTTTGTCGAGGGTTTCGACGCACTCAATGATGTCGGGCCTGCCGTCACTGTCTTCGGCTCGGCTCGCGCGACGACGGATGACCCCTACTACGCCGCCGGCCGCGCCCTCGGCGCCGCCCTTGCGCACCGCGGTTTCGCGGTGATCACCGGGGGAGGCCCCGGGATCATGGAGGCTGTCAATCGCGGCTGCCAGGAGGCGGGCGGTCTATCCGTCGGATGCAATATTGAGCTGCCCGACGAGCAGGAGCTCAACGCTTACGTCGACCTGGGCGTTGAGTTCAGATACTTCTTCGTCCGCAAGAACATGTTCGTGAAATACGCTCGCGGCTTCGTCATCTTTCCAGGCGGCCTCGGCACCCTCGATGAGCTTTTCGAGTCGCTGACGCTGGCGCAGACGGGCAAGATCGAGCACTTTCCGATCGTGCTGTTCGGCACTGAGTACTGGACCGGCTTGCTCGACTGGATGCGCAAAGTCGTGCTCGGCCGCCGAGCCATCTCGCCTGCTGACATGGACCTCATGACGTTGACCGACGATCCCGAAGAGGCCGCTGCAATGGCCACCCGGCCCCTGCCTGCAGGAATCGACGAACCGCGAGAGGACCCCGGCGAGCCAGAGGTCAAGGCGTCGCGATAGCCGCGGTTCCGCCGACCGACTTCTTCTTTCTGACTGACGGAGGCCAGACCGCAGACTCTGTCGCTGCGAGGGTCGCCGGCTTTCTCGACGGCGCGACGAAGACCATCGACATCGCCATCTACGACCTCAGGCTCGATGCAGGGCCGGCGGCCGCAGTTCTCGCAGCGTTTGACGGGGCGCTCAAGCGTGGCGTGACCATCCGCCTGATGTTCAACAACGACTATCCCGACACGATCCCGGTACCGCCCCCTGCCCAGGTCGACTGGGCCTTCATCGATCAGCTGAAGGCGATGGGGGTCGCGATCAAGCCGGTTCAGGGCGTCCCCGACCTCATGCATCACAAGTACGCGGTGCGCGATGCCGCTACACCGCAAGCCGCAGTTCTCAGCGGCTCGATGAACTGGACCAACGACTCGTTCACGCGAGAGGAGAACGTGTCATTCATCTTCGCGTCGGCGATTGTGGGTGCCGATTACACGCGAAACTTCGAGGAGCTCTGGCAGCGTCCAGTGGTGGCGATGTCAGGGCGGTTCACAACCCAGTGGTCGGCCCTTGCCGACTCAACAAAGCTGCGCGCGTACTTCTGCCCCGGCCGCGGAGTACAGCTTTCGCATGCGATCGCCAAGTCGATTTCCTCTGCGCAGAAGAGGCTGCGGATCTGCTCGCCGGTCATCACATCCGGCCCCATTCTTGGCGCGCTGGGGGACGCCTGCCTGAACGGCAAGGCGGATATCTCGGGTGTGTACGATGCGACTGAGATGGATGAGGTGCAGCGGCAGTGGGCAACCCAGGCCACGGCTTCCTGGAAGACGGCGGCGTTTCAAAGCATCGTGAAGGCCGTGCACTTCGGTTCCAAGCGCTCGATCCCGTATTCGAAAGGCTCGGTGCATGACTTCATGCACGCCAAGATCCTTGTCGCCGACGACTTCGTCTATTGCGGCAGCTTCAACCTTTCGCACAGTGGCGAGCAGAATGCGGAGAACGTCGTCCAGTTCGAGAGCCCGCAAATCGCCAACCTGTGCGCCGCATACATCGACACAGTCGCGGCCCGGTACGGCGGCCGCCCATTGACAGGAACCTAAACATTCCCAGGGCGAGGTTTCTCTGGGGAGGCGCGCTCGTCGCTGCACTGGTGGTCGGAGCCGTGCTGTTTGCACTACCTCGTTTACAGCCGGCGACCGGCACGCTGCTGATCATCGGAGCCGGAAAGACATCAGGGTCGATCGCACCGGTGTCCATTCAGCTGCACCGCAACTCGGGGTGGACCGCCGTCGGCCAGGTTTCAGGCGCAGTCCCCGCAGCGCCGGACCAACGCGAGCTGCTGGCGCTGCCGGTCGCGGTCGGCTCATATGACGGACTGCGCGTCGGCCAAGACGAGGCCAGCGTGCCGGTCGTGGTGACGGCCGGACAGGTGGAGCCGGTCCTCCTGGGCCTCGAGGCCGGACGTCTGCTGCCCGGGGCGGCCTATGCGGGCAATGACCAGGTGAACCTCGGCCTGGGCGAGCTCTCGGGCAAGTTCGTAGCGATGCCCGCTTTCAGCCTTCAGGATCAGCAGGGGCGCGCCTTCGACAGCGGCACGACTGCCGGTAGCGACCTCGTCATCGCAGCCTTCCACACGACGTGCCACCAGACCTGCCCGCTCTACACGGCGCTTTTCTTCCAGCTGCAGAAAGAGCTGCCGCCGGGTGTGCTGCTGGCGGAGGTCACCACGGATCCCGGTACCGATACGCCCGCCGTCCTCGATACGTACCGTCGGACCATTGGCGCGAGCTGGACATTCGCCACCGCCCCTCCCGACGCCCTGACCGCCTTCTGGAAACCATTCGGTGTTCAGCTGGCGACCGGCGACAGCCACGTCTCAACTCTGGCCTTGGTCGATCGGCACGGTTACGTCCGCCTCGTTTATCGCGGCGTGCCAGATGTCGGTAACGCGATCGCGCCGCTGCTCGTCACGCAGTTAGGCGCTGAAGGTCTGAGTGAGCTGGCTTCGCACGGCGACGGATGGGGCGCGCCGAGCGTGCTCCAGTCGCTGCTCACGATCACGGGACCGGAACAGGTGGCCCCGAGTGGAGCAGGCCGTGCTCCAGCCTTCACCCTCACCAACACCGACGGCGCCCGGGTCACGCTGGCCGATCTCGCGGGCGAACCTCTCGTGATCAACTTCTGGGCGAGCTACTGCCCGCCTTGCCGCGCCGAGATGCCATTGCTCCAGCGGAGCGTTACCGCCTCGAGCCGGGTTCACCTCGTCCTCATTAATGAAGGCGACAGCAGCCAGAGCGCTCGTGACTTCTTGAGCGCGACAGGAATTCAGCTGCCCGCGCTGCTCGACACAAACCTCGCGGTCGGGCGAGCCTACGGCGTCGTGCCTCTTCCGACCACTGTCTTCGTGCGCGCCGATGGCTCGATCGCGGGACGGCAGATCGGTGAGCTTGACGACCGCGTCCTGGCCACCTGGCTGTCGACCTTGACCACTCAGTAGACTTCCCGTTGGTGTCTGGGGAGGGCCTTTTTCGCCGGCTCGCGGTGGTGACCGCCCTCTTCGCCTATCTGCAGATCGCACTCGGCGGCGTCGTGCGCGTCTCAGGGTCCGGGCTCGGGTGCCCCGACTGGCCGCTCTGCAACGGGCGCCCTTACCCGCCCGCCAACGTGCACTCGATCATCGAGTACTCGCATCGCGCGGTCGGCAGCGTGACTGGCGTCTTGATCATCGCCACCGTGGTGATGGCATGGGTCGTGTTTCGAAAGCGTCGCCCTCTTGTTGCATGGTTGGCGTCGGCATCGCTGATCGGCGTGGTGGGGGAGGGGATTCTTGGTGGCATCGTTGTGGCCAAAGAGCTTTCGCCGTGGCTTGTCGTGGTGCATCTCGGGCTGGCGATGATGATCATCGGGTTCCTGGTCGCAACCGCGATCGCGGCGATGCCGGCGTCGAGCGGGGTGCCCGATCGGAATTTCCGCCGGCTGGCCATCGTGGTGACGGCTGCGACCTACGTGATGATGCTCACCGGATCGACGGTGGTTGCAAGCAGCGCTGATGGCAGCTGCCATTCATGGCCTTTGTGCGGCAGTGGGTTCGCGCTCGATTTCACTGGGGCCAATGCCTTCACAATGCTGCATCGAGGTACCGTGCTCGTCGTCGGACTTCTGCTCCTGCATGTCTTGTCGAAGGCCTTCTTGCGATGGCGCGGCGTCAAAGGCATGGGCCCCATCGCGGTCGCGGCGATCGCAGCCCTTGTCTTGCAGGTCGCCGTCGGTGCGGGATCGGCGATCACTGGCAACGCTGTTTTTGATGGCCTGCACGTGGCGATCGCCACGCTCGTATGGTCGGGGGTGTTGGCGACCACGCTTCTCACCCTGCCGCGCGCCGATACCAATCGCGAGCTGTCCCGCCTGGAAGTTGACAGGACATCCGCGTGAGCGCGGTCACCGCGCCGGCCGCCGGCGCGCTAGACATGTTTCGCGACTACCTGAGCCTGCTCAAGCTGCGCATCGTCGTGCTGCTCGATGCGACCGCCGTCGGCGTCATGATCCCGGCAACCCACGGACATCCGCGCCTGGTGCCGGTCCTCGCCGTGCTCGCCGGGGGCACGCTCGCAGCCGGTGGCGCCCATGCGATCAACTGCTGGTTCGACCGCGACATCGACGCGGCGATGAGCCGCACGCGGCGCCGCCCTCTTCCTGACGGCCGCATCCCGGCGTGGCATGCCTTGGCGCTCGGCATCGTCCTCAACGCGCTGGCCTTCGCGGTCCTCTGGTCGGGAGCCAACTTGCTCGCGGCTTCTCTGGCGCTGCTGGGAACCGTGATCTACGTCTTCGTCTACACGGTCTGGCTCAAGCGAACCACGCCACAGAACATCGTCATCGGCGGCGCCGCCGGCGCGATTCCTCCATTGGTGGGCTGGGCCGCCGCAACGGGCCGCCTTGACCTGACAGCGTTCGCGCTGTTCGCCGTCATCTTCTTCTGGACGCCCCCGCACTTTTGGGCGCTCGCGCAGATGATCAAGGCCGACTATGCCCGCGCCCGCATCCCGATGCTCCCGGTGGTCTCCGGCGAGCAGGCTGCGAAAAGGCAGAGCGTCGGATACGCGGCGGTCACCGCCGCCGTCAGCGTGATCCCCTTTTTCACCGGTAGGGCGGGTGAGATCTACCTCGCCGGCGCCGTGGTGCTGGGTGTGGGGCTTGTCGGCATGGCGGTGCTCGACCTGTCAGGAAAGCGCTGGACCAGACGACTCTTCGCTTACTCGCTGGTCTATGTGGCGCTGCTTTTCGGGCTCTTCGCAATCTCTCCATTTCTTCCCTAGCTCGCCACGGTTGGCCATCAAAGCGTGCTGATCGAAGCGCCTGACGGAGGGGCGGTGATGATCGGCGATGCGGCCTATACCTCCGAGATCTTCGCGGCCGGCGACGACGCAGATCTAACGCGCTGGAACGGCCAGTACGACGACCGCGACGCCTGGTCCAAGTCACTGACCAGGCTCCATGACGTGCACGCCCACGCGGTCCACTTCTGCCACGACACCGATGTGGTCACGCAATGACCTTCGGCCCGATCGTCAGCCCAGAGTGGTTGCACCAGCACATCGACGACGAAGACCTACGCGTCATCGATTTCCGCTGGTACCTGATGGGCGGCAAGGGTCGCGACGCATACGGGCGCGGGCACATAACGGGCGCCGTCTTCGTCGACCTCGAGGCCGTGACTGGAAGGCAGGGAGGAGGCCGGCATCCGCTGCCGAGCGCCCAGCAGTTCGAGGCGGAGATGCAAAAGGCAGGAGTCGGCCCGCGGACCAGCGTCGTTGCCTACGACGACGCCGGTGGCTCGATCGCCTCGCGGTTGTGGTTTCTGCTCCGCTACTTCGGCCACGAGTCCCAGGCGGTTCTTGATGGTGGGCTCGCAGGATGGCGTAGCCCGCTCGAGACGGAGGAGCCGCAAGTCGCTCGAGGCGGCTTTCGGTCGCGTGAGCCGGACCGATCGGGGATTCTTGATTTCGAGGACGTTCGCGAGCTCATCGGTGTGCCGCTCATCGATGCTCGGGCCGGCGAGCGTTATCGCGGCGAGAAGGAACCCATCGATCCCAAGGCAGGTCACATACCGGGCGCGCTCAGCTCTCCGTGGGCCGAAAATCTCGGTCCCGATGGACGGTTCAAGTCGCCCGCCGAGCTGCGAAAGCGATTTGCGGATCTCGGCATCGACCCGGACAAGGGCGCTGTCGCCTACTGCGGCTCAGGCGTGAACGCGACGCACGATCTGATCGCGATGGAGCTCGCAGGAATCAAGAACGGCCGGCTGTACGCGGGCTCGTGGAGCGACTGGTCATCGCGCGACGCGCCGGTAGCCACGGGCCCAAATCCGTAATAAGACAACAGAGGAGCCCTAGGCCGGATTCACTCCGGCCGTCACCAATCGCCCACTTCGAAACGCCTCCATGCACGGCGTGACTCCGGTGGGGGTCCCATGGGGGAGGCCTGCCTCCCCCGTGCTTCGCTTACGATTTCGCGGTGATCCTCAAAGGAAAGAAGATCGTGATCGCCGGGATGAGCGACCGCCGCAGCATCGGCTACGCGATCGCCGTCGAAGCGCAGAAGGAAGGCGCGGAGCTCCTGCTCACCAGCTTCGGCCGGATGATGACCATCACCCAGATGACGGCCAAGAAGCTGAACCCCGTTCCGGACATCCTCGAGATGGACGTCAGCAAGCCCTCCGACATCGCTGCCGCCGTCGAGGAGACAGGCAAGCGCTGGGACAGGGTCGACGGTCTGGTCCACTCCGTCGCCTATGCGCCTCCGGACGCGCTGGGCGGAAAGTTCCTCACCACTCCGTGGGAGAGCGTCGCCACGGCGCTCCAGGTCAGCGCCTTCTCCTTCAAGGAGCTGGCTGCGGGCTTTCTGCCTCTGATGCGCGAGCACGGAGGTTCGCTGGTCACGCTCGACTTCGACAACTCGACACAGGCCTGGCCGAAGTACGACTGGATGGGCGTCTCCAAGGCGGCCCTCGAGTCGGTCACGCGCTACCTCGCGCGCGACCTCGGCCGCTACAAGATTCGCGTCAACGCGATCTGCGCGGGACCCCTGGCCACGCTGGCGGCGAGCGGCATACCGGGCTTCAAGGACTTCGAAGAGGTGTGGTCTCTGCGAGCCCCGATGGGATGGGACCTCCAGGACAGGACGCCCGTCGGCCGTGCTGCCTGCGCCCTTCTTTCGGACTACCTGAACATGACCACAGGCGAGCTCGTGCACGTCGACGGCGGCTACCACGCCATGGGGGCAGACCTACCTCCAGCCGACTGATACAACATCTTGTGTCTAGTCGCTTACAACTCCGCAACATCCTGCTAGGCTCTTCCCAAAATCGGTTCGCTTGCGGAATCCCTTCGGGAGGAATGCGATTTGCGGGAGTGCCTGGTGATCTACGTGGACGCCGCTCTCGACAGAAACGGCCGGGCTGGATGTGGCCTGGCCGTTTTTGTTAGGGGTCGCGCCGTTTACACCGAGTCGTTCGGCTTTTCTCACGCCGGCGGTTCAGCCCAGCTCGAGGCGCACGTCTGTGCAGGTGCGTTGGACCTGGCAGCGGCGCGGTGGCCCTACCACCGCGTCATCGTCAGGACCGATTGCGCACCCGTCGTGCGCAGCCGGATGCCATCTAGCGACAGCTTCCGAATCGCCGTCCACGAGGTCCGAGAGCGCTGCCGGCGTGGCTGGCGCGTGGTCAGGTACGTAAGCCGGAAGGCAAACCCAGCCCATGAGCTGGCGCGTGAAGGCTTGAAAAGCCTGTCGCGGCAACAGGTTCTGGCCGCGGCATAAGCTTTCTCCCGATGGCACCCGACGAAGGCGCGAGTCGCCCGGCTCGCCGCGTCCCTAGGGCCGGCGCGGCCGGCCGGGCCGGCAAGCGGGTTGGCGGCGCGGAGCTGATCTCGCAGCTCAACGACATGGTCGCCGAGCTCATCAAGGAGAACCGCAAGCTCAAGCGTGAGGTGGACAGGCTGACCGCGCGCGGCTCTGCCGCCGCCAGCAGCGCGGTGGAGCGCAGCCTGCGCACCATTCAGCGACGGGTTCAGCGGGCGCTGAAGACTCCGCCCAAGCGCAAACCCGGCGCCGGCGCAAAGGGTCGCCGCAAGCCCGCGACCAGGAAGCGCCGGAAGCCCTAGCGGGCGCTGAAGCCGGCTTCGGCCTCGAGCCGGCGTGCGGTCCGGTAGGCGTCGACGATGCTGAAGAGCCACAACGACCCACCCCCGATCTCCAACGGCACACCGATCAGGGCGCCGATGAAGCTGAGGTCGAGATCGAAGCCGAAGAACTCGAGACCGCCCACACCGATCAGGAACGCGATGCCCTTCTTGTTCTCGCCGAGGTAGAAGTGCCCAAGACCGGGAACTACGGCCAGGGCCGCCGCCACCAGGGGGCTCTTGCGAGTTCGGGCCACAGGGCCCTGGTACCGGCCCGAGGCCGCCGCGCCGCAGCGGGGACAGGGAGCGTTCGGATTTGTCAACAGCGCTCCGCACTTTCCGCAGAGAACTTCTGAAGCCATATCGATACGAAGCATGCCCGTTTTGATAGCCTCCGAATCAAATGGACCTGGGCTTCACTGCTGAGGAGGAGGTCTTCAGAAATGAGGTCCGAACCTGGCTCGATCGCAATCTGCCGGCCGAATGGCGCAACGGCGGAGTGGGCGGCTATCGCGAGGACGCCGATGAGTCGATGCAGCGTGGATGGCAGGAACGCCTCAACGAAGCAGGCTGGCTGAAGCTGTCGTGGCTTCGCGAGGCGGGCGGCCGCGGCGCCACTCCTGTCATGCAAGCGATATATCAGGAGGAGATGGCCAAAGCCGGCGCCCCGGTCATCCTCGGGCGCCTCGGGGTGAGCCTGCTGGCGCCCACCCTCTTGGTGCACGGTTCTCCCTGGCAGAAAGAGACCTATATCGACAAGATCCTCAGCGGCGAGATCGTTTTCTGCCAGGGCTTCAGCGAGCCGGACGCCGGCAGCGACCTGGCCGGCCTACGCACTCGGGCGGAGCGGCGCGACGGCCACTGGGTTCTGAATGGCCAGAAGACCTGGTCGAGTGGCGCGCACTACTCGGATAAGAGCTTTCTGCTCGCGCGCACCGACGCAGGCGCCGACGTGCACAAGGGCATCTCGTTCTTCCTCGTTGACATGCACCAGCCTGGAGTCGAGGTTCGGCCCATCCGCCAGATGACGGGTGGCGGGGAGTTCGGCGAGATCTTTCTGTCGAACGCGGTCGTCGAAGATCGCGACGTGGTCGGGCAACCAGGCGACGGGTGGAAGATCGCGATGGCTGTGTTCGGCTTCGAGCGCGGCGGCCTGGCTCAAGCCGCGCGGTTCGAGCAGGCGGTGGCGCAGCTTGCCACGCTGGCCCGTGATCGCGGGACCGGCTCTGATGCGACGGTCAGGCAGAAGGTCGCCCAGGCACAGATCGAGGCTCACGTCTTCAGACTCATCGGGCTGCGCAACCTCACGCAGGCGCAGCAGGGTGCGGCGCCCGGTCCCCAGGCCAGCATGACCAAGCTTTACTGGAGCGAGATGGACAAGCGCATCCAGGAGACGGCGGTGGGCATACTGGGTCTGTACGGCGCGCTCGCGCCCGATTCGCCATTCGCCATCGAAGATGGGCGCTGGCAATATGGCTGGATGTGGTCGCAGGCGGAGACGATCTATGCCGGCTCGTCGGAGATCCAACGCAACATCATCGCGGAGCGCGTTCTGGGTCTTCCGAGGGGTAGATGAGCGCGACGTCATCGGTCGTCGACCGGCTCCGCGCGCACATCGGCACGCCTGGTCCGCCCATCAGCGCGGTGGTCGAGGCGGGCCACTTGAAGCGCTTCACCGATGCCATCGGCGATTCCTACCCGCGCTGGCTCACGGAAGCTCCGCCGACCTTCCTCGTCGCGCTGGCGCCGGTGAGCGCCCACCTTCCGGAGGCCGAGGAGTATGGACAGGGCTGGCTCAACGGAGGCAACCGCTTCGAATACCTGGAACCGGTCAAGGTCGGTGACACGATTACCGCGATCGGCAAGGTCGTGGATGTCTACGAGAAGACGGGGGCAAGCGGCAGCCTGCTGTTCATCATCTTCGAGACCGAGTACTTCAACGGCCACGGCCGGTTGGTGGCGCGGCTGCGTGGGACGGCGATTCGGCGATGAACCTGCAGCCCGGCGAGGAGCTCCCTGACCTCATCAAGCACCCGACCACGCGCCAGCTGGCGCAGTACGCGGGCGCGCAGGGTGATTTCTACGAGATCCACTACGACCAGGACTTCGCACGTGGCGTCGGTTTGCCAGGAGTCATCCTGCATGGGCTGCTCAAGGCGGCGTTCCTCGGACAGCTCGTCACGGACTGGCTCGGCGAGCGCGGGACGCTCACGAGCTTCGAGGTCAGCTATCGCGGGGTCGACGTCCCGGGCAAGCCGTACCGCTGCCGCGGACGGGTGAGCAGCGTCACCGGACTGCATGCCGAGCTCGAGATCTGGGGCGAGGATCCCGATGGCAACCGCACGACGGTTGGCACCGCGGTCGTCGAGATGAACAGCTGATGCTGCTCACGATCGTGCTGTTCTTTCACATCCTCGCCGCCATCGTGGCGGTCGGCTTCAACATCAGCTACGCCGTGTGGATCGTTCGCGCGAGGTCCAGTCCGGCAAACATGGCTTTCGCGCTCAAGGGCGTGAAGTTCATCGACAACCGCATCGCCAACCCTGCTTACGGGGTGCTGCTGCTCACAGGTTTGCTCCTGGTTTACCTCGGCCATTACCCGAGCACGACGCTGTGGATCGACGTCGCCCTCATCCTTTTTGTCGCGCTCATCGTCATCGCGGCGTTCTTCTACTCACCCGCCCTGCGCTAGCAGGTGGCGCTGGCGGAAGCCGGCGACACGAGCTCGGCCGAGTTCTTGCGGCTCGGCACGAGGGGCCAGGTCCTGGGTCAGGCGATGGGAGGGATAGTGCTGGTGATCCTGGCGATGATGGTCTTCAAACCGAATCTCTGATCGCTCACACCTCTTGCCCCACGGGGGCCGGCCGCAGTGCCTGTACCTGGTTTCGAATCGCGAGCAGTCCACGCATCACCAGGAGCACCGAGGCGTCGATCACGCAGTAGCCGCCTGCGATCACTGAGGGCGGGTTGCCCGACGGGATGTGCGTCCACGGCGCGATGGGCATCCAGTACCAATCGCGGAAGAACGTGCCGAATATCTCCAGCTCGCCGGTGGCGATGAAGATCGCGGCGAACAATGGCCACCGTGGCGAGCGCAGCACGAACCAGGCAAAGATCGGCAGGCACATCGCGCCTTGCAGGTCGAACCGGCCGGTGATCAACGGCAACACTGTCAGCCCGGCCAGAGCCCAGGTCGTCGCGCCCGCAAGGATCACATGGGCGACCCGCTTGCCGTACCGCAGCACCACCGGCGTGCGCGCGGCCAGCAACCCGAACAGGTAGACGGCCCCATGGCCCGGCGGCACGTAGAGCGGAACGTTGTGCAACCGGTACTGGTACAGACCCCAGATCAGCGATCCGAAGATCTCAAACCCGGTGGCGACCGCAACGCAGATCCAGACCTGGAGCCTCTGCTCCCGCGGAGCTTTCAGCGCTGCAAGGTAGAGCGCGGCGAAGGTGAGGAGCCCAAGGATCCACTGCTGCCACAGCGCCGTGGTCCGGCTGTCGGCGAGCAGAAGAGTCGGCGTGTAGGCCAGCAGATAGACGTGCAGCCAGTACGGCTTGAGTCGGGCGACCACTGCTGTCGAATGGTAGCGGGGTGATGCGGCGCGCCATTTTCATGCATGTCCACGATTGGATCCGAAAGTCGGCCCCGGCAAGGTAGCGTATGGACGTGAGCGCGATTGGTGCCGCCGCAGGTTCTCGAACAGGCCCTGGTGCGCTGGGCCCTGGCTCGCTCGAGGTCAGGTCCCTGAGCGTGCGCTTCGGTGGGTTGGTTGCTCTGGACGATGTGTCCCTCGAAGTGCCCGCGGGGGAGATCGTCGGCATCATCGGGCCCAACGGCGCCGGCAAGACGAGCTTGTTCAACGTCGTCTCAGGTTTTCTGAGACCGCAGGCCGGGGAGATCTTGTACGGCGGGCGGCGGATAAACGGAGTCCGGCCCCACGAGCTGAACTCGCTGGGCATCGCCAGAACTCTGCAGGGACTTGGACTGTGGCGCGGTCTGACAGTGCTTGAGAACGTCATGGTCGGGGCCCGCCGCGCGAAACGTCCCGGTTTCGCGTCGGCGCTTCTTGGGTTTAGTCGCTCAGATCGGTACGAGGCTGTACTCACAGGCCTCGCCCGCGATCAGCTTCGATTGCTTGGCATCGAGCGATTCGCCGACCGCTATCCAGGTGTGCTGCCTTACGGCGTACAGAAGTGGGTTTCACTCGCGCGTGCACTTGTGTCACGGCCTGCCCTCTTGCTGCTCGACGAACCCGCGAGCGGGTTGACAGCGACCGAGATCAAGGAGCTCGCTGACCTCCTGCGCTCCCTTCGTGCGCAGATGTCGATTGCCCTGGTCGAGCATCGACTGGACCTGATCATGAATGTCTGCGAGCGGGTTCACGTACTTGACTTCGGCCGCGTCATCGCGTCCGGCCCTCCAGAGCGCGTGCAGAAGGACAAGGCGGTGACGGATGCCTACCTCGGCGAGGAGCTCACGCCGACTGTCGTGGAGGGAGAGGCCGATGCTCGAGGTTGAGGGGCTCAGCGTTTCGTACGGCGGCGTTGCCGCGCTCGATGGCGTGAGTCTACGCATACCCGACCACGGGATAACGGCCGTGCTCGGCCCCAACGGGGCAGGCAAGTCGACGCTGATCCGGGCAATCGCAGGCCTGGTCCGCCCGCGCGCCGGGACGGTTTCGTATGGGCGCCGATTGCTCACAGGGATGTCGCCTGAGGCCATCGTGCGAATGGGAATCAGCATGGTCCCCGAGGGGGGCGGGATCATTCGCGAGCTCACCGTCGACGAGAACTTGCGGCTGGCGCACCTCTGGCGTCGCGACCGGGCCGATCTCCGCAAAGCGCTTGACGAAGTGATGGCGCTGTTTCCACCTCTCGCTGCGCGCCGCCACCTGCCGGCAAACTCATTGTCGGGTGGAGAGCGCCAGATGCTTGCAGTCGGTCGCGCGCTGATGTCGCGACCCGAGCTCCTGCTCCTCGACGAGCCGTCCTTGGGGCTGGCTCCCAAGGTTGTTAGCCTCATCATGCGCACGATTCGCGACCTCTGCGCTAAGCGTGGGCTCAGTGTGCTGCTGGTCGAACAGAACGCCCGCAGCGCGCTCTCGATCGCTGATGAGGCGTTGCTTCTTTCATCAGGCCGAACCGTCGCTTCGCGTCGGGCTGGGGAGCTAGCGCACGAGGAGGAGCTCTGGCATGCGTACCTCGGCTACTGAGCGTCAGGCCGGCTCATGAACTATTTCTTCGTCCTGACCCTGACCGGTGTCGCAGCAGGAATGATCTATGCGGCGCTCGCGCTGGCCCTCGTCCTTGTATGGAGGGCCACACGGGTCGTGAACTTTGCGCAGGGTGCCATGGCGATGACGACCACGTACATCGCCCTGGCCGTGATCCAGCTGACCGGCAACTACTGGTTCGGATTCATCGTGGCCCTTGCCGCAGGCCTGCTCCTGGGAGCGGTCGCCGAGCGAGGAGTCGTCCGCTGGGTTGAGAATGGACCACCACTCAACGCCGTCATCTTGACGCTCGGCCTCCTCCTCATTCTCGAGGCTGTCGTGCCAATGATCTGGGGTGCGCAGATTCGCTCCTTCCCGGCTCCTTTCTCGATTGCGGCCATGCAGGTGGGGGCGGCCTTCATCCCGGTGTCGCCGTTCAACCTCTTCACCGTCGGCGTCGTCCTGCTCGTCATGGTTGCGCTGCTCGTGTTGTTCCGATTCACCGGCCTCGGGCTGAGCATGCGTGCGGCCGCGTTCGCGCCCGAGATTGCGCGATTGCTTGGTGTGCGCGTGGGCCGGCTGCTCACTTTCGGCTGGGGCCTGGCAACGATGGCGGGCGCTCTGGCCGGCATGCTGGTCGCGCCGACCCTGCTGTTGTACCCGAACAACATGGACGCGATCCTCGTCTACGGCTTCACGGCTGCAGTGCTCGGCGGACTCGACAGTCCAATCGGCGCGTTGGTTGGCGGGCTGTCGATGGGACTCGCGCTGTCATTCATCGGCGGCTACCTCGGCCCCGACCTCGAGACCGCCGGTGCGCTTGCAATCCTGATCGCCATCCTCATGCTTCGACCCCAGGGTCTGTTCGTGCATGCGGCGGAGAGGCGCGTGTGAGCGCGGGCGGGCCCTCGTTGAAGCGCCTGGTTTCGGTTCGCCCTGCGCTCTTGCGCCATTCGATGTTGGGCGTGGGCTTCTTGCTGGTCGCGGCGCTGGTGGTCTGGGCCATCGATCCATTCGACCCGTTCCTCGTCTACCAGCTCTCCAGCGTGTGCTATTTCGCGATCGGGGCGGCCGGCCTGACAGTCCTCACGGGCCTCAACGGCCAGCTCTCACTTGGGCACGGCGCTTTGATGGGAATCGGTGCGTACACGACGGCAGTCGTGCTGAAGGCTCACACGGACCTGAACCCCGCGCTGGTGATGGGTACCGCCACCCTCGTTACAGCGGTGGCATCGATCATTGTCGGCGCTGCAGCGGCCCGGCTACGAGGTCCATACCTCGCCGGCGCGACTCTGGGGCTGGCGGTCGGCCTGCCTGGCGTCGCCGTGAGGTTCTCGAACATCTTCGGCGGGGATGCCGGCACCTCAATCCCGGCGCTCGTTCCTCCCGACGCTCTCAGCTCCATCGCGCCGGAGGTATGGCTGACGTGGATTGGCCTCATACCGACAGTGATCACGTTTGTGCTGCTCGCCAACCTGGTGCGCACGCGCTACGGAAGGGATTTCCGCGCGATCCGCGAAGACGAGGTCGCATCGGCGCTGAATGGAATTCGTGTGGCGCGCACACAGGTGCTGGCGTTCGTCCTCAGCGGAGCCTGTGCGGGACTGGCCGGGTCGCTGCTCGGATACACGTCCAACCTGGCTGCGCCGGGCAGCTTTCCATTGACCCTTTCATTACTGCTCCTGGCAGCTGTCGTCATTGGCGGTCTTGGGACGTTGCCGGGCGCGGTCTGGGGGGCGCTGGTAGTGGTGTTCGTGCCCTCGTGGATCAGCTCGCTGAACGACACAGTGCACCTGCCCAGTGCGGTGCGGGACCAGCTGCCGCTAGCGTTATTCGGAGCCGTCTTCGTGGTCGCCATGCTGGCGTTCCCGCACGGCATCCAGGGCGGCGTTGTTCGCCTGTGGCAATTCCGCGCCAGCCGCCGCAGGCCGGGCGCTCAGGAGCAGGCGGCAGATCTTTAGGCCGCCGCGGAGGTGCCCTTCACTCAAGAGTTGCGGGCTTGAACTACCTCGGCGTCCAGTTCCAGCGCTGAACGGCCATGCCATTCTCGAGCCAGGCGGGTGCCACGTGTGACCAGGACCAGCATGTCCACGACCTCATTGAGATCGGGATAGCGCCCCGCCAGGTAGCCAAGCGCAAGGACCTCGGTGGCGGCGATGTGGACGTCCGCGATCATCTCGAGCCGTCGCCGTTCCTCCGGTCCATCGTGCGGGTAACCCCTGTCGACGAGCTCTTCGACCACATCACTGCGAGTGTTGCCTGAAAAGCGCCGGCTGGAGTCACCCAGGGGCGACGAAGGGTAATGACGGACCCGAAGGGCGAGCCGAAAGAGGTCGGGATTGGCGGCCAGCACGGCGAGCGGAGTCTGGAACTCCTGGCGCAGCTTCTCCTCGCTGCTGGGAGCCGCCAACGCTTCCCACCTGCTCGTCGCCAGCTTCTCGCGCAGCTCGTCGAACAGATCGTCTGCGAGCGCCTTGAGCAGGTCGTCGCGGCTTCGGAAATGCTCGTAGAAGGTTGCGCCCGCGACGCTTGCCCGCTTCGCCACCGTGCTGGCGGCCACGCGGGTCTCGTCACCAGACAGGATCAGCTCCCTGGCGGCGTCGATCAGGCGCTTGCGCGTGCGCTCCTTGGCCTCACGGCGGGTGAGTGGCGCGCTCACCAGCGAGCCCGGCCCAATTCTCTTCTTGCCATCCCCATTCGCCGATAGTACTATCGGCGAAACTCGGCCGAGCGCTTTTGAACCTGGAGGAAAAATGGTGAGCTTTTCGATCCGGCGACCCTTTGCGACGTGGGGAGCTCGGCTCGTGGTCGCCGCGCTATTTGTAAGTGCGTGTGGCGGCAGCAGCGGCAGTACCACCAACACCGCATCTGCACCCGGCATCACCGCGACTCAGATCACCATCGGCAGCCACCAGCCGCTGACCGGTGCGGCGGCGCCTGGCTATTCCGAGATCTCGAAGGCTTCCGACGCCTACTTCCAGTGGGTCAACGCCCACGGCGGCGTGTATGGCCGCACGATCAAGTACATGTACGAGGACGATGGCTACAACCCCGCGACCACGTCAACAGTCGTCCACCAGCTGGTGCTCCAGGACAAAGTTTTCGCAATCTTCAACGGTCTCGGCACGCCAACGCATACCGCTGTCGTCGACTACCTGAACACACAGAAAGTTCCCGACCTGTTCGTAGCTTCAGGATGTGACTGTTGGAACCAGCCGACGAAGTGGCCTTACACCTCCGGCTGGCAGCCCGACTACATCATCGAGGGCAAGGTCACCGGAAAGTACGTCAACGACACGTATTCCGGCATGAAGGTCGGCTACCTCTACCAGGACGATGACTTCGGACAGGGTGGGGTGACGGGTCTCGACACGCAGATCCCGGCCGCCAGCGTTGTCGACAAGCAGAAGTACGTGCCGACCAACATCAACCTCGGCCCGCAGATCGCACACCTGCAGGCAGCTGGGGCGCAGGTCGTGGTGTTGTACACCATCCCGGCATTCACAGCCCTCACCCTGCTGACGGCTGCCCAGCTTCATTTCAACCCGAAGTGGGTGGTCAGCAGCGTCGGCGCCGACCCGACCACCCTTGCAGGCCTCGTCTCCACGTTCTCTAAAGGCGCGGCAGGGGCGAGCCTTCTCAACGGCATCGTCACCTCCGGCTATCTCCCAGCCACCGGTGACACCAGCAGCCCGTGGATCACGCTGTTCAAGCAGATCCACGACCAGTACATCAGCTCCCTTCCATTTGACGGCAACGTGGTCTACGGCATGGCGGTTGGCTACTCGTTCGTCCAGCTGATGAAGAAGGCCGGCCAAAACCCGACTCGTCAAGGCGTCATCAACACACTTCAGAGCGGGCAGCTGGACCAGGGGCCTGGCATTGTTCCGCTGGGCTACTCATCGACCAGCCACCTTGGCTACCTGGGCGTGCAGATGGCGACGATTCAAAATGGCGCAGCCCAATTCATGGGCTCGATCTATACAGCCACCTCAGATCCTACGAATGCCACGGTCACCGCTTGCAGCACCTGCGCGTCCAAACCGATGCCGACTAACGGCATTCCCTAGCCGCCGATCAACGAGCGGGCCCTGGTTCGCTGGGGCCCGCTAGTCCGACGGTTGAGGTAGGTCGGGCGGCTCGTCCGGTACAGCCGGCGGAGCTGGGGGGGCCGGCCATTCGACTGACCGCGGGGGCGTCGGAGGAGGCGATGGCGCTGCCGGTGGTGTCGGGGGCGGTGCCGCGGGAGGCGGCACATAGGGCTGGGCAGGCGGCACTGGCTGGGCGGGCGCGTCCCACGTCGGAGGCTGAACCGGCGGCACAGGCTGGGCCGGTGCGTCCCACGTAGGAGACTGGCCCGGCGGCACGTAAGGCTGAGCCGGCGGTAGAGGCTGGACTGGCGCGTCCCAAGCCGAAGGCTGAGCAGGGTTTCGGGGCGGTACCGGAGCCGAACCGGCGGTTGGGAATGGGGCCATGTAGTCGGGTCGGGTCGCGCGGTGAACCACTGTTGCCGCCGAGCTCGGTGGCGTCGAGCGGCGCCGGCTCAAGAACCAGTAGGCGAGAACTCCGAGCAGCCCGATGATCGCGATGATCGGTAGGAAGACGAAGGGCGGCCGGGTGATGATGTCGAGCCCGCTGAGGCCGCCCCCACCTGCGCGCACGCCTGATGCCTGCGGGTTTTCTGTGGCCGTAGGGGTCGGCGTCGACGTGTCTACGGGCGAGGGGGTGACGCCCGGCGTCGGCGTCGGTAGTCCCTGAAGGGAGAAGGTCGCGCACGGGTGCGGCTGCACGTTAGCGCAGAGCTTGTGCACCTTCGGTTTGTCGCCGGCGTAAGGCTTGATCACCTTGGTGAAAGCGCCGGTGCCGTCAGTCACGACGGAGGTTGCTACGTGGCTCGTGACATCCCAGTAGAGCGTGATGCTCTCGTTGTTCAAGAACGCCTGGCCGGTCACCGTGATGCTGGTGCTGGGTCCGCCGGCCGTCGGCTGCATGCCGATGTTGGCGCCGATCGGGAGCGGGGCGTAAACCGTCGCCGCAGGCCCGGTCGCGCCCTTTGAGTTGGTGGCGGTGACCTTGAACGTGTAGGTGACGTTAGTGGCGATGTTCAACGCGACGAACGTGGTGGTCTGGCCGTCGAGCTGGTCGCTGGTGCCGCCAGGGCTGACCGTGACCGTGTAGTGGTCGATGGTGGGCGCCGAGCCATTGGAGGTTGGGGGCGTCCACGACAGCGTCATGTTGCCTGCATCCGGCCCGGAGGTCGCAGCCAGGTTGGTGGGAGCCGTCGGCGGTATCACTTTTGGCGTGGCGGTCGTCCGGGCGGCCACTCCATAGCCCGAGGCATTGGCCGCCTGGACAGCGAATGAGTAAGTGGTCCCGTTGGTCAGCCCCGTGACCACGAGATTGGTGCTCGTGGTGCCGGTTCTGGTGGCCCCGGGTGAAGTGATAACTCTGTACTGGGTGATGGGTGCCCCGGAGCTGGGGGCGCTCCAGGTCAGAGAGACCTGGGAGTCACCCGCGGTCGCCTTCAGATTCCTTGGCGCAGACGGCACGGCTGGGGTCGGTGCGGCATACGCAGCCATCGCGGACAGCGCGAAACCAAATACCGCTGCAGCCGTGACGGCGCGTGACCAGAACTTCATCCGCAGCCTCGGAGGGTACCAAAGCGGCTCAGACCGGTGGCCAGGGCACCGACCAGGCAGAGGTCGGCTCAGGGAACCGCCAGGTCGGGTCGAGGACCCCGCGCAGGCGGCGCTTGAGCACGCGCACCTCGCCCGGGCGAAGCAGCTCGGCCAGCTCATCGGCGAGGGCTCCCTTCTCGACGTCTATCAGCGCTCGCTCCAGGTCGGCGCAGAGCTCGGCTGGGAGAGGCTCGCCCGAAAAGTCCCAGATCACCGTCCTGAGCTTGGGGTCGGAGTGGAAGGTCAAGCCGTGGTCGATCACCCAGATCCTGTCCTGGGCATCGAACAGGCAGTGGCCGGACTTTCTGTCCGCGTTGTTGATGATCACATCGAACAGAGCGATGCGGCGCCAGGCGTCGCGCTGGTGCGCCTGCTCCGAAAGAAAGTGCCGCCGGTCCGCCTCCACGTAAAGCTGCATGGCGCCAACTCCATGGGGCGCCTGGTCTCGCACCACCGTCGGAGGGATTCGCGGCCAACCCAGCACCTTGCTCAGCCGGTATGCGGCCACCTCCCTCTGATAGAGGGTCCCTGCTTCGAAATCCCAAAGAGGCGACTCGCCTCGTGCCGGCTTATACACGGCCAGGAGGCCGGCGGGCTCGTGCGGGCCCAGCTGCGCCAGGAAGGTGTAGTTCGACGCACCTTGAAGGATGCCGAGCAGCTCCAGCTCCGGCAGCTCGACCAGGAGGTGCTCCGCCGCGTTCCACTGCGGCCCCCCCGCCTCTGGCGGGGGAGGGGAGCCGGTGGACCGCCCGCCACTAGAAGATCGGCCTGGCACCGTTGAGAACCGGGCAAGGATGGCCGGCTGGATCCATCGGCAGCCCGCAGCGGGGGCATAGAGGGCGCCCGGCGGTCAGCACGTTCTCGGCCTGCTTGGAAAACGCGACCACCTGCTTATGGCTCAGCCAGAAGCGAACGCTGGGCGCATCCTCCGTCTGCAGCTCCTCGCTCGCGGCCGACTGGCTCGCCACCAGCACGAACATCTTTCGGTCTTCGTGGTAGCCAAGTCCCATCTCGCCGACCTGCCATTCGGGCTCCCCCGGCGAGAGCGCGGCCGCGCGGCCCGCCCGCTCAGCCGGCTCGATCCCCTGTGCCTCCATCATCTGGTGAACGCGAACAATCAGGGCCTGGATCTGCGCCTTCTCGCAGGTCAGCGTCAGGGTCCGGCCTCTGCCCTTGGCCAGCAGGAAGAAGCGCCGCTGGCCGGGTTCGCCGACCGCGGCCACTGCGATGTCATCGACAGGATCGAGCTCGAAGATGGCCATTGGTTCAAGACTAAGAGTAGGGGGGCTGCCGGACGAGCATCGAATTCAGGTGCCCCAAGGCGTTTTGATGCGCTTGCGACGGGGAAGAGAATCAAAGTAAATATTCAAAGGCGCGTCACAACCGCGGCCTGGAGGACTAACTGATACATGCCAAAAACCGTAGGAATTGATCTGGGGACGACCAACTCAGTCATCGCCGTCATGGAGGGCGGCGAACCTGTCGTCATCCCGAACTCGGAGGGCTCTCGAACCACGCCCTCGGTGGTCGCATTCACCAAGTCGGGTGAGCGACTCGTAGGGCAGCTGGCCCGGCGGCAGGCGGCCGTCAACCCGGAGAACACGATCTCGTCCATCAAGCGGTTCATGGGCCGCAAGTTCAGCGAAGTCGACTCCGAGAGGAAGATCGTGCCCTACGACGTCAAGTCCGGCAAGGACGACCGCGTGGTCGTCAAGATCCCGAACGCCGACAAGGAGTTCACCCCGGAGGAAATCTCCGCGATGATCCTCCAGAAGCTGAAGACGGACGCCGAGGCTTACCTGGGCGAGAAGGTGACCGACGCGGTCATCACCGTCCCGGCCTACTTCAATGACTCGCAGCGCCAGGCGACCAAGAACGCCGGCCAGATCGCGGGCCTGAACGTGGTGCGCATCATCAATGAGCCCACCGCGGCATCGCTTGCCTACGGACTCGACAAGAAGGCCAACGAGACGATCCTGGTCTTCGACCTTGGAGGCGGCACCTTTGACGTGTCAGTCCTAGACGTCGGCGACGGCGTCTTCGAGGTCAAGTCGACCAATGGCGATACCCACCTTGGTGGCGACGACTACGACCGAAGGGTCGTGGAGTGGCTCGCCGAGGAGTTCAAGAAGTCGAACGGCATCGACCTCAAGGCCGACCGCCAGGCTCTGCAGCGCCTCACCGAGGCGGCGGAGCGGGCCAAGATCGAGCTTTCGAGCCGTCTCGAGACCTCGGTCAACCTGCCGTTCATCACTGCCGACCAGACGGGGCCGAAGCACCTCGAGATGACGCTCACACGGGCGAAGTTCGAGTCGCTCACCTCGGACCTGACCGAGCGATGCCGTGGACCGTTCCTGGCCGCGCTCAAGGACGCCAACCTCACCCCGCAGCAGATCGACGAGGTCGTGCTGGTTGGTGGGTCCACCCGAATGCCGGTCATCCAGAAGCTGGTGAAGGACCTGCTCGGCGGGAAGGAGCCTCACAAGGGCGTCAACCCTGACGAGGTGGTCGCCATCGGTGCCGCCATCCAGGCCGGCGTCCTGAAGGGCGAGGTCAAGGACATCCTGCTTTTGGATGTGACCCCGTTGTCCCTGGGCGTCGAGACCCTTGGCGGCGTGATGACCAAGCTCATCGAGCGCAATACGACCATCCCGACCTCACGGTCGCAGGTCTTCTCGACCGCAGCCGACAACCAGACCTCGGTTGAGGTCCACGTGCTGCAGGGCGAGCGGGAGATGGCGCGCGACAACCGCACGCTGGGTCGCTTCCACCTCGATGGCATTCCACCCGCGCCGCGGGGCATGCCTCAGGTCGAGGTCACGTTCGACCTCGATGCCAACGGCATTCTCAACGTGAAGGCGCAGGACAAGGGCACCGGTCGCGAGCAGTCGGTGACGATCACCGCATCCTCGACTCTCGGAAAAGAAGAGGTCGAGAGGATGGTCAAGGAAGCCGAGCTGCACGCAGGCGAGGACCGCGCGAAGCGCGAGGAAGTCGAGCTGCGCAACCAGGCGGACCACATGATCCACCAGGCCGAGAAGGTCATCAAGGACAACGAGGAGAAAATCCCGGCCGACGTTAAGGCCGAGGTCACCACAAAGCTCGAGTCTTTGAAGACGGTGGCGAAAGGCAACGACACCGCAGCGCTGCGCCGGGAGATGGACGAGTTCAACGAGTCGCTCCAGAAAATCGGCGAGCACATCTACGCGCAGGCGGGCGCCAAGTCGGGCAGTGGCCCGAGTGGGTCCGATGGCTCCGGCTCCGCCGATGGCGAGCCAAAGAAAGACGAGGACGTCGTCGACGCCGACTACAGGGAAGTCAACTAACCCAGCAGTCTGAAATCACACCAGAGGGCTCCGGCTTAGGTCGGAGCCCTCCCCATTTATGGGAGGTCGCGCACCGAAGGCGCGCGGGTGGGGCTACTTTTGTGCTCGGTGGTCGATTACTTTCGCGCGCGGCGTCGGCTTTGGCCGGCGGTTGGGCTTCTTGTCGGCCTGATCCTCATCGCCTGGGACCTCTGGGCGGCGGCCGGCACGTACATCTCCCAGTACGCCGTGCGAAACGACTTCCGGCTCGCTTATGGCGCAGCGCTCGTCGGGATCAGAAATGGCTACAGCCACCTCTACGACCTCGAAGCTCAGCGATCGGTGATCGAAAGCCTCGGCGCCGGCTTCAACCCTCAACCTTTCATCTCGCCGCCACCGCTGGCATGGCTCGCTACGCCGCTCGTCCTGTTGCCGTTCTCAATCGCTCTGATTGTCTGGACCGTCCTCCTGCTCGTCGCCCTGGTCTGGACCTGGTACCTGCTCGCTCCAGGTGGCGGGCTGACGAAGTTTGCCCACCTGGCGTTGCTGATTGGCGTCTTTCCAGTCGCGTTCGGGGTCATGGTCGGCCAGCCAGGAGCGCTGGTGGCGGCCGCCGTGGCGACTGCGTGGTGGCTGATGCGACGGGATCATCCCGTCTGGGCGGGCCTCGCGCTCAGCCTCATCGTCCTCAAGCCCCAGATGGCGTTCCTGATTCCTCTGTGCCTGCTTGTCTCCGGTCACGCGCGGACGTTCGGCGCCTGGTTGGCGGCCTCATTGGTAATTGGTTTGATCGCGCTTGCGCTGCTGGGCCCTGATGGCGTGGCGCGCTACCGCGACGTGCTGGCGCAAACCCAGACGCCGGCCTGGGACAGCACGCGGCGTTACTCGATCTCCGGACCGATCGGGCTGGGGCCGCTGTTGAACGTGACTCAGGTGCTGGTCGTCGCCATCGCGGTGTTCGCGGCATGGCGCCACCGGCGAGAAGGTCCTGAGATTCCGATCGCCGCCGGCATCGTGGGGTCGCTGCTGGCGACGCCGTACCTTGGCTTCCAGGATTTTGTGATGCTGGTGGTCGCGGGTTGGCTTGTCGTGCGCGCCCGGGCCAATGCGTGGCAGGTCGCGCTGCTTGTCGTGGGCTACATTCTTTTGCAGTTCGTGATCGTCGTTCTTGCGCTGCCCATCCTCATCGCCGAGGCCCTGCTGCTGCTCACGTTATTAGCGGGACACTCACTCCGGCCGGCCACTCAAACGTCGAGCGATCTGGGCCGCATGCATTGAGTCGTGGGCGGCCATGTGCCGCACCAGGGAGGCGATGGTGATCTCTCCAATCGGGGTGAGGGTTCCCTCTCGCTCCCACTCGCCGGGCTTCAGCGAGCGCAGCAGCCTCACATGGCGCTGGCGCAGCTCGTAGAACTGCGACCAGGCGCGCAGCGCGCTCAGCCTGGTGTAGTCGGGGTCGGGCATCATGCGCATCCTCGGCTTGAGCTCTTTGCGCATCCGGCGGATCCGCGAGTAGTAGCGCTGCTCGGTGTCGAGAAGGTGGTTGAGGACCTGCGCGATGGTCCAGGCGTCACTGCGGTCCTGTATCTCCTCGCTCATGTCGCCGACCAGGAGGCCGAGGGTGTCAAGCGTCGCCTCACAACTTCCAATGAGATCGGCGGGTTCGTCAAAAAGGCCACCCTGGCATTTTGATGGAGCCGACGGTGAGATTCGAACTCACGACCTGCCACTTACGAGGCGGCTGCTCTGCCAGCTGAGCTACGTCGGCGTGGACCCGACTCGCGGGAGCGTGTCCCGAAAGCTTAATTTACGGTTGACAGCCAGGCGGACGCGGCCTCGACGGTTTCGAAATGCTCGATCACGTTGCGTTTCGACCGTCCGTGGTTGTCGATGTTCTCGGCAATCGTCCGTCCAAGCGCGCTCTTGGGCATAACAATCGCCGTCCAGCGACGCCCTGCAGCCGCCGCGCGAGGCATCCAGTTTTCGACCAGCCACTTCTGGTCGTCATCGGATACGACTCTCCGATCTGTCGAGTCGATCAGGTTTCGAGAGGCGTGATTCTCGCGGAAGGCGAGGATGATCACTTCCTGCGCCGCCCTGTACTCAGTGCTGTTAGCCCAGGCCTTCCACTTGACGTAAATCCACGGACCATCGGCATCCCAACGAACCAGAACATACGGCGTGTCCAGATAGACTTTGCCGCCCTTAGAGACCGGCCCCTGGTCGCTCATGTCGCGCGCTAATCATGCCCGGTACCGAGGCGGGCGGTCACTCCAAGATCGCGCGCAGCTCGGGCCCTTCGCGAAGTCGGTCCAGGTCAGTGTCTTTGCGGACCGATTCCTAGCTCGCGCCAGCTCCGCGAAGCCAACTCGATCTTGACCTTTAGGGCCACTGGCGCCGCAGGGTTGGCCAGGGTCCCCCCGGCCATGACTTTGTCTCTCAATGACCGCGAGCGCGGCGAGGAGCAGCCCGTCTAAAACAAGGCCCATCCTTATACCGGAGGGAGAGCAGGCGCGCGCGAAGCGCTCGCCGATGAGGGGAACCACCTGGGGGTTCCCTCTCATAAGCCGGGTCGAAGGCACGGCTTTCCGGCTACCATCGGACGCGATGAAGACGTTGGGTGTCGAGCGGCTGGCGGCGGGCGATTACGCACACGTGCGCCCGCTCCTTGTCGACCTGCACCTGGGCGAGCAGACCCACTACTCCGACCATCCCCAGCTAACCCGGGGCGAGGTGGAAGATCACCTGAGCACAGTGCCGTCCAGCTTCGCCGGCGAAAACGTTATCTACGCAGTCCGCGACGAGGCCGCCAAGATCATCGGTTTCTGCTGGATCGTCCTATTCGACCCCGGGACCGGCCTCGAAGGGGAGGTGGCTGAGGTGTATGTCGCCTCCGAACACCGCGGCCATGGGATTGGCGAGATGTTGATGGCGCAGGCCGTGCGCCTCTTTAAGGAGAGGCGCGTGACGCTTGGCTACGTCTGGACGAGGACGGACAACGAGGCGGCGGTCAGGTTGTACCGGTCCGCCGGCTTTGAGCCGAACCGGCAGCTCGTCCTCACCTGGTACCCGACCGAGCCAAACGACAAGTAACCACCGCTCCCTAAACTTGGGGCGGTGATCCAACCTCGGGGCGAACCGCGCCCGGACACTCGGCCCCGGCGCAGCCCATGGCGACCATTCCTCGTGGTGGTCGCAGGCGTGCTGGTGACCGCGCTGGTGGCGGCGGGTGTCACGCTGGGGATCCTGCGGCTCCAGGAGCGGACCAATCCGCAACAGGTCAACCTCAGATCGGGCGTCACGATATCCGAGGAGTCGGCGGTCATCCAGGTCGCGGCGAAGGCCAAGCCGGCAGTTGTGAGTGTCGTGACGCAGGACCAGCCGAGCAGCGGGCGCGGGTCCGGATACCTGGTCTCGTCGGACGGGTTCATCGTGACCGCGGTAAGCGTGATCGCGGGTGCGACCAAGATGACCGTCCTGCTTACCGGCGACTCGAATCTGCACGTTGCACGTCTCGTCGATTACGACTGCCAGACCGGCGTGGCTGTTCTTAAGATCGACCAGGTCAACGGGCTGCCGACGCTGGTGACAGCTGACCCGACCGCATTAGTGCCAGGCCAGGTTGTCGTCGCAGTTGGCGGCCCATTTGACGGCAGTGCTGTAACGCCTGCCTATGTCAGCTCGCTTCACCGCCCAACGACGGTGACCGACCCGGTGACGCAGCGCAGCGTGGAAATCAGCGACACCATTCAGACGAGCGCCGCGATGGGCGCCACCACGGCGGGCGGGCCGCTGCTCAACGTTGGGGGCCAGGTCGTCGGCGTCGCCATGCAGTCCCAGGGCTCGAATGCGCCCAACGGTTTCGGCCTCAATGTCGCCGACATAAGTGATGACGTGCAGCAGATCCTGTCGACCGGCCAGGTCGTGGTCTCTTCGCTTGGCGCAACGAGCACCGACTTGAGCCAGCAAGCCGCCGCCCTCGCCGGTCTGCCCGAGGGCAGCCAGCTGATATCCGTCGACAAGGGAGGGCCCGCCGCTCTTGCCGGTCTGCAGCCCGGCGACGTCATCACGCAGCTCGACGACGTCAAGCTCGATCCCGCGAATCCCCTTAGCCTCTTGCTGCGCTCTCGCTTCCGCCCCGACCAACGTGTCGCTGTCACCTACTCCCGAGCGGGCACCTCGACCCAGGTCCAGCTCACACTGGCGGGCTTGCACCCGGTCTGCGCGTGAGCACCATCCCTGGGCAGGCCATTCGGGACGTGATCACCGAGGCTTTGACCTCAGCCGTCCGCGCCCTCGGGGTCGATGGAGAGCTGCCCGACCTGGAGCTGGGTCGCGCCAAGGGCCCTGACCGCGGCGACTATGCAAGCCCGGCTGGGCTCAAGCTCGCGAAGGTGCTCAAGCAAGCGCCGCCGGCGATCGCTGCCAGGCTCGCCGAGACCATCTCGATACCGCAAGGCGCCGCGACCGTGCAGGCGGTCGGCGGGTATGTGAACTTCCGGCTCACGCCCGAGTGGCTGCAGCGGCTGGTCGGGGCGGTGAGCACCAAGGGACCCGGCTACGGCGCGTCTTCGATAGGGGGAGGCGAGCGCCTGCAGGTCGAGTTCGCGAGCATCAACCCGACAGGGCCTTTGCACATCGGCCACGGCCGCGGCACGATCCTTGGCGACTCCATCTGCAGGCTGCTCGAGTTCACAGGCCACAACGTGCACCGCGAGTACTACGTGAACTCCGACAACACCCAGACCAAGCGCTTTGGCGCGTCGGTGTATGCGCGGCTGCACGGCCTGGAGCCTCCCGAAGGTGGCTACATAGGTGAGTACGTGACCGAGATCGCCGAAGCGGCCCGCCGCGACCTTCCGGGCATACAGAACCTACCCGAGGAACAGGCCGAGCCAAAGCTGCGGGTATATGCGATCCAGAGGGTCATCGAGATGATCAGTGCGACTGTCGCTCGACTGAACATCCATTACGACGAGTGGTTCTGGGAATCAAAGGTATGGGAGGACGGCCTGGCGCCGGCCGCGATCGAGCGATTGCGCGAATCGGGCTACCTCAAGGAGCGGGACGGGGCCACCTGGTTTGGCCCTGCGCTGGAGGAGGAGGACGGCCTCGGCGAGCAGGTGTTGTCGGAGGACGAGGACCGCGTGGTCATTCGGTCCAACGGGCAGCCCACGTATTTCGCCTCAGACCTGGGCTACCTGCTGAGCCGCTTCGAGGTGCGCAAGTTCAACCGCGTGATCGAGGTGTGGGGCGCTGACCATCACGGATACGTGCCACGCATGAAGTCGGCGGTTGCCGCGCTGGGTTACGCCCCCGAAAAGTTGGTCGTGATCCTTCACCAGATGGTCAACCTCAAAGAGGGCGCCGCCGGCAGCGCAGGAAAGATGTCGAAGCGCGCCGGCCGTTTCGTCACGTTGGACGAGCTGATCGACCGTGTCGGATCCGACGCGGTGCGCTACTTCTATCTGCTCCGCTCGCCGGACACTACGATCGAGTTCGACCTCGAGCTGGCGGTCACGCAAGGCAATGAAAACCCTGTGTACTACGCCCAGTACGCCCACGCGCGCCTGGTCAACGTCGAGGCTACGGCCACCGAGCGGCACCCGCAGCTTCCCGAGAAGGCCGACTTGTCGCTGCTGGTGCAGCCCTGGGAGCTCGAGGTGGCGCGCCAGCTCGCATTCTGGCCCGAGATTGCCCAGGACGCGGCCAAGCTCCTCGAGCCGCATCGCGTTCCGTACTACGTGCAGGACCTCGCGACCGCGGTGCACCGCTTCTACCACGCCGGCAACGAGAGCAGTGAGCATCGGGTGGTGGTGGAGGATGTAAATCTGACTCGGGCCCGCTTGGAGTTGTGTCGGGCCGCACGTCACACTCTGAAAACGGCGCTCGACCTGATGGGCGTCAGCGCTCCCGAGCGCATGTAACCGCGCGTAAGTGATAAGGAGAGGCATTTGGACGTCACCTGGCTAGGACATGGTTGCTTCCGGTTGCGAGGCCGCAGCGCGGCGGTCGTCACCGACCCATTTCCCCCCACCATCGGTCTCAAGCTGCAAAAGCTCGACGCTGACCTGGTCACTGTCAGTCACGAGCACGACAACCACAACTACACGCAGGCGGTGCGTGACGGTTACGAGATTCGCGGCCCGGGCGAGTATGAGGTGGCCGGGGTGAGCGTCATCGGTTTTCCGACGTACCACGATTCGGAGAAGGGCGCGACGCGGGGACGCAACACCGTGTACCTGATCGAGATCGACGATGTCCGCGTCTGCCATCTGGGCGACCTTGGACACCGCCTCGACGACACCGATGCGGAGACCGTCTCATCGGTTGACGTCCTGCTGGTCCCGGTCGGCGGCCGCACGGCAATCGACGCCGCTCAGGCGGCGGAGGTCGTGAGGCAGCTGGAGCCGCGATTCGTCGTGCCCATGCACTACGCGATCCCCGGGCTGAAGCTGGAGCTCGACTCGGTCGACCGCTTCCTCAAGGAGATGGCCGTGGTTGCCGGCGAACCTCTGCCCAAGCTGTCCGTCCAGGCCTCGTCCGGCGAGTACGAGACCAAAGTAGTGGTGCTGGAGCCCAGGGCCGGTTAACCTCCCCGCTTCCGCGGAGAGTTAACGGGCCGGCCTTTCGGCCGGCCCTGGTACCATTGTTAAAACCGCCCTGGAGGTCTCTATGTCGAAGTACGTTTTCGTGACCGGGGGTGTCGTCTCCTCTCTTGGAAAGGGCATCACTGCGGCGTCCATCGGGAACATCCTGAAGGCCCGCCACCTCAGCGTCTCCCTCCAGAAGCTCGACCCATATCTGAACGTGGACCCCGGCACCATGAGCCCTTACCAGCATGGCGAGGTGTTCGTCACCGACGACGGGGCGGAGACCGACCTCGACCTCGGCCATTACGAGCGCTTCGTCGATGAGAACCTGACCGTCGCCTCCAACGTGACAACCGGCAAGATCTACCAGGAGGTCATCGCTCGCGAGCGCCGCGGCGACTACCTTGGCGCCACTGTGCAGGTGATCCCTCACGTCACCAACGTGATCAAGGAAAAAATCCTCCGCGCCTCACGCGACCCGCAGGTGGACGTGGTAGTGGTCGAAGTGGGTGGGACCGTCGGCGACATCGAGAGCCTCCCGTTCCTCGAGGCAATCCGCCAGATGAAGAACGACCTCGGGCGGCAGAACGTCTTCTACGTCCACTGCTCACTCGTGCCTGTGGTCCACGGCCAGGAGATGAAGACGAAACCCACGCAGCACTCGGTGCAGGCGCTGCGTGCGATCGGTATCCAGCCGGACGCGATCATCTGCCGGTCGGAACGGGCGATCGACGCCGACCTGAAGGAGAAGATCGCTCTCTTCACCGACGTGCCACGTGACGCCGTCGTCTCCGTGCCCGACGTCGATTCGATCTACGAAGTCCCGCTGATGCTCGAGGACGCCGGCTTCGGCCGCGTCATGGCCAAGCACTTCGAGCTGGATGACGCGACACACTCGCCCGACAACGGTCAATGGATCCAGCTGGTCGAGCGCATCAAGCATCCGCGCGCGTCGGTGCCGGTGGCGGTCGTCGGCAAGTACGTCGCTCTTCCGGATGCCTACCTGAGCGTCATCGAGTCCTTACGCCACGCAGGCATTCATCACGGGCTCGACATCGACATCCGCTGGGTCTCGTCGGAGAAGCTCGACGCAGGTGATACGTCGCCGCTGAAGGGTGTGGCCGGAATCGTGGTGCCCGGAGGTTTCGGTTATCGCGGCATCGAAGGCAAGGTGCAGGCATCGCGCTATGCGCGCCACAACCAGATCCCTTACCTCGGGTTGTGTCTCGGCCTTCAGTGCGCGGTGATCGATTTCGCGCGTGAAGCACTTGACGCCCCCGACGCCAACTCCACGGAGTTCGCGGCGTTCACCTCGACCCCCGTGATCGACCTGATGCCCGAGCAGAGGAACATCGACCAGATGGGCGCGTCGATGCGCCTCGGTCTCTATCCATGCAAGCTGCTCCCCGGCTCACTCGCTTACAAGGCTTATGGCGAGGAGGTCGTCTACGAGCGACACCGTCACCGTTTCGAGTTCAACAACGAGTACCGCGAGTCACTCGGCGAAGCGGGCATGATTTTCAGCGGCGTGTCGCCCAACGGCAGGCTCGTCGAGATAGTCGAGCTCGCCGGCCACCCGTGGTTCGTCGCCAGCCAGTTCCACCCCGAGTTCCGTTCTCGCCCCAACCGGGCGCACCCGCTCTTCCGCGATTTCGTTCGCGCGGCCTTCCTGCAGAGCGGCATCGACCAGATGGAGCTCCGTCCCGCGGAGCTCGTAGAAGACACGGAAGGAATCTAAGTGTCCAGCTCCGGAGGCTCAACCGAAATGCCAGGGGCAGCGCTTCGCGGTGCCCGAGGCACCCTGCGGGTTCATCCGGCTAGGCGCCCGATCTCGGCGTTGCCGGCTCCGCTACTCGCTTACAGGTCTATCGACATGCGCGCTCCGTTGCTCGCCGTCGCCTTGACCTCGGGCGCCGATCCGGCGACTTTCGGCCGATCCTCCGGAGCAGGACACTAGAAGAGAGTTCCCGTGGAGCAACCCAAGAGGGGGATCCCCTCGTTCGAAGCGCGTCACGAGCTTGCCTTTGAGCTGGTGCACGCCACCGAGGCCGCCGCCCTGGCCTGTGCCAGGCTGCTCGGCAAGGGCGACCCCGAACGTGTCATCGAGGTGGCCGCCGAGGCGATGCGCCGCGTGCTCGAAGAGAGTGGCCCATCGGGCACCGTGGTGCTCGGTCCGCGCGGCGACCCCTACTTGTCGCACGGCACATTGCTGTCCGGAGGCGATGCTCGTGTCGACTTTGGTCTGTTCCCAATCGAGGGCGCCAGCCAGGTCGCAAGAGGCTCGACCAACGCAGTGTCGATAGTCGCGGCGGTGGAGCCGGGTGGTTTCGCCCAGCTGCCCTCGATCAGGTACGTCGAGAAGATAGTGGCCGGCCCAGCTGCGCGCGGAGGCATCGATCTCGACGACACCATCGCCGACAACCTGCGGCGCATAGCCTTCGCGAGGGACGCTCGGGTCCAGGATCTCACCGTGGCCATCCTCGACCGACCCCGCCACCAGGACCTGATGGCCGAGGTGTCCGCGGCAGGCGCACGAATCCTGACCCTCGAAGAGGGTGATATCGCCGGCGCCGTGATGGCGGCAGTCCCAGGTAGTGGTATCGATGCCGCGATCGGCATCGGAGGCGTGGATGCGACCCTCATCGCGGCGTGCGCGATCCGCTGTCTGGGCGGCGAGCTCCAGGCACGGTTGTGGCCGCGCAATGAAGAGGAGAGGCTCCTGATCGGCGACGCGGCCGGACACGTTTATAGCGCCGCGGACCTGGTGCCGGGGACCGACCTGTCAGTGGTGCTCACCGGAATCACTGGGGGCCCATTGCTGCCCGGCGTCATGTTCGGCAGCGGATATGCCGAGACCGCCTCGCTTCTCATGTCCAGCAGGCGCGCCACCATCCGCCGGCTGACCACGCGCCATCACACCCTCGGGGATTCCTGCTGAGGTTCAGGCCAAACCTGGTAGCTGTCGCGCTCGCGACAGCGTGTGCGCTGGCAGCATGCGGCGGTAGCACAGCTTCCCGGCCTTCGCCAGCAGCATCGGCGTCGCCAAGCCCTTCGCCCTCGCCCCGGGCCACCCCACCACCGCCATGCGTCAATGCGGCCCCGGCACGCCGCGCCTCGGGCGTCACCTCCGCCTACCCCGTGATCGTCCTCGCCTCTGGCTTGAGCGGCCCGGACGACCTGCTTTATCTTGCCGCCGACGGCACGGTCATGGTCGGGGAGCACGGCGACGGCCGCCTCGCGATCGTGGGTGGGCCGAGCCGGCTCAAACGACTCCCGCAGGTGATCGGCGAGGCTGAAGGCATCGCCCAGATCGGCTCCACGATTTACGTCGCGGACCAGCTCCACAACCGAGTGGTCGCCCTGACCGGCAGCGGCGTTCGCACGGTCATCCAGCTGCAGCCCGATCCAAATGGGTTGAACCTCGACGGGATCGCGAGCAACGGGACCCAGCTCATCGTCCCCGACAGCCCGCACGGGACGGTCTTGTTCGTCGACCCTTCTGGCCACGTCACGGCGCGGCAGACCGGATTCAGCAGGCCGGCAGGGGTGTGGGCCAACCCGGCAGGGCAACCCGGCCCCTACCTGATTGCCGACGAGAACGCGAGCGCCGTCTACGCGCTGAAAAACGCGGGCGGCTTCACGCTTGTGGCCGGCAACCTTCCCGGGGTGGACGACGTGGCGCGCGACGCCCGGGGCCACGTGCTCGTCACCCTGCCTGGCCTGGGCATCCTCAGGGACGTGACGACCGGTGGGAACGTCGCCGCAGGGCTTCGCAATCCCCAGGGGCTCGACTTCGACGGCGCCCAGAACCTTCTCGTCACCGAGAGCGACAACGGCCGCGTGGACCTGATCGTGAGGACGTTCGCGCTCAGGGTGCCGGGGGCCGCTGTGCGCCTGCTGCCGGGCCAGGGCGTGTGCTTGGGAATTACGAGGGCCCGGGGATACGCCGCCCCCCTGAGCGTCGGCCAGATCACCGGCGCCACCCTCACCCGGGCGCCCAGCGGCTCTGGCTCTTTCGAGGTGCTTCCCCAGCCCTGCGCCGCCGCGGTCTGCACGGTGGCGGTGATCGTCACCAGCCCGGCCGGCCGTGAGCTCGCTTACTTCACGTACCGGGATTAGCGGCCCCATTTCGGGGGTATCACAAGTAGAGACCATGGACGAACGGAATCCGTTTCCCCCTCAGGGAGGGGACCCTCTACCACCTCCTCCTCCGATGTATCCGGTCACGTCTGACATCCCGCCGGAGTCGCCCTACCATTCGTCGCCGGCCCCAACGGCCAAGCGCAACCGTGGGCTGCTTGGTGGCCTGGGGGCACTGCTCGTGGCTGCGCTTGCCTACGGCAAGTACGCGTTCCTGATCCTGGTCAAGATCCCGTTTCTGCTGACGGCAGGCACGGCACTGGTGAGCGTCGTTGCTTACTCCTTCCTGGGCGGCCCTTGGTTCGCCGTCGGCCTCGTGTTGATGATCTTCGTGCACGAGATGGGGCACGTCATTGAGATCCGCCGCCAGGGCATGGCTGCGACGGCACCGATCTTCATCCCCTTCCTTGGCGCCGCCATCTTCCAGCGCTCTCACGCGCAGAGCCCGATGCGGCAGGCCCAGATCGGGATCGCCGGCCCGATCGCCGGAACCGTCGGGGCGACGGTGGCCCTCATCTTCTACGGGGAGACTCACTGGGTCGTCCTGCTGACGTGGGCGTACTACGGCTTCCTGATCAATCTCTTCAACATGATCCCGTTCGGGATGCTGGACGGCGGCTGGATCCTGGCCCCCACGTCCAAATGGGTGCAGGTCGCCGGTGTGGCCTTCCTCGCTTTTTTGTGGATCACGGGCACTATCAGCCCGCTGGTGATCATCATCCTGATCCTCGGCGTCCCGATGGTGTGGCAGCGGTTCCGCAACCCGGCGCTGGACGCTTACCTAACCTCCGGTCCTGCGGGCCCGCGAATCGCGATGGGTCTGGCATGGCTGGGGCTTGTCGCTTACCTAGCCTTCTTCTTCTTACAGACCGAGCAGATGCTCACCCCGTTCCTTCGGTAAACTCACACATTGACCTGGAGATAAGACATTGAAAGCACAGATTCATCCCGCCTTTTACGAAGACGCGCTCGTCACGTGCGTGTGCGGCAACACGTTCACGACCGGTTCGACCCGCAAAGAGCTCAAGACCGAGATCTGCTCCGTCTGCCACCCGTTCTTCACGGGCACGCAGCGGATCGTGGACACGGGCGGTCAGGTCGAGCGGTTCCGCAAGCGGGCGGCAAAAAGCCGCTCCAACTAGATGCCGCTACCGGGAGAGATCGCGGATGAGGCGAGCTCCCCGGCCAGTCCGGTGAGCGCGCCGCCCCTCCCCGGGCTTCGCCCGGACTTCCCGTTAAGGGGGGACGTCCCCCCTCAGGGTGCCGGGCCTGGCGAAGCCAGTTCCCAACACACCCCCCTGGCGAAGCGGGGAGGGGACCAGTTCTTCTATGGCGGCCAGGCCGTCATCGAAGGAGTGATGATGCGCGGCAAGCATCACTACGCGGTGGCGATCAGACTGCCCAAGACGAAGGAGATCGTCGTCGACCGAGGCGAGCTCAAGGCGGCGATTTACGTCAACCCGATATGGAAGCTGCCGATCCTCCGTGGCCTGGCCCTGATCGGCGAGCAGCTGCACCTGGGGATGAAGACGCTCATATGGGCCGCGAACATGAATGCCGGCGGCAACGATGTCGTCATCGGCAAGCGTGAGATCACCGGCTCCATCGCGTTCGCGGCCATCTTCGGGCTGGGCCTTTTCTTCGGCCTGCCCCTCGTGCTCGCGGGACTGGCGGTGCACCGCAGCGGCAGCTTCCTCTTCGTGCTGGTCGAGGGCGTCATCCGCGTTGGCCTGGTGCTCGCCTACCTGTCGGCGATCGCCCTGCTGCCCGACGTGCGTCGCGTGTTCCAGTACCACGGCGCGGAGCACAAGACGATCAACGCTTTCGAAGCGGGCTGGCCCCTGGAGGTCTCCTCGGTCCGCCGGGCGAGCCTGCTGCACCCGCGGTGTGGAACCGGCTTCTTGCTGGTGGTGCTGGTCGTCAGCGTTGTCGTCTTCAGCGTGGTCGCGGTCTTTCACCCCAACTGGTTCTGGTTGGTGGCTAGCCGTGTGATCGCGATCCCGCTCATCGCCGGCATCGGCTTCGAGCTGATCCGTTTCATGGCGCGCCACCGGTACAACCCGGTGGTACGGGTGCTGCTGCTGCCGGTGCTGGGGACGCAGAAGTTCACCACGCGCGAACCCACCGATGACATGCTCGAGGTCGCCATCACCGCTTTCAACAGCGCCCGGCAGGGTGAGGAGGAAACGGCCGGAGCCGCAGCTTGATCGACCGGTTAGAGGCCATTGCCCGCCGGTACCACGAGATCGAGGCTGAGATGGCACGTCCCGAGGTCGCCAGCGACCACGCCCAGCTGACCAAGCTGGCGCGCGAGCAGCGCACGCTGCGGGAGACAGTCGACAAGTACGAGGCGTACAAGCGCGCCCGCCACGAGCTCGAGTCGGCGCGCGAGATGCTGAAGCACGAGAAGGACTCGGCCGGGCGCGCGCAGAGCGCAGATTTGGAAATGCAGGAGTACCTCCGCGCGGAGGAGCGGCGTGCCGCCGCCGAGGTCGGCGAGCTCGACGAGCAGCTAAAGGTTCTGCTGCTGCCCAAGGATCCCAACGACGACAGGGACGTGGTCGTGGAGATCCAGGGCGCTGAAGGTGGGGAAGAGGCGGCGCTTTTCGCGGCCGATCTCTTCCGCATGTACTCGAAGTGGGCGGAGCACAAGGGCTGGAAGACCGAGGTGGTCGACGTCTCCCACAGCGAGAAGGGCGGCTACGACAAGATCGTGTTCGAGGTGCACGGCCACGGCGCCTACTCGCAGCTGAAGTACGAGGGTGGCGTCCATAGGGTGCAGCGCGTGCCGAAGACCGAGGCCCAGGGCCGGATCCACACCTCGGCGGCGACCGTCTCGGTCATGCCGGAGGCGGACCCCGTCGAAGTTGAGCTCAAGCCGGAGGACCTGGAGATCAAGACATCGACCTCGCAGGGGCCTGGCGGTCAGAGCGTCAACACGACATATTCGGCGATCCGGCTGACCCACAAGCCGACTGGAATCATGATCAGCATTCAGGACGAGAAGTCGCAGCTGCAGAACAAGGAAAAGGCGATGCGCGTGCTGCGAGCCCGGCTTTACGAGATGAAGCTCGCCGAGCAGCAGGCCACACTCGGCGCACAGCGCCGCAGCATGATCGGGGGAGGGAACAGGTCGGAGAAGATCCGCACCTATAACTTCAAGGCGAACCGCGTGACCGACCATCGCATCAACCTCGACCTGCACAGGCTCGACCAGGTGATGGCGGGTGACCTGGATGAGCTCGTCGAAGCCTTGATCAACGCAGACCGGGCGGCAGGTCTCAACGGCTCGTCGACCTGACAGTTGACAGTCCTCGAGGTTCTCAAGCTGGCCTCAGAGCATCTCGGCAAGCACGGGTCGGATTCGGCGAGGCTCGATGCAGAGGTGATGCTGGCCGGGGCGCTCGGGCTGCGGCGGCTGGACCTTTATCTGCAGTTCGACCGCGCCCTGTCTGAAGCAGAGCTCAGCATCTTTCGCGCGCAGGTCGCGCGCCGCGCGCATGGAGAGCCTGTCGCATATGTGGTCGGCCACAAGGAATTCATGGCCCTCGACTTCGAGGTGACGCCGGCAGTGCTGGTGCCCAACCCCGACACCGAGCTGCTGGTGCAGCTGGTGGTGGCGCGGGCGCGCGAAGCAGGACGGCGGCTGCGGGTTGCTGATGTGGGCACAGGGAGCGGATGCATTGCTATCGCCACCGCGCACTACTCGCCAGACGTCGAGGTGTGGGCTAGCGACATCAGCAGCGAAGCGCTCGAGGTGGCGGCCCGCAACGTGGTCAAGAACGCGTTGGAGCCACGGGTCCATCTCTCGTGTGGCGACCTGATGCAGCCGCTGCCGGGAACGTTCGACCTGGTTTGCGCCAACCTTCCATACCTGGCGGCCGGCGTCCCTCTGCCCGCAGCGGTGATGGCACAACCCAGCGTCGCGCTGTATGCCGAGGAAGGCGGCGCCGGACTGGTCATCCGGCTCCTGGAGGAGGCGCCCGCTCGTCTCAATCCTGGGGGACGCGTGCTGCTCGAGGTGGACCCATCGATCCTGCCATCGGTGCTCGAGGTGGCGGACCGCAACTTCGCCGGACGGCGGGTGCACCAGGACCTGGCCGGACACGAGCGGGTGGTTGAAGCGTGGTCCTGAAGCCGACGCGGTCCGGGCTGACCCGCGCCGCGCAGCTGATCCGCGGCGGCGGGGTGGTGGCGTTTCCCACCGACACTGTGTACGGCCTCGGCGCCGCTGCCGATGACGAGGTCGCGACCAAGCGCGTGTACAGGATCAAGGGCCGGCCGGCTGGTCTGCCCCTGATCCTCATGGTCGCCGCCGAGTCTCAGCTGGAGGGCTGGGTGCACATCGACTCGCGCACCGAGGCGATCATCAGGCGCTGGTGGCCGGGGCCGCTGACGCTCATCCTTCACGCCAAAGGCGGCGGCACGCTTGGCGTGCGAATCCCGAAGCACAAGGTCGCTCTCGATCTGCTGCGCGCGGCCGGACCGCTGCTGACCACCAGCGCAAACCTTCACGGCAAGGACCCGGCGATGACCGCAGCGGAGGCCGGCGCGCTGCCTGGCGTTGCCGCGGTGCTCGATGGGGGGACGGCCCCAGGGGGGACGGCGTCGACGGTGCTCGACCTGACGGGCCCTGAGGCCCATGTGCTGCGCGAAGGCGCGATCTCGAAACCTGAGCTGCTGGGTCCGCCCCCGTCTCACGCCGGCTGACGGAGCTAGCATTCAGCTGATGGCTGCCCCAATAACAACCATGTCGTTTCGGGCCCTCGATCGAGTTGATCCGGACATCGCCAACCTCATCCGCAAGGAGTACAAGCGACAGTCCGAAACCCTCGAGCTGATCGCGTCCGAGAACCTCACGAGCCCCGCGATCCTCGAAGCCCTCGGCACCCTGCTGACCAACAAGTACGCCGAGGGTTACCCCGGGCGGCGCTATTACGGCGGGACCGGCGAGGTCATCGACAAGATCGAGTCGCTGGCGGTCGAGCGCGCGAAGGAGCTGTTTGGGGCCGAGTACGTGAATGTCCAGCCCCACGCAGGCTCGCAAGCGAACATGGCGGTCTACATGGCGGTGTGCCAGCCGGGTGACAGGGTGATGGGCATGGACCTGTCAGCCGGCGGACACCTCACGCACGGCAGCCCGGCGAACTTCAGCGGCAAGCTTTACGAGATCCACTCGTACGGGGTCAACCGCGAGACCGAGCTGATCGATTACGACGCCATGGAAAAGCTGGCCGAACAGGTCAGGCCCAAGATGCTGATCGGCGGCTTTTCGGCCTACTCGCGCGTCGTCGATTGGGCCCGCATGCGCCAGATCGCAGACTCGGTAGGCGCGACCTTCATCGTCGACATGGCGCACGTCGCGGGCCTCGTCGCGGGCGGCCAGTACCCATCGCCCATCCCGCATGCGGCCATCGTGACCACCACCACCCAGAAGACCCTGCGGGGCGCGTGGGGCGCCATCATCCTCTGCCGCAACGAGCATCAGAAGGCGATCGACTCGGCAGTGTTTCCCGGGATCCAGGGCGGCCCGCTCATGCATGCGATCGCGGCGAAGGCAGTGTGCTTCGGAGAGGCCCTCAAGCCAGAGTTCAAGGACTATGCGCGGCAGGTTGTGGTGAACGCGAAAGCGCTCGCGAAGCGGTTGATGGAGCGTGACCTGCGCCTGGTGAGCGGCGGCACCGACAACCACCTGATGCTGGTCGACCTCCGTGCGTACAAGAGGACTGGCAAGCAGGTCCAGGACGTGGCCGACACGGTTGGCATCACCCTCAACCGCAACTCGATTCCCTTTGATGAGGCTTCGAAGTTCAATCCCAGCGGTGTGCGCGTCGGCACTCCCTTGGTGACGACTCGCGGCATGCGCGAAGCGGAGATGGTGGAGATTGCCGATTGCATCGCGGACTTGGTCCAGAGAATCGACGACCGCGCGGTGCTGGATTCGGTGCACGAAAGGGCCCTGGACCTGTGCCGCAGGTTCCCTCTCCCGTACGCCTTCGACTGAGCTGAGCCGATGAGCGACTTCTTCGGCGGCGATGCCCTCCTGAACCTGCGCGAGCGCCTGGGGCCCGCTCTGCTGCCGCTGATCGTCGCCTTCGTCGTCTGCGCGCTCGCGGTGCCGCTGATGATCTGGCTGTCGCGGCGTACCGGGATGATCGCCCAGCCGGGCGGCCGGCACGATCACCCAAAGCCGACGCCGCTGCTGGGTGGCGTGGCGATGTACCTGGGCTTTGCCGCCGCGCTGGTCCTTTTTCTGCCGCACTACAAGGACACGCTGGGCGTGCTCGTGGTCTCGGGGCTGGCAGCGGTCCTCTTGCTGGCCGACGATCGGTGGCATGTGCGAGCCGCGATCAAGCTCGGCCTGCAGCTGGTCGTCGCGCTCGTCGCGATTGGCGTTTTCGGCTTCAAGATCGCGTCTTTCGGCCTGCCGGGCGAGCAGCTCGTGCAGCTCGGATGGCTGGCCATACCGATCACGCTCTTCTGGCTGCTCGGCATGCAGAACACAGTCAATCTGCTGGACGGTGTCGATGGTCTTGCCGCCGGGGTGGTCTTCATCGTGGCGGTCACCCTGCTGCTGGCCGCGGCCGGCCTCAGGCAGGTCGCATACGTGCAATTGGCGGCAGCCCTGGCGGGAACCTGCGCAGGCTTTCTGATCTTCAACTTCCATCCTGCTCGCATCTTCATGGGCGACTCGGGAGCCCACTTTCTGGGCGCCGCGTTGGCCCTCGTTTCCATCGTTGGAGTTGCCAGGGTCGCCGTCGCGTTCGCGCTGGTGGTTCCGGTCCTCGCCCTGGCGCTGCCGATCGGCGATACGGCGTGGGCGATCGTCCGGCGCCGCCGGCAGGGCACCTCGGTCGCCCTGCCCGACCTCAGCCACCTCCACCATCGGCTCCAGAGGTTTGGGCTGGACCCGCGCCAGACCTGTTACGTCTTCTACGCGGCAAGCGCGCTGCTGGGCGCCGTCGGCCTGACACTTTTCGGCCACGGCCGCATCCTCGCCGTCGTCGTCGCGACTTCGCTGGCGCTTGCTTCAACCGTCGCGGCGGACCTGCTTCAGAAGACCGGTTGGCGGGTGCGCGTGCCTTACCTCCGCACCCTGCTCGGTTAGAATTCGGCCGGGCATGGCGCCCCCCTCGAATCCACCAACGGGGTCGGACCTGGCCGGAATCGGGTTGTATCTGGCGGGCGCGGTCCTGCTGCCACTGATCGGGGGCGTACTTCTCGACAACGCATTCCATACGGCGCCCGTGTTTGTTCTGATTGGATTGTTCGTGGGCCTGGTTCTAGGCGGAATCGCCATCTGGTTGAAGGTGAGGGAGCTGTCTAAGTGAGGGTGGGTGGGATGCTTCGGGACTCGGTGGTCGCCTCGGCGATCCTCGCCCTTGTCGTCACCACCATCGCGGCCCTTTTCGGTCAGCTGGGCGTCGGCATCGGCGTTGCCGCCGGCCTGCTCCTTGGTTCCGCGAATGGCTATGCAATCCAGACGCTGCTCGGCCGCGCCACGCCGTTTCTGGCTGCGAGCATGCTCCGGCTGGCCACGTTGAGCATTCTCGGTCTGCTCCTCGCGATGGTCTTTGGGATCTCCGCGTGGCCCGTGATGATCGGGGTCGCGGGCGCGCAGCTCGTCATGGTCGGCGCCGGCGTGAGGCAGGGGCTGCGGGCATGATGTTCGCGGAGGCTGCGCCCGGCACGCATCCGACCATCGATCTTGGATGCGGCACGCTCTGCACGATCAACTACGACAGCGTGATCTCGTCTCTGATCGCGGTCATCTTGACCATTGCGATCGGGTTCTGGGTGCGCTCAAAGCTCCAGGAGGGAAGACCCGGCAAAGTCCAGGCGATATTCGAATGGGGCTACGACCAGCTTCGCAGCCTGGTCAGGACCAACGTCTCGGACGACGCCCTCTTCATCATCCCGCTGGCGATGACCCTCTTCCTTTACATACTGATCGGCAACTGGATCGAAATCTTCCCGCTGGCCATATTCCCGATCCTGCATGGCGCCAACGCCGACCTCAACCAGACCCTCGCGATGGGCCTCATCGTGATCATCGTGGTGCAGTGGTACAGCATCCGGGTACTGGGCATCGGCGGCTATCTGAAGCGTTTCACGAAGCCCTTCGAGCTGCCTCTGCCGGCCCGAATCGTGTTCATCCCGCTGAACATTCTCGAAGAGGCCGTGAAGCCAGTCACTCTTGCTCTGCGACTTTTCGGCAACATCTTCGCCGGGGCTGTCATGATCGGTCTGATCGCAGGTTTCGCGAGCCTTCAGCTACCAGTCGTGGGTACGGTCGGCGGAACCATCATCGGGTCGATTCTGCTCATCATCTGGAAGGCGTTCGACGTCATCTTCATCGGTTTCATCCAGGCGTTCATCTTCATGCTGCTGACGGTCATCTATTTCGGCGCGGCCCGTGAGGGTCTCGAACACGAACATCATTAGGAGGAACTCATGACAGACCACGGTATTGAGCTCGCAGGGGCACTCATCGCATTCGGCCTGGCCCTCGGGTTGGGCGCTATCGGTGCTGCCGTCGGTGACGGCCTCGCCGGCAACGCCTTCATCAGCGGCGTCGCGCGACAACCGGAAGCGCAGGGAAGGATGATCCCCTGGCTCTTCACGATAGTCGGCCTTGTCGAGGCCATGTACTTCATCAACCTGGCTTTCGGCTTCGTCTTCCTGTCCAACGTCAAGTAGCTCCAAAAGGGGAATCAATCGATGCTGTTTCTCGCGGGCGTGGCAGGTGTCATCGACATCAATGGCACCGTGATCGTCGAGCTCATCACGTTCCTGGTGATGATGGCGGTCCTCGCGCGGTGGGTTTACCCCGAGATCGTCAGGCTGGCCGAAGGCCGGCAGCGCCTGATCGCGGAGCAGCTCGCCGAGGCGGAGAAGTCGCGGGCAGCGGCGGCAGCCGAGCTCAAGGAGGCCGAGGCGAAGCTCGCTGAGGCGCGCAAGACGGCTCAGTCGGTGATCGAGGCCGCCACCAAGTCCGGGGAGCAGCTTCGGCAGGAGCTCAAGCAGAAGGCGGAGGAGGAGGCCAAGCGCCTCGCGGAGACCGCTCGCAAGGAGATCGAGGCCGAGCGGGAACGGGCAATTCAGTCGGTGCGCAATGAGGTCGCCAGCCTCGTCGTGGCCGCCACCGAGAAAGTCATCGGCGAGACCCTCGACGAGGGAAAGCACAAGCTGCTCATCGAACGGGCGATAGCCGAGGTGGCCAGTGGCGACGGCAGCCGCTAAGAGATACGCGCGCGCAGTGTTCGAGCTTGCCACCGAGGAGGGTCAGGTCGACGAGTGGGGCGGCCGCCTGGCCACGGTTCGGGACCTGCTGTCCGACCCGACGGTGGCCGCGGTGCTGACCAACCCGACGATTCCGGTCAGCCGTCGCATTGAGCTCATCTCCGACGCGCCGCACGTTCTGGATCCGGAGGCGACCAACCTGGCGCGGCTACTGATCGAGTCAAATCGCGTGAAGCAGGTCGCCGGCATCGCCGAGGAGTTCGAGACACTCGCCGATGCTGCCGCGGGGCGCGTTCGCGCCACCGTCACGACGGCTGTGGAGCTTGATCTCGCCGAGCGTGACAAGGTGGCGAAGCAGCTCTCCGAGCGATTGGGCAAAGAGGTCCGCATGACCGTGGTGGTCGACAAGAAAATCCTGGGGGGCCTCACGCTCCAGTACGGCGACCACCTCATCGACGCGAGCGTCGCCACCAAATTGCAGCAGCTGCGCCGCCGCCTGGCGGACGCATCCTAGGGGGAAGAACCAAGTGGGTATCAGCACCAAAGAGATCTCAGAGGTCATCAGGGAACGGCTGAAGGATTTCGATGCCAGCCTGGTCGCCACCGATGTCGGACGGATCGTGGCCACCAGCGACGGCATCGCCCAGATCTACGGCCTCCAGAACGCGATGGCCGGCGAGCTCTTGGAGTTTCCTCACGAGACCTATGGCCTTGCGCTGAACCTCGAGGAAGACCAGGTGCGCGCCGTCATCCTTGGCGATTACGGTCACCTTCACGAGGGGGACGAGGTACGCACGACCGGGCGCCTGCTCGAGGTGCCGGTAGGAGAGGAGCTGATCGGCCGCGTGGTCAACCCGCTCGGCCAGCCGCTTGACGGCAAGGGGCCGATCAAGACCACCAAGACCATGCCGATCGAGAGGATCGCCCCCGGCGTCATCACCCGCAAGCGAGTGGACAGCCCGGTGCAGACCGGCATCAAAGCGATCGACGCGATGATCCCGATCGGGCGCGGTCAGCGCGAGCTGATCATCGGCGACCGCTTCACGGGTAAGACCACAGTTCTTCTCGACACGATCATCAACCAGAAGGGCAAAGACCTCATCTGCGTCTACGTCGCGATCGGACAGAACGCAGCCTCGATCGCGCGGGCGACCGCGACGCTCGAGGAGAACGGCGCGATGGATTTTACGATCATCGTCGCCGCCACGGCTTCCGATGCCGCATCGCTGAACTTCATCGCCCCTTACGCCGGCTGCGCGATGGGCGAGTACTTCATGGAGCAGGGCAAGGAAGCCCTTTGTTGCTACGACGACCTCACCAAGCAGGCGTGGGCGTACCGCGAGCTGTCGCTCAACCTGCGCCGCCCGCCGGGCCGCGAGGCGTATCCGGGCGACGTGTTCTACCTGCACTCGAGGCTGCTCGAGCGCGCCGCGAAGATGAGCCCGGCCAACGGTGGCGGCTCGCTGACCGCCCTGCCGGTGATCGAGACGCAGGCCAATGACGTGTCGGCCTTCATCCCCACCAACGTGATCTCGATCACCGACGGTCAGATCTATCTGCAGTCCGACCTGTTCAACGCAGGCCAGCGGCCGGCGCTGAACGTGGGTATCAGCGTGTCGCGTGTGGGTGGTGACGCCCAGACCAAGGCGATGCGCCAGGTGGCAGGCCAGCTGCGGCTCGACCTCGCGCAGTACCGCGAGCTGGCCGCGTTCGCCCAGTTCGCTTCCGATCTCGACAGCCAGACGCGCAGCCAGCTGGAGCGCGGCGCGCGCCTCACCGAGCTCCTCAAGCAGGACAAGTACCAACCGGTGCCGCTGGCGGAGCAGGTGGCCGTGATCTACGCCGGCACGCAGGGCTTCCTGGACAAGGTGCCCGTGGCGAGGGTGCGCGAGTGGGAGGCCGGCTTCGTGCGCTTCCTCAAGAGCGAGCAGAAGGATCTGCTGGCAGAGATCGAGAAGCAAAAGGCTTTGGACGATGCCCTCTTCGAGCGGCTGAAGGCTGCGATCTCAACGTTCAATCACCAGTTCGGAGTCGAGGACGCCAAGGCGGCTCCCGACAAGGGCAAGGCAGCCGACGCGGCCAAGCCAGGCGACAAAGCACAACCGAAGGCGCAGTCGCCGGCTGCCAAGCCGGAACCAAAGGCTGAGGCGCCTGCCCCAGAAGCCAAGGCAGCTGCTCCCGCGCCGTTAGTAACTAAGGCTGAGGCGCTTGCCCCGGAAGCCAAGGCAGCTGCACCCGCGCCGGCAGCGAAGGCGGAGGCGCCTGCCCCAGAAGCCAAGGCAGCTGCTCCCGCGCAGGTAGTAGCCAAGGCTGAGGCGCCTGCCCCGGAAGCCAAGGCAGCTGCACCCGCGCCGGCAGCAAAGGCTCGGCCGTCGCCCAAAGACGAGGGCGAGGAGAGACCGTCTCAGCTGAACCAGATCCGCGCGGCTCTCGCCGACTCACCGGCTGCACCCGCGGCCGAGTCATCAGCCGTCGAACCGAAACCCAAGCGGCCCCGAAAGCCAAAGGCTTAGCGGTTGCCAGCCTTTAGGGATATCGTCCGGCGGATCGACTCGATCAAGAACACGCAGAAGATCACCAAAGCGATGCAGGTGGTCGCTGCAACGCGCCTCCGCCGCGCGCAAGCCGCGGTGCAGGCGACTCGGCCCTACGCCGAGAAGATGATCGAGGTGCTGCAGACCGCGGGCGAGCGCGCCACCGAATACAAGCACCCGTTCCTGGTCCGGCGCGAGGGCAAGCGCGCCGTGATGATCCTCGTGACGACCGACAAGGGCCTTTGCGGCGCGATCAACGTCAACAACATCCGGGCCGCCACTCGATTCATGAACGAGCACCACACCGAAGGGCAGCGCTACGTCACCATCGGGCGCAAAGGTCGCGACTTCCTGCTGCGTTACAGGCGCGAGGTCATCGCCGAGGTGAGCGGTGTCTCGGACCGCCCCACTGTCGCCGAGATCATGCCCGCGATCACGGTCGCGCTGGAGGAATACAGCAAGGGCAGGACCGACGCCGTGCTTCTTTGCTACTCGAAATGGATCTCGACGATGAAGCAGGAGCCGGTCGTCACCGTGCTCATCCCCGCTGAGATACCTGGGCGAGGCGACGAGAGCAAGGGCCCGCGGGCTGACTACATATATGAGCCGGATCCGGAATCCGTGCTCGACGGCTTGCTGCCTCGTTATGTGGAGACGCAGGTCTTCCAGGCTGTGCTGGAGAACAAGGCCAGCGAGTACTCGGCAAAGATGATCGCGATGCAGAACGCGACCAACGCCGCCGGCGACCTCATCGACGCGCTGACGCTGTACGCCAACAAGGTGCGCCAGGCGGGAATCACCACTGAATTGATGGAAATCGTTAGCGGTGCCGAAGCGATGCGGGCTTCGAGCTGAGGGGAGAAAAACAGATGGCCAAGACCAAGCACCCGGCGCAAGAACACAAGAAAGACGAGAAGAAGGGTTCGAAGGACGGGCACGTCAGCCAGGTCATCGGCGCCGTCGTCGACGTCCAGTTCCCGCCCGGGGAGCAGCCCGAGCTGTTCGAAGCACTCGAGGTCACGACCGGCAACGACCGCGTCGTCGTGCTCGAGGTCGAAGGCGCGATCGGCGATAACGTCGTGCGCACCATTGCCATGGACGCGACCGACGGTTTCCGTCGCGGCGACCCGGTGAGGGCGACTGGAGGACCGATCTCGGTTCCGGTCGGCGTCGAGACGCTCGGGCGCATGTTCAACGTGATCGGCGCGCCGATCGACGACCAGCCCGCGCCAAAAGGGGTAACGCGTTGGCCGATCCACCGGCCCGCGCCGCCCGTGTCGGAGCAGCAGGCCAAGGTAGAGATCCTCGAGACCGGCATCAAGGTCATCGACCTGATCTGCACGTTCGCCAAGGGATCAAAGATCGGGCTGTTCGGCGGCGCCGGCACCGGGAAGACGGTCATCGTGCAGGAGTTGATTCGCAACATCGCCTATCAGCACAAGGGCCGCTCCGTATTCGCAGGCGTCGGTGAGCGCACGCGCGAAGGCAACGACATGTACCACGAGATGCAGGATGCAGGAGTCCTCCCGCAGACCGCCCTCGTGTTCGGGCAGATGAACGAGCCGCCAGGCGCACGCGCACGAGTCGGCCTCACCGGCCTCACCATGGCCGAGTACTTCCGCGATGCGGAGGGCGCCGACACGCTCCTGTTCATCGACAACATCTTTCGCTACCTCCTCGCGGGTTCGGAGGTGTCAGCGCTGCTCGGCCGTATGCCTTCGGCCGTCGGCTACCAGCCAACCCTGGCGACCGAGATGGGCGAGCTGCAGGAGCGCATAACCTCGACCAGCAAGGGCTCGATCACCTCGGTGCAGGCCGTTTACGTGCCGGCTGACGACTACACGGACCCCGCCATCCAGACGGTGTTCGCCCACCTTGGCGCCACCGTGCGACTGGAGCGTTCACTCGTCGAGATCGGCATCTATCCCGCCATCGATCCCCTTGGTTCCTCGAGCCGTTTCGTCGAGCCGTCGATCGTCGGCCAAGAGCACTACGACGCGGCGCAGGGCGTGAAGAAGACGATGCAGCGCTACAAGGATCTTCAGGACATTATCGCCATCCTCGGCATGGAGGAGCTGTCGGAAGATGACAAGCAGGCGGTGTCGCGGGCGCGCAAGATCCAGCGCTTTCTGTCGCAACCGTTCAACGTGGCGCAACGCTTCACCGGCCGCGAAGGCAAGTCGGTCCCGATCGCCGAGACCGTTCGCGGGTTCAAGGAAATCCTCGAAGGGAAGCACGACGACCTGCCGGAGCAGGCTTTCTACATGGTCGGCACGATCGACGAGGCCCGCGCGCAAGGCGAAGAGATGAAAAAGAAGACCACTTCATAGTGAAGTACCTGCTTCGGGTGGTGAGCGTTGAGCGAAGCCTGTTCGAAGGCGAGGTCGAGTTCATCATCGCGAAGGGGGCTGATGGGGAGCTGGGCATCCTCGCGCGCCACGCGCCGCTCATGACCATCCTGAAGCCAGGGCCCTTGAGGATTCAGGAGACTTATGGAGGGGAGGAGCAGGTCCTGTTCGTCGGGGGCGGTTTTATGGAAGTCCTCCCCGACCGAGTCACCGTCCTCGCGGACATCGCCGAGCACGCGGACGAGATCTCTATCGAGAAGGCTGAAGAGGCGCGTCGCCGCGCGCAGGAGCGGCTTGCCGGGACGCTGACGACGGCCGAAGAGGTCGAGTTCCAGAACGCGCTTGCCACGGCGGAGGCGCGCCTCAGGCTGGCTCGCGCGCGCCGCGGCTAACCAACTACCGTAGGGGTCGATGATGACTCCAGCGCCGCGTCACGATCACGTGATTCGAATCACAGGGGGCGCCCAGCTCGCTGGTGACATCTGCGTCAGCGGTTCCAAGAACGCCGCGCTGCCCGAGATGGCCGCCGCCCTCCTGACGACAGAGCCCGTCCGGCTGAACAACGTGCCGCGGGTCACCGACACCGCGTTGATGGGCGAAATACTCACCGGGCTGGGCGGGCGGGTTGAGGGCGATGGCTCGCTCATCATCAAGACCGAGTTTGCGCAGGACAGCCACGTACCCGACGACCTTGGACGCCGAATGCGCGCGACGATAGTTCTCCTTGGCGCGCTCCTAGGACGGTTCGGCAAGGCGCGTGTGCCGCGACCTGGTGGCGACGACATTGGAGCGAGGCGATTCGAGCAGCATCTACGCGGGCTGCGCCAGATGGGCGCGAGGATCGAGGAGACGCAGACCGAGATAGTTGCCGAGGTCGATCGCCTGCGTGGAAAGCGCATCGTCTTCGACCTTCCGACCGTGACCGGCACCGAGAACATCCTCCTGGCGGCCGTTCTGGCAGAAGGCAGAACGGAGATCTTCAACGCCGCGCGCGAGCCCCACGTGCAGGACCTGTGCCTGTTGCTGGGCAAGATGGGCGCACGGATCGAAGGCATTGGCACCGAGCGTCTGGTCGTCGATGGCGTCAAAGATCTGGGCGGCGCCGAACACACTGTCATTCCCGACTATCTCGAAGCAGGCACGTATGCGATAGCGGTGGTGGCCGCGGGCGGCGAGCTACGGCTCGACTGCAGCCGGCCTGAAGACCTGAACGTCGTGCTCCTCAAGCTGGAGCTCGCCGGCGCCCACGTCGAGGTGGGGGATGGCTGGTTTCGCGTCGGCCGCAACCCCAAGACGCGGCTGAAGCCGGTCGATATGTCCACCTGGACGTATCCAGGATTTCCGACCGACCTGCAGGCGCAGTATATGGCGCTGATGACCCAGGCCGATGGCGAGACGGTGATCTCGGAGTACGTCCACGAAAACCGTTTTCAGCACGTCAACCAGCTGGCGAAGATGGGGGCCGGAATCAACGTCGAAGGTCGTCTACACGCGATAGTCCACGGCCCGGCCCGACTGCGTGGCACTGAGGTCGCGATCCCCGACATCAGGTCCGGCGCGGCGCTGGTGATAGCGGCGCTGTGCGCCGAAGGCGAGAGCGTCCTTCACAACGCGTGGCATGTCGATCGCGGATACGAGAACATGCCAGGAAAGTTGGCTTCTGTCGGCGCGAAGATCACGAGCGAGAAGGTCGAAGCGGACGCAAGCGGTCCGGACCGAACTTACGAGTGAAGCCCTCCCCGCTTAGCGGGGAGGTCGGCCCCGCCTTGGCGCGGCCGGGTGGGGGCCCGGGAGTCTGATGCTGTCCGGCCTGCACCTGGCGGTCGATGGCTCCGGCCTCGCCCGGCCCCGAGCCGGTGTCGGCGTCTACACCAGAGAGATCCTGCGCGCGATGAGCGTCGACCGGCCCGACTGCCGCTTCACCGTCTATCTGCCACCTGACGCCACCGCGCCGAGCTCGCACCCAGCCGTCCGATACAGGCCGCTGCCGAGCCTGCCCCTCGTCGGGCGTCACGTTCAATGGCCTGCTCGCATCCGGCGCCTCGCCCCCGATGCCTACTTCGGCCCCGCGGGCGTCCTCCCGCTCGGGAGCGTCGGTTGCCCTTCCGTCATCACCATCCACGACCTCGCGATTTACCTCAACCCGAGCTGGTTTCCCGGCCGCCAGCCGTTGAGCACGCGGCTCGTCGTTCCCCGATCGCTCGCGCGTGCCGATGTGATCGTGGCCGTCTCGAACAACACAGCCGACGACATCAAAGAGCTGTTTGGAGTTCCGGCGTCGCGTATCAGCGTGGTGCCCCACGGCATCTCTCACGTGTTCCGGCCCTTGAGCCGCGAGGACCTGGACAGCGCTCGCGCGCGCCTCCAGCTCCCGGAGCGATTCATCCTGTTTGTCGGCACCATCGAGCCGCGCAAGAACCTGACCACGCTGCTCGAGGCGTGGGCGATGATGCGCGACCGGCCCGACCTCGTCATCGTCGGCGACTGGGGTTGGCTCTACGAGCCGATCAAGGAACGGCTGGCGCGCCTGGGACCGAGCGTGCACCACATTGAAGGGCTCGATCCTGCGGAGCTGCCGGCCGTCTACAACCTGGCCCGAGTCCTCGCACATCCGGCGTGGTACGAAGGCTTCGGGTTCCCACCGCTGGAGGCCATGGCGTGCGGAACGCCGGTCGTGGTCTCCGACAGGGCGAGCCTGCCAGAGGTGGTGGGGGACGCCGGGTTGATAGCGGCCGCCGACGACCCCGATGCCTGGCGAAAAGCACTGGAGAAGGTCGTCGGCGATTCGGACCTGGCTGCGGATCTCAAGCGGCGCGGCATCCTGCGCGCGGCGCAATTCAGCTGGTCGCGGTCGGCCGACATGACGTGGCGGGCGGTCGATCGAGCGGTCAGGCCGGCCTAGCGGCGGGCTCGACCAGCTCTCGAATCACCGCCACCACACCGGCAGCGCACCGGTCCCACGTGAACTGCGCCGCTCGGGTTCGCGCGGCACGCGCGAGCTTGGCACGCAACGCCTTGTCGCTGAGCGCGCTCTTCAGCGCCTTGGCGACGGCGTCGGGATCAGCGGGATCTGCGTATAGGACTGCGTCGCCGCCCACCTCTGGCAGCGACGACGTCGGCGCCGCGACCACCACCTTGCCGCGCGACATCGCCTCGAGGACGGGCAGACCGAAACCTTCGTAGAGGCTCGGCACCACCACCGCCGCCGCGTGCTTGTACAGCAGCTCGAGCGTCTGCGGATCGACCCTGCCCAGGACCCGGGCCTTCGGAGATGCGCGCAAACGCGCTGTGATCGCTTCGTCGCGCTCCGGGCCGGCGACGGCGAGGGTGACGCCGTCCAGGAGCTCTACCGCCGCGAGCGCAGCGACCTGGTTCTTTCGCGTCTCGATGCGCCCCACCTGGAGCACGAAAGGCCCGTTGAGGCCCAGCTCGCCGAGCCGCGAGGCAGGCGCGATCGGCCGATGGACAGCTTCTCCTCCGCCGAGCGGCACGACACGAATGCGCTCCGCCTTCACTCCATACAGCGCCACAAGGTCCGATTTCGTGGATTCCGAGTCGGCGATCAGCAGAGGACATCGCTGCGCCGCCCACCGAGTCGTCAGCTGAAGATAGGCGCGCTCGGACGCGGAGTATGCGTGCGGGTGGCGCTCGAAAGCCAGGTCATGCACAACGGTCAGCGCTTTGCCGGGCCATGCAAACGGCACCACATGTGACGGCACGAAAAGCAGGTCGGCGCGTTCGCGGGCAAGCGCCAGTGGTAGGCGCACCTGCGACCAGAGTCGGGGGAAGGGCGTGACCATCACGTCGACGCCGAGACCGGCGCGGGGTCTGGACGCGAAGAACCGCCACCGCAGGTCTGGTCCGGCAGCCTCGAGGCGCGAACCGACCTCGCGAGCGTATATCTCGGTGCCGGTGACCACTTCGCGGGTCGCGGGGTTGAGATCGACCGCGATGGTCTTCATCGCAGCGCTTCCGATGTAATCCCGGCTGACACCCTCATAACCTAAGGCTCGTGCACGCGAGGCGCGACTGATAATCACTCGCGTGAACCAGGCCCGTGTCCTAGGCGTGCGTGTCGACTGCCTGGATATGGAAGCTTCGCTCGATCGGATCGAGCAGTTCGTCGATGCCGGTGGTCATCACCTCGTGGCAACGGTCAACCCCGAGTTTGTCATGCGGGCGAGGTCGGACCAGGACTTCGCCCGGGTGCTCGAATCGGCCGACCTGTGCCTGGCCGACGGCAGCGGGGTCGTCTGGGCGGCTCGACGCCAGGGCTGCGCGATGCGCGAGCCGGTGACGGGCGTCGATCTCATTCCACCCCTGGCCGCCTTGTGCGCCCGCCGGGGCTTCCGCATCTTTCTACTCGGCGCCGCGCCAGGTGTGGCGAATGACCTTGCCAACCGGCTGCGCGTGGAACATCCGGCGCTCGAGGTGGAGGCCCATGCCGGGACGCCCGATCCGTCGGCGGACGCCGCGACCCTTGCCCTCATCCGCGCTCACAAACCGCAGGTGCTCCTGGTTGCTTATGGCCACCCCAAGCAAGAGCTGTGGATAGATCGCATGCGCGAGTCGCTGGGCGTCGCGGTCGCGATGGGGGTGGGTGGATCATTCGACTACCTGACGGGGCGCATTCCCCGCGCACCAACGTGGATGAGGCGCGCGGGGCTCGAATGGCTTTTCAGGTTGGTGCGCCAACCGTGGCGAGTGCGCCGAATGGCAGTCCTCCCAATCTATGCACTGCGGGTGCTGCGCTCTAACTAATTTGCTGGCGCGGCAGGGTTGGCCGGGGTCCCCCCGGCATGTCCCTGATACATAGATACCTCTGGGGCCCCCGCGACGCAGTCGCGGGAGGCAGCCCTGCGGCAGAGCCGCACGCGCGATGAGAGGGAACCATCTGGGTTCCCTCTTATACCATTCGCAGCCATGGCGCCTGTGCTCAGCATCGTCATCCCCGCCTATAACGAGGAGCAGCGATTGCCGCGCACCATCGAGCAGATCGAGCGCTACCTCAACGGCCGGCCGATTGACTACGAGCTGATCATCGTCGACGACGGCAGCACCGATGGCACCCGCCAGGTGATGGAGGCGGCCGCCGCGCGCAACAGCAAGATTCGACTCGAGGCGCTGCCTGCGAATCGCGGTAAGGGTGGAGCATTGGCGGCTGGCGTCGCCGTCGCCCGCGGCGATCAGGTGCTGGTCACGGACGCCGACCTCTCAACTCCAATCGAGGAGCTGGAAAAGCTCGACGCCGCGCTGCATGCGGGCGCCGGCGTGGCGATCGCCTCCCGTGCCGTGCGCGGATCGCGAATCGAGGTGCCGCAGCCGGTCTACCGCGTCCTGATGGGCAAGGCGTTCAACCTCATAGTTCAGGCCGTCCTGCTTCCGGGCATCTGGGACACGCAATGCGGGTTCAAGCTCTTTCGGGCAGATGTCGCAAAACCCGTCTTCGCGGCTCTCACGACCGACGGATTCGGCTATGACCCAGAGGTTCTCTACCTCGCCAAGCGCAGGGGCGTGAAGATCGTCGAGGTTCCGGTCGTTTGGCGGCACTCGGCTCCCACCAAGGTGCTGCCGATCCGAAGCTCGATCGACATGTTCAAGCACGTGGTGAAGGTCAGGTTCAAAGGGTGAGCGTGGGGGAGAGCAAGGGGGGTGCGCCAACCGAAGTGCTCGTCGTCCTGCCCACCTTCAACGAAAGGCTGAACCTCGAGAAGGTGGTGGCCGGGGTCAGACGGCTGGGCCACGACGTGCTGATAGTCGACGACGCCTCACCGGACAAAACGGGCGAGCTGGCCGACAGCCTCGCCGCGGCGGATTCCGGCATCCGTGTCCTGCACCGGCCTCGCAAGCTTGGACTCGGCAGCGCTTACGAAGACGCGTTCAGGCTTGGCCTATCCGGTGGATCGAATCTTTTCGTCGAGATGGACGCTGACGGATCGCACCTTCCGGGCAACCTCGACGCGATTGTGTCTGCCGCGCGGGCCTGTGGGGGCTTGGCGATCGGCTCGCGCTACATCCGCGGCGGAGAGGTCGTCGGCTGGCCCTTTCACCGCTATCTCCTCTCGTGGGCGGCCAACGTCTACTGCCGGCTGTTGTTGTGGCTCCCCACGCACGATTGCACTTCGGGGTACCGTTGCTACACCCGCGACTTGCTGACGCACATACAGCTCGATGACGTGGTCTCGCAGGGCTATTCATTTCAAATCGAGATGGTCTACCGAGCTCGCAAGCTGGGATACCGCGTGGTCGAGACCCCGATCCGGTTCGAGGACCGCGTGGCGGGCGCTTCGAAGGTGTCGCAAGGCGAGGTCCGGCGGGCGCTGCTGACGGTCTTGCGACTGAGCGTGAGGCGATGGACGCGAAGCAAGTAGAGAGGGCCGGCTACAGCCCGACCGCATCGCTGCGTGACTGGAGGGTGCCCCTCCTCACGGGGCTGGCCATCGCAGTCATCACCACGATTCCGTACCTCTATGCCTACGCAGTGCAGCCCCACAGCCAGGTGTTCATGGGCTTCTTCTACCTGGGCGATGACGCGAACACATACCTCGCCAAGATGCGGCAGGGATGGGAGGGAGCATGGTCGTGGACCAACCGATACACCACCGAGTCGAGCTCGCCCGCCTATCTGTTCATGTTCTGGCTCGCCCTGGGGCACATTGCCGCGCTGTTCAATCTGCCGCTGATAGTGGTGTTCCACCTGGCGATGGTGGCGGCCGCCTTCGCGCTGATGGCAGCGATCTGGGCATTCGTCAACCACTTCATCGCCGACCGCTCCGCGCGGCTCTTCGCTTTCTTCTTTTGCGCGATCGGCCTGGGCATGGGGTACGTGATCCAGGCGCTCGGCCACCCGGTGATCTTCGGCAACGTCACCGACACGCTCGACTGGCGCATGCCGGAGCTCACCGCCTTCTACTCGGTCCTGGCCCTGCCGCACTTCGCGTGGTCGGGAGTTTTCGCCGCCGCCGGCGCGGTGCTCACACTGAAGGCGATACAGCGAGGGAGCCTTGTCCTGGCTGTCCTTGCGGGGCTCTGCTGGCTTGGCCAGGCTTCGATCCATCCCCAGATGCCCATCCTCATGGGCGGCGCCACCGCGGTGGCACTGCTGATGAGGCCGGCCGCACCGCGCGGCTGGCTTGCGTTCATCGTCGCGTTTGCGATCCCGGCGCCCTACATCCTTTATTGCTACCTGGCCTTCATCGGCAACCCACAGGTCGAGCGCTGGACCTTCCACTCCAAGAACGCCCTGCCGCCTGAAGCCTTCAGTCTGTTTTTCGCGCTCGCCCCACAGCTGCTGCTGGCGCTGACCGGGCTGCCCGCCGTGCTGCGCCGGCGCAGCCGCGAGGACATCTTCTTGATCGCCTGGCTCGTGCTTTTGGCGGCCATCCTTTATCTGCCCAACCCCGCCGGCGACCTTCGCCGGCGGTTCCTTGACGGCATCTACCTGCCGCTGACCGTGCTCGGAGCCATCGGCATGTTCGAGACGATCCTTCCGCGCCTCCGCAGCGCCAGGGCGCACGCCCTGATTCCTTTCTCATATGTCGCATTCACGGCGATCGGCAGCGCGTTCCTGGTCCTCGCGCCGATGTTGATCGCCACGCAGCCGCAGTACTCGGTGCCGCGCACCTGGTTCGACGGGCTCAGCTGGCTTGGCGCCCATCCATCGGGGATAGTGCTGTCGATGCCGGGTGTCGGGCTGTTCGTCCCTGCCTACAGCTCCGACACCGTGTACGTCGGCCATTACGACGAGACCTTCGATTACGTGGATAAGACCCAGACGGCGCTTGACCTGCTGACCGGCAAGACGGACATCGTCCCGTTCGACGCCGCGAACCACGTCAGGTATGTGATCTGGACCTCCGACCTGCCAACGCCGCCGCCGACAGTGCTTGGTCCGCCGGCCTACGACTCGCCGAACTTCAAGATCTACAGGATCTACTGAGCCGCTCGTCCCGCGGGCTTCGTCACAGCCCTGCTGGCCCAAGGCACCAGCCAAAAGGGCAGTAATGGCCGCTTCGCTGCGTCAGCCCGCCCTCACAAAGATCGTTGCCACCTTGTCCTGGTAGACGAGCTTCCACGTGGGCTGGGTGGCCAGCACGTTGGACAGCGCCTCGCCCGTGTTGAAGATCACGTAGTCAACGTGATACTTGTCGAGGATCGCTGTCCAGTCCGGCCGGAGGTTCTGGACGTCGTTGTACTCGTTGAGCAGCGGGTCGCCCATCAGCTCGGCCTCGCCGAAGATGAATACCTGGCGGTTGGGGTCGGGGTAGAACCGGTTGGCAAGGTAGCCGCCCCAGCCGTACTGGTTGTACATGTGCGTGCCCACCTCGGGATGCGACGCCAGCCAATCCGCGGCGGCGATCGGATAGCTCGACTCATCGAGCTTGGCCTGGACCGAAGGGCTGACGTCCAAGTCGATCTTGACCGCGGCCACCAACGTGACCAGCACCAGCACGACAGCCGTGACGACGGCGAATGCGGGCCTGGCCGGCAGTTGGAACTTCCAACCCCGCTGGGCGGCGATCTCTTTCCAGTAATCCGAGTACGTGGCGATCATCACCGGCGTCGCCGCCGCGACGAACAATGCGATGTGCCGCACCGATTGCAGCGCCAGACCGAGGGCCGTGATCACCAGCAGGAACTGGTAGAGGCTCGGCCGTCTCAGCGCGAACCCGGCGATGACGATGAAGACCATCGCCTCGAACGGCCGCAAATAAATCTGATGGAAGTCGGGCGAGAACCATTCGACGATGAGCTTCTGCTGGGCCACGCTGCCCTGGGTCTGGAACGGGTATAGGTAGAGGCTCAGCCCGTGCGGCGTGGCGAGCACAGCCACCACGGAAGCGCCAGTGATGATGGCGAGAAACCGCGCCTGCGCCTTGTGCGCGGGGTTGGATGGATCCCACACCCACATCACAAGCTCGGACACCAGTGCGACGCCGAGCCACGCGAACCCGATCACCCAGCCTCCGTGAAGGTTCGCCCAAACCGCCATCACCAGGGGAAAGAAGGTGAGCGCGCGGCTGCGGCCGCTGAGATACCCATGAAGCCAGTACAGCTCGAGGCAGGTGAGGGCGAAGGTGATCATCTGCGCCCGCGGTCCCCAGATCGGCCATCCTGCCAGCGCGCCCAGGGCGAGGCCGAGCCCGACGATGACAAACGGTTGGCGCCGCACCTGGCGGTAGATAAACCAGACGCCGGCCCACGTGATCAGGCCGAACGCGATTGCCAATCCCACGGTGCCGGTGGCGATGTAGGCCAGCCACATGAGGATTTCCGTCAGATACTCGTGGTCGGTCCAGACATGGTCGGGAACCGTGTAGGTGAACAGGTCGCGCGAGGGCAGCTTTCCGTTCTCGACAATCCAACGCCCGACGCGAATGTGCCACCAGAAGTCCGGATCCTGGATTCCCGAGATGAAGAGCATGAGGATCGCCAGCATCACGCCGCCGATCAGCAGCGTCCGGGCGCTGAGCCACTCTGTCAGTCGCGAGCGGCTGTTCAGGTCAGGGCCTTGAAGGGGTTGGGCGCATAACGGGGCACCCGGTTGGCATACGCGGGGTAATCGTTTGGGAAGGCGCGGGAGAGGACGCCTTCCTCCCAGCGCATCCGGAGCAGCTCGCAAAGCACGAAATAAAGGACGGCCAATGCGCTCGGCCAGCCGGCGGTGGCGAGGTTGATACCGAGCGCGGTGATGATCTCGCCCAGGTAAACAGGGTGCCGGCTGAACGCGTACGGGCCGCCGGTGACCAGCCGCCGGGCCTCCGGCACGATGGAGAACGAGCGGCGCAGGTATGCGAGGCCCCAAACCGCATAGGCAAGCCCGGCTGTCGCCATGATGTCTGCCGGAATCACCAATAGGTCGTGGCGTCCGCCGCCGGGAAGGAAGCTCGCCGCCATCGCGGAGAACGTGCCCGTGAAAGCAATCAGGACCACGGCGAATCGGTGGTCGGTGCCGCGTGCGGGAAGCCGGGTGCTGTACAGGACGACGAGCATCGTGAAGTAGGCCAGCGCCAGGAGCTGCTGGAGCACGAACAGGTAGTCGAACGGCCGGTGGACGGAATGGAGGCTCTCCCAAAACGTGAGCAGGTAGCGCACCAGGAAGAGGCTGAAAAACACGGCGGGGAGGAGGCGCCCGAAAAAGAGCTCCCGCCAGTAGCGACCGGTGCGCAAGCGAGGCGGCTCGGCTACCGGAATTGGGCCTTCTGAACGCACATCTTCCTCGACGTCAGCGGCCGCCATTCCCGGCGTCAATCTAGCAGCCGGCCCCCTGGATCACCGCCGGGGCGACGGTTTTGCTTAAGGAATTGACCTCCCCGGGGACGCCCCTGTAGGATCACCGCCGCGGACGGCGCCGGGACCGCAAGAAACCTGGTCAGGGCCCGTCTAGCTAGGTAACAGTCCGTACTTCTGGAAAAAGGAGGTGAATGCAATGTTGAGTCTTTACTGGAAGCTCCGCAGTCTTACGACCCGTCAGGAAGGCCAGGGCATGGTTGAGTACGCCCTGATCCTCGTCCTCGTTTCAATCGTCGTCATCGTGATCCTTCTTACGATGGGCAACCAGATCAAGAACGTGTTCTCGAACGTCGTAGCCGCTCTCGGCTAACGAGAACAAGCGTAGTAGCACCTTCAAAAGAGAGCCCCGAAAGGGGCTCTCTCACTTCGGTCACAACGATATTGAGAACCCATAGCTACAATGGCGGCACTCTTAGAGAACACACATTCGGAGGTGACGTAAACCCTTGGCCACCGCAGCATCAGCACGACCCCGACCCGGGGGAGGTCGTCTTTTCATCATCGTCGGCTTGTTATTGGCTTTACTCGCCGCGGGAGGCGTCTACCTGCTCGGTAGCCTCGGCGGCGGCGGCGGCCTTGGTGGCGCAACGCAGACGGTTGTGATCGCAAAGAACCCGATCCCCATGCGTCATCAGATCACCGCAGCCGACGTCGACATCCTCAAGGGCGTTTCCACCAACGTCACCAACACCTACTCGAACCCCAACGACCTCGTCGGGCTGATTGCCGAGATCCAGATCAGCAAGGGCGGCATCATCACCAAAGACATGCTCGCCAAAGACATCGGCCTGGTGCCGACAGGAGCCGGCCCCGCTTATCTGCCAATCCCCAAGGGTTGGATCGCCATGACGATCCCCACCGGTGAGCAACAGGGTGTGGCCGGTAACATCACGAAGGACGACTACATCACGGTCATCGCGTCCGCAAGCCTATCCATCTTCGCCACCGGCAAGTCTGCATCCGGCCCACCCAAGGTCGTCAGCAAGACCGTGTTCACGAACGTGAGGGTGATCGGGCTCGGACCAGCAACCTCGAATGTCCAGCCGGCCAGCGGCGCCGCAACAGTTGGCGGCACGACGCCGAGCAACGGCGGCTTGACCTCGAGCCTGACTATTGAGCTAACCCAGTGCGACGCCGAATTCTTCACCTGGTTCCTGAACAACACGCAACTCAAGTACACGTTGGAGTCGCAGCAGGACTACCTGTCAACGCCGCCAACGGGTCCTGACACCCAGAACTGCCCGAACGGCTTCGACTCTGCCAAGGGTGTAAGCCAGACCGAGGTGGAAGCCAGGTACCATTTCACGGCCCTTTAACGTTCTCGGCGGCAGCTGAATATGGGTCTTCTCGACAGGGTTAAGCAGAACCAGACGGGCGCTCCGCCCGTATCGGGTCCGGTAAGTAACGGACCTGCGGTAGCGACCGCCCCCGGGGGAGCCACCTCTTACAGCACGACTTCGGCCGTGCCAAAGGCCCGCGCCACCGACACCGTCCCTCCTCCGGCGGCCGGGCGGCCGGCGGCTGTCGTCGGTGGTGAGGCGCCGCCGGCGTTTACTGCGGCCAAAGTTCAGATCCACGCCAAGCTGATCGAGCGCTTCGCCGACCAGATCGACTCCAGCAACAAGGTAGGCGTCCGCGAAAAGATCGTCGAGCTAGCGGACGAGTACTTCCGAACGACGGCCATGACGATGACCAAGACCGACAAGGAGCGCCTTGTCGACTCGGTGCTGGACGACGTTCTTGGGCTCGGCCCGCTCGAAGCACTGCTGGCCGACCCGAATATCACTGAAATCATGGCCAACCACCCCAAACAGATCTACGTCGAGAAGAGTGGGGAGCCGGCGCTGTCGGCCGTCACTTTCGAATCCGAGAGGCAGATGCGCCAGGTCATCGACCGCATCGTCAGCCTGGTCGGCCGCAGGGTCGACGAGTCGACACCCATCTGCGATGCCCGGCTGAAGGATGGATCGCGTGTCAACGTGGTCATCCCGCCGATCGCCCTGAAGGGACCGTGCCTGACCATTCGAAAGTTCACCAAGGAGAAATGGGGCCCGACCGACATCGTCAACCGGTTCCACTCGGCCAGCCCTGAGCTGATGACATTTCTGCGCTCCTGCGTTCGCGCCAGAATGAACATCCTGGTCTCCGGCGGCACCGGCTCCGGCAAGACCACCCTGCTCAACATCCTCTCGTCCTTCATCCCTGAGACGGAGCGCCTCATCACCTGCGAGGACGCAGCCGAGCTCCAGCTTCAGCAGCCTCACTGGATCCAGCTCGAGTCACGGCCACCCAACGTCGAGGGCAAGGGCGCGGTGCCGATTCGCGAGCTCGTCAAGAGCTGTCTGCGTATGCGGCCAGATCGCATCATCGTCGGTGAGTGCCGTGGCGGCGAAGCGCTGGACATGCTCCAGGCGATGAACACCGGCCACGATGGCTCGATGTCGACGCTCCACGCCAACAACCCTCACGAGGCCCTCGTCCGTCTCGAGACGCTTGTGCTTCAGGCCGGGCAGGACCTTCCCTCGCGAGCCATTCGCGAGACGATCGGCGCCGCGATTCACCTGATCGTTCAGCAGTCCCGACTTCGCGGTGGCATCCGGCGCATCGTCAGCGTCGCCGAGATCACCGGGATGAAGGACGGGGACGTCCAGTACCAGGAGATTTTCAAGTTCAATCAGCTCGGTGTGAGCGCCGAAGGCAAGGCCGTTGGCTACCACACCGCGACCGGCGTCATCCCGATGCGCATGGAGCATCTCAAGGCAGAGGGCGAGGACGTGCCGGAGTCGCTTTTCCGCCCCACACCGCAGCCACCACCGGATAAGCTCTACTGACCGTTAGGAGGTCCTGATGCCGTCGACTTCGCTGTTGTTCGCGCTCCTCGCCTTTGCGGGAATCTTCCTTTTGTTCTTCGGCATCAGCCGGATGCGCCGATCCGCCGGAGGGGCCGAGGACTTTCAGGCGCGGCTGGCTGCCTATGGGGTAACCACGGCCGGTTCGACCACACTGCCGCCATCAAGCGGAATCAGGGAAAGCCTGAACCGGATGTTCCAGCCTGCCGCCGATCGCATGGGCAGGGGAGACGCCAAGAAGGGCAAGCCCTCGGTAGCCGAGCAGTTGCTCCGCGCCGACCTGAAGCTGCGCACCTCCGAGTTCTTCATGATCCAGATCGGGACGGCTGTTCTGTTTGTCCTGGTCGCCGGTGTTCGATTCGGCTTTGGACTCGGCAGCATCATCCAGCTGTTCCTCGCGGCAGCGATCGGGTATCTCATTCCCGGGCGCTACGTGAAGTACCGCATCGGGCGGCGACTCCGAGCGTTCAACAACCAGCTCGGCGACACCCTCACCCTGCTGTCAAACGCGATCAAAGCCGGCTATTCGTTCGCCCAGGCGATCGACACGGTCGCCAAGAACGCGGTGCCTCCGATCGCCGACGAGTTCGGCCGCGCGGTTCGCGAGATGAACCTTGGTGGCTCGCCGGACGAAGCGTTGCAGAACATCACCAAGCGAGTGGAGAGCGCTGACTTCGACCTCGTTGCCACGGCTTACTCCATCCACCGCACGGTCGGTGGCAACCTGGCGGAGATCCTCGACAACATTGCGTACACCATCCGCGAGCGCGTCCGCATCAAAGGCGAGATCGCCACGCTCACGGCTCAAGCGCGAGCGTCAGGCACCCTGATCACCTTCCTGCCGATCGTGCTGGCGGTCTTCATGTACTTCGTGACACCGACCTATTTCCGGCCCATGTTCCAGAACTTCATCGGCTGGATCCTGATTGCGATCGGCGCGTTCATGATCTTCATAGGAAACCTGATCATCCGGCGCGTGGTCGCCATCGAGGTATGACCCGATGAACACAACACTTCTTCTCGCGATCGTCGTCGGCCTCGGCATTCTTATGATCTTCTACGGGTTGTCGCGCACGCCGTCTACCAACACCGCGCAGATGGTGCAGCAGCGCCTCCAGGTCTATGGAGCTGGCGGCACGCTTGAGAAGCCGCTGACAATCGAGGAGGTCGAGCTCGCAAGACCATTCAGCGAACGGTTCCTGAGGCCGAGCATCGAGCGCCTGGGAAATCTCTTGTCCCGTTCGACCCCGGCGAAAGCGCGTCAAGACCTTGACAACCGGTTAGAGCTGGCAGGCCGCCCAGGCAACCTCACGCCCGCCGACTTCGGGGCCATTCGCCTGGTTGCGGCGGCGGTTATGGCGGCGGCCGGGCTGGGCGTCGGCCTGCTCCTCGGAACGCCCGTCTACCTCGTCATCAGCCTCGCGATCGGGGCGGTCCTCGGTTATTACCTGCCGGTTCTATGGCTGAAGCAGAAGGTGGACGCGCGCCGCGCCGCGATCCAGAAGGGCCTTCCGGACGCCATGGACCTCCTCGTGATCGCTGTCGACGCCGGACTTGGCTTCGACGCCGCCCTCGCCCGCGTCACCGACAAGTACAAGAACGCGCTCTCCGACATGTTCGCCAAGGTCCTGCGAGAGGTGAGCCTCGGCCGTCCCCGGCTCGAGGCCATGGACGAGATGGGCCGGAGCAGCGGGGTCGATGACCTGCACAACTTCATCCAGGCCATCATCCAGTCCGAGCAGTTCGGCACCGGCATCGGCAAGATCCTGCGCATTCAGGCTGACGAGATGCGGCGCAAGCGCCGCCAGCGCGCTCAAGAAAAGGCCGCCCAGGCAACGTTGAAGATGATGCTTCCGATGGTCGGCTGCATCTTTCCGACACTCTGGATCGTCCTCCTGGGACCAGCCGCGCTGATCCTCATGGCGCCCAGGTAAACCCGGAGACAGCACGCCCTCATCCCTGGTGCCGAGCATTCCGGCCTGGGAGCTGATCGGCCGCGCGATCCTGATCTATGTGGCGTTGCTGGTCGCGCTGCGCATCTTCGGCAAGCGAGAGGTCGGGACGTTCACGCTCTACGACCTGGTCTTCATCCTGCTGGTCGCGAATGCGCTGCAGCCCGCCATCACCGGGCCTGACAACTCGCTGGGCGGCGGCTTGATCCTCATCGTCGCGCTGGTGTTGACGAACGCGGGTGTGGGCTGGCTGGACCGATTTCCGCGCTTTCATCGGCTGTTGGCGGCGCCGCCCGCGGTGATCATCAAGGACGGGGAGTATCTGCGTGACGTCATGAAGAAGGAGGGCGTTGACCAAGAGGAGGTCGAGACGGCGATGCGAGAGCATGGCGTCGCCGACGTGAAGGATGTGGCGCTGGGGGTCTTGGAGCCTGACGGCAGCATCTCGATAGTGGCCCCAGGAAACGCAACAAGGACCAGGCGCAAGGTGCGATTCAGTCAGCGATCTCGCTGACTGCATGAGAGAGAACCAGACTGTTCCCTCTCATCGAGCGTGCGGCTCCGCCGCAGGCTCTGCTCTCCTTCCCGGGATGGGATAAATTACGAACTAGTTTCTCCACGCATCGCTTTGGAGCACTTAATACAAAGTCATGGCCGGGGGGACCCGCGGCCAACCCTGCCACGATTGCTCTAATTTCTAAGGCTCTAAGAATTCCAGCGTGGCTTTTTTGAACTCTCCCGCGGCACCGTTGACATGTGGTTCCTGCCGGCTACTGTCACCAGCCTCGCAGTCGGGATGCTCTCGACGAGCCGGTCCACCTCGCTGACGATGTCGTCCTGGGCGCCGACCACCACGAGCACTGGGTTCGTGATCGAGGCGAGCGCTGTCGGGTCAGCCTTTGGCTGGGGGCCGAGAATGCACGCCGCCAACGCCTCCAGGTCGTTCGAGGGCCTCGCCCGCGCGAAGTCGTAGAACGTCTTCGCCACCGCGCTGTCGGTCGCCCCGCCCCGCAGAGCTTTTGCGATGTCGTGTGCTGCGCGGAACGCGCCGCCCCAGCCGGCGCCTCCAAGCACAACCCGGTCCAGGCGCTTTGGGAAATCGAGCATGCCCTGCACGCCGATCTTTCCGCCCATCGAATAGCCGAGATAGTTCGCGGTCTCGATTTCGAGGTGGTCGAGCAGACGGCGAACGTCGGCGGCCATTATCTCCAGGGCGTAGGCGGCGGGCTCGTGAGGCTTGTCGCTGCTTCCGTGGCCGCGACCATCGAGTCCGATGACTCGGAAGCCGGCGCTGGTCAGCGTCTCCTGCCACCGCGTGCCAACCCAGTTCAGCTGGTAATCGGATGCGAAGCCGTGCACCAGCACGATCGGCGCGCCGCCTTCAGGACCGTGAAGCTCGAAATGCAAACGGACGCCATCGCTGTCGAAGTCCATCGCGATTAATAATCCTTGATACTTGCGTTGCAGGGTTGGCCGGGGTTCCCCCGGCCATGACTTTGTCTCTAGGCCCACCCAAGCGTGGCAAGCAGAGATCCGTCTAAGTCAAAGCCCATCCTTATACCGGAAAGAGAGCATGAGGGAAAACCATCCGGGTTTTTCCTCATTTCTTTAGGCTACGCAAGATGGCAGGTCGGCGCGCGGTGCACGAGCGGTCCGGAAAGGTCCTGGCGGACGACCTTGAGGTAGAACGCTCATTTATCGGGCGGACGGCCGGACTGATGTTCCGACGACGGCTTGACCCGGGCCACGGCATGTGGATCAATCCGTGCAACGGGATCCACATGATGTTCATGAGATTCGCGATCGACGCTGTTTTCCTGGACCGCAAGGAGCGCGTCAAGAAGGTGTATCGGAACCTCCCGGCGTGGTGGGGCGTGGTCTGGTTGGTGTGGGGAGCCGAGAGCGTGCTGGAGCTCCCACCGGGTTCGACGACCGAAATCGACCTCAAGAGCGGCGATCAGATCCTCCTGTAAAGAGGGACTTGACGCGCCGCCTAACTTCCAGATGTGCTCTCGCGAGTCTTCGACCTCGTCCTTCCTCCACGATGCGGGGCGTGCAGAGCTGTCGGCTCGTGGCTGTGCGAGCGGTGCCGCGCGCGGATCAGGCACCTCGAAGAGCCGATATGCAGGCGGTGTGGTGTAGAGCTGGAGTTTGCCCAAAAGAGCTGTGGCTGTCGGTCGCGCCTGAAGGCACTGTCGCGCCTGCGTTCAGCAGTGGCCTACGAGGGCCCGATCGAGCTGGCGATCAGGCGGTTCAAGTACGAGGGGTGGCGGCAGCTCGCGACGCCGCTTGCCCTGCTGCTGGCAGAGCGGCTGGTGGTCGAGGGCCTCGCGGGCTCGTGGGCGCTGGCGGTGCCTCTCCACCCTGACCGTCTCAGGCAGCGAGGGTTCAACCAGGCGGAGCTCCTCGCCAGGGAGCTGAGAGGCCGGCTGGCGCTCACGAGGCCGCCTGGGGCCCTGGTCCGCGTCAGGGCCACCCCGCCCCAGGTGGGCCATGACCGCCTGTGGCGCAAGGAGAACGTCCGCGGCGCGTTTATCTGGGAAGGAGCAAACCTGGCCGGAAAGCCTGTCCTGCTGCTCGACGACGTGGCGACGACCGGCGCCACGCTGGAGGCTTGCGCGGTGGCGCTCAGGGAATCTGGATCGGGCCCCGTGACAGGAGTCTCGGTCGCGCGAGTGATCCTGTGAGGGGGGCTCCCGAGGGACCTCTGGCTTATAGTGCGGTCAGGCGTTCCCCGTATTCACAGCGCGGAGGCTGATTAATGGCAGTTCGGATCCCAGGTATCAATATCGATGAGTACTACCAGCAGCTCGGGCCGATCGAGCCGCTCATTCGTGACGACCGCGTAACCGAGATCATGGTCAACGGCAGCGATCACGTCTACGTCGAGATGGGCGGGAAGGTGGTTCTGACCAACATCAAGTTCACTGACGAAGACCAGCTTCTCAACGTGATCCAGTTCATCGTCCGCACCGTCGGCCGGCGCATCGACGAGCGCCAGCCACTTTGTGATGCACGACTCGCGGACGGCTCCCGTGTCAATGCGGTCATTCGGCCGCTCGCTCTGAACGGGCCGTTGCTCACAGTTCGAAAGTTCTCCCGAGATCCGTTCCAGGTCGAGGACCTGATTCGATTCGGCAGCTGCAACGAGGCTGGATTCGGCTTCCTTAAGGCGGCTGTCCTCGCCAAGGCGAACATCATCGTCTCGGGAGGCACCGGCACGGGCAAGACGACCTTCTTGAACGTGCTCTCCGGCTTCATCCCGGTCGAGGACCGCATCGTCACCATCGAGGACGCGGCCGAGCTGCAGCTCCACCAGGAGCACGTCTGTCGCCTTGAGACCCGACCGCGTGACATCAACGGGGAAGGCGAGGTGACCATCCAGCGGTTGGTCATCAACGCTTTGCGAATGCGGCCCGAGCGAATCGTCGTCGGCGAGTGTCGTGGCGGCGAGGCTCTCGACATGCTTCAGGCGATGAACACTGGTCACGACGGCTCGATGACCACCATCCACGCCAACAGTCCGCGCGATGCACTGTCTCGGCTCGAGACCCTGGTGCTGATGGCCGGCGTCGACCTCCCCATCAAGGCGATCCGCCAACAGGTGGCATCCGGAATCAACATCATCTGTCAGCTCAACCGGCTTCGCGATGGCTCACGCAAGGTGACGGCCATCTCCGAGATCATGGGCATGGAGATGGACGTCATCACCATGCAGGACATCTTCTTGCTCGAGCAGAAAGGTGCCACTCCTGATGGCAAGGTGATCGCGGAATTCAAGCCGAGCGGCCTTCGGCCCAAGATTCTCGACAGGATCTTCGCTCAGGGCATCCCGCTGCCGAAGGAGATCCTCACCCTGTTCCCGCCCCCAGCCGGGTACAAGCCCTCGACCAAGTAGGCCGGCAAACGCGGGCGGCGTGATCGCAAGGGGCGGTCTTATACTCGGTTTGTGAAGGTCGTCCTGCACGACCGTACCGACCTCGTCGGACCGGACCTGCGGGAGTATTCGCAGCGCAAGCTGACGCGCCTTGAGCACCACTTTGGCAAGGTTGCCGAAGCGGATGTGGAGTTCTCGCCCGAGGCCAAGCGGAGCGGGGTCGTATTCGTCCTCTGCCGGATCAACGTCCACGTGGATGGGCGCCGAACACCGCTGCTTTCGGCACATGAGAGCGGTGCCGATCCGCAAGCCGCTTTCGACCTTGCCTTCGACAAGATCGACCGCCAGGTGGTCAAGCTGAAGGAGAAGCGCACCAGCCGCAAGCAGGCGACATCGCCCGTCCGCGTGCCGCAGTCCGACGAGGGCAAAGAGAGGGAGACGGAGCCGGAGAGGATACGGCTGAAGCTCCACCCGGTGTCCCTCCAGGAGGCGATCTCGGAGCTGGAGTCGGACGGGCAGAGCTTCCATGTGTTCCTCGCCGAGGACACGGGCATGATCGAGATAGTTTTCCGTCGCACCGACGGGTCGGTTGGGATTATCGAGCCCGTAGTGCCTTAGCCGGGGCCCCCTCCTGGCCGCGCTGATGCGCGGCCTGTCCTCCCCTCGGAGCGGGGAGGTCGGCAAGCCCCGGGTTTGGGGCCTGCTCCTTCCCGGTAACCTAGATCTAGTGCCCAGCCTGACTAAGCTTTTTGACCCTAACGAGCGCGAGATCAAGCGCCATCTCGCTGTTGCGGCGGCGATCAACAGCCTCGAGCCCGAGCTCCAGGCGCTCGACGACGCCGCCCTCCGCGGGCGGTCGGACGAGCTGCGCAAGCGGGCTCAGGAAGGCGAGGACCTCGACGACCTTCTGATCGAAGCCTTCGCGCTGTGCCGCGAGGCAAGCCGCCGCACGATCGGGATGCGCCACTTCGACGTCCAGCTCGTGGGCGGCATCGTGTTGCACCAGGGGCGGATCGCCGAGATGAAGACCGGTGAAGGCAAGACGCTGGTCGCCAGCCTCGCTCTGTATCTGAACGGGCTGTCGGGCAAGGGCGTCCACCTGGTCACCGTCAACGACTACCTGGCTCGGCGAGACGCGGGTTGGATGGCGCCGATCTACCACCTGCTCGGGCTGAGCATCGGCGTCAACGTCGGATCGACTGCCACCTACCTCTACGACCCCGAGTTCCTCGACGAGACCCACGGCGACAAGCGACTGCAGAACCTGCGCCCCGTGACCAAGACGGAGGCGTACCTCGCGGACATCACCTACGCCACGAACTCCGAGCTCGCCTTCGACTACCTGCGCGACAACATGTCGCGCGATCTCGCGCAGTGCGCCCAGCGAACTCTCAACTACGCGATCGTCGACGAGGTGGACTCGATTCTCATCGACGAGGCGCGGACCCCGCATATCATCTCGGGCCAGTCGGAGGAGTCGACTGAGAAGTACTACGAGTACGCGCGATGGGCGGGACGTCTGGTGGAGACCGAGGACTACGAGGTTGACTTGAAGCACAAGTCCGCCTCGCTGACCGAGTCAGGCATCGCGAAGATGGAGCGCTGGACTGGCATCCGCAACATCTACGACCTGGAAAACGTGGTCGAGGCGCATCAGATCAACCAGGCGTTGAAAGCGAAGACGCTGTTCCGCCGCGATCAGGAATACCTGGTAAAGGACGGCGAGGTGATCATCGTCGACGAGTTCACCGGGCGAACAATGCCCGGCAGGCGCTGGTCCGATGGTCTTCACCAGGCGGTCGAAGCCAAGGAGGGCGTTAAGGTCCAGCAGGAGCAGAAGACGATCGCGACCATCACCGTCCAGAACTACTTCCGCCAGTACGAGAAGCTCGCCGGCATGACCGGTACCGCTCTCACTGAGGCCGAGGAATTTCACAAGATCTACGGACTCGACGTAGTGATCATCCCCACCAACAAGAACATGATCCGCGTCGACAGCCCCGACGTGATCTACAAGACCGAGAAGTCGAAGTTCGAGGCGGTCATCGACGAGATCGCCGAGATGAACAGGGAAAACCGTCCGGTCCTGGTCGGCACCGTCTCGGTCGAAAAGTCGGAGCGCCTCTCGCGAATGCTCGAAAAGCGCGGCGTCAAACACAACGTGCTCAACGCCAAGCAGCACGAACGTGAGGCTGCGATCGTTGCCGAGGCCGGCCAGCCCGGCGCAGTCACGATCGCAACCAACATGGCCGGCCGCGGAACGGACATCGTGCTGGGCGGGGGGGTCACCGACGTAGGCGGCCTGCACATCATCGGCACCGAGCGCCACGAGAGCCGGCGCATTGACAACCAGCTCCGCGGGCGCGCCGGACGCCAGGGCGACCCGGGGTCGAGCCGGTTCTTCATCTCGCTGGAGGACGACCTCATGAAAATCTTCGGGCCGGCCGCGGATCGGATCGGCCGGCTGATGGACACGCTCGAGGTGGAACCGATCGAGCACTCATGGGTCGCCGCCTCGATCGCCGGGGCGCAGAAGAAGGTCGAGGGCATGCATTTCGATGCCCGCAAGCACGTCGTCGAGTACGACGACGTCATGAACAAGCAGCGACAGATCGTGTACGAAGAGCGGCGCAAAGTGCTCGAGGGGGCCGATACGCGGTCCAACATCCTGACGTACGTACACGATGTCGTCGAGAAGGGCATCGAGGCTCATTGCGAGAGCCGGCACTACGAAAACTGGGACATCGAAGGCCTCGTGCGCTATCTGTCCGCGTACATGCCGATCGAGGCCGGCTCACAGATCCCCGATGAGGTTCTTGTCAAAGGTCGCGAGGCCCTCAGCGAGCACCTCGAGGCGGCCGCGACCGAGGCTTTCGACCGGAAGATCGAAGAGGTGGGCGCGGACCTGATGCCGCTGGTCGAACGGGACCTGATGCTGCAGACCATCGACTGGCAGTGGATGGAGTACCTCACGCAGATGGAGCATTTTCGGGAAGGTATCGGCCTGCGGGCCTACGGGCAGCGCGACCCGCTCGTCGAATACAAGAACGAGGCCTTCGAGATGTTCAACGAGCTACGCGAGCGCATCCAGGGTTCGATCGTCGCCGGCATATTCAGGGTGCAGGTCCAGCGCAATGTTCCTCCCGCGCCACCGCCGCCCATCGTTCGGCAGGTGCTGGAGAGCGGTCCCGGCGATCCCGACGGAGCCGCGGGGGCGGGAAGCAATGGAGCGCCCAAGCAGCGTGCAGGAGCGCCGGTCGGCGCCGGCGCCGGCCCTGGGGCGGCTGCGAAGATTGGTCGCAACGATCCATGCTGGTGCGGTTCCGGTAAGAAATACAAGCGCTGTCACGGCCAGTAATCATTCCTAGGAGCACCAATGGACGCTGAGCTAAGCCCTAAAGAGCTGTTGAACCGGATTCTCCAACTCAAGGAGCACCTTTGAGAAAAGGGCAAGGGGGACTCCGTCCCCCTTACCGGAACCCCCTCTCCATGCCACGCCTGGAGTTATACGGTGCATGCGAAGTCATGGCCCGGCATAGCCGGGCCAACCCTGCCACGCTAAACGAGGAGACCCGATGGACGCTGAGCTAAGCCCGAAAGAATTGCTGAACCGGATTCTCCAACTCAAGGAGCACCTTTGACCTCGAGGCGAAAGCCACGAGGGCTGACGAGCTCGACAAGCTCCTGGTCCAGCCTGGCGTTTGGGACGAGCCTGCCCGCGCCGGGCAGATGGCGCGAGAGGCTGCCGAACACCGACAGCTGATCGCCGGCTGGGATCGTCTCGAGAAGCGAGCACGCGACCTAATCGAGCTCGACCAGCTGGCCGCCGGAGACCCCGAGCTCCAGGAGCAGGTGGAGCAGGAACGAAAGGCGCTCAATGCCGACCTGCGCTCGCGCGAGCTGGACCTGCTATTCACCGATCCGTACGCGAATCACAACGCGGTGATCACCATCTCGGTCGGCCAGGGTGGGGTGGAGGCCCAGGACTGGGTCGAGATGCTCATGCGCATGTACCTCAAGTGGGCCGAGCGGCATCGCTTCGAAACGGAGATCCTCGAAACATCGCCTGGCGAGGAAGCCGGCCTCAAGAGCGCGACGTTCATCATCCGTGGCCCCCGCGCGTATGGCTTGCTTCGGTCGGAGCACGGGGTTCACCGTCTCGTGCGCATCTCGCCCTTCGACCAGAACCATCGCCGCCACACGTCCTTCGCCCTCGTCGAGGTGATGCCCGAGCTCGAAAGTTCCGATGAGGCGGCCGTAGTCATCAACGCGCAAGACCTCCGTATCGACACGTACAGGTCCACGGGCGCGGGGGGCCAGCACGTCAACAAGACGGACTCCGCGATTCGCATCACACACCTGCCCACCGGCATCGTGGTCACCTGCCAGAACGAGCGATCGCAAATGAAGAACCGCGAGATGGCGATGAAAGTGCTGAAGGCGAGGCTCTTTCAGCGCCAGCAGCAGGAGGCTGCGGCGCAGCTCGATCAGATCCGCGGCCAGGTGCTGCCGGCGGAGTTCGGCTCGCAGATCCGCAACTACGTGCTGCAGCCATACACGCTGGTCAAGGATGTGCGGACGGGGTTCGAGTTCGGCAACGCCCAGGCGGTGCTGGACGGGGAGCTGGACCCTTTTATCGAAAGCTACCTGAGCTGGAAATTAAAAGAGAACACCATTAAGTCCGGCGGATAGCCGGACAATGACCTCCCCGCTCGCGGGGGAGGTCGTCCACGCCGTCAGCGTGGACGGGTGGGGACGTCCAAGCAAGTACAAGGTTGAGTGCTATTTGGACCTACAGGCGGCATGCGGTATACTGCCCGCGACTTAGCCGCGCGCGCCCGCGAGCGCCTCACGTCACTGCAAGAGTTTCAGCTTATGGTCCTAACACCAGATTTTGACAGCCGGCCAATTATCAGCTTCCAGCACGTCTGGAAGACCTACCCCACGGGCACCGAGGCCCTTCGGGATGTGAACCTTGTCGTACCCGAAGGCGACTTCCTCTTCCTCGTAGGTCCCTCTGGCGCGGGCAAGTCCACGCTGGTCCGCCTGCTGATACGAGAGGAGAAGCCAACCAAGGGCAAGATCTTCGTGGAAGGCGTCGAGCTCGGCCGCATGAAGCGGCGCAAGCTGCCTCACTACCGCCGCAAGATCGGCCTGGTCTTCCAGGACTTCAAGCTGCTGCCGAACCTCACCGTGTATGAGAACGTCGCTTTCGCACTGAGAGTGCACGGCGAGCCGGACCGCCTCGTCCAGTCGCGCGTCGCCGAAGCCATGGACACGGTCGGCCTCTCGGGCAAGGAGCAGACCTACCCCGCCAACTTGTCAGGCGGCGAGCAGCAGCGCGTCGCCATCGCTCGGGCCCTTGTGCACGCGCCCCGTTTCATCATCGCCGACGAGCCCACGGGCAACCTCGACCCCGCGACCGCGTGGGAAATCATGCAGCTCTTCCTTCGGATCAACGCCAGGGGAGCCACCGTGGTGATGGCGACTCACAACCGCGAGATCGTCGACCTCTTGAGACGCCGGGTGGTCGCGATCGACGCTGGGCAGATCGCACGAGACGACAGATCAGGCAGGTATCACGATGAAGTTACGAAACCTCAAATTCGCGCTCAGTAGCGCCTGGCAGAGCTTCTGGCGAAACCTCGCGGTCAGCTTGGCCGCGGTGCTGTCGATCACGCTCATCCTCATCCTGGGCGGCGTCAACCTGCTGGTAGGGCACACGTTCTCGCAGGTGGTCGACGGCTTCAGGTTGAAGGTCAGCGAGATCTCGATCAACGTCGCCGACGGCACCCCGCTGCAGACCGTTTACGATTTTCGGGATCAGCTGACGGCGGACCCGCGCGTCGCCACCGTCACGTTCATCACCAAGGAACAGGCGCTGGTGGACTTCAAGGCGGATCCCAACAATGCTGTGTTCGCCACCCAGATCAGCGGCAATCCGCTGGACGCCAAGCTCCAGGTCCGCGTCATCGACCTCAAGGATGTCGCGGCCATCGACCTGCTGGGCAGGAGGTGGTCAGGCGTGGATCCCGTCGATCCCACCAACTATCAAGGCGACTTCGTCAACCGCATGCTCGAGCTTTCTTCCTGGCTGGGTCTGGCGGGAGTTGGACTCATGGCGATTCTCGTCGTCGTCTCGGTGGTGATCGTGATGAACACGATTCGTACTGCTGTCTATCACCGTCGTAAAGAGATCGAAGTCATGAAGCTGGTCGGCGCCACCGAATGGTTCGTGCGTGGACCCTTTGTCATCGAGGGCGTCATGACCGGCCTGATCGCGGCGTCGATTGCGCTGTCGCTCCTCGTCATCGCATACCAGCCGATGGTCGATCGCTTTCACACTGATCTGGTCTTCATCCCGCTCTCCTACGACCCCAGCTACATCACCTTCCTCGCGCGCGACCTGCTCATCGGTGGAGCGCTGCTGGGCGCGCTTGGGAGTTACATCGGCGTACGCCGCTTTGTGAGGATCTGACGTGAGGCGGTTTTCGGCGGCCGTCGTAATCGCGTCCCTGCTGTGGATTCCAACGCTCACACAGACTGCGACAGCCATCTATTGCTACAAGGGCGACCCGCCGTCGGTCTACAAGGCGTGTCTGGCATACAACCAGGGCATCGGCGCGCAGGTCAGCAACCAGAAGCAGCTGCAAAACATCCACAACCAGATCAAAAACACCCAGGCCCAGGTGGATGCCCTCTACACCCTCATCAAGGGCATCAACGATCAAATCGCGGCTGAGCAAAAGCTCATCGCACAGACCCAGGCGAGCATCATGGCCCTTGATCGCAAGATCAGGCTTGCCGACGCTGACCTGACCTTCCTAAAGGCAAGCTTCAGCGAACGCGACGAGCTGTTGAACCAGCGATTGCGGTACGTGGACAGCCACGGCGCGATCAACTACATCCAGCTCGTGCTGACGGCGAGCAACTTCAACGACTTGATGAACCGCATGATCGGCGCGCAGCAGGTGGTCGATTCCGACCAGCGCCTCCTGGACGACCTCAACTCCGAACGATCACAGGTAATCCAGGCGAGCACGGCACTTGGCGTGCAGAAAGGCCAGGTGTCCACGCTCCTGAAACAGCAGAAGCTGACGGCCGCGTCCCTAATGGACAACCAGGCCACCCTGGCGTCGGCGCTCGGTTTCCAGACGCAGCTCGAGAGCCAGCTCGCCGGCCAGTACGCCGTGCTGCAGGCGCAGCGGGTGGCGATCGACCAACAGGTGGCCGCGTTGGCAAAGAAGTATCAGAAGGCCGCGGAGAAGGCGGGTGGAGGAACCGGCCAGTTCGAGTGGCCTGAGCCGACCTGCGGCCATGGGTGCATCAGCCAGGGATTCGGGTGCAACAGCTACTGGTTCGAGCAGTGGGATCCGGCCTGCCCGTACCCGCACCGGATCCACACCGGGATCGATATCGCGGGCCCGTGGGGCACTCCGATCATCGCCGCGGACACCGGGGTCATCTACTTCTACCCCGGCATCTATGGCTATGGAAACTACGTGGTCATCATCCACGGGCATGGTTACTCGACGCTGTACGGGCACACCGCGTATTTCGCGCACGGACTGCGCAGCGGCCAGATCGTCGCGCGCGGCACGGTGATCGCCTACGAAGGATCGACCGGCAACTCGACCGGTCCGCACGTTCACTTCGAGATCAGGGTCAACGACGTCTGGAAAGACCCCTGCATCTGGCTCGGCTGCTGAGGGACCCGATTTCGGTAGTCTGCTGACATGAAACTTCGCGCTGCCCGTTGGGGCGGCGCCTTTCTAATCATCGCGATCCTTGGGTTCGTCTCGGGCCTCTATGTGGACCAGGCGTTCCCAGATTCGCCGTTTCTGCCGTACCTGGCGCGCCATTCGGTCGGCCGGATCGACACCACTGAGCTGCAGCAGGCGATCCAGGTGATCCAGGCCAACTACGTCGACAAGAACCTCGATGCGACCAAGCTCTCGCATGGCACCGTGCAGGGCCTGGTCGCTGCACTCGGCGACCCGTTTTCCGCTTACTACGACCCCGCAGCGTTCAAGAAGCTCCAGGACTCATTGCAGGGCCAGTACTCGGGCGTCGGCATCTACCTCACTTTCAGCGCCGGGTACCCGGTGATCACCGGCACGCTGCCGGATTCGCCGGCGTCCAAGGCCGGGCTGCAGGCCGGGGATCAGATAGTGAAGGTGGGGGACCAGGACATGAAAGGGGTCACTGCCGCTCAAGCGACAGCGGCCATCCAGGGTCCGAACGGAACCAAAGTCACGCTCACCATCGGGCGCGGCACCACGACTTTCATGGTGACCATCACCCGCGCTGAGATCGTGGTGCCCTCGGTCCGCTCGACGGTAATCGGCAACCACGTGCTGTATCTGCGCATCTACCAGTTCGGCGGGAACACGTCGACGGAGTTCGCCAAGGCTCTGTCAGATGGGCTCAAAGGGGCCAAGGGCGTCGTTCTCGACCTTCGTGACGACCCAGGCGGCTACATCTCGGCGGCCAACGATGTGATCAGCGAGTTTGTGACAAGCGGGGAGACCTTCGAGCTTCGCGACCGGAACGCCAGCGTCGATCGCAGCTTTGCCAATGGGCAACCCGAGGCGCCCACACTCCCCCTGGTGGTGCTCGTGAATGGGAACAGCGCCTCGGCGTCTGAGATCACCGCCGGGTCCCTACAGGTCCACCAGCGGGCCAAGCTGGTGGGTACGACGACCTATGGCAAGGGTTCTGTGCAGCTGGACTTTCCACTGGCCGACGGTTCGGACCTCCATCTCACGATCAAGCGCTGGTACCTGTCTAACGGCGTCACCATCGATCACAAGGGGTTGACCCCTGACATCCCGGTGACGCTGGCCAGCCCGAACGACGAATTCGACGTCACCAAGCCCGCGGACGGCTTCGCGAAGGACACCCAGTTGAACGCGGCCCTAACAGCACTCGCTGGGTAAACTGAGCGTTCCCTAAGGGCGGTTAGCTCAGTTGGTAGAGCGCCTGGTTTACACCCAGGAGGCCGTTGGTTCGAGACCATCACCGCCCACCTCTGCAGACACTTTCCACAGGACAGCATCGATTAGGCGAGTGACCTCGGCCTGGCGATCAGGACGCGTTCTAGGACGTTTCTAAACGTCCCAAACGTCCCACAGACGTTGACGGGCCAGGTGACGTTCGCAAGCTAAGTACGGCATCGCCGTCCAGCGCAACAGTCCAGCCGGGACGTTTCAACGGCGCCTTAGGACGTTTTACCGGCGTTTACAAACGTCGCAAAACGTCCATTTCCAGGTCAAAGCTGACCAGTGCTCCCCTCCGCGTCCCCGGTCGCGTCCGAAATCGGAGTGATGTGCGGGTCATCCTTAGGATGACCGCCTATTTTCGGGATTCAGCTCTTTGACCGAAGTCAAGCGCCGTTATGCACTCGATCTACGACGTAATGGATTGCCAGCCACAAACACAACGCGGCTGCTAGGGCAGCTAAGACCAACGCGAGGCCCGAGCTGTCCAGGATCAGCCCAGGTGGTGGATTGCCCGAAGGATTAAAGATGAAAGCACGGCCTGCATACGCTAGAAGAACAACGGCAGTGGCATCGGATTGTGCCACGACCCTGGGCGCCTCCGCCTGTGCGAATCGACTCGAGACCTGAGCCGACGTGCTGGTGGCGAAGCTCCAATCATCGGAAGCCGGGTCGAATATCTGTCCCCCCACGACCAGTGACGCGGTATTGCCCTGCATCTGACCGATCTGCATGGCGGCCACGAAGATCCGCCCATCAGCCAGGAGGATCGGTGGAGATGACCCCGGAACTGTGGAACCTGTCGTGGTCCAAGCGTCCTTCTGCTCGTCATAAAGAAATGCATTAGTGACTGGTCCCTCCTGCTGGAGGTTGGATATTGAACCCCCCGTCAGCAGCGCGCGCCCGTCACGCAACCGAAGGCCGTCTGCACCGCACCGGGGTTCCGGCAGCGGAGCCGTCACGGTCCAGGCGGCGGTGATTGGGTCGAACACCTCGGAACTGGTGAGGGCACCCCCGGCGATGATTCCCTGGTTCGCGAAAGCACATCCGCCCGCTGCCAGCGCCTTTCCTTGTGGCAAAGCCAGCAAAGCCATGCCGCCGCGGGCAACATGCAGCGAGCCAACCAGGCTCCACGAGTTGGTTTGAGGGTCGAATGTCTCCGCGCTGGCGCTGAATCCAAATGAGTCGGTACTGCCGTCGGGAAGCTGAATAGGGGTCGCAAGAGGCACGTCTCCTCCGGCGATCAGCACCCGACCGTCTGTCAACAGCACAGCGGCGGCGTCAGAACGCGCGACATTCAGGTTCCCTGCCCTCTTCCATGTATTGAGTTGCGGGCTGTAGAGCCAGGTGGTGGCCAGAAGGCCATTTCCACCTCCGGTGCCTCCACCGCCCGCAATCGGAAGGACGCTCACCCCACCGCCCGCCCCTCCGCCGCCCGCTGCTAGGACCAAGCCATTCTGCAACGCCACAATCGAATATCCGATCTCCTGGACGGGCATCGACGCACCCTGACTCCATCGACTGTCCTTGGGATCGAACCGGAGCACTTGGTTGAGCGGCTGTCCTGTTCGCGCGTCGAAGCCGCCTAGGAATACGACCTCGCCGTCGGGCATAACTACTGAACTGGTCCCCTGGAGCGAGGCCGGTGGCGGCGCTTCGTTCGACCAGGTGCCGACGGTGCCAAAACTTAGGCTGCACGCGGACAGCGTGGACGCCATAAAGAGGAGCGTGCCGGCAGCGGGTTTCATGTGCGAAAGTCCGTCCTGCCTCGCAGACCTCGGCCCAGAAGCTCGAACGAAAGGGCAGCCAGGGCGAGGGCCAGCGCCGGCACCAACGCGGGTCCAAGCTCCTGCCTCAAGAGGTACAGCCGAACATCTGACATCATCTGGCCGAGCTCCGGCTGGGTGGCCAGCTGGAAAGACGGCACTCCTCCCTGCTCAAACAGTTGCGTGAATCCACCCAAGTAGTACTGGAGAAATCCCAGCTCAGCCAGTAGAACAAGAACAGCACTAGCCTGGAACGAAAGCTCGACCGTCAGTGCCTGGCGGAGGTAAGGCCAGGCGTGCCTGCGAAAGAAGCCAAGGCCGCTCGAGCCGATCGCCCGAGCTCCCAGAGCAAACTCCTGAGCGTTGACCCACTGCAGTCTTGAAGCGACGAGCTCAGCAACGTCGCGCCAGCCGACGACCGCAATCGCTACCACAAAACCTATCAAGCGCGTAGGCCCAGGAACGGCCACCGTACTGGGCCCGCCCGTGAACGATTGGATCACCAGAACCGCCAGCGCCAGGTACGGGAATCCAGCGATCCACCCGCCGGCCGACCTGGCGATGGTTCTCAGCGGCTCGGTCCCGGTGGCGATCAGGAAGCCGGCGCCTATGCCCAGGACCATGCGTCCAATCAGTGCAAGAACGACGAGCTCTAGTGAAGGCACCACCGCTCGCGAGGTCACCGCGAGTAGATCTCGCCCGCCGGCGTCGGAACCGAACAGATAGAAATGCGAGTCATGGATTGGCGTGTTATCGGAAGAAAAGACGTCGACGGTGCTGAGAGCGGGAAACGGAGGCAGAGTCACCGTCCCACGAATAAAGCCCCCCGCCCAGACCTGGGTGGCCCACAGGTCAGGAATTCTCAAGCCGACAACCACGAAGATTGCAAGAGTCGCCAGCAATGCGATCGCTAAGGCCAGGAGGACCAGGCGCCGGATGCGGCTGTTGCTCACGCTGCAGCCTCGGCAAGGCGCGGATCGAATCGCACAGTGAGTACCCTCGCCAGCGCTTCGATCACGGCCAGCATGCACGCGAGCAGAACTGCCGACGCGATCGCCACGGAAGGGTTGGGAGGCTGTGTCGAAGTACCGTAGTTAACGCCGAGCGACAACAGCAAGAGCTGTCCAAGACCCGGATACGCGAAGAAGAACTCGACTAGCGGGAGCGACCCGAACATCAGTCGAATCGAGCTCGCTGTTGTTTGTACCAAGCCTGAGGCTGTCGGCCGGATTATGTGGCGAGCGACGATAGTGCGCCATGGCAGGCCTTTGGCAAAGGCAGTCCGAACGTGGTTTGCGCGGGATTGGTCGGAGATGAGCAGATTGCCTTGCCGAAAGGCGTAGGCCGCAGGTCGGATCGAAAGCACGGCCGCGCTCCATAGGAGTTGTCCGACGCTCGCAGTGCCATAACCACCGGACACTCTGGTGCCAGTGAGGCCATAAATGGTCGACTGCAAGTCTTGGATCAGAATCGCAAGCAAGAAGGTGGGGATGATCCAGACCAGGCTGCCAACTCCGACCAGCAGCTCGAGCCACGACGACCGCGACCACGCCACCAGGGCGGCAGTAGCGGTCCCAATGCATGTACCCAAAACCACCGAGACCAACACCAGCTCCAGCGAGGCGACAGCTGGACCCGCAACGCTTGTCCAGATCGCCGCCTCCGCCGCTGGAGGAGGAGGCAGCGACGCTGCCTGCGTCTGACCTCGCGCTACCAGAAACCAAGTGACCACCAGCACACCGCTGATCTGAAGTGCGAGAGTGGCGAAGATCCTTCCGGCTGGAACCAGTTGCGGCGCCCGGATCGAGATCAGACCAATGGTCGCCGCGACGATCAGGCCAACTAAGCCTAGGTTTACCCACAGCACGGCAAGCTCATTCTGAGCCCGGGACTGCTCCACGCCTCAATTCGGCCCACTGGGCTCGCACCTGGGTGGCGGACCAGGCTCGTGCGATGGTCCCACGATCAGCCTGAGCGAGTCTGTCAGAGGCGTCTCCAATCCATCACCGCCCACCAACGTCGCGCCGGAACTGGTCTCCTTGGCCACGATGACACCAAGCGCGGAGAAAGCTGACCGGGGGCGGCGCCGCATCGCCGACGACGTCCTCCTTGGCGCCTCGAGCTAGGGGACGACTGGGCAGCCCAACCCACTGGCCCCACACTGACCGGGTCCCCTTACAGAGGACCGCCAAAACGTCTCAAGACGTTTCTAGCCGTCCAAGTAGGTCCCGGCAACCGTCAACGATCCCAGCCGAGCACGTACCAGAACCTTTCTGAAGCCGATACGGCTACATCGACCCGCATAGACTCAGACCCATCGTGTGGGCACGAACGCTGGTACTCGCTGGCGGTGTTGGTGCAATTTATGGGCTGCTCGCGCTTGAGGCGGCGTCCCCGGTTGGGATTCTCGTGTTGCTATGTGCGATCGGTATCCTCGTCTTGGCTTGGCGCCTCCCGATTAGGGCGCCTCTGATTGCAGCCGCAGCAGGCGGCTTGGTAATTGGATTTGGATTGGTTTGGGCAGCCGTCATAGCTCAGCAGTTGACGAGCTGCAAGCCTCCCTCCTGCGTAGCCGCAGATCCCATGACTGGCGAACTGTATGCCCTTGCCTTTCTAGTGCCTGTAATTGCGCTTGCGGGCGCCGAGATCGGTCTACGGACGTGGCTGTTCCGACGCCGACCGGGCACGCGAGGTGGATGACCCGGCAGGCGACCGCGTCAACCGCTGCAGATAGGCGGTGGTGTCCACTGCAACAGCCATTCCTTCCAGGGTTGAAGCGCCGGGACGACCTAGCCCCCGTGGTCCGTCACAATTTTCTGGGGTTCAATGACAACCCCTGATCGGAGCCGGTCCACCGCTGCCAGGCTCTGTTCCCCATAGGACCCCGTCAGCTCGCACTATCACGTACAGAGTTTTAGAGCTGAGTGATTTCGAGAACAGCTGTCGGTCCGTGGTCGCATCGTAGATTCTGAACTCCCACGGAAGGGGTGGCGCCCCCTTTAGCGACACATCAGTGCCGCTACCGCAAGCCGCGATGACGGAAGGGGCGCCACTCCACGGCACGACGCGGACGGCGGGCCCGTCGATGTTTTCTATGTGGATACCAGGCGCGGCGCCGAAAGGAGTCGTACAAGCCGCCAAGAAGGTGGCCGCGACCACCGCCGCGGCGAGCGATGCTGACCTACCTGAGCTCACAGCAGTCCCCTCAGCGTGTCAAATAATTCAGGCGACTTGGCGGCCCAGGCTGCCGGGTGCTTCGATCCCCCAACGTACACGGCCTGACAGCCCCTCGCGTCCACCTTAACCATGGTGGTCGTTCTATCTACGTAGGCAAAAGCCAAAGCAAAGTGCGAGCCATCATCCATCGGGCAGAACATTGTGCCGCTCGGATATGCCGGGAGAGTGTTCAGCTCGTGTACAAGCTGGCTGATTTGTGATGAATCGCTGACATGAATCGATGCCACTAAGCCAAGAGGAGGCTGATCGTTGAGGCCCCCGTACTGTTGGATTAGTACGCTGGTCGCGCCATCACGGACGAGCCCCGCGGCCGCGGCAGACTGGGTGCAAGAAATCGCCATAATCCCGATTGCCGCGAACCATAGCCACGCACGCATGTCGACGTAACGCACCGCTGGCGGCTCGGGTAACAGCCACCGACTCGACATCCATTCCGGAGCCAACGCCTTTCCTGACCAAGTGGTCTTCGATCCCTGGCGAATTGGACCTGATCTTTAGCCCTCCAAGCCGATTTCGGCGGAGACCACTTAACTGGGAAGGGTCCATTTCCAGGTCAAGGCTGACCAATGCATCCTCTCCGCGCACCCAATCGCCCCCGAAATCGGAGTGATGTGAGGGTCAGCCATTTGATTGCCAGAGGATCAAAATGGCAGCGAGGTGCTCTGGTACAACCTCAGCCTTCTCGTGCTCGTCGCGAGCCTTGGCGTCGTCCTGGCGTTTTCGCATTTTCCCCGGATCTGGGCACGAGTCGGATTCCTCAGCGCGCTCGGATTCAAGATGGCTGGCGTTCTGATGGCGACCTGGCTGGTCGTCACCTACGCTGAACGCACCTCAACCGGGTTTCTGAGCGGCGCCTCGGCCCAGACCCCGAACGCCTCCGCTCTGGCCTCAACCATCCTCACTGCGGCTGAACGCAGCCTGGCCGTGATGCTCGCTGGAACCGTAGTCGGAACGGCTATCGGGCTCGGAGCGGCGTACCTCACCATTTCGCAGAAGAAACGCCCTCTCGCCGCCGTTGGCGTTGCCGCCGTCGTGGTGTGGGTCTTTCCGACCTTCCTGCTTGCGGTCCTGGTCCAAGAGGTCCAAGCCCAGGTGTTCCAAATAACTGGGTTTGCGGTCGGCGGATCTTACGGCAGTGTCGACCCGGTCCAGGCTTTCTGGGCGGCCCTCGTCCTGTCGATCCGTCCAGCTGCATACGTGTACCGCCGAGCTCGCTTGACGCTTCAAGACGCGCAGGCGGAGGATCACGTACGGACAGCCAAGGCCAAGGGGTTGTCCTGGCGCCAGGTCGTCAACCGCCATATCGTTCGTCCCGCCGCACCGAGTCTGACCGCTGGCTGGATCGCCTCTTTTCGATTGATGATCGGTTCATTGCCGCTGGTCGAGTTTTTCTTCGCTTACCCGGGGCTGGGGATGCAGCTGGTGCTGGCGATCGGCATCGCTTATCCCGACCAGGCCGGCCATTTCCAACCTGACCTGGCGATCGGCCTGGTCGCGGCTATGGCCGCAATATTGCTGACTTTGGAAGCGATGGCAAAGCTCCTCCAACAGTGGCTCGATCCACGACTCAATGAGCTCAGGATCAGCCCCGCATGACTTGGATCCGGCGCCGCTGGCGTGCATCGGTAGGGGTGGCCGGCTTCGGGCTCCTCGGCGCCCTGGCGGCGCTGGTAGCGGTCGGTCTCGCCGAGCCTGCCAAGTGGTGGTCCACCGGCATTTACGCATTCGGATATGTGAATGGGTCGAACGGGCCTCAGTTGCCGCCGTTCGGACCGTTATCAAACGTTGACGTCTGGACAGTCGCACCTCAGAACGCCGGCACCCACTTCTACCTGCTCGGCTCGGACCCAGGCGGCCGCGACCTGCTCGGGCTGGTCGCCCATGCCACGATCCCTTCTCTGGAACTGGTCGCCGTTGTCGTTGCAGCTCGGCTCGTCGTCGGCCTCCTTGCCGGTCTCGCAATGGGTCTGGGGTCGCGATTGGTGGCGAGCATCAGCGACGGCATAGGGAGCTGGATCATCGGTTTTCCATACCTTGCGCTCGCAATCGTGGTGATCGAAGCTCTGGCGCCTCGCGGCAAGGAGTTCGCCTTCGTTGTGGGAATGTCCATCATCGGTTGGCGCGATATCGCGGTCCTGGTTGCCGAGACCGTGGAACGAGTGCGGACGCAGCCCTTCTCGATCGCTGCGGACGCGATGGGCACCGGTGGTTTGCGCTTCTTCCAGCTCCATGTGGTTCCGTTTCTCCGCCCGGTGCTGACGATCGAGATCGCGTTTCAGGCCAGCGCTGTCCTCGTACTCCTCGCTGAGCTCGGTTACCTGCAAGTCTTTTTGGGCCCGGTACTGAGCCTGGTTCAACAAGGCGACAACAGCATTCCCATAATTACGCAGCTCGAGCTTGGCCAATTGCTGGCTCTTTCCCGGCGGTACATCCTCTACAAGCAAATGGGCCCGGTCTTGGTGCCGGCATTCGCAGTCGTGGCAATGGCACTTGCATTCGAGCTAGTGGGCACAGCTCTTCGGGGCAGATGGAGATTCTCCCGGTGAGGCGTCTCGCGATCGCGGGCATGCTGCTCTTCATATCGGCCTGTGCCGTCTCCCCAGCTTCGGTACTCAAGGGTCAAGGTTCATGGAGCTCATTCCAGCACGACGAGAACAGCCGATCAGGAGAAGCGGCAGTGGTGATGCATGACGGGCGCGTCCTACTTCTGGGCGGCAACCTCAGGAACGGCAGGCCAGTGGCAACGGTCGAAATCTATGATCCGCACCACGCAACGTGGTCCACTGCCACCGACATGCCTGTAGCAGTTAACTTTCCGTCCGTCACCGTTATGGCGGATGGCAGGGTCCTCGTGGCCGGCGGGTGGGTATTGAAGGCGAACACCGTAGTTCCCGTCAATACCGCATTCATATTCGATCCTGCGAGCGGGAGCTGGACCAAGGTTGCGCCAATGACCCAAAGCCGGTCCATGCAAAGTGCTGTCCTGCTGCGCGACGGGCGTGTGTTGGTAGCGGGAGGCGCGAACGCCTCGACCGAAATTACCTCCTCAGAGATATTCAACCCAGCGACTGGGAAGTGGATGAAGGCAGCAAACATGCCTGTTGACAGAGGGTCTGCACTGGCCATCACCCTCCCAGACGGCCGGGTGTTTGTAACCGGCGGTTTCTCGAGCGCAGGGTCGCCGCCGTCCTCCCTGTACGACCCGGGCGCGAATGCCTGGTCCACCTTGAAATTCCCACCGACGGGTTACGTCGTCAGCTCAGCCTTCCTGAACCGGGCTGGGCAGATCGTTGGGTTCATGCATCAGTACCAAGCGCCCCCCAACGGAGAATCAGTCCCAGCACCCGTCGACCTCATTCCCTTCGTCTTCGACTTGCAGACCGGAGTCACTCGGACAGGTACCGCTATGCCGGGTGGGCCTTCGGTGACAGCGTTCGGGCCGTCCGGCCGTGACGCTGTGCTGATGCTGGACGGCAAACTACTCAATTTCGATGGGATCCGGGTACTGCTGTATGACCCGGTTGGGAATAACTGGACGGTCGCCCCGAGCCCGCCGCCGATCTCGGGAATCTTTGGACCGACTTTGATCATGCTCCAAGACGGCCGAGTGCTCATCACGAGCGGCGACTACTTCGACCTGTTCGATCCGAATGGGGTCATCGTCGGTCCCAGCCCCGCGTTCATTGGGTCGCCGGAGCTCAGTTGGTGGCTCACGGTCATCGCCGCTCTCATGATCGTCCTCGTCGGCGCCCAGTACGCCTGGAGCCGACGACCGCAGCGCGCTACTTAGATCCGGCGCTCGAGCACTACTCGATCCCATCTCGTGCGTCCAGTCAAACAATCAGGCGCAGCGAGTCTGTCAGAGGCGTTTCGGACCCATCACCGCCCACAATGACGGACAGTTTCAGTGCACCGTATCGATGAGTTTGATGACCCGCGCCTGCGGCAAACGCGGCCTACCGGTCAGCTAGACGATGCTGGCTTGACAACGAGCTTGCCGACCAGCGGCCGGCCGCTCGTGAAGTCGCCTCCTGTGAACCAAATGGCGCCGTCCGGCCCCGCTGTCATCGAATACACCTCGCCGACTTGACCGTTGGGTGCCGTGACGATGTACTGGCTGAAGACTCCTGTAGTCGTCACGCTGTCAAGGTTCCAGAGAACCGAAAACCAAAGGTTCCCGTCCGGTCCGGCTGTGATGTTTCGAGGCCCCGTGTCTCTCAACAGCGACAAACCTGGAGCGAGCTTGGTGGTTGGAACGCCGTAAGCGCTGAAGACCCCCGACGTGCTCAACCTGGCCACCTGGCCCGGTCCCCCACCCGGCCAATTGCCTTCCTCGGTGAGCCATAGATTTCCGTCAGGCCCTGATGCGAGTCCACTTGGCCGGTATCCGAAGGAGTCCCCGGTGGCTGGAAGTGGAAACTCGGTGATGTGGCCAGACGTGGTCACCCTGGCAACCTTCGCTGTCGAGTACTCCGTGAACCAGAGCGCCCCGTCAGGGCCTGCCGTAATCGCTTCTGGCTGGCTATCTGCGGAGGGAATCGCGAACTCCGTGATGCTGCCCGACGTGCTGACCTTGAGGACCTTGTTAGATCCTGAATCGGTCACCCAGAGGTTGCAGTCGGCTCCGGTGATGATTCCGCCGAGCTCCGCCACGGTGCCAGGGACGCGGTACTCCGTAAATGTGCCGGACGTGGTGAGTTTGGCTACCTTGGCCACATTCACCTGCGGCGGTTCTGACGCAGGACCGCCAATGTAGGTCTCGGTAAACCAAATGTTGCCGTCAGGTCCGGTTGTGATCCCGCCTATCTGCGTATTGGCACTGGGGACCCGATACTCGGTAAAGGCGCCTGAGGTCGTCAGCTTGACGATCATGCTGTTCGACGAGTTTGTCGCCTGACCAATGAGCCAAAGGCTCCCATCCGGTCCTCCGGTGATGTCCCCGAGATGCCCGAGGTCCGCCGGCACCGGGTATTCAGTGATGCTCCCGTGCTCCCCCGAGCTGGGGCTGGTGTTGTGCGTCGGCAGGCACTGGCTGATCCGGCCGCTTGGAGTAGGTGCGCCGCGGCTGCCATCACGCACTGCTCGAGCCACTAACAGTGTCGCGACCAAGGTGATGGTCAGCATCGCCGCGATGGCGGCAGCCCACTGATGGCTGTTCGCAGACGGCGACGAGTCCAGCTGGGTCGCGACGCGGGCTAGAAGGGCGTCGTTGGAGAAGTCCTGTCCGTCGAAAGCCTCATGGAGCTCCTCCCGGATACCCATCAGACCGACTCTTCGTCAGCACGGAGGACCGGCCGCAAACGCTTTAGGGCTCGGTTAATGCGCGACTTCACGCCTGCCACTGAGATTTCGAGCGCCCTGGCGACGTCTTCAAGTGGAAGGTCAAGGTAGAAGTGCAGCAAAATGGCTGCCCTCTGATCAGCAGAAAGTACAGCAAGGGCGCTCCGCAAATCAGCGCCGCGGACCAGTCGTTCTTCTGGGCTGGGATAGTGGGTCATAGGCGTTCTCGCCACACGAACAACGGACCACCACGAGCCTCGACGAACCGTTCGGCACCGGTTGGCGACGATGCCTAAGAACCAGGGCTTGAAGTCTTCGCCGTCACGAACGTTTTCGAGCCTCCTCCACGCGCTGAGAGCAGCTTCCTGCACGACGTCCTCAGCCTCAGTTCGGTCCAGAAGCATGGCGTAGGCGAGCTTGGCCGCAGATGAGATGTGCGGCTGTAATAGCTTCTCGAAGGCGACCTTGTCCCCGATGCGGGCACTGGAGATGAGATCTTGTGATGACTCCATCCATTCCTATCCCTTACTAGGTGTGTATCGACGCCGAGGGTTGCAGGACAAACTGCCTCATTTTGGAGGGAGTATGAATAGTGCCTCATGGCGAACAGGGTGAGTTGGATCGTGGTGAAAGGAGAGCGGGTCCCCGGCGCAGTCAGACAATCAGGCGAAGTGAGTCTGTCAGAGGCGTCTCCAATCCATCACCGCCCACAATGACCTAGCGTGGGCATTGGGTCATGAGGGATCGGAACCGGATTTCGAGCCGAGGTCAGGTCGCAATCGTGCTCGGCCTGGTGGGGCTGGCAGCCTTGGTCGGGATTGGCAGTCGGTCCGGCGCAATCGAGCTTGGCGGCCCAGTGCTGCCACCAGAGCCGATCGTGGTGCTCGTTCAGACCGGCCTGTACCTCGGGGTCGCCCTCGACCTGCTCTTGATGGCGGGTCTCGTTTACTTATTTTGGCCGTCGGAGCCACATCAGTTCCGTAGGGCCCTCAAGCTTGCGCTGCTCCTGATCCCCATCATTCTCTTTGCCATCGCGGTCGGTCTCTTCGCGGCGGCACCGCCTGGGGGTCCTGGTTCGGTTGGGCTACCTTCGGGCTCAACATCCGCCGGCCCGGGCGCGCTGCCTCAGGCCCAGTCATCTGCTTTCGCCGCGACAAGGTCTACCAACGGCGTGCTGCCCTGGATCAGCCTTGGCTTGGCGTTGGCAGTCGTCCTTGTCGGCATTTTGGCCTGGGTCATGAGCGAACGCCGCCGTCGCCTTTCGGCGCAGGTCCTTGGGTCAAAACCTCGCGAAACAATGACGGAAGCGATTGAAGAAGGCATTGAGACTTTACTTTCTCATCCAGATCCCAGACTGGCCGTGATCGCCGCGTATTCAGTGATGGAGAAGGCATTCGCGCGAGCCGGGAGCGCCAGGCGGATTTACGAGACTCCATTGGAGTTCGTAGGCAGGATTCTGTCCTCCGTTCCCAGCGCAGGTGCTGACGCAACCAAGTTGGCCGAGCTTTTTGAGCTGGCCAGGTTCAGCCAGCATGAGATCGACGAGAAAATGCGAGTGGTGGCGGTGAGAACGCTCACGAACATCCGACGCCAGCTCCAGGTGCCGACCTAGGTGGAACACGACAAAGTGCACGCCCGCGACAGAGCCGGGATGCGGATCCTTAGGCGGAGCTTGATGGGCCCAGCGGTAATGCTCGTTCTCGCCACTGGAGTTGTCGTGGCCGCTTTGCTCAACCACCCCGATCGCTCCAACCTTGCGCTGCACGCCTACCTCGTCCTGATCGGGTTTGTCGTTTTGTGGTCGGTCGCCGGCGCTCTGTCGCAGGCTTTTCCATCTGGCGGCCACACTGCGATTGAGCAGGCGGTTAAACGCAAGCGACTCGCGCCGGCGACCCTGCGAGAAATCCAGCACATCGAGTTGGATATCTCGCTATTCACCGTCTCAGGCTTGGACCCCAACTCGCAGTTGCGGCGCCTTCTTCGTCGACTGGCAGCCCAGCGGCTCTCCGCGCACCGCAACATCAACCTTGAATCTGATCCAGCACTGGCCAGAATCCTGGTGGGCGATCAACTCTGGGCGGCGATAACCGGGGACGGTCGATCAGCCAGTCACAACGCGGCCGCGGTGCCGATCGAGGAGCTCGAGCAGGCAGTGAATGCGTTGGAATCAATATGAGCAGCGTTGACGGCGTAGCTGACATCGCCAAGCGCTGCTCGGAGGTGCTCGACGAGATCGAGCGCGCGGTCCTGGGCAAACGCAATGTCCTCGAGCTTGTTCTTATGGCTCTTTTGTGTGATGGCCACGTGCTGATCGAGGACTTTCCCGGGCTCGCGAAGACCCTGATGGCACGCAGCTTCGCCGCGGTCACGGAGCAGCAGTTCAAGCGGATTCAATTCACGCCAGACCTGATGCCCTCTGACGTAACCGGCGCGTCCATTTATGACCAGCGCTCGGGCGAGTTCGTTTTCAGGCCCGGTCCCGTGTTCACCAATCTTCTTCTTGCGGACGAGATCAATCGGGCGCCGGCGAAAACGCAGGCTGCTCTGCTCGAGGCAATGCAGGAGCAGCAGGTGACCATGGAGGGCGTCACGCGCCAGCTGGGGCGCCCGTTCCTGGTCATCGCGACCCAGAACCCGATTGAGTTCGAGGGCACCTATCCGCTACCAGAAGCGCAACTCGACCGCTTCCTCGTTCGGCTGCGGATCGGCTATCCCTCCCGGGAGCAGCAATTGGCGATCCTGCAGCAGCGCGCCGAGCGCGGTGAAGATGAGGTGGCCCTCCGTACGGTCGTGGACGGTCCGACCCTTTTGCGGCTCCAGTCCGCTCTGGAGCAGGTATATGTGTCCGAGAGCATCGGCTACTACATCGTCGATCTTGTTGAGGCTACCCGACGGAGTCCGCGGACACAGGTGGGGGCCAGTCCCCGCGGCGCGCTGGCTCTTTTCAAGCTGGCAAGGGCCCGTGCAGCCCTCGACGCCCGCGATTATGTGATTCCGGAGGATGTCAAGTCGGTCGCTGTCTCCGCGCTGGCGCACCGACTCACCCTGCGCCCCGAGCTCTGGGTAGAGCACATCCGCCAAGAAGACGTGGTCGCCGAATGCCTGGAGTCAGTCCCCGCCCCTTCCGCCGAGGACGTCCGCAGGCCGTGAGCGTCAGGATGTCGGCGTCGCCGAAGCTGGTCGGTTACCTGTGGCTGGCCGGCTTGGGGCTGTTGGGCGCGATCCTTCTCGGGCGGCCCGAGGCTGCGGAGATCGGCATTTGCTTCCTGGTTGCAGTAATCGCCGGTCTGATCGGCATGGTGCGGCCGAAACTATTCCTCAGCGTGCGACTTGACCGCGAGCGCGTGCTCGAGGGCGAGGAGGTGTCGGCCGACCTGGAGATCGACGCCCAAACCGCAATGCCCTGGCTCAAGGTCCTGGGTCCGCTTCCGGCCGGCCTTCAGCCGAGCAGTGGGACTGAGCTCCAGACAATTCAACTCCCGGCCGGTACGCAGCGCCACCTCGCAATCAAGCTGATCTCCTCCCGATGGGGCACGTTCAAGATCGGCAGGCTGCTTGTCGAATCGCATGACCGGCTGGGGTTCTTCACCTTCGAGCAGCTGCTTGATCAGACGCTCGTCCTACGCGTGTACCCACGTGAGGAGGCGCTGGCAAGAGCCATCCGACCACTGGAAACGCAGGTCTTCTCCGGCAATGAGGTGTCGCGTCGGATTGGAGACGGTATCGAGTTCGCTGACGTCCGGCCGTTCGTGCCCGGGGACCGCGTCCGCAAAATCAATTGGCCTCAAAGCACGCGCCGCGGCGAGCTTCACGTCAACGACGTGCACCCGGAACGCAACACCGATGTCGTCATCTTTCTCGACACGTTCTCCGACCTCGCTGTGGATGGCGACAGCATCCTGCTCATGACCGTCCGCGCAGCTGCCTCGCTCGCTCGCCACTACCTGAACCGCCGAGATCGCGTGGGTTTGGTCAGTTTCGGCGGCACCCTGCGATGGCTACATCCTCGGATGGGGGTCACACAGGCGTATCGCATTGTCGATGCGCTCCTGAGCACCGAGAGCCAGTTCAGCTATGCGTGGAAGGGTATCGACATCATCCCCACCCGGACGCTGCCGCCCAAGGCACTCGTCATAGCGATCACGCCGCTGCTCGACGAGCGAACGGTGGCGGCACTCTTTGACCTGCGCGGGCGTGGGTTCGACGTGGCAATCGTTGAGGTGTCTCCGACGCCGTTTCTCCCCGCCCCCAGCGGTCCGCAGGGCCGCCTGGCTTACAGGCTGTGGGCCCTGAAACGTGAAGCTCTTCGATATGAGTACAGGAAAGCCGGCATTCCAATCTCAACCTGGCACCGCGGTGAATCCCTCACGGCAGCGCTGGAGGAGGTGCGCACATTCCGACGATTCGCTCGAACATCCCACGTCTAACGACTGGCGCGATGGCTGTCCTGCTGATGGCTCTGGTCGGAGCCGATGCCGCTGCGTCGAGCCAGGGCTCTACGAGGGCCGTGTGGATCCTGGCTTTCGCGGCAGTCGCATTGATGTCGGTCAGCCTGGTGGTCCCCAGTCGTCGATCTGTCCAGTGGGCGATCGGGATCCTGGCCGCGACCTACCTCGTGTCGCTCGTCGCGCAGGGGGTCAGCCTGGACCCCTGGAGTCCAGTGGTCGCGGCGGCGCTGCTCGCTGCCGCCGAATTGGCCCACTGGTCCATCGATTGCCGGCTACGTGCCATCGACGAGCGCCAGGTCCATATTCAGCGCGGCGTGGCCATTGGAGCAGTAACCGGAGTTGCCCTGGGTTTGGGGGCAATCGTTCTGGCCGGGTCCGGTGTTGCATTGGTGGCCGGCAATGTGACTACCGCTGCCGCAACCGGTGCCGTCGGTTTCGCGTTTGCCGCCATCGCAATCATCGCCTGGCAGCGTCGCAACGGGAACGCGGAGCCCAGCGCTCAGGTTTGAGCTCTGCTGAGAGAACGGTCTAGGAGCTCACCAGCGGTCGACTGGCATTGTGGCGACAAGACCATCGAGCGGTGACTGGTCGTGCTGGGTCGGAGCAGGTCGATCACCCTTCCGCCTTCGCCTGATGAAGATGATCACCGGAACAAAGTAAATCGCGACGAGCAGGCAATAGGCGCCAATAGCCCATAGATTCATAGCTGTACCCCTGGAGCATAGGCCGTTTTGGTCCAAACCGCTGGCTTGAGCAATTAAGCAGCCGTGCGGTCGCGCCTCGAACGGATGGCTGCTCCGATCAGCTCAAACGCGAATGCAGCGATGGCAATGGCCAGCGCCGGGACCAGCACCAGATTCAGCCATGTCATCGCGCTGTCAATTCACTGACCCAGCCGACTAGGCGCGGATCAGAGCGAATCCCATGTGCACCGCGACGTAAGCGGCCGTCAGCAGCAACAGCAGCCTGACCGCAGTCACGTCCGTGGCCAGCGCGACGGTTGCGAACGCTCCGATCACCACGATCGGCAACCCAATCAGCACCATCGTCGTTCGCAGCAGGCGGTGGTCGCGCAGCCATTCGCCTGTCAGCCAGGACCGCTTCACTTCGGAGATACCCGCCTCTTCATAGAACGAGCGGCCCCAGAGCCGCTTGCCCTTGAAGGCACCGATCCGCCGGCCGCCACCCGGAGTTGGGCCTGAATACCGCCCTGAAATATCCCCGGTTTCCATGGGCTGCGAATCGAAAACCATGCCATGAATCGCCGCTCCAAGCAGCAGTCCCGCGCCAACCACAGTGATGGCGATGCCCAGTGGAATCAGGCCTCGACCTGCGTTGAGAGACCGGTCGAGCGATGAAAGCGGCTCTGATTGTCGAAATGCCTGGACCACCAGTAGGGCTACGATCGCGCCGGCCATCCAGAGCCAGCCGAGCATTTGCTTCATCCGCGCAAGGATGGCACGGCCGTCCTCCGGGCGAACCCCCCCGTCCGGTCGATACAATCATCCGCCGTGCCGAGATAGCTCAGCTTGGTAGAGCACCGCACTGAAAATGCGGGTGTCCCCAGTTCAAGTCTGGGTCTCGGCACCACCCCGTCCTGGCTTAGCGGATGTAGTCGGCCGCCAGCGTCCACGCAAAGAGGGCCAGCCCCAGTAGGCCGAGCCAGAAGCTACCCCAGGTAGTGAGATCGCCTCTCAACCGGGACCAGTTGTTCACCGCGGTGGCCAGCACGAGGTAGAGGTAGGCCACTTCCGCCCACATGACCAGAAAGTGGAACTGGCCCACGTCGCTCCAATGAAAAGGAAGCGGCATCGACCAGTTGACGAGACCCAGCCCGGCCTGGACGAGGAACGCGGTGGCGGCGGTGACAAATCCAAGGAGCGCATAGAGCGGTAGCCGCCTCCACTGGATCGCCGCTGCCAGATACCGCAACACCATGAAGCCGGCCACGTTCACCGCGGGTATCAGGACTCCATCGCCCAGCACTCCCGAGTAATAGGCGAACACGGTGTGCTGGTGGCCCCTATACGTCAAGGAGAAAGCCCATTGGTAGCCGAAAAGCAGCATCCAGCTGACAAGCGCCGGCACGATCGGAACCCAGGCGGTGTCCCGCGCTCGGCGGACAGCGGCGACCATGGCGCGCCGATGTTAGCCCATGGGAGCGGTTACGGCGCACCTGGCCCGGCATAATTACGCGCCGTGACCAAGCTGCGCCCGCTCAGGTTCGGAGTGCAGGAACATCGGGCTCCCAGCGCCACGGCCTGGAAGGAGAAGGCTCGGCAGGTCGAGGCGCTCGGCTACGCCTCCTTGTACCTTCCCGACCACTTCACCGACCAGGTCGGTCCGATTGCCGCGCTCATGGCCGCCGCCGATGCGACCACGCGGTTGAGAGTCGGGTCGCTGGTGTTCGACAACGACTACAGGCACCCTGTGGTGCTCGCGAAGGAAGCGGCCACCATCGACCTGCTGTCGGATGGAAGGTTTGACCTCGGGCTGGGCGCCGGCTGGATGGCCTCCGACTACGAGCAGGCTGGCATCCCGTTCGACAGCCCGGGCACGCGAATCAGCAGGATGGAGGAGGCGCTGACGATCATCAAAGGGCTCTTCACGGGCGAGCCGTTCACCTTTGCCGGCGAGCACTATCGGGTGACTGGCATCGAAGGATCTCCGCGGCCCCTCCAGATGCCTCATCCGCCGATTCTGCTCGGGGGAGGCGGCCGTCGCATGTTGCGGCTCGCGGCTCGCGAGGCGGACATCGTCAATGTGAACTTCGACTTGCGCGAGGGCGCCATCAATCGCAACCTCGTGCGCACCGGGCTCGCGGAGGCGACCGACGAGAAGCTTGGTTGGATCCGAGACGCGGCGGGCGAACGCATGGAACGCGTCGAGCTGAGCGTCACGATATTTCTGGCCAATATCACCGACGACCGCGAGTCGGTAGCTTCGGTCATGGCCGCGGGCATCGGCGTGGAACCGAAAGACATACTCGCGATGCCGCATTTCCTGATCGGCACCGTCGATGAGGTGGTCGAGGACGTGCAGGCGCGGCGCGAACGGTACGGAATCTCATACGTCATCGTGCCTGGCGAGGCAGCCGAGTCCTTCGCTCCTGTGGTCGCGCGTCTGGCGGGCACCTGACGCCGTCCTGTAAATTGGCGGACGATGGCCTCGAGTGAACAGATGAAGCTGAAGGGGCCGGTCACCGGGCGCGCCGCCGAGGTGCTCACGAGTGACGCGCTCGAGTTCGTGGCCGGCTTGCAGCGCGAGTTCGGTGCCAGGAGGCTCGAGCTGTTGCGCATGCGCGACGAGCGCCAGGCGCGCCTCGACGCCGGCGAATCTCCAACTTTCCTCGCCGCAACCAGATCGGTTCGCGAGTCCGATTGGAAGGTGGCCCCTCCCGCCAATGATCTTCAGGACCGGCGTGTCGAGATCACGGGACCGACCGACCGCAAGATGGTCATCAACGCGCTGAACTCTGGAGCAAAGGTGTTCATGGCCGACTTCGAGGATGCCAACACACCGACGTGGGCGAATCTCGTCGAGGGCCAGGTGAACCTCATCGATGCCATCGAGCGGACGCTCGACTTCACGAGCCCGGAGGGAAAGCAATACAGGCTCGATGCCAAGGTCGCGACGCTGGTCGTGCGGCCGCGCGGTTGGCATCTGGACGAGCGGCACGTGGAGGTGGACGGGAAGCCCATCTCAGGCAGCCTGTTCGACTTCGGCCTGTACTTCTTCCACAACGCCAAGCGCTTGCTCTCCAAGGGCAGCGGGCCCTATTTCTACCTGCCCAAGCTCGAAAGCCACCTGGAAGCGCGGCTCTGGAACGACGTCTTCAACTTCGCCCAGGGTGCCCTCGATGTGCCGCGCGGCACGATCCGCGCGACCGTGCTGATCGAGACGATCCTGGCCGCCTTCGAGATGGAAGAGATCCTGTACGAGTTGCGCGAGCACTCGAGCGGTTTGAACGCGGGGCGCTGGGACTACATCTTCAGCATCATCAAGAAGTTTCGGAACCGACCGGACTTCGTCCTACCGGATCGCGCGCAGGTGACCATGACGGTTCCATTCATGCGCGCCTACACCGACCTGCTGGTCAAGACGTGCCACAGCCGGGGAGCCCACGCGATGGGGGGGATGGCCGCGTTCATTCCGTCGAGGCGCGACCCTGAGGTCAATCGCGTCGCGCTGGCCAAGGTCAAGGAGGACAAGGACCGCGAGGCCGGCTCGGGTTTCGACGGAACGTGGGTGGCGCACCCGGACCTCGTGGCCACGGCGACGGAGGCGTTCGACCGCGTTCTGGGGGACCGGCCGAATCAGCTCGAGAGGCAGCGGCCCGATGTGTCAGTCACCCCGGGGCAGCTGATCGATATGAAGATGCCTGACGCGTCGATCACCGAGAACGGGCTTCGCCTCAACGTGAGCGTAGGGGTCCAGTACATCGAGTCCTGGCTTCGAGGGGTCGGGGCGGCGGCGATCAACAACCTGATGGAGGATGTCGCCACGGCCGAGATCTCGCGGTCGCAGGTGTGGCAGTGGATCAGGCACTCGTCGCGGTTGAACGAGGGCTCGCCGGTGACCGCTGACCTGGTGCGCGAGATCGCCGACGACGAGCTGGCGAAGGTGCGTGGGCGGCTTGGCGAGGAGCTGTGGTCGAAGGGCCGTTTTGCCGAGGCGCGCCAGGTGTTCGAGGAAGTGGCGCTTTCGGAGTCGTTTCCGGCCTTCTTAACGCTGGTGGCACAGCGCCAGATCGACTGAACTGGGGCTAGGGCCCGACCCTTGGGGTGGCGGGGGGTTTGCCCGGCAGCCTGCGCCACTGGCGTGGTCCGACACCGTTGTTGGGGTTGCCCGGCACGAACACGACTGTCGAGGGCTTGACCATGCAGTTGTCCTTGCGCACGACGCTGCGCTCGCCGCCTTCCTGGTGCTCGATCACGACGGTCCGCTCCAGCACGGCGCGGACGCGAACCTGCTTGCCGTCCACCATCGCGTTGAAGCCCCCGCTGACCTCGTGGTTGAGGGGCGGAACGATGCTGGCCAGCGAAACAAGCTCGACGGGTACGATTTTGCTCATGCAGTCGTTCCTTGGGCTAGGCGGCCATGTCTGCCGCGGAGCAGCCAACTTTACCAGAACGTTACAAAGGCTCAACCCCGAGGGGGTGAGCTCAGGCCGCTGAGCGGTTTTCTTGCATCCGAAGCTGGCGGGCAGCCTCGCGGCCGCGCCGGGCGGCTTCCTTGCTCGCCAGGTGGCGAACGCGGAGCTGGCCGGGGTCGACCATCAGGCGGTTGCGGTTGACAAGCACCTTGGGCTCGCCTGGGGCCGGCTCGATCACGACGGTCCTCTCCAGTACGGCGGTGACCCAGACGCGCCGTCCATCGACTTCTGCTGAGAAGTCGGGAAGGATCTCGTCGTCCTCGTCCATCTCGACAGTGTCGAGGCGAACGAGCTCAATGGGGCTCTTCAGCGTGTCTGTTCCAGGCTTTCGGTTTGAAACCATGCTCATATCCCAGATACCCGATCACGAGCAAGCCCAAACCCAGCAAAACCCAAGGAATCAGGTGTGCCGGGAATATGAGAAAAACCTCTCGTACGCGGGGACCTACTCGACGTCCAATCTCGAGAAAGATCGCGGCCCAGATCATCGCTGAAACGAATACGCACGGTATGAAAACCCGGTAAGGCACCCCAAGTATTCCCGATAAGGCCGACAAAACTATCCGCATGCCGGGAATGTGGCGGCCGATGATGATCGCCCAGGGGCCCCATCGCTTGAAAAGCCCTTCGGCCTGGATCAGCCTTGCCTCGGTCACGCCGATGTATTTGCCGAAGCGCTGGATGAATGGACGGCCGTACTTGCGGCTGATGGTCAGGTTGCAGGCGCTACCGAGGACCGCAGCGGACACCACGGCCAAATAGGCAAGCGGGTAGGGGATGGCGCCCGTTGTCGTGAGGTAGCCCCCGTACATGATCGCGACGTCGCCAGGTGCCGGCAGCGGAACGCCGAGCTCCTCCAGGAAGATGACCACGAACAGTCCGGTCGCCTGGTGCTGGCGCACGAATTCCTGCACGGCATGGGCGAGGGGCCGCCACCAACTTGGGTCCTGCAGCCAGCCCGGAAGGTTGTCCGAGAGGGAAAAAGCGTGTGCCAGCATTGATTACCCGGGCGCTCAGTGGGCGGAGTATAGGCTCGCCAGGGGCGAGCTCAAGAGCTAGTGGCGCGCAGCCGCGAGAAGCGCTTCGGGTGATGCCCAATCGGCCGTAGCTCTGAATACACCGGCGAAATGTCTGGTGTATTCGCGAGCCGCGGTCGCGGTGTCGATGCGCCGGCCCGTGAGGGCCTCGACCGATGTCGGACGCTTCTCCGCATGTCCGCAGGGAACGATGCCGTCGAAGTACTGAAGATCCGTGGTGAGATTCAGCGCAAAGCCGTGGCTCACAACGGACCGGTTCAGCTTGATGCCGATTGCCGCCACCTTCTCGCCCTCGGACCAGACGCCGGTGAGTCTACGTTCGCCAGGCTCCGATTCGACGCCGAGCTCGCGTAGATATTCAATCACTGACTGCTCGAGCTTCTGGATGTAAGCGGGAATCGTGAGCTCGAAGTGCGCGAGATCGATGATCGGATACCCGACCAGCTGCCCTGGACCGTGATATGTCGCCTCGCCGCCGCGGTCAGACCAGATCAGGTCGACCTCGCGGGCCGCCCGCTCGCTTTCATCCCACAGGATGTCGGCAGAGCTCGCCGCCTTTCCCATCGTGAAGACGTGCGGGTGCTCGAGGAGCAGGAGCGTGTCGGGCGCGCCTCCGTCGCGAACGGCGGCAACGATCTCCGCCTGGAGGTCCCATGCCTCCTGGTAAGGAGAGCTACCCAGCCAGCAGGCTCTTACGTTCTGGGACTTGCTCATCAGCGTGGTATGAGGACCTGACCAGGGGTCCTGCTTCGACGTGGCCAAAGCCCATCTCGAGCGCCAGGCCTTTCAATCGCGAGAACTCCTCGGGCCTGTAGTAGCGCACGACCTCGGCATGACTTTTGGTCGGCCGCAGGTACTGGCCCACCGTCAGGACATCGATGTTGTGCGCGCGCATATTGCCAAACACCTCGAGCAGCTCGTCCTCTGTTTCCCCAAGGCCGACCATCAGGCCGGACTTCGTGACCATCTGAGGCGCCGATGCCTTCACGTACCGCAGCAGGGCGAGGCTGTTCGCGTAAACAGCTTTTGGCCGGATCCGCGCATACAGGCGGGGGACGGTCTCGGTGTTGTGGTTGAAGATGTCGGGGCCGGCGTCGACGACGGTCTGCACGGATTCGAGGTCGCCCTGGAAGTCGGGGGTCAGTACCTCGATCGTCGTGCCGGGGCTGCGCCGCCGGATCGCGCGGATGGTGCGCGCGAAGATCCCTGCCCCGCCGTCTCTCAGGTCGTCTCGATCGACCGACGTGATGACGGCATGTCGCAGGCCGAGCTCGGCCACCGAGTCGGCGACTCGCAGCGGTTCGCCCAGGTCCAGCTCTGTCGGCCGGCCCGAGGTGACTGCGCAGAACCGGCAGGCGCGCGTGCAAACGTCGCCAAGGATCATGAAGGTCGCTGTGCGGCGGTTCCAGCAATCGAAGATGTTCGGGCAGCGCGCCTCCTCGCAGACCGTGTGCAGACGGCTGCCCTTGACGATCTGTTTGAGCTTCTTGAAGTTCTCGCTCTCGGTCACGCGGATGCGTATCCATGAAGGAATGGGAGTCTGGGTCAGTGGCACGCCTGTGCTCACAGCTGGATGCTCGCGGCGGTCCATTCTTCGAGGCGCTTCTTGATCGTGCCTAGGAACTGCCCCGCCATCATCCCGTCGATGATCCGGTGATCGAAGCTTAGGCACATATTCATCATGTCTCTAACCGCGATCCCGTCGCCGATCACCACTGGGCGTTTGACAATGGATTCGGTGGTCAGGATGGCCGCCTGAGGCTGATTGATGATCGGCTGGCTGGCAACGGAGCCGGTCGAGCCCGTGTTGTTGAGGGTGAACGTGCCGCCCTGGACATCGTCCGGCTTGAGCTGCTTCGTGCGCGCCCTTTCGACGAGGTCGTTGATTGAACGGACAAGCTCGGTGAACCCAAGCTGATCCGCGTCCTTCAGCACAGGGACGATGAGGCCGTCAGGGATCGAAACGGCGATGCCCATGTTGATGTAGTGCTTCAGCACGACGCCCTCGTCGCTCCAGGTCGAGTTGAGCCAGGGAAACTCCTTGATCGCGTCGCACACGATCTGCACGACGAACGGCAGGTACGTCAGCGAGACTCCGTGCCGCGTCCGAAAACCTTCCTTCTCCACCGCGCGATAACGCACCAGGTTGGTGACGTCGACCTCCTGGAGGGTCCAGGCGTGAGGTGATGTGGCAAGGCTCCGAACCATGTGCTCGGCGATCGCCTTTCGCATCGAGCCCAGCTTCACCACCTCTTCGCGCGCGCCGTCGGTCTGCGCTGGGCGGGGGGCGGATCGCGCGGGGGCAGCAGAAGCAGCAGCTGGAGCGGCACCTCCGCCTTCCACGGCGGCGAGGACATCGTCTCGGGTGACCCGGCCGCCCATACCGCTTCCGCGAATCGCCGTGGCGTCGATGCCGTGCTCGGCCGCGAGCTTTCGGACGGCGGGCGAAAGCCGAGCTCGGTCGGTGCCTCCGTTGTCGCTCGAAGGGGCGGGTGCAGGCGCAGAGGCAGCCGGGGCGCTCGCGCCCTGACGCGGAGCGGGGGCAGCAGGGACCTCCGGATGGGGCGCTGCGGATTCCTTGGCCGGGGTGGCGGGCTGCTTGGCTGGAGCGGGAGGGGCGTCGGCCGCGGCGCCACCGGCGGTCTCGATCTGGGCGATCACGGCGCCGACCCGCACCGTCTCGCCCTCGGTGACCGTGATCTTGACGAGCTTGCCTTCGAAGGGGGAGGGGATCTCGGCGTTGACCTTGTCCGTGACGACTTCCACGATCGGCTCGTCGCGTTTTACGAAGTCACCCTCGCTCTTGAGCCACTTCTCGACCGTGCCCTCGGTCACCGACTCGCCGAGCTGGGGCATCTTGATTTGGGCCAAGCCCATGCGCTTTCTCCTCGCCTGAGTGTTGATCCGAGTCTATCAAGTGCCACCAGCCGCCAAACAGCTGCCATTCGGGCACAGATGGTCGCTCCTGTAGCAACTTACTGCGCCAAAAGGGCCCACTTGGTCGGCTCCGGGCAGAAAGGCCGGCTCCGCACGAGGCCGGCGTAACTCGCCTTGCGGCGGGGTCGTTCTACTGGCGGGGCACGGCAAGCGAGAAAAAACGCCCCAGGAGGTGAAAGCGAGTGCGCAACGTCCTTCGGATCGCGATCGTCATCTCGGCGATCGCGGGGCTGATTGTGGTGCGGGGAATGGGTCCCAAGCCGAGCGTTCTGTCCAACCCGACAAAGTACTGATTATTTCGATTCCTCCCTACAAAGGGGTCAGGCGCCTGAGGCGGTCTTTTCGACAGCACCTTTGGCGCCTGGCCCCTTTACGTAGACCCTCCCTCTGGCCATGAGGGATCAGGTCCACTCTCTCAAACGCATCGGAGGCGCGATGTATTTCGCACCTCACGAAGCTTTAAGAAAGATTGGAGGCGACGCCCAGAATCGAACTGGGGATGGAGGTTTTGCAGACCTCTGCCTTGCCACTTGGCTACGTCGCCTCGGATCCGTGGTCGATTTTACCTGCGCAGTCGCTCTATCCCGGGGCGCGGGACCCGTCCCGCTTCGCGAGGGTTAGGCTACTGGCGGTTTGGCATCGCAGGAGTTTCGGGACGTCATGGCGCGCCTCCCTTCCGGCGTGGTCGTGGTCAGCGCGCGCTATGGGTCCGGCTACCGTGGGCTCACCGCCAGCAGCCTCGTCTCGATCTCAGCCGACCCTCCCATGGTGCTGGTCGGCCTCGAGCGCGAAGCCACGACACGCGCAGCGGTGGTCGAGGGGAAGGCCTTCAACGTCAGCGTCCTGACCCGCACTCAAGAGTTTATCGCCGATCGCTTCGCAGGTCGCGCCCCCGCCATCGACGAATCCTGGCGCGAGATTCCGCACCGCCTCGGCACCAACGGCATACCCCTGATCGAAGGGTGCGTGGCGTGGCTGGAATGCAGCCTGGTCGCAACTCACCCAGCCGGCGACCACGACATCTGCGTGGGCAGGGTGGAGGCGGCGGTGGCCGGTGCGGGCGACCCCCTGATCCTGTGGGACCGCTCCTTCTGGACCCTCCGCTAAAGCCTCTTAATAGGGAAGGTCCTCTTCCTCCATCCCGAAGTGGTGGCCGACCTCGTGCATGATCGTCCGGCGGACCTCCTCGACCAGCTCGTCGATCGAGTCCGCGGCTCGCTCGTGAGAGCGCTTGTAAAGGGTGATCCGCTCGGGCATGCCCAGGCCGGCCAGCGCCGTGGCTCCCTCGTAAAGCCCCATCAGCCCTTCGGGCGACGACTCCTCGATCACGAATACCGTGTTTACGAGGTACTGCACGAATTCATCCGGGATCGAATCGACGGCGGCCTGCGCCGCGGCCTCGAATTCCTGCATGCTCACCCGCATGCATGAATTGAAGCGTGTGTTGGTCGTCGGCGCAGGAACCATGGGCTCCCAGATCGCTTTGCAGACCGCGTTGAGCGGTCGATACGAAGTCACGCTCGCCGACTCCGTCGAAGGCCAGCTCGAACGAGCCCGGGCCCAGAACACCCGGCTCCTCGACCGGTCGGTGGAGAAGGGACGGTTGACCAAGGAGGCGGCATCGAAGGCCCTCGGCAGCATCAAGGACAGCAACGACCTTGCCGGCGCCGCGGCCCACGCCGATCTGGTCATCGAAGCCGTGGTCGAAGACTTTGACGTCAAGCAGGCCGTGTTCAAGACGCTCGGCCGGCACGCCGGCAAGGATGCGATCCTGGCCAGCAACTCCAGCACCATCGCGATCAGCCGGCTCGCCGATTTCACGGGCCGCCCGGAGCTCTGCTGCAACATGCACTTCTTCCACCCGGTCACCGTCATGCAGCTCTGCGAGGTCGTGCGCGGGCCCAAAACGGCCGAGGCCACGGTCGAAGCGGCGATGGAGTTCGTACGCAGCATCGATCGCACTCCAGTGCTCCTGCAAAAGGAGATCTGGGGTTTCATCGTCAACCGCATCCTCTTCGCGGCCTCAGAAGAAGCCCTGCGTTTGCTCGAGGGCGGCTACGCGAGCGCGGAGGACATCGATACCGCGGTGCAAAAGGGACTGAACTGGCCGATGGGTCCATTCCACCTTCTCGACTTCAGCGGCCTCGACATCTTCTATGGCGCGATGAAGGATCGCCACCGCCAGGGCGAGGGCGCAGACGCGCCCGAGCTCTTGAGGAAGCTGGTGGAAGAAGGCCACCTGGGCCGCAAGACGGGCAAGGGTTTCTTCGACTATCCGAAGTGATCCGCGGGCGATAAGGGACTGGCAGCCTGGTCGCCGGTTGCTCGCTCACAATTGACCCTGCCCCCGTAGCCCAATGGCAGAGGCAGCCGGCTTAAACCCGGTCCAGCGCGGGTTCGACCCCCGCCGGGGGTACTCCGAGGCACCTACAATCGTTTGACAGTGCCCATGCACGACGAAGAAGACCCGGACGACGATCCCGACGAGCCCGAGCAGCCGGAGGACGGCGCGGCGCCGACCACCCACATCCCGTCGGTGGGCCTCCCTGCCCGCGAATGGGAGTATTCGACCGAGGTCCTGACGCTGGCCCAGGTGGCCGATGGAACGACCCTGGTCAAGTTCCTTCAGGCCTCGGCAGCCGACGGCTGGGAGTTGGCCGACGTGATCGATGGAGGGGAGAAACGGGTCCTCCTGATGAGGCGCTCGAAGCGCTCGTCGCACGAGTCGCGCAGGGTTGGATTCGCACCTCCGGATCACAACTGACCTCACTCCCCGGCCGGCGCAAGCAGCGCATCCTCGTCATCGAGGACGACCACGACGTTAGGGCACTGATCGCCGAGGTGTGCAGGCTGCAGGGTCACGAAGTCCTCGAAGCTGCGAATGGCGCCAAGGCGATCGAGCTTGGCACGGGAGGCCGTCCGGACCTCGTCCTCGTCGACTGGGTGCTGCCTGACATCAGCGGCACCGAGGTCATCCTCGAGCTGCGGCGGCAAGGCGTGATGAGCCCGATGGTCATGCTCACCGGGCGCTCGACCAAGACCGATGAGGTGGTCGGCCTCGAAGTCGGAGCCGACGATTACATCACCAAGCCGTTCGACTCACGCATCCTGGCCGCGCGAATCAACGCTCACCTCAGGCGGTCGGCCCTCACCCAGGCGGGTCCCGGGCGAGAGGGGATCCTCACGGTCGGCGCCCTTCAGATCGACAACGCCGCGCGTCGGGTGAGGGTGGGCAACGAGGAGATCACGCTGACGATGACCGAGTTCAACCTTCTCGCGGTGCTGGCCGCCAACCCGGAGCGCGTCCTCACGCGGGCGCAGCTGCGCGACAAGGTGTGGGGCTACCCGCACGATCTCGACGACCACTCGGTCGACCCTCACGTGCAGCGTCTGCGGCGCAAGCTGTCGGGCCTTGCCAGCCCAGGCGTGAGCATCGAGGCGGTGCCCGGCCTGGGTTACCGGCTTTCGGTGAAGAGCGCTTAGCGCGCCGGAGGTGCCTGGATGGCAGGAGTTGAAGGCTTAGAGGCGGGACCTCACGCGATCTTCGGCCCGGTCGCGGCCGACCTCGAAAAGATCGAAGCGGGCCTGCGCCGCCTCATCGAGAGCGACCCGGACGTGGTCGCTGCGCCGATGACGGACCTCTTTGCCGCAGGAGGCAAGCGCATCCGCCCTGCGCTCGTCCTGCTCGCCGCGAGGTGCGGCTCCTACGACCTCGAGACGTTGACCCCTGCGGCCATGGCCGTCGAGCTCATTCACGCTGCGACGCTCGTCCACGATGACGTGATCGATCGAGCCCAGGTGCGGCGCGGTCGCCCCACGGTGGCGGCGAAGCTCGGCGACGAGGCGGCAATCGTGGTCGGCGACTTCTACTTCGCCAAGGCCTACGAGCAGGCGGCATTCACGGATTCTCCGGAGGTGGTCGCCATTCTCGCGCGTGCGGTGATGGACATTTGCGCCGGCGAGGTGAGGCAGCAGGCGATCCGTCATCGCTATGACACCGACGTCGACGAATACATGCGTCGCATCGAAGCCAAGACCGCGACTCTGCTCGCCGCATGCTGCGACATCGGGGCCCTCCTCGGCGGCCTCGATCGGCCCAAGCGTTCGGCGATCCGCGCTTACGGGCGTCTTCTGGGTCTCGCATTTCAAATCGCTGACGATGTTCTCGATTACGAAAGCAGCGAGGACGAGATCGGCAAGCCGATTGGTCACGACATTGCGGAGGGCTTCGCGACTCTTCCTTTAATGATGGCTCTCGAAGACGATGGCGTAGGCGGCAAGCTGCGGCAGCTTCTCCAGACGCATCGCGAGCTCACCGAGGCAGAGGCCCACCGTGTTGTCGAGCTCGTGCGCGCCAGCGACGGACCCACGCGAGCGATCGAGCGGGCACGCCAACTCGCTTCTGAGGCACGACGCGAGCTCGAGACTTTGGGTGATGGGGAAGCGCAGGCATCGCTCGCAACGCTCGCCACCTACGTGGTATCCCGAAAGCTCTAACCTGTCTGGGTGCTCCGAGCGGTGGTGGACTCATGAGCAGAGTCAGGTTGGTCGGAATCGGCCCCGGACATCCTGGCCTGGCCACAGTCCAGGCAGTTGAGGCGATCAAGGAAGCCGAAATCATCCGTTGCTGTGATGGTTGCGGCACCGGACTTCTCCACCTGGCTTCGGCGCAGGCGGATATCGGACCGCTTGAATCGGCGGAGGAGATAGTTCGTCTCGCGCGGACGGGTCGCAAGGTGGCAGTGCTCTTTCCTGGCAACCCGTACGCGTTTTCCAACGGCAGCGACATCGCGGAGAAGCTCGAGCGCGCGGAGATCGACTTCGAAGCAGTCCCCGGCCTGATCGTCGAGCTTGCGGCCCCGGTGATGAGCGGAATCCCGCTGACGATCGAGGGCCAGTCCGCCTCGATCGGCTTTGGCCTGGTCAAAGGCGCGGAGACGGTCGTGCTCCGTCTCGCATCTGGTTGGTGGGAATCGGGCATCACCGCGCTTATGGCGGACGGCCGGACCCCTGAGACGCCGGCCGCTTTGATCCTCAACCCCGGCCAGCCGGGACAGCATCGTGTAAGCGCTCCCCTTGGCGAGCTTGCGCGCAAAGCGGCGACGTATGGCCTGAGAGGCGATGCGTTGCTGGTCCTCGGCCCAGGCGTTGAGATCTCGGATCGACTCGACACGCTGTCGAAGCGACCGCTCCATGGGCGCCGCATCCTGATCACGCGAGCGCGCCACCAGGTCGATCCATTTCGCCGGGAGCTGGTTGATCTCGGCGCCGCGGTGATCGAGATTCCAACCATTGAGATCAGCCCGATGCCCACCGACGAGCGCGTTCGCAGCGCCATCAAGCGCCTCAACGGGACGGCCCTCGTGATCTTCGCCTCCGCGAACGCAGTAGACATCTTCTTCCGGATGCTGCTCGAGACGGGCGGCGATGCGAGAGCCCTGCACGCCTCAAAGCTGTGCGCGATCGGCCAGGAGACGGCCGAATCGCTTGAAGCTCGAGGCCTTCGGCCGGAGCTCGTGACATCGGAGTACACGGCGGAAGGATTGGCAAAGGCGCTCGAGGGTTGGGAGATGGAGGGCATGCGGGTTTTGGTGCCGCGTGCAGAGGTGGCCCGCGACGCACTACCATCGCTTCTCGCCAAGAAAGGTGCGGAGGTTGAGATTCTTCCCGTCTACCGTGCGATGCGGCCCGCCGGGGCGAGCGAGGCTTTGTGGCGCCTGTTCAATGCCGAGGGCGTTGACGTGATCACGTTCACGAGCTCCTCTACAGTCGTCAACTTCGTGCGCGCATTCCCTGACGATCGCCTTCCCGCCGTGCTCGGTGACGCTGAGATCGCGTGCATGGGCCCGGTCACAGCGGACACGGCGCGCAAGCTCGGCTTGCCGGTTGCGATCACTGCTCGCGAGTACACGACGCACGGGTTGGTCCAGGCCATCGCAGAGGCAGCGGTCAAGAAATGAGCAAGGCCAAGGTTCCCGCCCGCCGGCCAATCGTTTCGCCAGTAGACGATGCCGCCGATCTGCCGCCTCGATGGCAGGGTCGGCCCTGGAGGCCGCTGCTCATCTCCGGCGTCGTCATCGCGGCGATCCTTGCCTCAGGGCTGGCGATCTCCGACGCGCTGCAGTCGTCGCGGCCGAGTGCCCTTGCCGCATGCATCACCTCGACCCAAACCGGCACTCACACCTTTATCGGACCGCAGCCGATATGCATCGTGCCCACCCGCACCTACCAGGCGACTGTCAATACGACGAAAGGGCCGATAACGATCCAGCTGTACCCCCAAGTGGCCCCGGTGACGGTCAATAACTTCATAGTGCTCGCGCTCGACGGCTACTACAACGGCATGTTGTGGACGACGCAGGACTGGGTGGTCCAGAGCGGGGACCCGACCGGCGATGGCCGGGGCGGTCCTGGCTACAACCTGCCTAGCGAACCGAATACGAGCCCTGCCTGGGGGATTGGCGCTGTCGGCATGGCGCGCCCGCTCGGCAGCCCGGTCAACGGCAGCCAGTTCTTCATCCAGCGCGCCGCGTGGCCGGGAACGGGCCCGACCACCGTCTACAACCGGTTCGGGACCGTCATCCAGGGGCTTGGCGCGGCCCAGCTCCTGACGGCGCCGACCGACCGGATCACCTCGATCACAATCCAGGTGGGCTGAGAGGCAAAATCGGCTGAAATCGGCCTCAAGCCGGAAGCCGACGGCAGCGGTCTATAATCCACTCGAGATGCCATTCCACTGGTTTTACATCGTCGGCCTGCTCGTCATCGTGCTGATCATCTTCGGACCGGGCCGGCTGCCCGAGCTGGGAGGCGCCGTAGGCAAGGCGATGCGCGAGTTCCGTAAGGCCACCACGGACATCACCAACGAGATGACAGCGGCCGTTCAGTCGACCGCGCCGCCACCCGCCACGCCGCCGGCGCCCGCACAGCCTGCCTCTTCGGAGAGCTCCGGGTCAGCGGGCTCGCAGTCCGAGGCCACCTCCCCCAAGATCTGAGCCTCTCGTGGCCCTTCTAGACAGGGTCGTTTCGCGCGCGCGGCGACCCGCGAAGCCCGTCGAAGAAGACCGCATGTCGGTGATCGAGCATCTCGAGGCACTCAGGCGCGCTCTCATCGTCTCGCTGGTTGCCTGGGCGATCACGACGGTGGGTGCGTTCTTTATCACCAGGCAGGTGATCGGCCTGCTGGTGGAGAGGGCCGGCATCGGCCACGCGTATTACTTCGGGCCCACCGGCGGTGTGATCCTTGAGCTGCAGGTCGCGCTGTACATCGGGCTGGTGATTGCCGCACCGGTGGTGATCCAGCAGATCTGGTGGTTTGTCAGCCCCGGGCTGCACGCACACGAACGGCGCTTCATTCTCCCGCTGATCGTCGCCAGCATCGTGTTCTTCTTGATCGGCGTCGCGGTAGCGATCTTCGCGCTGCCTCTATATATCCGCGTCCTCAACTCGCTCGCGCCGGCCAACACAACTTACTTCGCGGACATCAGCCAGCTCGTCGGTTTCATGCTCATTATGGTCATTGGCTTCGGCATCATCTTCGAGCTGCCAGTCGTGCTGTTCATGCTGGGGATGGCCCGCATCATCAACTCGAAGTGGCTGTACAAGAACAGGCTCTGGTGGTTCCTCGGGCTCGGCCTCCTGGCCAACTTCCTCACCCCAGGCGTCGATCCCTTCACGCCGCTGATCATGTTCGTCCCGCTCTGGATCTTCTTTGAAGGAACTGCATTGCTACTCAAGCTGTTAAAGCGATGACGGGCCATTCGCGGCCCGATGGACGTCAACCGGATCAGTTGCGCCCACTCAAGATCGAGCTCGGGGTCAACGTTCACGCGGAAGGCTCTTGCCTCATCGAGATGGGCCGCACGCGCGTCTGGATCACCGCGAGCGTTGAGGACCGTGTCCCGCCGCACCGCCGCGGGAGCGGCCAGGGCTGGATCACGGCCGAGTACTCGATGCTGCCGCGCTCGACCCACGATCGAGGCACGCGTGAAGCGACCCAAGGACGAGTCGGTGGCCGCACGCATGAGATCCAGCGCCTGATCGGGCGGTCCCTTCGTGCCGCGGTCGACATGGGCAAGATCGGGGAGAGGACGATCACGCTCGACTGCGACGTGCTGCAGGCGGACGGAGGCACACGCACCGCTTCGATCACTGGTGCCTTTGCCGCTCTGTACATGGCGGTGAAGCGGATGAAGGATGCGCGGATGATCGACCAGATTCCAATCCGCCACTACCTGGCCGCGGTCAGCTGCGGCATCGTGGAGGCGACGCCGATGCTTGACCTCGACTACACGGAAGACTTCACGGCGTCGACCGACCTCAACTGCGTGATGACCGAGGACGGAAAGCTGGTCGAGCTGCAGGCGACAGCCGAGGGTGCGGCCTACTCGAAAGAGGAGCTCGACGCGATGCTCGCGCTGGCTCACAAGGGAATCAAAGAGCTGATCGTCGGGCAAAAACGCGCGATCGCTACGCTTGGCTGAGAAGCGACGCAAGCTGGTCATCGCGACCGGCAACACGGGAAAGCTGCGGGAGTATCGCGAGCTGCTGGCAAGTGCTGGGCTCGAGCTCATCGCGTTTGACACCGAGATCGACGAGGTGGGGGAGACCTACACGGAGAACGCGAGGTTGAAGGCGGAGACGGCCGTTGAGCGCTCAGGTCTGCCGGCGTTAGGCGATGACTCTGGGGTCGAGGTTGAGGCGTTGGAGGGATTTCCCGGCATCCGCTCGGCGCGGCTGGGACCGACGCAAGAGGAGCGCACCGCAGAGCTGCTGAAACGGCTCGAGGGCAAGCCGCGGCCGTGGAACGCGCGCTTTGTCTGCGTGCTGGCGCTGGCCGATCCGGGCCACCCAACCCAGTTCTTCGAGGGCGAGTGCCGAGGGGAGATCGTGCCGGAGTGGCGGGGCGAGGCCGGCTTCGGCTACGACCCGGTGTTCCTGGTTCCGGGCACGGGGAAAACGTTCGGGGAGATGCGGCTGGAGGAGAAGCGTTTGTACAGTCATCGGGCTCGGGCGGTCCGCGCGCTGCTGGAGTCGGGCGCGCTGGGTCGGCTGTCAGTGTGAATGCTCCGTCTCACCTTTTGGGCAGAGGGTTGGGAGACCGGCGTTGCGGAGCCGGCGACGATCCGCCGGCTCCGTCCGTCTTGCCGTCTACGAGGTCGCGATGTCCCCGCGGTTGCCGCCCAGATCATCCGAAGCGTTGATCCAGTGGCGGTAAATGAGCTCGTGGCCGTGGCCTTTGTAGTCGAAGAAGAAGCTGCAAGCCCCGCCACTGATTAAGCAGCTATAGGTGGCGGCAGGCCCGAACACGGCCAGGATGAAACCGCTAGTCGTCGTGCAGTCTGCCGTCGCAGCTTTGCAGCCGTTTGGAGTGTACGTCCCACCTGACACGGATCCGGACAGGAAGCCTTCGAAGTTGCCCTTGTTGCCGGCGGTGACCAGGAGGCCGTGATGTGAGCTGGTCTCGCAAGCACCCGGGCTCACTGCTGTCATCGTCACGAAATGGCCGTCGTCGAAATTTTCGGTGACAGTCCAAGACCCGGAACCCGAATCATGGACGACGAACTCACGCTTGAATGTGTCGTTGGCCCAATCGTTCCCGCAGGTGCTGGAGTCGGTCGACGAGCTCTTGAAAGGCCCGAAGTCCTTGCTATGCCCGTCTCCGTGCCCCTCGTCTGCAGCTGCCGTCATGGGCACCAGGGCCATCGCGGCCGAAACCAATGCCACCACGAACCATCTCTTCATAGGACACACTCCCCAAAAAAGCCGAGCGGTCGGAAACCTATTCGGCTTCCTTGATAATGTTTACCACCCTCGGTTCGTTGCCGTAAGAAAGTCAGTAACAGACGGTCGAGGCGATGGTCGGCATTGTTGGCGCCTGGTCTGACTTCAGTGAGGCGGGCGGTAGCTTAGCTCGGCAAAGCGCCTGGTTTGGGACCAGGAGACCGCGAGTTCGAATCTCGCCCGCCCGACCAACACGCTCGGATCGGCCATTCGTGCCCTTTAGGCTGTGCGAGCGCCAAAAATGCCACCATTCGTGCCCTTTTGGCTGCCACGGGCAGACCTCAGCGCCGGATAGCAAGACTCCTACCTTCTTGAAGCAGATGCGCAAAGGACCGTGGCGCGCGCTCATTGGCGACTTGAGTGAATTCAAGCTATGCGCAGGGCGACTCGAGTGCCGGTGGCAGCGCGACCAGCTCCCGGAGGCGATTCGCGAGCTCGTATTCGACGACCAGCGGTTGCGGAACGACATCTGCTGGTCTGTGTTCGACTGCTAAGAGCGCGTTCGGGCGCGTCCTAAGGGCTGTAATTCGGGCAATCCAGCTGACCCTCATGCCCCTTCATGATTTACGTTGGCGACCATGAATCGGCGAATTAGAACGGTGCTTGTGGTCCTTGCGAGCGTGACGTTGGCGGCCTGTAGTACGAGCACAGCCGAACCGAATACGGACGCTGCCATACGGGCCGTCCTCGTTGCTTCTGGCTTCGCGGATTCATCGCAGACGTTTCCAGAGAAGCCGGGTCAAATGCCCTGCATCATTGGAGGCGGAGGTCCGGCCCCTGGGATTCGCGTGCCAGGCACGTGCCAGACGTCGGTTGCCTGGTACCGTAGCGAGTTCCTCGTGACCCTTACCGAGGATTGGGACGCAAGTGCGTTCCACGGCGGCGATGTCGACCCCAGCCACGGGCAGCTATCGCACTCATGGCTATACAGGGTCGATGGCGCAAGCAAAGTAACGTTCGTGGCCACCTCGGGCAATTTCCCTCCGAGCGCGGTCTACTAGACATGACCGCGAATGCAGGTCGACGCTAAGTCTTAGGCGTGCCGCCGAAGTCGACATCCCTGGTCTCGACCGTCCCGGCCGTACGACCCGGCGCCGTCTGGTACTTCCAGTACAGGTTCGTGTGCGCTATGACCATGTCCGGCGTCGGCGCCCCCCATTCCGACTTGTCGCCCGTCGTGTGGGCGTCGCTGACAAGAGTCGCGTCGTAGCCCCTTACCAGCGCGCCGTGGAGCGTCGACCGGATGCACGCGTCGGTTTCCGCGCCGACGATGACGAGTCGCCCGACTCCGAGGCCCGACAGCACGGGCTCGAGGTTGGTGTCCTCGAAGGCGTCGCCGTAGTTTTTCTCGACGTGGGGCTCGGCGTCTGCGGGCTTCAGCTCGGGGACGATCCGCCAGTCGTCGCTCCCTTTAGCAAGCTGCTCGTCGGAGTGTTGGACCCAGACCACGGGGACCCGTTCCTTCCGCGCCTTCTCGACAAGGGTGCCGACGTTCGCGACGACCGCGTCGCGCTCGTGAGCCCCTCCGACGACGCCGTTCTGCACGTCCACGACGAGGAGCGCGGTCTTCGGCCGGTTCCTAAGTGTGGTCATGGTCTGACCTTACCCACGCTGGGCTCCTGTGTCCATTCACGTCGCCAATCAGGATGGGGGTGGCAACGGTGCCTGGGTCAGATCGAAACAGTCCGCCATCCCATCGGCCGCCGCGGTGCGGGCGTTCAGTGAGGCGAGGCCGAACGTCGTCTCACAGAACTTGACCAAGCTCACGTGGGAGTGCAGCCCCTTGGAGACGTAGCCTTTACGCGCGTACGGGCTCAGCACCAGGCAACCAACGCGCCCCCCGTATCGGAACTGGGTACCATCCGTCCACTTCTCGATCTGCGCGGGAGTCACGTGGTCCCACCAGCCTCCCCAGTCATCCCACGTGATGAAGATCGCCACCTGCTGCCAGAGACCTGCGGCCACCACCGCGCTGACCTGGTCCACAGTCCACTGCATCCCATTGGTCACGTTGCCATTGCCGGCAGCCGTTTCAGCCGAGGTATCTGCAGGGTGCTCGCTGCGTACGCCATCGGAATAGAGCCACGAGACTGAAGGCAGCTTGCCGGCCGCGGCGTCCGTGGCGAACTGTTGCCAAGGCCGATTCTTGCCCGCGGTGTACTTGATGAACTCGAAGGCGTAGCCGCCGTAGTTGCCCCATGTGAGGCCCGCGGCATCCAGCTTCGAGGGCAGGCTGGGCTGGTCGTACAACGGGGGCCCTGGCGCCTTCCGGTAATTGCGGCGGGGATTATCGATCAATGGCGAGTCGGCCATGATCAGCATCAGGTGGTTGGGCGTCGACGGTCCGGCCACGTCGGTGAAGTAGTTGTCGCAGAGGCTGAATTCGCTCGCGTATTTCCAGTAGTGGGGAATGTCGGCCTGCTCGAACTGCACGCGAGGCGCGGTGGTATCCCTCGTGAGCCACGCCGCGTGCCGGTGGTCGGGATCTTTCGGCGGTGGGTTCGGGCTTCGCTGCATGGTGGCCCCGTTGCCACCCGGGAACGCACCGAAGTAATTGTCGTAGCCGTGATTCTCCTTGACGATGATCACGACATGCTTGATCGGGCTTGTTGCCGCCATGTTTAGATGCACCGCCCCGCGTGATTCGACCACTCCAGCTGTACGGTGTACGCGCCAAGCCGCTTCGTTTTCCACGCACAGATGTCACCGATCTCGCCGTTGCTGTCGTCATACCAACCCTGGCCTGGAATCGGGTCCGTGATCGCTTCGCACAGCTCGTGCGAAGTCGTCGACGTGATTGCGTCAAGGGCGGTGAGCGCGCCCGTGCAGCCAGTGCAGTCCGGATACGGCATGACTGCATAAAAGATCTGACCGTTGATGTCGTTGTGATAGCCGCAGAAGGTTGTGCACGAGCTGCTCCCGCCGAGGCTGACCGCCACCCCTGGCGGCGCGAAGAGGAAGTACAGCGAGCTCGGCGTGGGTTGCGGCACAGCGGAGTTCGTTGAGATCTCGTGCTGGATGAGCTGCTGGATTGCATTGTCGTCGACCGACGGTCCGACCGCTCCGGCGATCGAGAGGGCGCCGAGATTGGCGCCGTGGCCAATTTTGCTTCCGGCCACCCCGTACTCTGCCAGCTGATCGATAAGGGGGCTGGTTACGACATAGTCGAAGAACCCGATGATCTGCGCCATAAGTCCCGCCTGGGGTTGCCCCTGCCAGCCGCCGCCCCAGAAGAACGTGAAGATCTGCACCGCGGTCATCAGCGGTCCACCCCGGTAGGTAAGGCTGGGAGCGGGGATCGGCGCGGGCGCGATCGGGCCGAACTCTTCGCGTAACGGCACAACCCGAATCGGATCGCGCGGACCGCGGTACGCGGCTGTCGAGGCGGGCGGGCGTATTGCCATTTCGACCTCCCGGCGCTCGGGTGACTCGATGCCCAACTTCCCAAGTAGGATGGGCACACCAAGCGCCTACAAACAGGGTAATAGGACTGAGCCTTTGCCGATCACCAAGCGCCGTCTGAAGCTGCAATCGGGCGAGGTCGCCTGTGAGATATCGGGCTCGGATGAAGGCCGGCTCGTCATAGGAATTCCTGGTTTGAGCGCAAACCTGCGCAGCTTCGACGTCATCTACGAAGCGCTCGATGGAGAGCGCCATCGCAAGGTGGCGTTCGATCCCCGTGGCCGGGGCCACAGCAGCAAGACCGGCCCCGGGACCTACGGCTGGCCAGCGCATGCCAGGGACGTCATCGAGATCGCCGACCAGCTCGGAGCCGAGACCTTTGACGTCATCGGCTGGTCGATGGGGGCCTGGATCGCGATGGTGGTCGCCAAGGTGGCGCCCGATCGTGTCCGCCGGATCGTGCTGGTGGACGCCGCGGGCCTCCCCGAGGAATCGATCAAAGTGCCCGTATACGCCGGCCTTGATCGGCTGGCGACAGTCTTTCCCTCCCGCGAAGCGTTCATGACGCTGGCCAGGAACCTGCCGCACTACCAGCCGTGGCCGCCATGGGAGCGCCTGTTCGACTACGAGCTGGTCGACGTGGAGGGTGGCGTCTCGTTCAGGACCCAGAAGCCTGCGCCCTGGGAGGACGAGCAATATCGCCTCGGCCAGGACCCCTACAAGCTCTGGTCGGCGCTGACGATGCCCGCTCTCCTGGTGCGCGCGGCGCAGGAGATTCCGCCCAACTTCGGCTTCCTCATCACCAAAGAGGAATACGCGCGTTTCCTGCGTGAGGTTCCGACCGCGGTGGGCGTCGAGATCGAGGCCAACCACTACACGGTGGGAATGGCGCCGGCGGCGGCGCGGGCAATAGTCGACTTCCTGGACCGGTAGCCCGCGCCCGCGCAGCAACCGGCAGCAGGCCGCAAGCCGTCCTAAGATTCAGGCGCTGGTGGGAACGGATTGCATGTAGCCGATCTGGTGTTTGGCGTCTGCCTCCTCGCAGGGGGCGCTCTCCTGCTGCTCACGCTGGTCCTCGATGACATCTTCAGCGGCTTATTTGGAGCCATTCATCTCGGCTTTGACGTTGCCGGCGTGTCCCCAGCCCCCATGCTGCTCGGCTTCCTCGCCATGTTCGGCATTGGCGGGCTATTTGGCCTCCATGGCCTTGGCGCAGGCGTCGGGGTGGCGACCCTCACGGGCATCGTGGCAGGGGCGCTTGGCTCCGGCGTCGTATTCGGCGCCTTCAAGGTCCTCAAGCAGGCCGAGTCGTCAGACACGTTCAGGCTCGAGGAGATGATCGGCTCGACCGGGCGAGTCTCGGTCGGGATTCCCGCCAACCGTTTCGGCACTGTGCTGATCAGCTTCGCGGGCGGCTCGCACAACCTGACCGCCACCGCAGATGCAGAGATTCCGCCGGGCCGCACGGTCAAGGTCGTGGGCGTGGCCGGCAGCAACATCATCGTCGCCCCCCTCCCGTTAGTCACCACTGAAGGAGCACGTCCGGATGCCTAGTTTTGTGACCTCGACACCATTCCTTGCCGTCACCGGCGTGATCATCCTCATCCTCCTCATCGCCTTCGTCGCCAGCCGCTACAAGGTGGCCAGCGCCAACGAGGCCCTCATCGTCGCCGGCTCGCGTGGCGCCAAGGTGCGCGACGAGAGGGGCCAGGTCCTGTCGAGCCCAGGCGACCGGGGCGTCAAGGTCGTGGTCGGCGGCGGCACGTTCATCCGCCCGCTCCTCGACCGCGTGGGCAAGCTGAAGCTCACCGCCCGCCAGATCAACGTGCAGCTCGCGGACGCCGTGACGAGCCAGGGCATCAAGGTCCAGGTCCAGGGCGTGGCGACCTTCAAGATCGGGCGCGACGTGGAGTCTCTGCGCAACGCCGCCGAGCGATTCCTCGACGCCAAGCCCGAGCAGGTCGACTCGATCGTCAAGAACGTGCTCGAAGGCTCGCTCCGATCGATCGTCGGAACGCTGACGATCGAGGAGCTCATCCGCGACCGCCAGAAGCTGCTCCAGCAGGTGCAGGACGCGGCCAAGGGCGACCTCGCCACCAGCGGTCTTCAGATCGATGCCTTCACGATCCAGAGCTTTTCCGATGAGTCGAACTACATCGAGCTGCTGGGCCAGCAGAGCGTGTCGACGGTGACTCGTGACGCTCGCATGGTGAAGGCGACCACCGACCAGGAAGCGGCGGTCCGAGAAGCAGAGTCGCAGCAGATAAAGATCAACGCGGCCCGAGACGTCGCGCTGCGAGAGGCCGAGACCAAGACGCAGGTCGCCGCCGCCCAGGCCCGGGCCGACCAGGCAGGACCACTCGCACAGGCCGAAGCCCAGCAGGAGGTCGTGCGCAAGCAGACCGAGCTTGCCCAGCTGGAGGCCGACCGCAAAGAGAAGGAGCTGCTCTCCTCGACCGTCAAGCCGGCCGCCGCCCTGGCGCAGGCCGTTATCGCCAAGGCCGAAGGCGACAAGCGCGCGAAGATCGCGTCCGCCGAGGCCGACGCGGAGACGACACGACTCGAAGGCGGCGCCGAGGCCCAGATCGTGCTGACGAAGGGCGAGGCCGAGGCCAAAGCCCTCGCGATGCGCGCCGACGCTTACAAGCAGTTCAACGAGGCAGCCATCATCCAGACCGTGCTGGCGGCGCTGCCTGAAATCGTTCGGGCCGCGGCTGAACCGATGGGCCACATCAACTCGCTGACAGTCATGAGCGCCGACGGCGCGTCCGACCTCGTCAAGAACGCGACCCGGGCCATGATCGAGTCGACCACGGCGATCAAGGGCCTGACCGGGCTCGACGTCCCGAGCCTTATCGGCGGCGCGATGGGGCGTGGTTTTGGCGAGCGTCTTCGCACTGGCGACGGCGACGGCGGCAGCGCATCGGGCAGCGCCGCGGATCGGATCACAGAGATCGCCGGCGAGGGTCTCTCCACCCTCAAGGCAGCCCGAGCCGAAGCTGCGGCCAGGGCCGCGGAAGCTGCGGAGGAGGCCAAGACCGAGGCACACGAGGCAGAGGCCAAGGCAGCTGCAGGCATGCAGAAGGCGGAGGACGAGGCGGCCAAGGCTCAGGCGGTCGCCGGTGCGCTCAAGACGGCCGGGGTGGCGAAGGCGGCGGCAGCTGCCGAGAAGGTGACGAGCTCGCCGGCGTGGGGGACCGTTTCCCAGGCGAAGGCGGATGCGATGAAGGGCGTGGGCCCGACCGCCGGCAACGTCGAACAGTGGGCGCAGTGGATGGCCGCGCAGCTGGCGCAGGTGCCGCAGATCCAGGTTTACGGGGCCCTGCGCCTGTCGGACCTGGCCGAGAAGGGACCGGCCTCGGCGCGTGCCGTCTGGCAGACCGCGCAGGCGGTGCTCGGGAAGGACTACAGCAACGTCACCGTGAGCGACCTGCTCAACCGGTTCCGTCCCAAATAAGCGGACGCTCGGTTGCGTGAGCTAGGCCGCTTGAGCGTGCTTGCCTCTAAAAGCGGGAAGCCCGCTTGAGCGAGCTTGCCTCTAAAAGCGGGAAGCCCGCTTGAG
>PLJM01000012.1 GCA_003139695.1 Candidatus Dormiibacterota bacterium | reverse complement strand
GACCTATCAGCCGAACTTGCACAACATATTGGTGCTCGCGCAGGGAATCGAACCCTGAACCTTGGGATTAAGAGTCCCCTGCTCTGCCAGTTGAGCTACGCGAGCGCGTGACGGCCGACTGTCGATTCTAAGGTCCATCGGCAGTTAACAGCCGAGGTTCCCCTCGCCCGCTCGTCCCTCTAGCGTGCCAGGCATGCGCGCGAAAGCACCCCTGGACGTCGACCTCGAAGACAAGCTGCTCTACGGGCTGACCCCGATGCGGCTCGCATATCTCGTCGTAGGCCTGGTGGGCGGCTTCGCCGTGTGGTCATCGCCATGGGCGCCATCGCCCTTGCGAGCGTTCGCTTGCGCGACTCTCGTTGCCATCGGTGCGGTCGCGGCTTGGGGTCGTTGGCATGGCCGTGCCGTTGACAGTTGGGTCGTCGATCTTTCGCTGTTCGTGATCGGCACACATCGCTTTGTGTTGGACCAGCGTTGGCTGCAGCGCCTCAGATATCGAAGGCCTAGGCCGGCGCTGATGCCACCACCAAAGCGTCCCGTCGTGATTGTCGTCACCGGCCGGGCTCCCAAGGCCGGTGCGACAACCGTTGCCACCGAGCTCGCAGCGTGCCTCGCCGTCAAGGGGTACCCCCGCGAGCTCTGGTCGGTGCGCGATGCATTCGCTGGTCATGCATCCAACCCAACCCCTTCGGAACTCGTCCTGGCAGTAGCGGCGGTCGAGGCCGGTCGCGTGTGCTACCTGGACCGCGGGGCGGGACCGTCAGTGGCGGGGGTGATTCCGGAGGACGAGCTGGTTCGGCGAGCAGCCGGGCTGAACCAGGCAACCGTCGTCGCCTTTCCAGAGTCGGCGGCAAGCAAAGCCTTTGGAGACCTGGTCGATGTCATTGCTGCCGCAGGTTGAAACGGGAGCTTCAGCTTGGACCCGTTCGGTTGAAGGCTCGAGGCCCTGCCGTCCTGTGGAGCGGCGGGGCCGACGCGGTCGCGATCACAACCAGCCCGATCGGCTTTGCCGGCGCCGCCGAGGCAGACCGTCTTCGATGGATCCACGGTTTCAGGCGCCTGCTCGACGGAGTGGACTTGCCGATCCAGTGTGTTGTCGAGGTGAAATCGGGAGCCGGTCCCGGTCCGTCTCAGGTGGCTCGACCGACGCTTGACCTGACGCGGACCCGAAGCGCCGATGTGGCTTTCGCCGAGGAGGTCGCTCTCTCGCAGTCGGCGCAGCGCACCAGAGTCGCATTGGTCATGGCGCGGCCGCAAGCGCAGCGACTTGAGGCGGCGCTCCGCGAGATGGGCATCTCATTCACCACGTCCGATGGCACCAGTGAGCCGATCTTCGGCACCGAGCAGGCGAGCCACTTTCTTCATGCCGAAGGTTGGAGCCGCACGTGGCATGTCGATCGCCTTCCCGGGGGCGAGATCGAGGCGGGTTGGCTGCACCGGCTGATTCCGCGCGGCTTGAATGTGAACCTGTCCTGGCACGCGACTCCACTCCCTGTCGCGTGGATAGTCGAGTACCTACAACGGCAGCTGGTCGGCATGAAGGCGTCGCGCATCCAGGAACAGAGCGTGGGCATGGCCGATCCAGCGTTGGCAGGAGCGCTGCCCGCGGCCGAGGACCTCCAGCGCCGCCTTACGGCGAGCCAGGAGAAGGCATTTCACGTCTCGACCTACCTGACCCTGACGTCGCCCACGCTCGAGAGCCTGGAGGCGGGCGCCCAAAGGATCGAGGCCGCCGCGCGTTCCGTCCTCTGCCGCCTGCAGCCGTGCACGTTCCGAATGTTCGATGGATATCTGGCCACGCGGCCCGTGGCTGAGGACCGGCTGCAGCGCAAGCGCGTCCTCGACACCAGCACGCTCGTGACCTTCTTCCCCTGGTTGGATTCGGAGCTTGTGCAAGGAGGTGGCTTGATGATTGGCCGCAGCCAGTCGACAGGTTCCCCTGTCATTGTCGACCCCTTCGCCCAGGCCCATTACGCGAACGCGAACATCGGAGTATTCGGCCATTCCGGCGCCGGCAAGACCTACCTTCTCTCCTCGCTTGCTATGGGAGCTCTTGGACTCGGCGTGCAGGTTTATGTGATCGACCCGGAGCACGAATACGGAGAGCTCGCCAAACAGCTTGGAGGGGTCGATGTGCCGCTCGCACTCGGCTCGGGCCATGCCATCAACGTCCTCGCGCTCCGGCCGGCCGACCGGCGCGACGAATCTTGGCTCGGCCCTGCGACCGCGGACGCTGTTGACCTTTGCGAAGCGATTTGCGGCGGGCTGGACGAGCGCGAGCGCGCGATCATCGAGTCGGCGGTGCGGCGTGCCTATCGCGAGGCGGACCCGCCGTTGCTGCGCGATGTTGCGGCCACCCTCCCGCCGGATTCGCGTGTCAGCGCGATCTTGTCGCGCTGGGTGCACGGCAGTCTCGGTCAGATGTTCAGCGCCCCGACCAACATCGACCTGGACGCGCCAATCGTCGTGTTCGGTATGCGTGAGCTTCGCGACGAGATGGTGGCTCCCGTCCACTTTCTTCTGGCCGAAGCACTGTGGACGCGCATCAAGAGAAAGGACCGGCGCCGAATGCTCATCGTCGATGAGCTCGGCCTTCTCTTCGAAGATCCGACGATCCGAAGATTTGTCGTCGGGCTGGCGCGCCGGATCCGCAAGTACGACGGATCTTTGGTCTTCGCGACCCAGAACCCGGGCGACCTTCTGAGCTCGGAACAAGGAGCAGTGGTCGCTACGAACCCGGCAGTCCTGTTTTTCGGCGTCCAGCGACCCGGCGAGGTCGCCAAGCTGCAGCGCACCTTTCACTTGAGCCGGCAGCAGCGCACCTTCCTCGAGACAGCAAGAAGGGGCGACTTCCTGCTGGCCGCAGGCGCCGAACGGCTGGCGGTGGAGGTGAAGGCTCCGCCGTGGCAGGAAGACATGATGCAGCGGGCTCGAGAGTTGGCCCGGCCCCGGTCCTGAACCGGTAGGCTAGAAACGCCATGCGACGAGTCCTTCACTACCAGTTACACGGCCTACCGGAGCAGCGACTCGAGCGCCTCCATGAGCAGTTCGAATCGCTCGCGGCGGCCAGGACATGGCGCTGCGATCCTCCGTGGGTTGCCAGCCCTCGCTCTACCGGCCTGTTCGAGATGGAGTACTTCCGCCATCTCAAGTTGGAGGAGACCCGAGACCTATGCGCTGCCGGGTTTGTGAAGATGGCCGGCGACGAGACCGACGCACTCATCATCACGATCTTCATGCGCGACCTGAGCGCGGAGTACGGGATCAGGGTCGCCATGAGAGATGAAGACCATCCGCTGGCCAAGCTGCGACGCCTCGACTTCCAGACCGGCCGCCTACCAAGTGGCCTTGCGCTCGAGGACGTGCTGGCGAAGCGGCCGGTGATCAAGAAGGTGCGGGGCGAGAGGATATTTTTCTACCCACCGACGTTCAGGCTCCACTCGCAAGGTCCCGAGAGTCCCGAATGGGCTTATGCGCTGTGCGGCATTCGCGCGTACGCCCCCACTTTGCTGGAGGCCGAACAGGAAGCGCTCAAAATCCTGCGCGGCTTCGGGCACCTTGGCGGCTGACATCTCCGCCCCGGCCGGGGGTTTCGTCGACTCGGCCGACGGCACGAAGCTTGCCTACCGCGCGTGGCCTGTGGCCGGCGCGAGGACGAATTTCGCAGTCGCCCACGGCCTGAGCGAGCACGCCGGACGCTACGAACGTTTCGCGCGAGGAATGGCGAAGCATGGCTTTGGCACCTTCGCCGTCGACCTGCGCGGGCACGGCAACAGCCCCGGGCAGCGAGGCCATGTCGACTCCTGGTCGCAGTGGACCGGCGACGTCTCGGCTTTCGTGGCCCACGTGGCCGCGGCGACAGGAGCCGAGGTGGTGCCGCTAGGTCACTCGTTTGGTGGCGCGGCAATGTTGAGCACGGTCCTCGCCGGCAAGCTGCGCAACACAAGGCGCTTCATCGTCTCCAGCCCAGCGCTAAAGGTGAAAGTTGCGGTCCCCGCCTGGAAGATCAAGCTGGGCACCGCCGCATCGAAGGTGCTGCCGAAGCTCGCCCTCGACAACGAGGTCGACCCCAAGCTGCTGTCGCGAATCCCCGAGGTCGTGGAGGCTTATCGCGCCGATCCCCTGGTCCACAGCAAGATCTCGAGCCGTTTGTACACGGAATGGTTGGCGGCGACGCGCGACATCCTGAACCGCGCGGGCGAGATCAAGATCCCTTTCCTGATCCTGGCCGGCACCGACGACGGTCTCATCGACCCCGAGGGCAGCAAGCAGCTCCATGAAAAGGCGCCGGCGATGAGCGAGCTGAGGTTGCTGGAAGGCCGCTACCATGAGCCTTTCAACGACCGCGACAACGAGGAGGTCTTCACTCTGATCGCGAACTGGCTGGCGAACCCGTGATGCATGCGCTCGCTGGGCTGTCGAGCTGGAATCTCCAGCCGGGATCGTGGCTGTTGTGGATCCTGGTCGGCCTGATCTCTGGCGCGGTCGCAGCCCGAGTCGTGGCCGGACGTGGGTTCGGCTGCGTCGCTGACATCCTGGTGGGAGTCGCCGGCGCATTCATCGGTGGCTACTTGCTGGCCGCGATCTTCGGAGCCAACACGACAGTCGGTTTCTGGGGCAGCATCGTCGTCGCTTTCGTCGGCGCTGCGGTCCTCCTCGCCGCTCTGAAGCTGTTATCCGGCGGCCGCCTCTGACGCTTCGCCGGCGGCGAGCGATGCAATGTGCTCAACCGACGACGCCACCTCGGTCGGCAGGAACAGCGGAATGTCATGCGGCGACTCGTACCAGCTGATCTCCACCTTCGGTGCCAGCTCTGCCAGCCGCGCGGCGCCCATCTCGCGAGATGTGGCGATCCTCGCCGGGCCGTGCCTCGCGAGCAATGCGGCAGCCGGCACCTCGACGCGCGGCCATAGAACATCTGGCTGAGCTTCGTAGAGCCCGCGCAAGAGCTCAAGGCGCACCGGCGCGGTCAGCGTCAGGACCAGGGCGTCGGCGTCGGGGACGATTCTTGCCTTCACGAATGACTCCAGGTCCTGGTCCCAAGCGCCCTCGAAGTCGCGCTTCGATTGAGAGACGGCCTGTTCGAACGATGTGAATCGGGGCAGCGGCGGCTGCATGATTTTCTGCGCCTCTTCCCAGCTGAAGAGGTTCGCGGCGCTCTGGACGGGACCGTCGATGAACACCAAGCCGCCGGTTGTGCCCTGACGCGTGCCGACCAGCTCCAGAGCGACTGTGGCACCCCAGGAGTGGCCGACCACAACGGGCTTGTCGAGTCTCAGGTTGTCGATCACGAAATCGACGTCCTTCAGCAGTTCATCCATCGCATATCCGTCGGGAAATCGCGGTGCCCTTGGAGGCTGGCCAGTGAGACCGTGTCCGCGCTGATCCAGGGCGACCAGCCGGCGCTGAGGGAAATGCCGCGCGAGCCGCTCCCAGTAGCGGGCGTTGGAGCTGAGGCCGTGCAGCAAGAGAAGGGGCGGCTGGCGGCCGGGGCCGGGTTCCGGCATCCATTCGAGGTAATGCAGGCCGACACCGTCCCGCTCGAGCCAGCCGTCAGACGGGGCGCCCACTGACGCGAAAGACTAGCTCGCGGCGACTGTCACTTCGTCCGACGCACGCGCGTACTCCTGGGCTACCTGCCTTGGGCGGCGCTTGATCAGCAGCGCCGTGAATGCAGTCAGCGCGAGGACAACGATAGGCAGCACCAGTGTCTGCTTCAACGCGTCGATGTAACCAGTGACGAATACGTCGTGAGCGAGAGCCGTGAGCTGCTGAGCGACTGCGGGTGGCAGTCCGGACGGCAGCTTTGCCCCGTTCTCACCCGTCCCGATCTGGAAGCCACTCGAAGCGACTGAGCTGAAGGCCGCGATGAACTGGTCTCTGAATGCCGGCGGCAGCGCCGATGCGTGACTTACCGCCTCGTCGTGCAGGGTGATCGCCAACCGGTTTTGAAGGACGGCTCCCACTACCGCGCTGCCCACCGCCTGACCGACCTGCCTCGTCGTGTTGAGCACGGCGGATGCAGTCCCGGCCATACGTGGCTCGATGTTGCGCATGGCGACGGTGGTCATGGGCGCGAACGTCATGCCCATGCCGGCGCCGGCCACTATGGCAGGCACGAGGAACGTCAGCCAGGTCGAGTCGGGGCCCGCAACAATTGTCAGCGTCCCGAACCCGATCGCAAACACGAAGACGCCCGTCATCAGGATGTACTTCCCTCCGATCCGGTCCGCCATGCGGCCGGCGAACGGAGCCACCACCATCGAGGTCAGGGACATCGGGGCGAGGGTGAGGCCTGCGGTCAGGGCGGAAAAGCCGAGGACCGACTGCAGATAGATGACGATTGGAAGGAACAGGCTCATCATCCCGAAGGCGATCGATGCACCGATCCAGTTGGCGACCGCGAAGTTCCGCTCCTCGAAAAGGGACAGGGGGACCAGCGGCTCAGTCTGAAAGCGTTCCCAGATCACGAACAGGATCAGCAGCACGACGCCAAGGCCGATCACCTCGGGGATGGTGACCACGTAGGAGCCGATCTGACCCCAGTTGAAGCGCTCGCCTTCGATCAGGCCGAAGACCATCCCAAACAGGCCGCCAGTCGCGAGGAAGATGCCGACGACGTCCCATCCGTGGCGGCGACCCGGCCGCAGATCGGGCACGATGATGAAGGTCGCCACGAGCGCGGCGATCCCGATCGGGACGTTGACAAAAAAGATCCACCGCCAGTCCACGTAGGTGACGATGGCGCCGCCGATCGTGGGCCCTGCAAGAGTCGCCAGGCCGGCGACGCCTGCCCAGATTCCAAAGGCCGCGCCTCGACGCTCTGGCGGAAACAAACTGGTGAGAATCGCCAGCGTCTGAGGCACGAGAAGGGCACCGCCAACCCCCTGAAGGACGCGGGCGGCGATCAGCTGATTTTCGTCCTGCGAAAGACCGCAGAGGGCCGAGGCGATGGTGAAGATGGCGAGGCCGGCCGCGAACAGATTGCGCTGGCCATACAGGTCGCCGAGGCGGCCTGCAGTGATGAGCAGAACTGCGTACACCAGGATGTACGCGTTCAGGACCCACAGGATTCCGTCGAGGCTGATCTTCAGCCCCGCGCTCATGGCCGGGATGGCCACGTTCACGATGGTGGTGTCGAGCATGATCATGAAGAAGCCGGTGACCAGCACCACCAGCACGACCCACGGGTTCCTGCGAGATTCAGCCATACCTACGACTCAACCTGATCCGCGCCAATTCAATTCCGCCAATTCAGGCCTGCAATTCGCGGCCATGGGCTTCCCGCAGCGGACAATTGGTGGGGATGGACCGAATTGAGCTGGAAGGCATGGTGTTCAGCGGCCGGCATGGAGTGCGCCCAGCCGAGCGAGCGGAATCCCAGGAGTTCAAGGTGGACATCAAGGTCAACGCTGACCTGTTGGCTGCCGGGCGCAGCGATCGCGTGGAGGACACCGTCGATTACCGGCCGATTTATGCGATCGCCAAAAGCGTCATCGAGGGCGAGTCGGCCAAGCTCATCGAAACTCTCGCCCAGCGGATTGCCGAGCGCGTGCTCGAGCTGGATAAGGTCGTGGGGGTGTCGGTTCGGATCGCAAAGCGGCCGCAGAGCATGCGCCCGATTGACGCGGCAGCTGTGAAGATCACAAGGACGCGCGCGTGACCATCGCATATTTCGATTGCTTTTCGGGAATCTCCGGCGACATGGCGTTGGGGGCGCTCATCGATGCCGGCGGCGATGCCGCGATCGTCGACGCCTCGGTCGAGGCGATGAGGCTTGGCGACGAGGTCAGAATCGAGGTACGGCGCGAAGCGCGCGGCCACGTTGGAGGCACGCGCGTGCTGGTGCATGCCGGCGAGCGTGTCGAGCGAACGGTCCCGATCCTGCGCAGAGTCATCGAGGACGCCGATGCGCCGGATGCCGTCAAGACCCAGGCGTTGGCCGCGATCAATCGCCTCGCCCAGGTCGAAGCCCGAATTCATGGCGTTTCCGAAGAGCAGCTGCACCTGCATGAGCTGGGCGGCGCCGACACGCTGGTCGACCTCGTGGGCGCTTTCTGGCTTCTGCGCGACCTGGACGTCCACCAGCTCTATGCCTCAGCCCTTCCTGCTCCTCACGGTCTGAAGGGCGATATGCCGCTGCCGGCCCCCGCCAGCGTGCGGGTGCTCGAGGGCAGCGGGGCAATCTTCGAGGACACGAAGAGCCACCAGGAGCTGGTGACGCCGACCGGCGCTGCCATCCTCGCAGTCGCGGCCAGGTTCGAGCGCCCCGCGATGACGCTGAACTCGATCGGTTATGGCGTCGGCGCGCGCGACGTGCCGGGCAACGCGCTTGCGGTCTGGATCGGAGAGGAGGCGCGGACCGAGACCGGCGTCACGATGATCGAGACCAACCTCGACGACATGGCGCCGAACGTGCTCGCGGCCCTATGCGAGGACTTGATGGCGGCCGGAGCGCTCGACGTCACAGTCACACCCGCGCTCATGAAGAAGGGTCGATCCGGCCACATGCTCACGGTCATGTCGTCGCCCGAGCTGGTCGCCCGCCTCACCGACGACCTGCTCCGCCACAGCACCACGCTGGGAGTCCGGATGACAAATGTGCACAGGGTGTTGGCGGGGAGAAGAGTCATCGAAGTCCAGACCTCGCTGGGCACCGCCCGGGTCAAGGTGAAAGAGATCGGGGGCGAGCCGGTCGATGTCTCGCCCGAGTACGAAGACTGCAGGCGGATCGCCCGCGAGACGCACCACGATGTCCGCGAGGTCATGAGGCTGGTGGCTGAGACCGCGCGCAGAGAGCTGGGGCTTGCCTGAGGCGCGAACCTCGTAGCCGCGACAATTAGCCTCGTGACGGCTCGATTGCTGGACGGCAAGGCCGCGGCGCGCGAGATCTACGAGCGGATCGCCGCCGATGTAGCGGCTCGCGTGGCGAAGGGCGGCTCGCGGCCCAAGCTGGCAACTGTCGTGGTTGGCGACGACCCTGCGTCAGCTCAATACGTGCGCATGAAGCAGGCGAACGCAAAGAACGTCGGCATCGACTCTGAAGACCACCATTTGCCGGCTGCAACGACGACCGAGCAGCTCCTTGAGCTGGTGGAAAGCTTGAACCGGGACGAGTCCGTGAGCGGCATCCTGGTCCAGCAGCCGGCGCCTCGACATATAGATATGACGCGCGTGATCACCGCCCTCGATCCCGGGAAGGATGTCGACGGCGCTCATCCGTTTAATGCGGGAATGCTGGCGCTCGGTTTTGAGGGTGGAATCGAGCCGTGCACTCCCGCCGGAATCGTTGCCTTGCTGGAGAGAGCAGGAGTACCGATCGAAGGCGCGAACGCGGTAGTGGTCGGGCGCAGCAACCTGGTGGGAAAGCCGACCGCTTTCCTTCTCTTGCGTCGCCACGCAACGGTGACTATTTGCCACACGCGCACCACCGACCTCGCCAGTCATTCGAGGTCAGCCGACATCCTCGTGGCGGCCGCCGGAAAGGCGAACCTCATCACGAAAGAGATGGTGAAACCTGGCGCGGCGGTGATTGACGTCGGCACGAACTGGGTGAATGGCAAGCAGGTGGGGGACCTCGGGCCCGGAGTCGCGGACGTGGCCGGATGGCTGACCCCGAACCCGGGCGGTGTCGGGCCTATGACCCGCGCGATGCTCATCAAGAACACATTCGAGGCGGAGGTTCGTAGGACCGGCGGATAGCCGGGCCGTTGCGCTCCCCGCTCGCCGGGGAGCCGATCACGCATCAGCGTGAGCGGTGGGGACGTGCCGCTGGGCACAACCGACCGTGACAATCTTCGGGTGACATACGAGGAGTCGCTCGCCTACATCTCGAAGCTTGGCCGCTTCGGCATGAAGCTCGGAACTGAGCGAACCCACGCGATCCTCGACCACCTGGCCAATCCGGAACGCGGAATGCGGGGCGCGCTGATTGCAGGCACCAACGGCAAAGGCTCGACCGCTGCCTGCCTTGCGTCCATCCTGCGGGCGGCCGGCCGCAACGTCGGCTTCATGCCCAAGCCCCACCTCATCTCGTACACCGAGCGAATTCAGGTCAACGGCGTGCCGATCAGCGAGCAGGATTTCGTGAGCACGCTCGAAGCGTTGAAGCCCGCCCTTGACGCGATCTCGAAGCAAATGGGCCAGGCCACGGAGTTCGAGATGCTGACCGCGATGGCGATCGCCTACCTCGGGCCGCGAATCGATCGGCTCGTGTGCGAGGTCGGGCTGGGTGGCCGCCTCGATGCCACGAACGCCCTCGACTTGGGGCTCGCGATGATCACCAACGTCGACCTCGATCATCAAAAGTATCTGGGCGACACGATCGAGCAGATCGCTCACGAAAAGGCGGCGATCATCAAGCCCGGCAATCAGGTGATCACCGGTTGCGAAGGCATCGCCCTCGAGATCGTGGAGGAGCAGGCGAGAAAGGCCGGTTCGTCCGTGTGGCGCTTGGGCCGCGAGATCCGTGTCGCATCAACGTCCAGGGGTTGGGACGGACACAGCCTCGATGTGACCGTCGGGGGCCGCCAGTACTCGAACCTGAGCCTACCTCTCGTTGGCGATTACCAGCCTGCCAACGCCGCGCTCGCGGTGGCGGCCGCAGTCGCGCTGGGTGATGCCACAGACGATTCCGTGCGGCATGGCCTCGCGTCGACGGTCTGGCCGGGAAGGCTGCATCTCATCGCCAACCGACCTCGCGTGATTCTTGACGGCGGCCACAACCCGGCAGCGATGACCAAGTCCGGCATCGCCCTTCGAAGGCTGATCGGAAAGGAACCCCTTGTCGCCGTCTTCGCGATGCTCAGCGAACGCGACCCCAATCAGCTGTTGGCCGCGCTGCGCAAGATGGAGCCCGACGCTGTGGTCTTCACCGAGCCGGGCAGCGCCGCCGGGCACGCCATCGCGGCCGAGCAGCTGGCACGTATCTACGGCCTTGGCGCCGATGCCATAAACCCTGCCTCGGCGGCAGTCGAACACGCCAGAGAGCTCGCCGGCTCTGACGGCAATGTCCTGGTCTGCGGCTCGCTCTACCTGGTCGGCGAGATCCTTGCACAGACCCCGGAGATTGGCGGACGCTGAGGCTTGCGGTCTGCTAGTAATGGAGCGCATATGCAATCTCCTGGCACTCAGACCTTCTATCGCGGCACCGACCGGATCCTGGGCGGCGTCTGCTCGGGCCTAGGGGAAGGCTTTCACGTCGAGGTGCTCTGGGTCCGCCTGGCGTTCGTGGTGCTCGCTTTCATCAATGGCGTCGGACTGCTGCTGTACATCGTGCTGTGGGTGTTGATGCCCGAGCGCGCCGGCTACCGCCCTGCGGGCCAAAACGCGTTCGAGTCGATGAGAGCGGACATCAAGCGCGCCTGGGCTGACCTGAAAAACCAATTCGGAGCGGGTTCAACCGCATCATCGGCGCCTGCGGCAACCGCGAGCGCCGGGCCAGTCGCGCCAAGCACGTCAGTTACAACCGAGGGTCAGGCGCCACAGTCCGCCGGCCCTCAACCGGTCACTCAGACGCCGACCTTCATCTTTGGCGCAATCCTGGTCGTGCTCGGCATCGCTTTCCTGGCCGCCAACAGCGGCGTCACCTGGAACGTGATATTGCCGGCGGCCCTGATCGCGCTTGGGATCGCGCTCCTCGTCAGGAACCTGGAGAAGCGAACCTAGCGAAGGCGCGTGAGCTGTCGCAGGTCGATCTTCCACTCACGCTTCGGCGCGCGAAAGAAACGCACGCAGAGGTAAGCCGAGCCGAGGGTCATCGGCAGCAACAGAACCAAAGCCACGATCACCCACAGGCCGCCGGCGCTCAGCGCCACACCTGCGATCAGCGCCACTGCGATCACCAGACCGACCGCCCCGGCCAGCAGCTCGGTCGCCGATCGGATCTGCACCGTCGCCTTGACGCCAGGCGTTGGAAGGCCGGCAGGGCGGGGCCTCGCCCCCGATACCCATGCATAGAGCACCAGGCTGACGCCCCCCAGCCCCGCGAACAGGGTGATCACCTCGGACACCATTCCCTGTTGTGTGTCCGCAACACGACCGGAGGCCACGAAGGCGATGACGATCAGCACGGCCCCAATCACGAGCGCCAGCCATCGCACCCTACTGGTTGGCGGCGACGATGGTCGCGCGCAGGCGCCGCATGCCCCTCAGCCACCTGTCGTAATCGGACGCTCGACGGCCGAAAAATTCTTCGACCTCCGGGTGAGGCAGGATGAGAAAGCTCTCGTCGCGGATGCCCTGCAGGACCGACTCGGCAACCTGGTCGGGCTCGAGTGCAGTCGCCGTGAGAAAGTCGAGGCCCCTGCGGCGCTCCATCGCCAGCATGTCGGTCTTGACTCCGAGCGGGCACAGACACGAAACCCTGATTCCCTCATCTCCATGGGCGATCGAGAGCCATTCGAAGAATGACAACGCGGCCGCCTTGGTCACTCCATATGGAGCCGCGAACATGTGATTGAGCAGGCCCGCGGCCGACACCGTGCCGACGATGTAGCCCTCCTTGCGCGCAAGCATCGCCGGCAGCGCATGACGAGCCATGTACACGTGGGCCATCACATTCACGTCCCAGATGCGCTGCCACTCCGAGTTGGGAACCTCAGGACCGCCGCCGACCGCGATGCCTGCGTTTGAGCACAGGATGTCGATGCGTCCTTTAGCGATGTGAATCTTTTCCACAAGCTGTGCGACATCGGTCTCATTCGAAACGTCGCAGCGAATGGCCATGCCACCGATCTCGCGGGCCACTGTCCATGCATCGTCAGCGTCGATGTCCGCCACGACGACGATCTCGGCGCCGGCGGCGGCAAATTTGCGGGCGAGAGCTCGACCGATGCCGCGAGCTCCGCCTGTCACCACTACGACTCGGTTAGCTACATCCATGAACGGCAGCGCGAGTCTACGCTGCGCACCGACGATGCTCGAGTCGTCGGCGGTCCGGCCTATGAGGCCACACCAGACGTGGTCGAGAGTGGGTAAAGAAATTTCGAGAAATAAACGAAGAGGCTTGCTTCCGCACCTACCGATAGCGCCTAGAATCACTCCCCATGGTCGGTGGGGGCCTCGACTACAGCGCGCCATTTCAGCGCGCCATTGAGCTGATCGGTAAGCGCTGGACCGGGGCGGTCGTGAAAGCCTTGATCCCGGCGCCTGCTCGATTCAATCAGCTTCTTGCCGGTATCCCCGGCATTAGTGACCGCGTGCTCACTGAGCGGTTGCGCGAGCTGGAGACTGAAGGCCTTGTCGAGCGTCTCGTCGACCCGGGTCCACCGGTCAGGGTCAGCTATCGACTCACCTCCCGAGGCAGAGCGCTCGAGCCCGTGCTCGCCGCGGTTGCGAGCTGGGCAGACAGCTGGATGACATCGGTGGAGGCCGCGGTCGGTTAAGCGACGCGGTGGCTCCTTAGCCGCCGCCACTCGGCTGATAGGCTTTAGCGCGATGCCGATTGGCGACTTCCTGCGCCGGCGGCCAGAAGCACAGACGTGCCTGGCTTGCGGGTCCCCATTACCTCACGGCGCTGTCTTCTGCCCATCGTGCGGCGTGCGTGCCGACGACCCTCAGGCCGAGCCTCTGCACATCGTCGACCGGACCACGGGTCTCTTCAACGATCGTTTCGTGCGTCCAGTCCTCGAGGACGAGCTGGCGCGGGCTCATCGCTACCAGCGGAACCTCGGGGTGCTGTTGGTCGAAGCGGACGGCACAGGTTCACCTGAGGAGTCTTTGAAGATGATGGCCGCCGCGCTGGCCGGCACCGTGCGCGACGTTGATACGCCCGGCGTCTTGGGCCGAACCCCGCCGCAGCTCCTGGCCATCCTGCCCGACACCGACGTCGCCGGCACGGCGCACGCCGCCAACCGGGTGCTGTCGGCCGTCAACGAGGCGTTGAAGCTGCATGGTGGCCACGCTTCCGTCGGCCTGGTCTGCGTCCGGCCTGGCCAGCGCGTTCGAGCCGGCGCCGTGATCGAGAGCGCGAGCCGTTCGTTGCGCTCGGGCAGGCCCGAGATGATGGGCAAGCCGGCCTGAGCGTCGAGGTCTATCTCGCCCGCCACGGCGAAACCGAGTGGAGCCTCAGTGGCCGGCATACGGGTGAGACCGACCTCCCGCTGACGCCCCAGGGCGAGGAGAGGGCGGCGCGCTTGAGGGACCGCCTGGAAAAGATCCACTTCGAAGCAGTGTTCTCAAGCCCGCTTCAGCGGGCCAGGCGCACCGCCGAGCTCGCCGGGTTCCGTGAGCCGCAGCTCACCGAACTCCTGCGAGAGGTCGATTACGGCGAGTACGAAGGCATGACCACCAAGGCGATTCGAGAAAAGCGCTCGGGTTGGGAGCTCTACAAGGACGGAAGCCCGGGCGGCGAGACACCCGCACAGATTTACGCGCGAGCGATGGACTTCATCAAGCTCGCCTCGAGCACCGGCGGCCGGGTCCTGGCTTTCTCACACGGCCACTTCCTTCGGGCCGTCGCCATCGCCTGGATGCGCCTTGACATCAAGGCTGCATCGACCCTGGACCTCGACGTCGCCACGCTCAGCCTTCTGCGCGATGACGAGCGGGGTCGCCTCCTCGCGATGTGGAACTCGCCTCCCTGATCGCGACTCGTTTCTCAGGCCTTGTGCCGCAAGCTCCACTTTCGGCTTCTGACTCCAGGCAAGCCCGCGTAGACGAGGTAAGCCGACGTCTCGACCTCAGCGTGATAGGTGTGTCGCTCGCCCGGGTTGATCAGCAGCATCTCACCCGCGCTGACCTCGCCGTGGCTGCTCCCGTCATCGAAATGCAGGTGCCCGACGGTGACGATCAGCGCCAGCGGAATGGCGTTGCGATGCTCTGGCACGTTCTGTCCCGGCCCCAATCGCAGGCCGACCACGCGCATCGACCCGCAGTCGGCGATCTGCTCGAAGCCAAGGGCCCGCCGCGATCCTTCAGGGCCTTGCGCCATCACTCTCGCCGAATATCATGCCCGTCTCGCGGTGCAAAGCCTCACCATCGAAGTCTGTGGTGATCAACCGGCTGACCGGCATGGACGGAGCCCGAAGAGCACGCGGGGTCGTGATCGTGATCGATGTACTTCGTTCCTTCACCGTCAGCGCGTATGCCCTTGCACGTGGAGCAAGCGGATGCCTGCTGGTGTCCACGACCGCCGAGGCTCGCGCTCTTCACAAGAAAATTCCCGGCTCCCTCATCAGTGCCGAGGAGGAGGCGCTGCCGGTGCCTGGCATACCGATCAGCAACTCGCCAACTCAGATCAACGCGGCGGACGTCAAGGATCGCGTCCTCATTCAGCGCTCCAGCGCCGGGACCACTGTGATGGCCGCGGTCGAATCAGCTGATGAGCTTTACGCGGCGAGCCTTGTCGTGGCGAGGGCAACTGCCCGGGCGTGCCTGTCGAAGCAACCGCAGGCGCTGACGTTGATCGCGTCCGCGGACCACCCCGAAGATCACGCGTGCGCCCTGTACATCGAAGGCCTCCTACGTGGCGAGGAGCCCGACGTCGCCAGCTTGCTTCAGCCCCTGCGCGAGAGTGCTCGGTTCGCGCGAGCGATGAGCGGCACCTGGCCCGGATTCCCGCCGACCGACCTGGACCTGGCACTCGTGCCCGACCGATTCGACTTCGCCATGCCGGCGACACGCCATGACGGCTATCTGCGCTTGACGGCCTCAGTCGTCGACCACGCGAAAGGCTAAGATTCGGGCAGGGCACCAAGGGAATCCGGTGCGAAACCGGAGCTGTCGCGCAACTGTGAGCGGGGAGCCTCCGTCCGACAAAAGCCACTGAGGTCTACGAGCCTCGGGAAGGCAGATGGGGGCGGCGAGCCGCGAGCCAGGAGACCTGAACGCCCGCAACGGCAACCCGTCCGCGCGCAACGGCACGGAAGCTCCTGGCGGTCGGCTTTCAGCAGCGCGTTCGGAAAGGCTTGACCGCCTGGAGGAAACGACGTGCGAAAGCACCTCTTGTGGGCCAGCGCGACACTGGCTCTTGTCATCGCCGCGTGCGGAGGCTCGTCACCGACCAGCCAAGCAAGCCCTACGAGCACGTGCGTCAACGCCGCCGCCGCGCACCACGCCTATGTGGTCGTCCAACACCAGTCGGGAACATCAGTCCAGAAATGCGTGGGTTTCGCCGGCGACACCATCGACGGCCAGTCCCTTATGGATCAGTCAGGCGTCGAGTACCAAACGCAGACCTTCAGCTATGGGAAGGCGGTCTGCCAGGTCGACAACGAGCCAGCGCAGTACAGCACTTGCTTCCCGCCAAACCAGCCCACATGGTGGACGTTCATAGAAGCAAGCGGTGCGTGGACCTGCGCACAGACCGCATACACGGCAGTCACGCTCCATGACAAAGAGGCGATCGGCTGGCGCTACGTGCTTACCACGGATCCATGTCCGACACCGCCGCCACTTGCCAAGGAGAGCTGAGCCCGGTAATGAACGCACGCGCGGTGGCGGCCTGGTCCGGCACCTGCATCTTCATAGTCCTTTCGACGACGAACCCTGTCTACAAAGCTACGGTGCTGGCGGCGGCGCTCGTTGCGCTCGCCGCCGGCGTCGGAGTCCGCCGCCTTCGTGGTGTGCTCACTGGCGTCTTGCTGATCGCAGCCTTCGCGGTCACACTCAACTTCGTCTCCGCGCACCTCGGGGCCACTGTGCTGTTCGCGCTCCCCGACCAGATTCCAGCCCTGGGCGGCCCCTACACGCTCGAGGCGCTGGCTTTCGGCGCGTCGGGCGGGTTGACCGTCGGAGCGGCAATCCTTGCCGCGGCGCCTTTCTCCTTGCTCCTCGCCTCACACGAGGTCATGGACGCGCTGCCGGCGGCACTCTCCCGAACCGGTGCCGCTGTCGCAGCTTCCCTGAACCTCGTCCCGGCGGTGGCATCGTCCTTTGTCCAGGTCACCGAGGCTCAGCGGCTGCGTGGATGGCGTCCCCGCGGTCCGAGATCCTGGTCGGAGATCGTGGTTCCCGTCGTGCTGACGAGCGTCGAAGGCTCGATTCAGCTGGCCGAGTCGATGGAGGCACGAGGCTTCGGATCAGGCCAACGCACGTCGGTCAAGCCACGGCGCATGTTGCGCAATGACTGGTTGCTTGCGGGAGCGTCGGGGGCGGCACTCGCGACCTTCGCTTTATCGCAAGCGATCGGGTGGGCAGCTCCTTGGTATGCGTATCCGACTTTGACGCCCCCTTTAATCGACGCGAGACCGCTCGCTGCATGCCTGCTTCTCTTCGCACCGGTGCTGATTTGGCGGTCGCGAAGCTAACCCGTCTCACCTACACATACCCGGGCGCCGAAGTGGCTGCCCTTCGCGACGTTTGTCTCGAGATCGATGACGGACTGACGGTGGTCACCGGCCCATCGGGAGGCGGCAAGTCGACGCTGCTGCGCGTGTTCAACGGCCTGGTGCCGCATTTCCACGGTGGCGTCATATCCGGTAGCGCGTCGGTCGGCGGACTGGACATCATCGCCACACACACCAGGCAGCTTGCCCGCAACGTCGGCTTCGTCTTCCAGGACCCGGAGCTGCAGACCGTCTACAACGTGGTCGATCGCGAGGTGGCCTTCGGCCTCGAGAACCTGGCTGTCCCACCGCGCGAGATGGCCGGCCGCATCGAAGAGGCCCTTGATGCGGCGGGCGCTCTGCAGCTCCTCGGCCGCACGGTCCGTACCCTCAGCGGCGGAGAGCGGCAGCGAGTTGCTCTGGCCTCGGCGCTGGCGATGCGTCCCAAGGTCGTGGTGCTGGACGAGCCCACGTCGCAGCTCGACCCGCAGGGGGCCGCTTCAGTGGTCGCGGCCCTGTTGGCCTTGGTCCGGCACGGCACGCATGCGGTGGTGTCGGAGCACCGTCTCGAGCCCATCCTTGATCACGCGTCTGGGCTGCTCGTCGTGGAGCGCGGCGTCGTGGAGGCGGTCGATCCGAAGAGCTGGCCGCCTCAGACCGTTTCCACGCGGCTGCCTCGCCAGTCAGCGATTGGCGACGAAGCCTGGTCGCTCGCGAATGTGAGCGTGGGATTCGGGGGCACTGTGGTCATCGACCGTGTCGACCTGGCGGGTCGCGCCGGTGAGGTCGTCGCCCTCAGCGGGCCGAACGGCGGCGGCAAGACGACGTTGCTGCGGGTGATTGCCGGCACGCTTGCACCGCTCTCCGGAGCCGTCGCTCGCCGGTCCGGCCGCATCGCATACCTGCCGCAAAATCCCGCGGCACTTCTGCACCGGCCGAGCGTGCGCTCCGAGGTGAGCTTTACGCTCGGCCGTGCGGGAGAAAGCGAACGGCCCGAGGCGATCCTCGAAGAGCTGGGTCTCCTATCGGTGGCCGACCGCTACCCGCGCGACCTTTCAAGCGGCGAGCGCCAGCGCGCCGCCTTGGCGGCGGTCCTGCCGGGAATACCGCGCCTCGTCCTTCTTGACGAGCCGACACGCGGCATGGATGCAGTCGCTCGCGCGAGGTTGGTGCGGCTCGTCGCCAGGCTTCGAGACCTCGGCGCAGCGGTGGTCCTGGCGACCCACGATGAGGAGCTGAGGACGGTCCTGGCGGATCGGGTCCTGAACGTGGGTGGCGGAAGGGTCATCGAGAAGACGCGGGAGGAGGTCCTGGCTTGAGGAAGGCCCTGCCTGTCGGCGCAGTCTCGCTGGCCGGCTTGCTGCTTTTCCTGTGGCCGTTCCTAGGCAGCGGCCTGCCGGCCAACACGCCTGCCTGGACGCTCGCGCTCGCGTGTGTCGGAGGTTTGTTTCTCGTCGAGGCCGGGGCGCGCCAGCTCGACTCGCGCGCAGTTGCACTCCTGGCGGCCATCGCAGCCATCGACACCGCGCTCAGGCTGGCACTGATCGAAGGTATTGGCGGGTTCAGCCCCATCTTCTTCTTGGTGCTGTGCTCGGGCTACGTGTTCGGCACCTCGTTCGGGTTCCTCGCCGGCGCGCTGTCGATGCTCGTATCGGCGCTTGCCGGCGGGGGCGTGGGTCCGTGGGTGCCTTACCAGATTTTCGCGGTTGGTTGGGTGGGGGTTGCGGCGGGCCTCGTGGGGCACTGGAGCAGGCGGGGAAGCGTCCCTGGATGGCGCGACGTCCTGGCTCTCGCGGGGGTCGGCGCCGTCATGGGATTCGTGGTCGGCGCCCTGCTCGATATCACCGACTGGGTCCCCGTCTATCGCGGCAACCCTTCGTTGGGTTGGTTGCCGGGGATGAGCGCCGGGACCTCACTCCTCCACTTCGGTCGCTTCTACCTGCTCACCTCGCTTGCGTACGACACGTTCCGCGCCGTGGGCAACGTGTTGATGGTCCTTGCGCTCGGGTTGCCGGTGCTCGGGGCATTGAGCCGCCTGCGCGCCCGCCTGACCTTTGAGGTAATGCCGTTGGATGGTGACCTTCAACCGGCTGCGGCGGCTTTGCCTGGTGCTGCCGGAGGAGGAGGAACATGAGCACGCGCTCAGGCGGAGCCGTTACGCCAGCTTGCCGGCCAGCTCTCCGAGAGCGGCTCCCAGCACTCGATTGAATGCCGGGAACGGGTGGATAACATCGGACAGGGCGCGGAGCGGAGTTCCCACCTTTACCGCGAGGACCAGCTCGCCCAGGATTTCGCCGGCCCTCGGGCTGGCCAGAGTGGCGCCGACCAACACCCCGCGGCGCCGGTCCCCGACCAGCTTCAGCATCCCGCCGTGAAAGTCGTGGATGTAGCCGCGAGCACTCTCAGCCGGGTCCATCGAGACAGTCTCGATGTCGATCCCCTGCTCGCGGGCGGCGGCTTCTGAGAGGCCGACCGAGGCCACCTCCGGGTCGGTGAAGGTCACACGTGGCACGGCCGTATGGTCGGCGCGTGCGTCCTCACCGCGAAGGCGCCGTGCGACCACCTGGCCGTGGTAGTACGCGAGGTGCGTGAAGCCTCCGATCCCCGTCACGTCGCCAGTCCCGTAGACACCAGTAGCGGCTTCCAGCGTCATCGGATCGACCTTCAGCCAGCCCCGCTCGGTGCGTGGCAAGCCGGCGCCCTCCCAGGCTTCGAAGTTGGCTCGCCGGCCGGTGGCGACGAGCAGCCGCTCGGCCGTCACGCGCGCGCCCGACTTCATCTTCAAGACAACCCCCGCGTCACCTTTCTCGACTCCGACGCAGGGGTCGCCTGCGATCAGCTCGATACCGTCGGCTTCGAGGTGCGGCCTCAATGTAGCGCCCGCCTCGGGTTCTTCCAGCCCGAGGAATCGAGGCCCCGCCTCGATGATCGTCACCTTTGAGCCGAAACGTGCATACGCCTGGCCCAGCTCCAGACCGATGGCGCCGCCCCCGAGCACTGCGAGCGAGATGGGTAGCTCGCGAGGCAGCGTGGCCTGCCGGTTCGTCCAGTAGTCCACGGAGTCGAGGCCCGGAATCGGAGGGATCGACGCGGTGCTGCCATTGGCGACCACCACCGCCTTTCGCGCGATATAACGTTCGCCTCCGACCTCGACCGTCCTGTGGTCTATCAGCTTGCCGTTCCCGCGCACGAGCGTCGCCCCGGTTGATTGCAGGGCCGCCGCCGGCCGCGTGTCATCCAGGTCGCGCGCCATCCACAAAACCCGCTTCGAGATTTTCGGGAAGTCGAGCTCCCACTCCACGCGGGATGCCGCCAGAAGCCGCGCGCGTTCGGCCTCCTTGAGCGTCTCGCCGGACCGCAGCAGCGTCTTCGAAGGCATGCAACCCCAGTACGGACATTCCCCGCCGACCAGCTCGCGCTCGATCACCACCAGAGTCAGGCCGCTGCCTTCGAGCCCGCCGGCGATCGCCTCGCCGGCAACTCCGCCTCCCAGACACACAACGTCAAATTCCTGCGGCAACCTCTCCACCTCCAGCGTCGCTTGCGCGCCGCAACGATTCCAGCAACGATTTGGCAGTAAAAGTCCCCAGGTAACGCTCGCCGTCGAAAACCGCCGCGGCCTCGGTGGGACTTGCCAGCGCGGCGGCGAACGCCTCGCTCAGCGTGCTCGCCGGCGAGACTCGCGGCTCAACGGCCGCCGGTCCTGACGCGGGGTGCTCCAGAGTGCTCAAGTCGATCTGCTTGACTGACATCCGGCGAACCAGGCGCTCGCGACCGAGGAATTCCGCGACGTAGTCACTGGCCGGACGGGTGAGAATCGCTTCCGGCGTGTCGTACTGGGCGATCTTTGCCTGCATCTGCAAGAGGCAGATGCGGTCGCCGACCATCACCGCCTCATCGATGTCGTGGGTCACGAATACGACTGTCTTGCGCATGGAACGCTGGATGCGGATGAACTCCTGCTGCAAGCGCTCGCGTGTGATTCGATCCACTGCTCCAAACGGTTCGTCCATCAAAAGGATCGGCGGGTCGGCTCCAAGGGCGCGTGCGAAGCCGACGCGCTGCCGCTGGCCTCCGGAGAGCTGGTGCGGATACCTACTGCGATATTCCTTCGGGTCGAGGCCGACGAGCTCGAGCAGCTCGTCCACGCGCACTTTGATCCGCGCCCGGTCCCAATCCCACAGCCGCGGCACGGTGCCGACGTTGTCGCCGACTGTCATGTGCGGGAACAGTCCTGTGTTCTGAATGACGTAACCCATCTTCAGCCGTAGCTTTGGGGGGTCCACCGCGCTCGTGTCCTCTCCATCGATGAGGATTCGCCCGCTGTCAGGGTCGAGCAGTCGGTTGATCATGCGTAGCGTCGTCGTCTTGCCGCAGCCCGATGGGCCGATGAGCACGCACGTCTGGCCACCCGGAATGTCAAGGGTCAGGTCCCTAACCGCGTTGGACCCGCCCGCGAATTCCTTGTTGACTCCCTCCAACCGGATCACGGCCTCGTTTACCGTAATCGAATGCCGACTGGCATATTCCTCACCTTCGACCCCTGGATCAACTGGGGCTGGCTCTCGAGCCACGTCCCGCTGTTTGAAGACGCGCTACAGCAGCACATCACTCTCACCGCGATTGCAATCCTTGGCGGCCTTGTGCTGTCCCTGCCGCTGGGCGTTGCCGCCCACCGGTGGCGCGCATTCCGTAGCCCGGTCCTGGCAGTGTCCGAAATCTTCTACACCATCCCATCGCTCGCCCTGTTCGCTCTTCTGATCCCCTACACGGGGTTGACGGTGGTAACGGCCGAGATCGGCCTTATCGGCTATTCGCTGCTGATCTTGGTCCGCAACGTGATGGTCGGACTTGAAGCGGTGCCACCCGACGTGATCGACGCGGCGAACGGCATGGGCTACCGCCCGCTTGCAAGGCTGCTGCGAATCGAGCTGCCGCTTGCGCTGCCTGCCATCATCGCCGGCATCCGCATCGCCACTGTGACGACGATCGGCCTCGTGACCGTCACTGCCCTCATCGGGCTCGGCGGCCTGGGCCAGCTCATCCTGGAAGGCTTCATCGAGAACTTCCACACGCCGCTTGTGGTCGCGACAGTGCTGTCGATAGCCCTGGCGCTCGTCGCTGACCTGTCGCTTGCCGGCCTGCAGCGAGTCGTCGTTCCTTGGGCGCGCAACACGTAGCCGTGGGGTTCCTTGGCAGCGTGTGGCGGTGGTTTTCTGATCCGGCTCACTGGAGTGGCGCCGACGGGATCCCTCAGCGCCTTGTCGAGCACGTCCAGCTCTCAGCCGAGTCAGTCGCGATCGGCGCGCTCATCGCGCTGCCGATCGGAATCGTGCTGGGGCACTACGGCCGCTTCGGCAACTTGGCGATCAACATCTCCAACGTCGGGCGGGCCCTCCCATCTTTCGGAATCCTCGTAATCGCCTTCCAGGTCTTTGGCCTTGGCGACTTTTCCATCGTCTTTTCGCTCACCGCGCTCGCCATTCCTCCAATGCTCACCAACAGCTACGTAGCCCTGCGGGAGGTCGACCCCGACGTCAAGGATGCGGCGCGCGGAATGGGCTACCGCGAGCTCACTCAGGTTCTGAGGGTCGAGTTGCCCCTGGCAGTACCGCTGGTGATGGCAGGTGTGCGCACCTCAGCGGTCCAGGTGGTGGCGACCGCAACCCTGGCAGCCCTGATCTCCGGTGGAGGCTTCGGGCGGTACATCATTGACGGCCTCGCCCAGCAGGACCTTACAAAACTCTTCGCGGGCGCCCTCCTGGTCGCGCTGCTGGCCATGGCCACCGAGCTCTCCCTGGCTGGGCTGGAACGGGTGCTGGTGCCCCGTGGGATACGTCTTCTCCGGGCTCCTGTCATGGCGCGAGCCACCACGTTCAAGGCCGCATAGTGGAAGATTCAGGTCGGAATCGGGGTTGGATTCGAGTACTCGGCCAGCTCCAAGGAGGGACTCAATGATCCGGAACATAACGTCGCGGTGGTTGGTGGCGATCCTCGCCGCGTTCCTGGTTGTGGCCACGGCGTGCGGAGGCTCGACCACACCAGGTACCTCCAAGGGCACCCTCACCGTGGGCGGCTTCAACTTCCCGGAGAGCAGCATCCTGGCCAACATCTACGGTCAGGCGCTCGCGCACGACGGCTACACCATCAACTACAAGCTGCTTCTCGGCCCTCGCCCGATCATCGCGGCGGCCATCAAGGCCGGCTCGATCGACATGTACCCAGGCTATGCGGCCAGCGAGCTCGAGTACTACAACAACAGCGCGGGCGAGGCTACCAGTGACCCCGCAGCGACCACCGCCACGCTCAACACTCACCTGCAGCCCCTGGGGCTGGTCGCCCTTACCCCGGCGGCGGCAGTCGACGCGAACGCCTTCGCTGTGCCGCAGGCGACGGCAACCGAGTACAGCCTGACCAAGCTTTCCGACATAACCCCGGCAATAGCGAGTCAGCTCGTGTTTGGCGCTGGGCCCGAGTGCCCGACTTATAAGTTCTGCCTCCCCGGGCTGGCGTCGGTCTACGGCCTCCACTTCAAAGCCGTCAAGACGTTGGACACTGACGGACCGCTCACCCGAGCCGCGTTCAAGAACGGCAGCATCCAGATTGGCCTCGTGTTCACGACGGACGCTGACCTCAAGGGTCTCGGCCTGGTCGTCCTCCAAGATGACAAGCACATGACCGCTGCCGACAACGTCGTCCCCGTCGTTCGCCAGGCGGCGGCCTCCACCGAGGTCACGACGGTCCTGAACAGCATCGACGGCAAGCTCACGACCGCAGACCTGATCTCGATGGTCGACCAGGTTGCGAACCAACACCTTGACGCCGCCGCCGTCGCCACGACGTGGCTGCAGCAGCACAACTACTCGAGCTAGTCGCCAGACTCCTTCCTACCGAGCTGTCGCTCGAGACCGACAGCATTCGCCGCCGCGCCTGCCACCAGCAGGCCGGCGGCGATCAACATCGCCGTGTGAAATGCGTCCGCTGACGCGTACCTGGCCTGGGCCGCCACTTCGCCTGGAGCCGAGGTGGAGGGTCGGTTGAGCGGGCTCACCTCGGCTCTGAGCGACTCTGACCCCGTGTCAGTGCCGGGGAGCCGCGAGGCCAGCGAGGTATAGAAGACCGCAGTCACTGCGACGAAGATGAGAGCGCCCGCCAGCTGCGGGCCTATGCGTGAGATGGCGTTGTTGATCGACGACGCCAGGCCCGCGTTGGCGACAGGGACCGAGGCCATTAGCGCGGCGGTGAGCGGTGCCACCAGGATGCCGAGCCCGATCCCAAACACTATCGATGCCGGCAGGAAGTCGACCAGGTAGGCAGTCGAGGGTATGTAGGTGCTTGGGGCGTCTGGGCGCAGCTGCCATGCCGTGCTGGTGGCCGGGACACGCGCGTAGAGCAAGACGCCTGCAGCCATCACCAGCGGCCCGACGATCAGAAAGAGGCGAGGCCCGTAGCGGCCGGCGAGAGTTCCGAAGCGCGTTGAGAGGGCCGCCAGCAGCACTGTGCCCGGGACTCCGACCAGGCCTGCGGCGGTAGCTGTGTAACCGAGGGTGCCCTGGATGAAGAGCGCGGAGTTGTAGCCCACCGTGTAGAGGGCGCCGTAAATCAGCAGCGTCGAGATGTTGATGGTCGAGAACGCGCGCGACTTGAACAGGCTCAACGGGATCAAGGGGTTGCGCCTGCGGGCCATCAAGAATGGAAGCGCGATTGTGGCGATGGCGCCGATCGCGAGCACAACGTAGGCGACAGGGTCCCGCCACTCGCGCTGCTGCCCATACACAGTCCCGAATGCCAGGCCCCCGACCGCAAGGCCGACCACGATGGCGCCCAGCCAGTCGAAGCCTGCGGGCGGAGCGTCGGAACGGCTTTCCGGCACATGGCGCCACGTGGCGTATAGGGCGACCGCGACAATCGGGACATTGATAAGAAAGGCCGCGCGCCAGGAGACTGTGTCCACCAGGATGCCGCCGATGGCGGGGCCGAGCAGTGTCGTTCCCGACGAAGCGCCAGACCAGATGCCGAACGCGCGTCCGCGCAGCGGGCCATCGAAGCCCGCGGTTATCAGTGCGAGCGAGCCGGGCACGAGGAATGCACCCGCAACGCCCTGCAGCACGCGCAGAACGACAAGGGTCTCCAGGTTGGGAGCGAGGCCGCAGAGGGCCGACATGAGGCCGAACCCGGCGAGCCCGAACATGAACATGCGGCGCCTGCCATAGGCGTCGGTGAGGGCGCCGGCGAGGATGAGCAAGGTGCTCAGCGACAGCAGGTAGCCCGTGTAGACATACGTCTGGCCTTCCAGCACGCCGACGAGCGAGTGAGGGAGGTCGCGACCAATCCGCGGCAGGGCGACGTTCACGATGGTCGAGTCGAGAAAAACGGTCGCTGATGCCAGCACGGTGGCGACGAGGGTCCATCGCTGCGTGCGTGTCATTTCGATGTACGTTAGCGCCGTGGTCAAAGACGCAGCGATCGCGGATTTCGAAGCCGCGCGGAAAGAGTGGGAGACGGCGTTCGCTCAAGTGCCCGATGAGGCGCTGGCTTATCTCAAGCCCGGCGACGACTACGCGCTGGGCGGGCTGCAGGTTCATGTTAACTGGGTCTTGGTCCACTACCGCCGCGTGCTCGACGGCCTGATCGACCGTGAATTTACGCAGTTGCCTCCGCTCGATCCACCCGGAGAGAACGACGAGTTCAACCGGCAGGCCAAGGCCGGGCTGACGCGTGAAGGCCGGCGCGAGGCGCTGGCGGACATGGCTTCGGTGCACCGGGCTTTGCTCGACGACGCGACAGACCTCCCCGAGGACAACTGGTCGCGAAAAACCCCTGTCGTCTACGGGGCGGGACAAGATCCGTATCCGACCAGTCCCGAGGACGTGATCGGCTGGCTGGCCGATCATTACCGCGAGCACGTGCAGCAGTGCCCGGAGCTGGTGGCCGACTGGCGGCAGACCCTCTAGTCAAGGCGGCTTAGGGCAGGCGGTTCACCCAGGCCGGAGTTCCGTACTTCTCCGCCACCAGGACTCGTGCCGCGGCGACCTCATCATTCGAAAGTCCGCTGGTGTGCGCCCTGAATTCCTGGGCGAAGAAACTCTCCAGGTGTTTCGTGGTCTCCTCGCAGCTGAGTGGCGTGAACCACGAAAGCGGCGACACAGGTTTTTCGGCGCTGCGGACTCCGCGCTCCGACACTCGGTCGCGGCCGATTCGAATCAAACGTGGCAGCAGCTCGACCTCCATCGAGTGGGCGATCGTCGTGTGATGGAGAACAAAGCCTCGGCGCCGGGCTTGCGCGGCACCTGCGATCTTTCCTCGCGGCGAGATGATGTCGTTGATCTCCCTATAGCTCGCCGGCACCCCAAGCGCCTTGAACGCGCGGACGGCCCACGCGTCGAGCGCCGCATACGACTGACGAAAGCTCAGCCCTTCGACCGCCGATCCCGGCAGATACATCGAGTAGGTGATGGTCCGTCCGGGCTCGCAGAGCATCGTGCCGCCGCCGCTCATCCGCCTTGTCACTGAGAAACCCAATCGCCTTGCGGCAAGCACGTCCACCTCGTTCGACACGGATTGATGCGATCCGATAACGAGAGCGGACTCGGCCCATTCCCAAAAACGGATCGTGGGACCCCGCACGCCATCGATGACGAGCCCGAGGAGCACCTCGTCCAGCGCCATGTGCATGTGCGCGCTGTGCGGCGCGCCTGGAATCAGATCCCAATCCAGATTCGTCAGGTGGTCGGCCGGCACTGCTCTGCCAGTATTCCCGATGCGCATGCATCGGCGGACTCTTTGGACGCTCTACCTCGGCAACCTGTTCACGGCGATCGGGTTGTGGTTCTTCCTTCCCCTGCTGCCGATCTTCATCGGCCGCAAGGGCGGGTCTCCAGACCGTGCAGTTCGCCATTCAGATAGTTGGTGCGCTGGCCGGCGGCGCGCTGTTCACTCTGAGTCCCACCTGGGCCTTTCTCGGTATCACCGTGGTCTGCATCCTGGGGATTGCCAGCGCTGTGGTGCCCGCGCAGTTGAATTTGTGGCGGCTCAGTAGCGCACGTCAGCGAGGCTCGGCCACCCGTACGACACCTCCTCCACAGTCGCTGGACCGATAGTGGTCGGTTGGGTTCGAACGTACGCGCCCCCCAGTCGCTCATAGAAATCCCGCGCCGGGCCGTTGTCCCTCATGACCCAGATGATCATGTCGTCGATCCCCATCCCCCGAAGGCCGCCGACTATCGCGCGCACCAGCTCCCGGCCGTAGCCTCGCCGCTGCGCTGACTCCAGGAGATAGATGGCGTAGAGCTCGCCTTTATAGCCTGTCTCTCCGGCCCGCTCGCGGCCTCCAGACGCGAAACCGACCACATTGGCACTGGGGTCTTGTCCCTCTTCAACCACGTATGCCAGGTTCGACCGTTCAGCGATGAAGCGCCGCCATCGATCCGTATAGGCATCCTGGGTCAGGGAATCCAGGAAATCGCCTGGGAGCACTGCGCCGTACGTCGAGCGCCAGCTGGCAACGTGAACCCGGGCGATGGCCGCGGCGTCGCCGATGCCGGCAGGTCGAATCATCTGGCCACAATCTATCGCCGAGCGTCGGCCTAAGCTGGCGTTGGCGGCGATGGAATCTGACGACGAGCCACAGTCGCACTCGAGCACGTCGCGTGTCCTGCGCGCGTTGACTCTCGGTGGCGTGTCTGTGCTCGCCCTCGCGATCGCGGGCCTCAGCTATCTGCATCCGGGCTGGGATTTCAGCAATGCCGCCTCGCAGGCGAGCACCACGAACATCGTCGCGTCACGTCACCTGGCCGCCGTCGACTTCGTGACTCCGGCAGCCGGCTGGGTCGTGGTTGAGGGCCCGAAACACGATTTCGAGGTGCTGCACACCTCGGACGCCGGCGAGACCTGGCACCGTCAGCTTGCCGCCTCGAACGAGGCGATCGGCGAGTACCTGCGCTTTTTCGACGCCTCCAATGGCGTGGTGGTCGTCCTCGGCACGCAGCCTGGCCTTTATAGAACAAGCGACGGAGGCACCACGTGGGCGCGGCAAGCGCTGACACGCGCCGGTGGTTATGTGCTTTCGGCGGACTTCGTCGACGCCGATCACGGCTGGCTGCTGGCCCAGGCGTCCACGGAGGGGGAGACCTTGCTGCGGACCCAGGATGGCGGCGGCACCTGGATTGGGCTCGGCAACCCGGTCGCCTACTCGGACTGGGCATACCGCGTTGTCTTCGCGGATTCGCGCGACGGTTGGCTCTACACCGAGTCGACTGCGCCATATGCGTACAAGAGTCAGGACGGAGGCACCAGCTGGAATCGCGTCGGATTGCCGGGGCCGGCGGGCGGCTGGCCGATCGCGAACGGCGTACGCGTGTCCGTGGCTGCGCGACCAACCCAGGGAGCCGGGGTCAGCGTCACCGTTGTGATCGGCCCGGCTGAGGCTCTGCCTACGCCCGGAAGCTCGATCTCCCGGTCGGACCCTCCTCAGCCGCCCAACCAGTTTCAGCTGAGCTCCGTCGACGGCGGCCATTCATGGAAGGCGTTCTCGATGCCGGCCAGCCAAGGCACTATCGCCTACGCCGATGCGTTCAACTGGTGGTGGATCGGCTCGGGTGTGCAGTCGAAAAGCACCAACGCGGGCGGCACCTGGTCCCCGATCCGCACGCTGCTGGTGCCGGCCCCATTGCCCGATTCAGTTCAGATCATCGATGCCACACATACGTGGTTTGGGGCCATGGCTGGGACCAGGCCTTTGGTGGAGAGCACTGATGACGGCGGGGTCAACTGGACCATGTTCCTGCTCCCATCCGTCGCCGCTTCCTAACTACGCCTTGACGTAGGCGATCAGCGCACGGGCCTCGGCGACGAGCACGCCATCCTCTTGCTCCACATGCGCCTCACAGAAGGCAAGCCGTTTGGTCCGGTGGCGAACTGTCGCGCGAGCGAGCAGGCGGCCTGGTTTGCAAGGCCTGTAGTAATCGACCTTCAGGTCCGCCGTCGCTGTCGCCTCGCCCTCCTCTGCAAGCGTGAAAGCGACAGAGGCGAGGGCTTCATCGGCGAGCGTCGCGATGGCGCCGCCGTGAACTATCAAGCCGCGGCTGGTGGGAAAGCCATGGGCCTCCTCGGACATGTTTCCCTCGAGGACGAGGCTCCCGACTTTGATCTCGACCAGCCTGGTGCCGATGTTGGCCACCATGCCGGTCGAGGCCCACTCCTTGTAAAGCTCGGGGAGCGCCCTGGTGCCATAAGGTTCGGGTTCTGGCATGAGCGGAATCGAACACTAGCACCCGATCGTTGAGCAGCAGGGACCACAGAGGCGGGGTAATCTCTGCGCCGTGATCGCCCGAACGATCCCACGACTCTCGCGCAAGCCACCTGGACCGCGAATCGCCATGTCGCCCACCTCTTGGGGCGTGAGCGATGTTCCCGGCTGGGGCCATCAGCTCGATGCTGAGCGCGTGCTCTCAGAAGCCGCTGCCGTGGGCGAAGGCGCAATCGAAGCGGGGCCGCCCGGATTTCTTCCTGACCGCAGCGATCTTGCCAAGCCGATGCTCAAGCGCCACCGCCTTCGAGTCGTCGCCGGCCCGGCGCAAGCGATCCTGCATCACCAGGACATCGGAGGTCCCGAGCTCGCGTTTCTCGACGGCCACGCGAGCTGGCTTGGAGCCCTCGGCGCCGAGACCCTTGTGCTGTCGGCGGTCCCTCCGCGGGACGCGGGCAACAAGCACGGCATAGTTCTGTCGAGCGCCGGCTGGGCCCATCTGCTGCACCTGATCGGCTCTGTGCAGCACGTCTGCTCGAGGCATAAGCTCCGGCTTGCCGTGCAGCCTCGCTACGGCAGCATGATCCAGGGGCCTGCCGACATCGAGAGATTGCTGGTGGGAACCGAGGCCGCCCTTTGCATCGACGTCGGACAGCTGGTGTTGGTGGGCGCCGATCCCGTGGAGGTCCTCGAGCTGGCGGCCGGCCGAATTCAGCACGTGCACCTGAACGACATCGACGAGAAGCTCGCTTTGGAGGTGCGCGAGGAGGGGCTTGACTACGCGGAGGCTGTGTCGAAGGACCTCTTCAAGCCACTGGGGACGGGAGACGCCAGGGTCGACCGCGTCGTCGAGATGCTGCGCAAGACCGGCTACCGGGGGTGGTACTCGCTCGAGCAGGACACCAGGCTGGCGTCAGCCGACGACCGGCCCCTGGGGATCATCAGCCGCTCCCTGCAGCACCTTCGGGAGCTGCTGGGCGCTCCAGCTACGGATTAAATTCGGCGGCCGCTGGCTGACCAGTACGGCTCTCTGATCTTTCGCTTCAGGAGCTTGCCGGCGGCGTCCCTTGGCAGATCATCGACGAAATCGATAGACCTGGGTTTCTTGTAACCGGCGATCCGAGCGGCGACGAAATCGATGAGCTCGCCGGCAGTGGCGCTGGATCCCGGTCGAAGCTGCACCACTGCTTTCACCTCTTCTCCCCACTGATCGTCGGGCACTCCGATCACCGCCACGTCCATGACTGCCGGATGCGCGTGAAGAGCCGCCTCAACCTCGGCGGGATAGATGTTTACGCCGCCTGAGATGACCATGTCGACCTGGCGGTCGCAGATGAAGTAATAGCCATCGGCATCGCGATACGCGACGTCGCCGACCGAGAAGAATCCTTCGTGCAGGCTCTGGCCTGTGGCGTCAGGGCGCTTGTAGTATTCCGCGAGCCACGAGTTCCGCACCATGAGCTCGCCCGGCTCGCCGTCTGCCACATCGGTGCCGTCGGGGGCCACGAGACGTATCTCCTGGCCTGGGACCACTGTGCCGCAGGACCCCGGCTTGCGCAGCTGGTCCTCAGGCCGCAGCACCGTGTTGATCCCGGTCTCTGTGGCGCCATAGAACTCCCACAACACCTGGCCAAGCGCAGATTCCGCTCTCTCCTTCAATGCATGCGGGCATGGCGCGGCGCCGAGCAACAGCGCTCGCAGCGATGACACATCGCGTGGTCTTCGAACCTGCGCGTCTACGAGCCTGTGCAGGAGCGTCGGTGCCATGAAGCTCGTGGTCACCCGATGCTTTGCGATGAGATCCAGCGCATCGTCGGCGTCGAACTTGGCCTGCACGACCACTGTCGCGCCGAGCAGCTGATGCAGCGCCGTGAACAGCGAGACTGCGCTGTGGTATCCCGGGCCGCACATAAGATGCACGTCCGAATCGCTCAACTCGAAGATCGATATGACCTGGAGGATGTTTTCGACGTTGACCCCATTCGGGCGCCACGCCCCCTTCGGATGTCCCGTTGTGCCCGACGTGTAGATCATCGAAGCGCCAAGGGCTCCGACCTCCGACTCGCCTGGCTGCTGGTCGGGCGCCCCCGCCATCAGCTGCTCGTATCCAAGCCATCCCGCAGGCTCCCGCCCGCCCAGCGCGATGAAGCGTCGGTCGCCCAGAACTTCACTCCGTGCTGCGTCGATGGCGTCCACGTGCTCGGGCCCTGCCACCACCACAGCGGCGCCTGAGTCGTTGAGGACATACGCGATCTCGGAGCCTCGCAGCCGGTAGTTGACGGGCACGCCGACGAGGCCCACTTTGCGAAGCCCGTTCGAGATCTCGAAGCCCTCGACCGAGTTGAACGACATCACGGCGACTCTGTCCTGCGTGGCGCAGCCGAGGCCGCGGAAGACGTTGGCGGCCTGGTTGGCACGGCGGTTGAGGGTTTCGAAATCAATCCTTCTATCGCCCGATATCAGGGCCACCCGGCTCGGGGCTGCAGTTGCGTGCCGGGCGAGAAAGTCGACGTCGGCCATGCATCCATCGTAGGTCCGGCACTCCGGCCGGCGGGGGCTACCCGCTACAGAGCGTGTTGGAGCCGAGCCCGAAGGTCGACGCCGTCGCCGGGACGCTGCCCTTGATCACCAGCCGGTATCGGTGGCACCCACCCAGCAGGGCCCACGATGGCGACGGGGCCCAATGGTGGAACACGACAACCGCCGCAATCGGCAGGTACTGCTGCAGCACGCCCGGTGTCGCATCCATGATCGAGGCGATCGGCGAGGTCTTGCTCGAGTCGAACTGCCACAGGTAGAGCTTTGTCAGGTAGCGGCCCGCGGCGCTGTCGGCCGCCTTCGGCAGCTGCGTCGCTTTGAGAAGCCCGTCCACTGCAGCCTGAGGCCCAGGAGCGGGCTTCACCGAAGCAAAGCTCTGACCCGGGATCGGGTCGGACCAGTCGATTCCCGTCACTCCGCCCCTACCGAGGTAACCCTTCACGGGCGGGGTTCCGTCCTTCCCCGAGGCTCGGTAGATCTGGATTCCACCGCCCACCGCCATCGCCAGAAGACTCGCGTCGGGGCTCCAGGCCAGCGCGTCAGCGTGAGGCAACTTTGAGTTGACCGCGCGCGGGGCGGTCACTGGCGAGGGCGTGCCGGTCGAAGGCGTGGTCGCGGGCGAGCTGGTGGCGCCGGCGATGGGCACTGTCACATTGATCGGCTCGATCACAGGTCCGTGGTCGGGCCGGGACACCGCGACAGTCGAGCCGTCAGGGCTGATTGCGATGGGGCCATCGTCCTGGCCGAGCTTGAGCGGAAACGCGTTGAGGACGTTGGCGTCCAGGTTCAGCCAGTACCACAGGCCGGTGGCGAAGGCGCGTACGGCAACCAGGCCGCTGGCCCCCGGCGCTGCACCTTCCGTGAACAGCGCAGCCTGGGTTGGCGGCTTGGTCATCACCTTGATCCCGGCGGAAGCCTTCGTCAGGTCGAGCGCGTCCACCTCGTAGCTAGTGCAGCACCCGACGGTCAGCGCCAGGTAGTGGCCGTTGGCGACGATGCCGAAAGGGCCCTCGCTCTGGAAGTCGTACGACGCGGCCAGCGGGGTGATCGTCCCAGCGAATGGGTCCACTCGGAACAGCCAGTCATAAGGCACCACCCCGGCTGTGAGTCTCTGCTCGGCGGGCCGGTCATCGTGGATCGTGAAATACAGGACGGGATACGACAGCCCTGGGGCCGGCGCCCAAACGGGACCGGAGATCCTGAACGCCCCACCTGCCGGCAGAGGAGCCACCACCATGGACTTGCCTGTCGCCGGATCGAGCACGCCGAGCCCATTGGCCGCGACGTAGGCGATGAGGCCCTGGCCCAGGGCCCCTTCGACGGGAGATGGCGTGACCTCGGCCACCGGCGTACTGCTGCCAGCACACGAGGCGGCCAGGACGACGAATGCGGCCGCAAGCCCCAATCTCTTGACAGGCAATGTCATCGCCACTGGTGTGTTACGCGAAATCGCCGGAGAGCGTTACGTTTGAGATGAGATCGGTATTTGTTTTGATGCTGGCGGCGCTCTTCTTCAGCGCCTGCGGCAGCCTGCCCGGCGTTGTCGCCGTGCCCCCCAGCAGCCCAACCTCCAGCCCGGGCGCAGGCTTCGACGTCACTGTCACCGAGAACACCCACGCGGTCACCATTCGGGTCGGTCAGATCCTTGCGGTCGTGCTTCATGCCAGGCCGGGGATGGCCAGCTGGAGCACTGTCCGGTCGAGCGATGAGTCGGTGCTCGCACCGATCGTCAACCCGGCCGCATCTGCCGCTCGCGGCGTCACGCTCGCGGCGTTCAAGGCCATCGCCCCAGGCACGGCACGGATCGATGCCACGGCTGCGCCCGACTGCTCGCCCGGCCAGGCCTGTCCCGCGTACTTGATGGTGCTCACCATCGAGGTGACGGTGGCCGCAGGCTAAGGGCTGCGCCGGCGCTTCGCCAGGCCCGCCGCATCCAGGGGGAATCCCCCTTGAGTAGAACTTCTACTGGCCTGATGCGCTCCGGATGGCCGACGCGATGGCCTCCAGCTCGGCGCGGCTCCTGGTCTCTGTGTAGTCCCTCGGGAACGTGAGGCCGAACCCGTCGTTCGGGTACCGGGGAATGACATGAACGTGGAAATGCGGCACGTCCTGAAAAGCGATCTCGCCATCCGCGACGAACAGGTTGACGCCGCCGGCGCCGAGTGAGTCGCGGACGGTCTGGGCCATGCGGCGGGCGACTCGAAACGTACGCATCGCCGCGGTCTCGTTCAGGTCGGACATCAGAACCGCGTGCTCGCGCGGGGCCACGATGATGTGGCCGTGAGTGATCGGCTGGATGTCCATGAAGGCGACAACTGTGTCGTCCTGGTGGACAAAGGTGGCAGGCGAATCGCCTCGTAGGATCTCGCAAAACACGCACTCGTCAGCCATCGGGCAGTGCGAAGCTTAAAGCGGAGAGTCGGCCTCCGTGGGCGGCGGCAGGTGAATCGGTGTGCTTGGCGGGGCCTCGACGTGGGCGTCCAGCACTGGTATCGACGACTCCGGTCCGCCATTGGCCCTGACCTCGTCGTGCCCTTCGACATCGGAGGTCACGAGGTCCACATGCTCCTCTGTATGAGCCTCGCCGTTGGTGGCGCCCTCTGGAAATGTGCGCTGGCCACGACGCCGGCGCCGTGCGCGGCGCTCGCCACGATGTGGCCGCGAAAGACGCTGAACCTGAGACCTGATCCCGACTCGCTGGCACGCGGTGACCACTGCGCCGACTCCGGCCACGAGGCCCTCCTGCTTCGCGTGCTCGAAGAGCGGTCCGAAGAGCTCGGGGGCGCCGCCGATCACCGTCTTGGAGTCGCCGACGATAACCAGTAGCTTCTTGGCTCGGGAGATGGCGACGTTCACGCGGTTGGGGTCGTTGAGGAATCCGATGGCGGCCCGGTCGTTCGAACGCACCAGCGAGAGGATGACCGCGTCCGATTCGCGACCTTCGAAAGCGTCGACCGATTCGATGTCCTCGGGTGGCACGATGCCCTTGAGAGCCGATGAAAGTCGGTTCACCTGCGACGCGTACATCGCGATCACGGCGAGCTTTGCCTTGCGCACACGACGCCGGATGATCGAGGTGATGTCCTTGCAGAGCGCGACTTCGAACTCGTTGGCGACGGATCGCTGGGCATCGCGATACTCGTCCTGCGCGCCGGTGTCGACCCAGACGAGCTCGCGATCGAACGGCCACGGGAGCGGCATGCGCTGATGTGGGGCTTCGTGGATCAGCTTGCCGTCATAGAACAGATCTGACACAACCCGTCCGATCGGCTCGCGCATTCGGTACTGGCGCGGCAGCATGATCTTGGAGCTGGCCGGGACCTTGTCCCAGATCCAGCCGTAGAAGCTTTCGTCCCTGACCATCTCATCGAGCGGCTGATCGACCTTAAACGTCGATGCGGCCTCTTCCATCACGGGCGGCAGCTGCTTGAGGTCGCCGATCATCACCCAACGCTTGGCGAGAGGCATGAGAGCGAGCGCCTCGTTGGCGCGCACCTTGTTGGCCTCGTCGAGGATCAGCCAGTCGAAAATTTTGAACCGCAGCCGCGAGTCGATGGCGAGACGGTTGCATGTGCCGGCGACCAGGTTGTAAGGCTCGAGGTCGTCTCCTTCGACGATCGTCGGGCGGAGGCGCCGCGGCACCTTGCCGGGCTCGGCCACGCGCGCTTGACGCACGTGCGAGAAGCCGAGCAGCCGTTCCTGCCCGGTGTCGACCGCGTCATTGGAGTGCGACGACAGCAGGATCGAGGCGTTCGGATTACGTGCCAGGATGCGCCTGATCGATTCAACAATCGCCGTCGTCTTGCCCGTTCCGGGCGGGCCCTGGATGAGGTAGATCTGGCCGGGTCGCATGCCCATCACACGAGCGACGGCTTCCGCCTGCTCCTCGTTGGGGTCGGGGAGGTGATGCGCCTTTTTGCCGTCGAGCGTCACCCGAGGGGGGCTGCCGAGCCACCCTGTGTCGGCGAGCTCAGCGGCGAGCGCACCGCTCCGCGGGCTGCCGATCTGCAGCTGCCGGATCACCGAGCGCTGCGCCTCGAACATCTCGACGCTTGCAGTCGGCAGGACGATTCCTTCGTCAGGTAGGGGGTCGTAACGTCTGAAGCTGACCCAGAGGTTGGAGCCCTGGATGCGGTCGAGGGACATGCCCCGGTACTCGGGATAGCCCGCCGAGCGCACGGTAAGCGAGTCGATGCCGCGATAGATCCTGCCCTCTGCATCATCGACCAGGTGGAGCACCGCGCGAACGTACTCGCCGCCACGCATGTCCTCACCGCATTCGGGGCAATGGATGCTGCTGGCGGTCGGCACCTCGGCCTCGCACTTCGGGCATTCCATCCACTGCTCAGTGGCTTCGTAGCGCCTGACGGCAGCTTCGGCGAGCTTCTCGCGGAAGTCGCGAAGGTGCTCGATGAAACGCATGGTGGAGTCGAGGATCGGGAGCGTTTTCGCTTCTTCTCGAAGGACGATGGCGGTGAATCCCTCCAGGTCGCCATCCCATTCTTTGACGAGGAGCAGCTCCTGGTAACGGAGCCGGAGGCGGTTCTTCTCCATCTCGAACTCGCCGTCCAGGTCCTGCCAGTCGGTGATCTCGAGAGCGAGGCCCTGGGGAGTGCGACCGAGCCGGCCGGTCAGGAGCGTCTGCTTGACCTGGCCGACGAACTCGAGCGGCTTGTCGGGCTTGATGACGGTGTACGTGCCGTCGATGCTCTTCTGCTCCTCGAGGACCTGCCGCAGGAGCTCGGCTCCGCCAGCGGCTTCGAGGGCGGACACCTTGAGGGCTGCCGGCGTGCCCGGGCGGACCCGGATGCCAAGGCGGCCGGCCTGTATCTCCTCGCCCGGAATGTCCGGGTTCCAGAGTGGCAGGACGTCGCCGGGGTTAGGCGTGCTCATTTACGCGGACCTAGGGGTTCGCCACAGGTTGGTTAGGCGTGAAATAGGAGTCACCTGAGTTCAAAAAGGGGGTCCGCAGGCGGGACCAAGCACCCCAATGGGCAAGACCTACGTTAGCACACGCTCGTCTGGGTGGCCACTCCCATGGTTCTGGCCTCACCAGCGTGGCAGGGTTGGCCGGGGTCTCCCCGGCCATGTCTTTGTCCTGACCACTCCCAGTCGGCGCCAGGCGAAACTAATGAATTAATCCCATCGATATACCGGACAAGAGCAGCCGCGTCGGCGAAGCCGACCCGGCGATGAGGGAAACCATCCGGGTTTCCCTCATAAGCGCGCTTGCGCGCGTTAAATTGACCACCATGTGGAAGAACCGTCTCAAGCCGTACGACATCCTGTCCGGCGAGGACGTCGAGGCGATCCACGAGCAGGCGATGACCATCCTCGAGGAGATTGGGGTCGACTTCCTGCACGAACGGCCGCGCGAGCTGTTCGCCAAGGCAGGGATGGCAATCGACGGGATGCGAGTGCGCTTCGACCGCGGCTTCATCATGGAGATGGCGGGGAAGACGCCGCCGACCTTCAACCTGCAGGCGAGGAATGCCGCCCGGACCGTGACCCTTGGCGGCAATAACGTGGTGACGGCTCCCGTTTACGGTCCTCCGTTCATCACCGACCTCGAGCGCGGCCGGCGTGGGGCCACCATCGAAGACTTCAACAACTTCGACAAGATGGCCCAGGCCATCGATCAGATCCACTGCGCGGGCGGCACGACGGTCGAACCCGAAGATCTGCCTCTCGGCACGCGGCATCTCGACATGCTCTATTCGCACATGCGCTGGACCGACAAGCCGTTCATGGGCAGCGTCATCTCGGATCAGAACGCGCGCGACACGATCGAGATGGCCTCGATCCTGTTCGGCGGCCGCGACAAGATCGAGGAGACCCCCGCGGTGATGAGCCTCATCAACGTCAACAGCCCGCTTCGGTACGACGACCGGATGCTGGGCGCGTTGCTCGAGTACACAGAGGCGGGGCAGCCCGTCATCGTCACACCGTTCCTGATGGCCGGCGCGATGTCCCCGATGGGCCTCGCAGGCGCCGTCGCTCAGCAGAGTGCCGAGGCGCTCGCAGGCATCGCCCTCGTCCAGCTGATGCGCCCCGGCACGCCGTGCGTTTACGGATCGTTCCTCACCAATACCGACATGCAGTCAGGCAGCCCGGCGTTCGGCACCCCCGAGTCGGCCATGGGCATCCTCGCGAGCGCGCAGATGGCTCGCCACTACCGCATCCCGTTTCGCGGCGGCGGCGCATTGACCTCGTCGAAATCGCCCGATGCGCAGGCGGCATACGAATCGATGATGTGCATGTGGCCGACCATCCTTGGCGGGGTGCACTTTGTCCTGCATGCTGCAGGCTGGCTGGAGAGCGCTCTGCTCGCGTCGTACGAGAAATTCATCATCGACGTCGAGGCGCTTCGCATGTTCGAGTGGATTCTCGAGAGAGGGTTCCCAGTCAACGAGGAGGCGTTCGCGATGGACGCCATGAGGGAGGTGGGTCCTGGTGGCCACTTCCTTGGTGCCGAGCACACGTTGCGCAACTACCGGACGGGCTTCTACAGGCCGTGGATCTCATCGACTGAAAACTTCGACCGGTGGAACCGCATGGGCGCAAAGACCACTGACGTCGTCGCAGCAGCCCGCTGGAAGAAGGTCCTCGAGGAGTACCCCGACCCCGGAATCGATCCCGGAATCGACGAGCAGCTGCGCGAGTACATCACCAAGCGCAAGGGGGAGATCGGCGACGACTGATCCGCAGAGAGCGGACGGACGAATGGTCACGCTCCTCGATGGCCTCGCCTCGGATCGTCCTGTGCCTGCGAGCGGCTCGGCGACGGCCGCGGTCATCGCGATCGCCTCTTCGCTGCTCGAAAAAGTCGCGAGGCTTTCTATAGCAAAGTGGGCGAGCGCGGACGCGGCGCTCGAGGAAGCTCACGCGCTACGACTGCGCGCCGAGGAGCTGGTGGAAGCGGACGCCAACGCTTATATGTCGTATGTCGACGCCCGGCGGTCCGCGAAGGCATTGCGCGGTAAGGATCGCGAGCGGGCCGTTGCCCAGGCGCGGGCTGCCACGATCGACGTGCCGCTTGCAATCGTCCGCCTGGCCGCCGAGACCGTCGAGCTTGCGGCTGCGTTGGTGAAAAACGGTAATCCAAATCTGGGCGCCGACGCCGTGGTGGCCGCAACCCTGGCCGCAGCCGCCGCCACCGCTGCGTCGAGGCTGGTCGCGGTCAACCTGTCCGGCGCTCCTGATGAGCGCTCCACTGAGGCAGATCGAATCGCGCGCGCCGCGAGCGACAAAGCCGCCGCTCTCGGCCGCTTAGGGGTTCATTAGGGTCGCACGCGGATTCGCAGCGTCGAGCTCCTGGATGACCGCGGCCAGGACCTCCGCCGGTGCGCCGTCGCGCACCTCGACCGGGCCTCGCCGCCAACCTTCCAGGTAGGCATCCATGTCGGTCGAGCCTTCGCGCATGGAGTACGCGTCGATCGCCACCTGGAACCGGTCGGGCATCATGCCCTTGACCTCGCCGGTCCCGTCCCAGGATTTCACCTGCGAGGGAATGTGCTTCCAGAAGGTGACCTGGTAGTTAGCCAAAATGTCCTCCCCGCTCGCCGGGGAGGTGGCCCGAAGCGCCGGAGGGGGTTTTCAGGTGGCACCCATCGTCCGCCTCGACCAGCTCCGCCAGGCGTTCTTCGAGCTCGCCCAGCCCGACGTCGACGATCTCCAGCGGCAGGCCCAGATAAGCCGCGATTTCGTCGGCCTTTTTTGCCAATCGGGTCAATGGCACCTGGCGCAGGTACATGACAGCCTCGTAGTTGCCAAAGAGCATCGGCTTCAGCTCCGGGTCGCGGTCCAGGCCCAGTCCTCGGACAACCGCGCGATCGAAGTTGCGAACCAGCCAGTCGGTGAGAAAGAAAGTTCCAGGCGTCCCCTCCGATACCTGGTGGAAGAGGTCTTTGCCGGCAAACATCTCGTAGCAGTGCGGGCCACGGACCTGCGATGCGCCGAGCTCTTGCAGGATTGGATCCAGGCGTCCGTTGGTTCCGCAATCGCCGTACACGACGACCAGGCGCTCGTAGCGAGGCCGCAGCTCGCGCAGCTTCTCGCCGAGCTCTTCGACGATCCTCTTGGGGTACAGGTGGAGCATCGCCGACAGACCGTAGATGTCGACCTCCCAGCCGCGCCGATCCACTATGTCCTTGACCTCGGCTCCCAACGCGCCGCAGATCACGAAGGCCGTTGCGCTCATACCACCGCCTCGAGATGAGGGAACGCGAGCACTGAAACGAATGCATCGTTGAAATCGGTCCGGCCTGAAAGCTCGATGTACTCGATCCTGGACGGCAGCTCGAAAGCGACCTGGCGCTCGCGATAGGAAAGCAGCGCGATCTTCGCGCCCTCACCGGCGGAGTTGCCGACGGCGATGATCTTTTCAACGTCGACCGCCGGCACCAGCCCGATGATCTTCGCGCTCTCGGGATTCAAGTAGGAGCCGAACGACCCGCCCAGCAAAACTTCGTCAAGGTCCTTCGTCTCCACGCCGAGGATGTCCATCAAGACCTTGATCCCCGTGGCAATCGAACCCTTTGCGAACTGCAGCTCGCGCACGTCCTTCTGCGAAAGGAAAACCCCCTCAGCCAGCAGAAACGCTCGCACGCCGTCAACTTCGATAAGGCGGTCCGCGAGCGGGTGACCGGGAACGTCGACCGCGGCCTTCATGCGGCCCGAGTGGTCGAGCAGGCCGACGTGGAGGAGCTGAGCCACAGCATCGACAAGTCCTGAGCCGCAGATGCCCAGCGCAGGAACATCGCCGCCGATCACCTGCAACTCGACGGTGTCGCCCAATGTCACGCCCTCGATCGCGCCCTCCGTCGCTCGCATGCCGCAGCGGATCTGGCTGCCCTCGAATGCGGGACCCGCCGGCGCGGCTGTCGCCAGCGCTCGCTGCGCGTTGCCGAGCACGATCTCGCCGTTGGTGCCGACGTCGACGAAGACTCGCATCTTGTCTTCGCGCACAACGCTGGTCGCAAGGACGCCTGCGACGATATCGGCGCCGACATAGGCGCCAAGAGCGGGAAGCGTCTGGATGTAACCATTGGGGTGGATGTCGAGACCGACCTCTGAGGCCGCCACCAGCATCGGCTCCATGAACGCCGGTGTGAAGGGCATCACCGCAAGGGGGCTTGGGTCGATGCCGAACAGCAGGTGAAGCATCGTCGCGTTCCCAACGACGACGGCCTCATACGTGCGGTCCGGCGACACCCCGGTCTGGAGGTACAGGTCTTTCAGGATTCCGTTCATGGTGCCCACGACGGCGGCCTGCAGCTCTAGGACCGAGTCCGGGCCGTTCATCCCGTGGCTGATGCGCGAGATGACGTCGGCCCCGAACGGCGCCTGGCCGTTGAGCGTCGACAGCACGCCGGCTGCCATGCCGGTGCGCAGGTTCATCAGCGTTCCCACGAGAGTTGTCGTGCCGACGTCGAACGCGACGCCGAAACACTCTGCGGTCGTGTCGCCGGGCTCGAGCGCCACGAGCTGCTCGCCTCCCAGCACCGCGGTGACCTTGAACCCCGAGTCGCGCAGCGCACGTGGAATCGTTCGCAGCACCGGTACGCCCGCGACCATGTCGTGCCCTTCAGCGGTCAGCGCTTCGCGGAGCCGCATCACGTCGCTGCGCTGATCCTCGAGCGTCGGCTCCGCCAGCTCCAGGTAAACCTTGCGAACGTTCGGGTCGAGGATGACGAGGCGCCCCAAGCCCATCGTCGCCGCCTTCGGCACCCTTAGAAGCTGCGGCACCTCGCACACCATGTCGTCGTAGATGTGTGTCTGGCACGAGAGGCGCCACCCGCCCTCGATCTCTTCCTTGCGCAGGAGGCGGTGATCGGCTGTCGTCACCTCGGCCGAACCCTCGAGCACGCGAACCTTGCATTTGCCGCAGGTGCCGCGGCCGCCGCACGTCGAGTCGATCGGCAGGCCGATCCAGTGCGCCGCGCTGAACAGCGTGGTTCCCGGCGGGACTCGTGTCGTGCGGTCGAACGGCCGGTAGGTAACCTCCAGCTTGCGCTGGATCATGCGGGGGCAGCGCGTTCGCGGGCTGCCTGAGCCACCTCGGCACGGTAGCCGGCAATCCAGCGCATGGCGTATTCGTCGTGGCCGAGCAGGAGGTCGCCGGCCAGCACCGCGCGCCGAACCTCGGGCACGAGCGGGTTGGTGATCGCGCACGTCAAGCCGGCATGCATCGCCAGCGGCAGAAACGCGGCGTTGACTGTCGCGCGGTCGGGCAAACCGAACGAAACGTTCGAGGCGCCGCAGGTCATGTTGTTGCCGAGCTGATCGCGAATGAGCCGCATGGTCTCCAGAGTGATGAGACCGCACGTCGGGTCGGCGGCAACCGTCATCGCGATCGGGTCGATGATCACGTCTTTCTGAGGAATGCCGTAATCCGCGGCGCGCTCGATGATCCGGCGGGCCAGCGCTACACGCTCCTCGGGGATCATCGAGATCCCGGTTTCGTCGTTGGCCATGCCGATGACCGCCGCGCCGTGCTTCTTGACCAATGGGAGGATCCGCTCCATGCGTTCCTCCTCGGCGGTGACGGAGTTCACCAGGGCTTTGCCTTCGTAGGCAGAAAGCCCTGCCTCCAACGCTTCGATGATCGATGAGTCGATGCAGATCGGGACGTCGGTCACCTCGGCGACCGCCTTGATCGCCGCGACCAGCAGCGCGGCCTCATCAAGCTGCGGTATGCCGGCGTTGATATCGAGCATGTGGGCGCCGGCCGCGACCTGGGCGATGGCGTCGGCGCGGACGCGGTCCATCCGGCCTTCCTTCATTTCGGCCGCGAGCACCTTGCGTCCCGTCGGATTGATGCGCTCGCCGATGATCACGAACGGCCGATCGATCGATACGACCACCTCGCGCCCGCGCGAGGTGAGGATGGTGACCAATGCGAAGCCGGCCTAACCCTTCTTCAGGGTTTCGTCGATCAGCTTGACCGCCTGCTCGAGCGCCTGGGCGCCGGCAGAAGCTTCGTTGCGAGCTCCGACCAGCTGCTTGGCCAGGCGTGTGGCCATCGACGCATCAGGGGCGTAGCTGTCGGCACCGACGTGCTTGGCATACTCCTCGGTGACCGGCGCGCCGCCAACCGCAATGTGCACCTTGTCGCGCAGCCCCGCCTTCGTGATCGCGTCGATGTTGACCTTGAACATCGGCATCGTCGTGGTCAGGAACGCTGAGAAACCGAGGACGTCAGGTTGGTGCGCTATCACCGCTTCGACGAACTTCTCCGGCGGCGTGTTGACGCCGAGGTCGAAAACTTCGAAGCCGGCGCCCTCGAGCATGATGACCACCAAATTCTTCCCGATGTCGTGGATGTCGCCCTTGACGGTGCCGATGACGTAGCGGCCAACCGGCTGGGCGCCGGTCTCGGCGATCAAGGGACGAAGAATGGTGAGCGCGCCCTGCATCGCGCGGGCCGCCATCAACATCTCGGGGACGAAGAAGTCGCCCTTCTCGAAGCGCCGGCCGACCTCCTCGAGGGAGGGGATCAGCGCTTTGAACAGGATGTCCATCGGGTCCATGCCGAGGGCCAGGCCCTCCTCGGTGGCGGCCTTGACCTCGGGCGCACGCCCATTGAGCGTGTCGTCGAACAGGCTGGCGCGAATCTCCTCTTCCCGGCTCATGCGGATCCTCCTGCTTTCACGAGATTACGAACCGCGGCTCCCCGCCCCTTGACTGTGAAGCCATAGGAGCCTCCTCGCGAGGGGTTGATGGCATTTTGTTGCGCATTGCTCAACAGATGCTCAGAGGCCAACAAGTTTAGCCCTGGCTTGCGTGGCTCGCAAGCTTGTATTGTTGCGCAGTGAGCAACGGCGCGCCGCGCGACGCAGGTCTTGTGCGCTCGGTCGATCGGGCGGTCGCGATCCTGGACCTCTTGGCCCGTGACGGCTGGCTGGCCGGCGCGGAGGTGGCCCGCCACCTCGGGGTGCATCGTTCCACCGCCCTCCGACTGCTGAGCACGCTCGAGCGACACGCGCTGGTCGAGCGCGATCCACGCACGTCGAAATACAGACTTGGAAGACGCCTGCCGCAGCTGGCAAGCGTGGTCACGGGCGAGCTCGACCTTCGCTTCGTCGCCCGCCCCATCTGCGAGCGGCTCGCCGGCCTGGTCGGCGAAACTGTGACGCTTGACATCCTCGACGCTGATGAGATAGTCCCCATCGAGCAGGTGACGGGCTCGACCTCGGTGGTCAGCGTCAACTGGCTGGGCCGTCGCACACCGGTCCACTGCACAGCCAGCGGGAAGGTGATCATGGCCTTCGCGCCCATCGAGGTCAGGCAGCGCCTGCTGGCGCGTCCGCTCGAGCGCAGGACTCCGAACACTATCGTCAATCGCGCAGAGCTCGAGGAGCAACTTGCAGCCGCCTTCGAGGCCGGCTTCGCCCGCACGTTCCAAGAGCTCGAGGTCGGGCTTGATGCCATCGCCGCGCCTGTGCATTCTGCACACGGTGAGGTGGTGGCGGCTATCGATGTGTCAGGTCCGGCCCACCGCTTGAGGGAGGACGACAGGCCCGAGCTGGTCGAGCAAACACGCGAGGCGGCAGCGGACCTGTCGCGCCGCCTGGGCTACCGCGGCCCGGCCGCCAAGACCTGACAGCCGGCAGAAGCTACGGCTTAACCGTTCTAGCCCCGTAGCCACCCCGCGCGCTCCTTGCAACGGCGTCTTGGAGGGCGCATCATGTCGGCTGCAACCTGGGTGCAGCCGCATCCGGAGCAGTCACCAGCCATCGGAAGTGGGGAGCGCTAACGCATGAACTGGCATCGGATCAATCGGCTAGGTCTTGTCGTCGGAATCGTTTCGTTGCTCGCCAGCGCTTGTGGCGGGACCACGGCCGCGAGCCCCTGGGCGACCGCCACCACCGCCGCGAGCCAGGGCGGGATGGATGCGTTGGTCAAAGCAGCCCAGGCTGAGGGCACTCTCAATGTCATCGCGCTGCCACCGGACTGGGCCAACTACGGCGCCATCATCAGCGCCTTCAGCTCCAAGTACGGTATCGCGGTCAACTCGATCAACCCCAACGGCGGTAGCCAGGACGAGCTGAATGCCATCAAGACACTGGGCAAGCGAGGCCCCGATGTGCTTGATGTGGGCAGCTCGTACGGCCCCGCCAACCTCCCGCTGTTCGCTCCATACGAAGTGACCACGTGGAACGACATCCCAACCGCCCAGAAAGAGGCCACCGGTCTGTGGTACATGGACTACGGCGGCTACATGGCTATCGGCTACGACTCCGCCAAGGTGCCGGCCATCACCTCGATCAACGACCTGCTTGGTCCCAAGTTCAGGGGAGCGGTCGCCCTCGCCGGCGTCGCCACTGCGTCCAACCAGGCGGTGAACTCCATCGTGATGGTGTCGCTAGCCAACGGCGGCTCGCTCGACAACATCAAACCTGGAGTCGACTGGTTCCACACTCTCAAGCAGAATGGAAACTGGGTGCCCAGCAAAGCCACGACCGCCACCATCAAGGCAGGGTCCACGCCTGTCGTCTTTGAATGGGACTACCTGTCCCAGAATCACGTTCATGACGTCACGACATGGAAGGTCTGGCTGCCCACCGGCCAGGTGATAGGCAGCTACTACGAGCAGGCAATCAGCAAGACCGCTCCTCACCCGGCAGCTGCCCGGCTGTGGGAGGAGTACCTGTACTCCGCCGAGGCCCAGAACCTGTTCCTGAAGGGCGGCGCGCACCCAATCGAGCAGGCGGCGATGACAACCGCGGGAACCATCAACAAGGCAGACCTCGCGGCTCTGCCGCCCGTAAACGGCACACCGGTGTTCCTGAGCGATGCACAGGGTGCCGCGGCGAGTGCCTACCTCGCCGCCAACTGGGCAGCGGCAATCGGTTAGTCGAAGCTCAGTCAGCTCAGGCGGTAATGGCGATCCAGGCGACAGCGACCGGCGACCCGGTTGTTGAAACGGCGCGCCGCCCTCGGGAGGGCGGCCGCCGCTTCCCGCTCCATTGGCTCGGCGCAGTCCCGTTCATCGGTTATGCGGCTTTGTTCCTGCTCCTGCCTACTGGGATCGTCGTCGTTGGTGCCTTCACCAGCAACGACGGCGGCTTGACCTTGTCAAATTTCAGCGCGCTCAACCGGCAATACATACTCAACTCCTTCGCCACCAGCCTGGCCCTGTCGGCGTTGAGCGCTGTTGTGGGCGCCGTCTTGGGTGCGGCATTTGCATATGCGGTTGCAACCGGAAATCCGCGCGGCGCGCTCCGCCGCATCGTCTCGTCGGCCTGCGGGGTGCTCGCTCAGTTCGGCGGCGTCACGCTGGCGTTCGCGTTTATCGCCACCATCGGCGGCGCCGGCTTCATCACTCTGTGGCTTCGGTCCCATGGAATCGACCCGTATGCGAAAGGCCTTTGGATCTATGAGCTGCCTGGCCTGGTCCTCGTGTACACGTACTTCCAGATTCCGCTCATGGTCCTCGTATTTCTTCCTGCTCTCGATGGCGTCAAACCGCAGTGGCGGGAGGCGACCGAGAGCCTTGGCGGGACCACCTGGCACTACTGGCGATATGTGGCCGGCCCGTTGCTGCTGCCGGCATTTCTGGGCGCCACGCTGCTGCTCTTTGCCAATTCGTTCTCGGCCTACGCAACCGCGGCCGCGCTGGTCAGCCAGGGCGACATCATCGTGCCGATAGCGATTGCCAACCTCCTCAACAGCGAGACCGGGCTTGCCAACCCAGGACTCGCGAAGGCACTGGCGTTTGGCATGATCGTGATCGTCGCGGTGGTCATGTTCCTGTATGCCGTGCTGCAGCGGCGGACCGCGCGGTGGCTAGGTTGAAAGCGTCTCGCCCAGGCGCCGCGTGAACCGCTCTCGACGGCTCAAGCTGCAGGTCTTTCGCGTGGTTGTGCTGGTCGTGATGGCGACCTTCTTCTTGGTGCCGATCGGCGCCATGTTCGAGTTTTCAACACGAAGCACCACATTCGACGCTCCACGCACGCTCGAGTCTTGGACAACGATAGTGACCTACCCGGCCCTGGTGGCAGCGATCGTCGCGTCGCTCGAGCTGGCAGCGATCACATCTGTGGGGATGCTGCTGCTGCTGCTGCCGACCATGATCTGGGTCCGGCTACGGCTGCCACGCCTCAATCGGATCATCGAGTTTCTTTGCCTGCTGCCGCTGACCATCCCGGCCATCGTCCTCGTCGTCGGCTTGTTTCCCGTGTACCTGTGGATGGCGAACAACATCAGCGACTCGATCCTGACGCTCTCTTTCGCCTATGTGATTCTCGTCCTGCCCTACGCGTACCGTGCGCTTGACGCCGGACTCTCGGCGATCAATGTGAAAACACTTTCGGAGGCGGCTCGCAGCTTGGGAGCAGGGTGGCCCACGGTGATCTGGCGGGTCATCGCCCCGAACATGTCGGGGGCGCTGCTCAACGCCTCGCTGCTTTCAGTTGCCCTTGTCCTGGGTGAGTTCACCTTCGCCAACCTCCTCGGCTACGTCAACATCCAGGTCCAAATCAACCAGTTGGGCCAGGCCAATGCCGGGGTCTCGATTGCCGTTTCAGTCGCCTCGCTTATGTTCGCCTTCGTGCTGCTGATGGTGCTGTCGTTCGTCGGCGCCGCTCGCCAAGCACTCCGCTCGAAACCTCGTGCGACCGATCCCAGGCTGGAAGCAGTCTGGGGACAGAAGGCCTGAGCATGGCAGCCACCGCGCCGGCAACGCGCGCTGGGGTCGAGGTGCGCCTCGAGAATCTCCAGCGCAGCTATGTTGGGGTTTCGGCTCTCAACGGGCTCAGCCTCACCCTCGCCCCTGGAGAGCTGGTCGCGCTGCTCGGACCGTCTGGTTGCGGCAAGACCACCGCCATGCGCTTGGTGGCCGGGCTCGAGGAGGCAGACGGCGGCCGCGTCGTCATCGGAGGTGCCGACGTCACCAACCTGCCCGCCAGCAAGCGCGACGTGGGCATGGTTTTCCAGGCTTACTCGCTTTTCCCGCATATGACCGCGTGGCAGAACGTGGCCTTCGGGCTACAGATGCGCAAGGTGGGCCAGGATGAACGCAGGCGCCGCGCCCACGAGATGCTGGACATCGTCGGCCTCGGCGGTTTCGCCGACCGATATGCGCACCAGCTTTCCGGCGGCCAGCAACAGCGCGTCGCCTTGGCGCGCGCACTCGCGATCAACCCTAAGATCCTGCTGCTCGACGAACCACTTTCCGCTCTCGACGCCCGGGTTCGCGCGCGGCTGCGAGACGAGATACGTCGCATTCAGCTTGAGGTCGGGATCACAACGCTGTTCGTCACCCATGACCAGGAGGAGGCGCTTGCGATCGCCGACCGGGTGGGAGTGATGAACAAGGGCCGCCTGGAGCAGCTTGCCCCACCCACCGAGGTTTACTCACGGCCGGCGACGCCTTTCGTGGCGGAGTTCGTCGGTCTCACAAACCGATTGGCGGGCGTGGTGCGAGGCGGTGAGGTCGAGGTGCGCGGTGCGCGCCTGCCACTGGTGCAAACTGGCGCCGCGGATGGGCCGGCGACGGCGCTTGTGCGGCCCGAGACGGTGTCGATGACCGCTGACGACGAAGCTTCCGCCGGCCCCTTGGTCGGTACTGTGATTGCTACCTCATTTCTTGGTGCCACGAGCCGGGTCACCGTCGACCTGGGAGACGCGACTGTGCTGGCGCAGCTGACCACGGCTGACGCGACGACTATGCCGCCAGGAACTCGGGTTCGGCTGACGCTGCGCCCGGATGCGGTTCTCATCGCGAGGGACGAGGCAGCCGCGGTCGAGGCGTGAGTCGCCGTCCGCCGGCGCTCACTCTTCGTAACCGCCTCGACGCCGGCCCGGTTCAGCGAAGCGGGTCGATTGCCTCTTATCGCTCGGTCGCGCAGGTCGATGGCGAGCCTCACTCCGTCCGCTCGGAGCTCGTTGGTGACGCCGCTGTCGGAAGCATCGATACCAATGGCACTGCGATCGCGTCCTTCGCCCACATCACCGACTTGCATGTGACCGACGTGGAATCGCCCGCCCGATTTGAGTTCATCAACCGGGAATATGCCGACCCGCGTTTTCGCGAGATGCTTCCAATGTTCCGAGCTCAAGAGGCGCTGAACGTGCACGCCGTTGACGCACTGGTCCAGACGATCAACAGGATCAGCGGCGGCCCGTTGACCGGACGGCCGTTGGAGCTCGTCGCGATGACCGGCGACGCTGTTGATAACGTCCAGCAGAACGAGCTGGCTGCTTTCATCGCTCTTCTCGATGGTGGCCTCGTGCAACCCAACTCGGGCAGCGCCGCGTATGAGGGCGTGCAGTCCCCCGACTGGCCCGGCGACTTCGTCTGGAAGCCTGACGGCTCCCCGGAAGAAGACCAGTACCGAAAGGCTCTCGGCTTTCCGTACATGCCTGGGCTGCTCGGCCGCGCGCTGCAGCCGTTCAAAGCCGAAGGTCTCAGCCTGCCGTGGATTGGATGCCACGGCAACCACGAGGAGGTCTGCCAGGGAGTCGGCATCGTGACCAGGGCGCTGGAGGCTGCATTCGTCGGCCCGCGGAAGCCATTCCGGCTGCCGGACGGGATCAACTTCGACACCGTGATCGAGACCTTCGTCCAACGACCCGAAGTCTTCATGTCAGGTCCTTACGTCGATGTGACGCCGGACCGCCACCGGCGCCCTTTCGTCTTCGGCGAGTTCCTTGACGCGCACCTTCAGGCGCGCCGGCACCCACGAGGCCACGGATTCACGCCCGAGAACCTCGAGCACGGATCTGCGTACTACGTCTACGACACGCCTGCGGTGCGATTCATCACGCTCGACACGGCCTGCCCGGGCGGTGGTGCTGAAGGCTGCATCACGGCGGCGCAGCTGCACTGGCTGGAGCGGCGGCTCGAAGAGGTGCACTCGTCGTTCCAATCGCGGGATGGCACTGTCGTCCGATCTACAAACGAGGACCGCCTCGTCGTGATCCTCTCTCACCACCCGTCCGACACCCTCACCAATCGAAGGGCGCATCCGCCAAGCGGCCGCGGCGGGCAAAACGATCCGGCCTCGGTCCACGCCGACCCGCGGCGTCTTCTCGACATCCTGCTGAGATTCGGCAACGTGGTGCTGTGGCTGAACGGCCACATCCACGCCAATCATGTCCGCGCCCATCGTGATGAGGGCCGCGAGGGCCACGGGTTCTGGGAGGTCACCACGAGCTCACTCGTCGACTGGCCCTGCCAGGGCCGGGTAGTCGAGATCCTCGAGGCCGGCGACGGCCTGATGGCGGTGGCCTGCACCATGGTGGACCACGAGGGGTCAGAGCTCGGCTCGCTCCACCGCGAGCTGGCCGGCAACGAGCCTGGCGCTGGTTTCAACTCGGGCCGAGCTGGGACGCCCCTGGATCGGAATGTGATCCTGCCGCTTCGGTCCCCTTTCGCACGAGCCAGACGCCGCGATTGATGTCGTTGCGCGCAGCGCGACAGTATCCTATAGGGCGACACCGTTGGGCGTGATCGTGAGGTGGGGGTGGTGACGATCGCTGGGGCCGGCGCACGGCGCCTGGGCCGCATTGACAGGCCCAGCCGGCAGGCGCTGTTGGCGTTCCTGCGTTCGCCTCGGTATGAGGTCCTCCCGACCGACGACGTCGAGGAGCGCGTGCTGGCCAGCGTCCCGCACGACGTTACGATCACGGTCACCGCCTCACCGCGCCGGGGCATCGAAGCGACGATCGACCTGGCCGAGAGGCTCGGCCGGCACGGATACCAGGTCGTGCCGCATATCTCCGCCCGCCTCATAAGAGATGACGCGCACCTGCGCGAGGTGTTGGAGCGAGTGGCGGCGATCGGCCGGCGCGAGATTTTCGTCGTCGCCGGCGATGCCAAGGAGCCGGCGGGCCAGTTCCCGGATTCCGTCTCACTACTGACCGCACTGACGACCGATCCACATGGCATGCACGACATCGGGGTCACCGGCTATCCCGAGCGCCACAGCTTCATCGATGACGACCTCACCATCCAGGCGATGTGGGACAAGCGGCGCATCGCGACCTACATCGTGAGCAACCTTTGTTTCGATCCACGGGAGGTGAAGAAGTGGGTGGCGCGCGTGCGGCGTCGCGGTGTCCAGCTGCCGATCCACATCGGGCTGGCGGGAGTCGCCGACCCGGCGAAGCTCTTGCGGATCTCGACAAGAATCGGAGTCGTCGACTCGGCTCGCTTTCTTCGCGGCCATTCGAACTGGTTCCTGCGCATGGTCCAGCCGGGCGGATACGACCCCGGCCGCTTCACGGTCGGCCTGCTGCCTGATCTCGCGCTCCCCGACCGGAACGTGGCCGGACTCCACGTGTTCACGTTCAACGAGATCGAGCCGACCGAGCGCTGGCGCCAGGAGACACTGGCTCGCCTCGTGGCGGCCTGAAAGGAGGCAGGTTCATGGCTGTCAGGTTTCCCACCGACCTCGAGATCGCACGCCAGGCTCGCCTGCTGCCGATGCCGGAAATCGCAGCCAAGATGGGCATCGGCCCACACCTGCTCGAGCCTTATGGATATGACGTCGCGAAGATCAGGCTCGAGGCGATCGAGGAGCTCGCATCACAACCGAAGGCGAAGTACGTGGTCGTGTCGGCGATCACGCCAACGCCTTTGGGCGAGGGGAAGACGACAACGACTGTCGGCCTGGGTCAGGCACTATCGCTCATCGGAAAGCGGGCGACTATAGCCATCAGGCAGCCGTCCATGGGACCGACGTTCGGCATCAAGGGCGGCGCGGCCGGGGGTGGCTACAGCCAGGTGGTGCCGATGGAACGCTTGAACCTCCACCTCACGGGTGACATGCACGCGATCACCGCCGCACACAACCTGCTCGCCGCGATGATCGACAACCAGATCCACCATCACGAGGCGCTCGTCGACCGCGACAGCGTCACCTGGCGGCGCGTGATGGACGTCAGCGATCGAGTGCTGCGCAACATCATCGTCGGCCTTGGGACGCGCGAGGACGGCGTTATCCGTCAGACCGGTTTCGACATCACCGCCGCGTCGGAGATCATGACCGTGCTGGCGCTGACGAACTCGTTGCGCGACATGCGCGGGAGGCTCGGTCGCATCGTGATCGGCAACACGAGGGAAGGCAAGCCGATCACCGCCGAAGAGCTGTCCGCCGCCGGCGCGATGACTGTGATCCTTCGCGACGCGATCAAGCCAAACCTGCTGCAGACGTTGGAGAACACGCCAGTCCTCGTCCACGCCGGGCCTTTCGGCAACATCGCCACTGGCAACTCGTCCGTGATCGCCGATCTGATCGGCATCCACTGTGGTGATTTCCTGGTCACCGAGGCCGGCTTCGGCGCGGACATGGGCGCGGAGCGCTTCTTCAACATCAAGTGCCGCGCTTCCGGCCTCGAGCCCGATGCCGCCGTCGTCGTTGCCACCGTCCGCGCGCTGAAGGTGCATTCAGGGCGTTTTCGGGTGGTGGCTGGCAGGCCGCTGCCGCCCGAGATGATCAAAGAGAACCCCGACGATGTATGGGCCGGCGCCGCGAACCTGCGCAAGCAGGTCGAGAACATTCGAATCCATGGCGTGACGCCTGTGGTCGCGATCAACGCCTTTCCTACCGACCACCCGTCAGAGCAGGCGGCGGTCCGCGAGATCGCCGAGGAGCTGGGCGTACGCTCGGCCGTCTGCAACAACTTTGCGCTGGGCGGTCGCGGCGCCACCGAGCTCGCGGAGGCGGTTGATGAGGCGGCAAGCGAGGCGAGCTCTTTTCACTTCCTCTACTCGTCAGAGGCGACCTTGAGAGAGAAGATCGAGACGGTGGCGACCAAGATCTATGGCGCCGAAAGCGTCGAGTACTACCCGTCCGCGGCTGAGCAGATCGACTCGTTCGAGCGCAACGGCTTTGGCAAGTTGAGCGTCTGCATCGCCAAGACCCACCTGTCGATCTCCTCGGATCCGAAGCTCAAAGGAGCGCCGACCGGTTGGAAGCTACCGGTGCGCGAGGTTCGCGCCTCGGTTGGCGCCGGCTTTGTGTACCCCATCTGCGGCGACATGCGCACGATGCCCGGCCTCCCGTCGAGCCCGAACGCGGTTCGCATCGACATCGATGACAAAGGGGAGATCGTCGGCCTCTCATAACGGCATGACCTACGAAATCGGACGCCGCGCGTTTCTGAGGGGAGCCGGGGCCATCGGCCTGGCCGGGCTCGTGGCGCCGCTTGCCGGGTGCTTGCCCTCGGGTCCGACCGCCGCGCCGGAAGCGTCACCCGCGCCGACCTTCGGTCCGCGGACCATGCCCGTCAAGCACGTGATCGTCGACGTGCAGGAGAACCGGTCGTTCGACGACTACTACGGTTATGCGCCCTTTGTTGGGAAATATGGGGTCCCAGCCGGCTTCAAACTGCCCGACGGACACGGCGCATTCGTGACGCCGTATCACTTCGAGAGTCTCACCACGAATGACATCGGCCACACGTGGTCCGATACGCATCACGAATTCAACAATGGGTCGATGGATGGGTTCTTCGCCAATGACGGGCGCAACGCGATGGGCTATTACACGGGGGCCGACCTTGCTTTCTACTACGGCCTTTTCGAATCCTCCACGCTGTGCGTCAACTACTTCTGCTCGATGCTGGGACCGACCTACCCCAACCGCCTCTACGTGGCCGCCGGGACCTCTGGCGGCATCACCACCAACAGCGTTTTCGGATATGGCGTCTTCGACTATCCGATCATCCTCGACCTGCTCGAGGCCGCCGGGGTCAGCTGGAAGATCTACAACATCGGCCTCGACGATGTGACCAACGGCCAGTCAGACAATGTCTTCGTCTTCTGGAAGCGGTGGGCCCACGACCCTCGGACCGTCGCCGTGCAGGCCGACTATCTGAAAGACCTGCAGCAGAACACTCTGCCCGATGTGTCTTTCATCATTCCGAGCTTTTCGATGCAGAGGGATGAGCATCCACCCGCCGACGTATCGGTTGGCATGAATCTCCAAAAAGACCTGATCACTGCGCTGCGGCAATCGTCGGCATGGGCGAGCTCGGTGTATATACACACCTACGACGAAGCCGGCGGGTTCTTCGACCATGTACGGCCTCCCCAGCTCGACGCATTCGGCCTGGGCATCCGCGTGCCGACCTGGGTGATCTCGCCGTTCGCCCGGCCGCGCCACCTCGAGCCTGCGTTGTACGAGCACGTTTCGATCCTCAAATTCATCGAGGCAGTCTTCGGCTTGCCGACCCTTGCGTCTGTGAACCACCGCTTCGACTCATCCACCCCCGGCGGCCCGAATAACGAAGCGTCAAACGGTCAAGCCACAGGGCCCCCCGCTCCACCTCGCGACGGCCTGGCGGCGATCGGGAATTTGATGGAGTGCTTCAGCTTCTGACGGAATCCTGATCCGACTGCCGGCGACGTTCCACAGCTTCCGACAGAAGGGTTGCGAGGTCGATGACCTGCAGCTTGGCGCCCGTCTCCCGCACCCCGTCGTCGAGCATCACAGTGCAGAACGGACACCCCACCGCAAGGGTGTCGGCGCCTGTACCGGCGGCCTCACGCACGCGTTCCTCATTGATCGGCCGGCCGCGCTTTTCCTCCATGAACATGCGTGCTCCGCCGGCGCCACAGCAGAAGGTCCGCTCCCGGTTGCGGGGCATCTCAACGGCCTGTCCTGATGCAGCCACGAGCTCGCGTGGCTCGTCGATCACGTCGTTGTGGCGCGCGAGATAGCAAGAGTCGTGGTACGTGATCTTCCTGTCGCCGGCGAGCGTCTTGAGCTTGCCCTCGCGAACAAGGCCAGCGAGGAACTTGGTGTGATGGATCACCTCGTAGCGGCCCCCGAAGTCCGCGTACTCGCTGCCGATCGTGTTGAAGCAATGCGGGCACGTGGTGATGATCTTGGTGACCTTCGCCTCGTTCAACGTGGCGACGTTCTGCTGGGCCTGCTTTTGGAACGTGTACTCATCGCCCATTCGCCGGGCGGGGTCGCCGGTGCAGGCCTCGCGAGGCCCAAGGATGGCGAAATCGACCCCTGCCTCCTTGAGCAGCTTGGCCGTGGAGATCGCGGACTTCTTCGCGCGTTCGTCGAACGAGGGAGCGCAGCCTACCCAAAAGAGGACGTCAGGCGGCGCCTCGCCGGGCTGTAGCACCCGAACGTCGAGCCCTTGAGCCCATTGCGCACGGTCACCTTGGGACCGACCCCACGGATTTGACGCACGGTCGATGTCGCGCAGCATCGACCCGGCCTCTTCCGGAAAGCGCGACTCGACCATGACCAGGTTGCGTCGCAGATCCACTATGTGGTCGATGTGCTCGATGCCGACGGGGCACTCTCGAACGCAAGCGCCGCAGGTCACGCAGTCCCAGACGACGTTGTCGGTGACCGCGTTCGGCACGAGCGGCTGAAGCTTGGCGCCGGGCGCAGCCAGCGCCTTCGGGCCGTCGGCAAGAAGCTGGTCCCGCAAGGCCATGATCAGGAGCTTGGGCGAGAGCTCCTTTCCAGTGTTGTATGCCGGGCAGACATCCTGACAGCGGCCGCATTCCGTGCAGGACAGCGTGTCGACCATCTGCTTCCAGCTCAAATCGGTCACCGTTGCCGCTCCGAAACGCACCTCCTCCGCGGGTGCCTCGAAATCGACAGGCTCCAGGCGGCCTCGAGATTTCGTCCGACCGAAGAACACGTTGACGGCGGCCAGAAAAATGTGGAGGTGCTTGGAGTAAGGCAGGTAGACGAGGAAGCTGAGGATCAGCAGGACGTGTGCCCACACGGCTGCTCGCTCGACGGTTGGGCTCAACGCGCCGTCCAGCGAATGCGCGAGCCCGCTCGAGATCGGCGCCCAGGCGGCGGGGTATTCATTGAGACCAAGCGCGATGCGGCTTGCGTGCCAGAAGAAGAGCGTGACCACGATGCCCACGATCCACAACAGGATCGCGTCCGCTTCGCCAAGGTGGCTGCCGACAAAGCGCGCCGGTCGTTGGACCTTGCGGATGACAAAACCGGTGATCACACCGACCAGGACGAGGAACGCAAAGACGTCGACCATCAGCGCATACCAGCCCTGCTCGCCGAGCCAGGGCAGGGTGGCATGCTCGTCGACGATCCCGATCATCGCGGCAAGAATCGTCGGCAGCAGGACCAAGAAGCCCCAGAAGATTGCCGCGTGCATGAGCCCCGGCAGCAGGCGCTGCAAGAGCTTGCTCTGGCCGATCACGACGACAGCTTCAGCGCGCACGCGCCCCGGCAGATCGTCAAAGCGCTTGGCGGGCTTGCCCATCCGGATGAGCCGGTAAAGCAGGATGGCGCGGCGCGAAAACAGCACGATCGCAACCATCAGGCAGAGCGCGAGAGCGACCGCTGAGACTGGGTTCATCTTGCCTTGCGGATTTCGGCCGAGATGGCGGGCAATATCTCCTTGAGGTCGCCGACCACCGCGTAGTCGGCGTTGAGCATGATCGGCGCCTCGGCATCCGAGTTGATGGCCAGGATGCGCTTGGCGCCCTTGCACCCGGCCATGTGCTGGGTCGCGCCCGAGATGCCACATGCGATGTAAAGGTCAGGCGCGATCTTGGTTCCCGTCTGTCCGACCTGGTCGGTGTGCGGTCGCCAGCCCGCGCTGGTGACGACACGAGAGCAGCCAACCGCCGCGCCGAGCAGGCCGGCCAGCTCCTCGATGATGGCGAAGCCTTCTTTCGAACCGACGCCGCGCCCGCCGCTGACGACGACCTTGGCCTCGGCCAGCGACACGCCGCCGCTGGGGGCCGCGACGTGTTCGGCGGGCCGCACCCGGAGATCGCGTTCGTTGACGTCAGCCCGGCTGTGTAGGACCTCGACTTGTTTCGAACCGGCGACCCTCTCGATGACCACCGTGTGCAGGGCCACCGTGACAAGCGGTCTCGGACTGTGCAGCAGCGCTTCCTCGAGCAGGCTGCCGCCCCAGCGCTGGCGGGTCAGGGTGATTGGGGAGCCTGCAGATATCGCGATGCAGTTGACGGCCACGGGCAGGCCGAGGCGCGCGCCGACTCGCGCCATGATGTCGTTGCCGCGATCCGTCGCCGCCGCAAAGACCGCTCCGGCGGAGATGCCGTCTGCGAGCTGGATTACTGTGGCCGCCCAGGCGTCCGGTCCAAATGATCCGATTCCCTCGTGGTCAGCGATGTGCGCGGAAACGACCCCGTAGTCGCCGAGATTCTCGGCCGCCCCCGGGTCGGGGTCGATCTGCAGGACCTCGAGCGGCTCACCGCCGGCGAACGATCGAGCCAGGGTGAGTGCTTGAAGCGAGACGTCGGCAGGGCTGCCTTCCGCGCTCTCGACGAGCACCAGGACCGGAGCCACTAGACCACCCCGATGCTGCGCAACATCTCGACGACAGCCGGGGCGGCGGAGGGTCCAGACCCAAGCAGCTCGGCGCGGCGTCCTCGGCCGGCGGGCACCACGAGGCGGGTCGTCTCCAGGCGGACCTTCGGCCTGGCCGGAGTCGATGTCGCGACCGGCTTGCGACCGGCGCGCAAGCGTCCTGGGACGGAGGGATAGCGAGGCAGGTTCAGGCCTTCCTTGACTGTGAGCACAGCAGGCAGTGGCAGGACGTACACGTCCCGGCCGTCACTGGTCTCCTGCTCGCAGCGGACGGAAGCGGACTCGACCTTCACCCCCTTCAGGCCCGTAACCACCGGGCGACCAAGCGCGTGCGCCACTCGCAGACCGACCTGGAAGCCACCCGAGTCAGCGGACTCGTTGCCGAAGAGGATGAGGTCGAAGGGCCCAGAGGCCGCCTCGTCCGCCTGGATCGCCTCGACAATCGCCCCTGCCGTCCCTTCGGCATCCCACTCACCGCCATCGGTCTGGAGGTGGATGGCGCGGTCGATTCCCAGCGCCATCGCGTCTCGGAGCTGCTCGACCGCCTCGGGTGGTCCGAGCGTGAGCACGACCGATTCGCCGCCGTGAGCCTCGATGATCCGGACCGCCTCTTCGACGCCGCACTCCTCGTGCGGGCTGATGGTGAAGCCGAGATGCTTGGTCTCGAGCGACATCGCATCAGGTGCCAGGACCATCTTGCCGCCGGTGAACGGCACTCGTTTCACGGCGACCAGGACTCTCACGTCCGCGATCGCAGCGTCTTCATGAGCGGAGACGAAGGTTCTCTGGGTCGAAGACCGGCGTCGCGCCTGCGACTGCCACTGTCACCGGGTAGCGCTCGCCCATGTACTCGACGGCCAAAGGGGTGCCGGCGACCGCGTGCTCCGGAGGCAGGTACGTCATGAGGATGTGCTTGCCGATCGACGGGCCGGCGCCGGCGCTCGTCACGTAGGAGCCGCGGCCCTTACGATCGACGATTCGCTTGCCGTCGCGCGTGAGGATTGGCTCGCGGCCAAGCATGTAGCGCTTCTCGCCGCTCTTGGAGGTGTGGTCATCGACGGTGAGCGTGCACATGATCGCCGCGGGCTCTTCTTCGCGGTGGCGGAGGTGAGCCTCCTTGCCGACGAAGTCGTCCTCCTTGACGCGGGGCGCAGCCATGCCTGCCTCCATCACGTTGTATTCGGTCTCCAGCTCGTTGCCATGCGCCCGGTAGCACTTCTCCAGTCGTCCCGTGGTGCCGTACACGCCGATGCCGCAGGGCGCCAGGCCATGGGGTTTGCCGGCCTCCCAGAGGATGTCCCAGAGCTTCAGCCCCTGGTCCATCGGGATGTACAGCTCCCAGCCAAGGTCGCCGACGTATGAGATGCGAGAGGCGAGCACGCGAAGCGTGTCCACCTCTATCGTGCGGCAGGTACCGAACTTGAAACCTTCGTTGGAGACGTCGTCGGAGGTCACGCTCGCGACGATGGCCCGCGCCCGTGGGCCCCAGAGGCCGATTGTGGTCAGCGACGAGGTCAGGTCCGCCAGGTGCGCTGCGCCGTCCAAAGCAAGATGATCGGCGAACCATTTGCGATCTGACATGCCGGAAGCGCCGCCGGTCACCACTCTGAAGCGCTCCTCACCCAGCCGCATTATCGTGAGGTCCGATTTGAAGCCGCCGTTGAGGCTGAGCACAGGCGTGTAGGCCACGCGTCCCACCGGGACGTCCATCTGCCGCAGCGCGACACTCTGCACCGACTCCAGCGCGCCGGGACCGACGATGTCGAAGATCGTGAAAGCGGAGAGATCGAAAATCCCGGCCCGCTCGCGCATCGCCAGGTGCTCCGCGTTGATGATCGGCGACCACCAGCGGCTCTCCCACTCCGCCGAGCGCCGGGTGACCCTGTCGCCGAACTCTTCCAGCAGTGGCGCATTGGAGTCATACCACTGGGGCCGTTCCCAGCCCGCAGCTTCGAAGAAGGTCGCGCCCAGCTCACGCTCGCGAACGTTGAACGGTGACAGGCGCACGTTGCGGTTCGAAGCCCACTGCTCGCTCGGGTGGACGATGCCGTAGGTCTTGTTGAATCCCTCCGCCGCGCGCGCGCGAACGTGCGCGCGGGTCTTTTGATGTTCGTGAAAACGGGCGATGTCTGATGAGTGCAGGTCGATCTCCGACTCGCCGTGAGCCATCCACTCGGCGATTGCCTTGCCGGTTCCCGGCCCCTCCTTGACCCAGACCGCCGCGGCCGCCCACAAACCCTTCACGTCGGGGGACTCACCCAGGACCGGCATGCCATCCGGTGTCAGCGAGAGGATGCCGTTGATGGCGTATTTCACACCAACCTTCTCGTCGCCGACGATCTCCGGCATCAGCTCGAGGGCGTGCTGCATCTGGACCTCGAAGTCGGCCTGGGTGAACGGGAACTCGGTCGGCGAGAGCGCGGCTTTCTCGATCGGCGGGATGTCCTCGGGGTCGTAAAGGATCGGCCGGTGTGCGTACGAGCCGATCTCGAGGTCGCCGCCCGCCTGGCGCTCGTACATGTTGGTATCCATGTCCCTCACGATCGGAAACTCGATGTCGCTCTTTGCTCCGGCGAACCGCGGCACCGGACCCACGTCGATCATCTGGTGTACCGCGGGCGTAAGCGGAATGTGCGCCCCGGCCATGCGTGCAACGCGCGGGCTCCAGACGCCGCATGTGATGACGACCATCTCAGCCTCAACGTCCCCATTCGTCGTGCGCACACGCCGGACGCGCCCATGCTCGACGTCGATGCCCAGAACGTCGGTTTTGGCGGAGACCGTGAGGGCGCCCGCAGCCTGGCCGCGCTCTCGCATCATCGTTCCCGCGCGCAACGAGTCGACCACGCCTACGCCAGGCGTGTAGAAGCCGCCGAGGATGATCGACTCGTCGATGTATGGGACGAGGCGCTTGACCTCCGCGGGCGAGACCAGCGAGACGGGCTCGATACCCCATGACCTGGCCGACGCCATGCGCCGGGTGAGCTCCTGCATGCGTTCCTTGGTGCGCGCGACCTCGATGCCGCCCGACTCGGTGAAGACGCCCAGGTCCCTGTACTGGTTGACGCTGTCGATGGTCAGCGCGGTCATCTCCTTGGAGTGATCGACCAGATAGATGAAATTGGAAGCGTGGCCCGTCGATCCCCCAGGGTTGGGCAGCGGGCCCTTGTCCAGCAGGAGGATGTCGCGCCAGCCGAGCCGGCCGAGGTGGTACGCGACGCTGTTGCCGACGATCCCGCACCCGATGACGACCACGCGTACGTGGCTTGGGAGATTGCTCACTCGGGCTGGTAAGGCGAACGGACCTCTTCCGGCAGCTCGTACCAACTGACGCGTTCGCCAACCTGGGCGCGAAGCTTCCACTTCAGCGGTTTCGATTGGGCCTCGACCGCCTTCCATATCTCGTCCACCCGTGACCTGACCAGGTCGCGATCGACATCCAGCTCGTCCAGCGTGGCGAGGAGCTTCACGATGTTGACCTCGAGCGCGTGATACAGGCGCCAGTCGTCGGCGGTCAGGCCGGCGATGTAGGCGGCGTCGATAGCCTCAACATCGTTGCTTGCGACAGGGTGGTCGAGGAGCAGCGCGGTGAGGTCGACCAGATCCTTGCGGTTCATCTCGTAGATCTGCAGCTTGCTCAGCAGCAGGTCGGAGGGGGTCGCGCACGGGCCGTCGTGGTCCAGCCTGTCGCGCAGGTCGATGACGTGCGACATCCTGATCGAGTCGATGAACACGTCGACCTGGCGACTGTGCAGGTTGTCGAAGAAATAGAGCCGGTGGTCTCCCTGCATCAGATTGAACCGCTCGTTCGCTTCGTAGCCGAGCGAAGGAAAGAATGCGAGCGCAGCCTTCCTGTCTCGCTTGGGCATGGCGTAGTCGAGGTCGCCGTACTTTCGCCGCAGCGGCGGCCGGTGTGCGCTGGGCGAGTGAAGATGGATGCCGGCTCCGCCCATCAGCTTCACGCCCACCCGTGCGGCCGCGGCAGCCGATGCGATCCGTTCGGCCTCCGCTATCGGATCCTCGAGCGGGCCGCTACCCGCCATCGACCTCGATCACGATCGTCTTGAGGTCGGTCATCTGCTCGAGGGCGAAACGCCCGCCGACCCGCCCAATACCGCTGTGCTTGCCGGCGCGGCCGCCAAACGGCAGGTGCGCCTCCCAGTAGTTGGTGGACTCGTTGACGTTCACCCAACCCATCTCGAGGTTGTCGGCGAAGCGGAGGGCACGGGAGAGGTCGCGGGTGTAGACCGCGCCCAGGAGCCCGTACGGAGAGTCGTTGGCAATCGCCAACGCCTGCTTCTCGTCGTGGAACTTGATGATCGGCGCGATTGGACCGAACGTCTCTTCCTTGCTGACTCGCATCGACGGCACGACGCCGTCGAGGATCGTGGCGGGGTAGTAGAGCCGGGTTGGAAAGCCCTCGGCGCGCTTGCCTCCGAGCACCAGCTTCGCCCCGCCTTCCAGAGCGTCTGCAACGTGGTCGTCCATCTTGGTCGCCACGCCTTCGTTGTTCAGGGGCCCCAAGGTGGTTTCGGCCGCGAACGGGTCGCCGAGGCGCAATGCGCGCGTCGCTTCCTCGAGACGAGCCACGAACTCGTCGTGGATCGGCTCCTCGACCAGGATCCGCTCGCCCGCGGTGCAGCTCTGGCCGGCGCACAGGTAGCAGCCGACGATCGCGCCTTCGACCGCACGGGTGATGTTGGCGTCGGCGAAGATCACCATCGGGCCGTTGCCGCCGAGCTCGAGCATCACGTGCTTGCCGGCTGCTCGGCGTGCCACCGAGGCCCCGGTCTCGGTCGAACCGACAAAACCGACGCCGTCGACCAACGGGTGGCCGGCCACCTCGTCCCCGACCTCGGCCCCCGGGCCGGTCACGAGGTTCACCGCCCCGGGCGGGAAGTCGGCCTCCGCTATGCACTCCATGAGCGCGACCGAGATGACGCTCGTCGACGAGGCCGGGGTCCAGACCACGGTGTTGCCTGCAGCCAGCGCCGGCGCGATGAGCTCCGCCGCCATGGTCAGCGGCCAGTTCCAGGGGGTGATGATCCCGTAGACGCCGCGCGGGTAGTGGCGGGTCATGACCAGCTTGCTTGGGCTCGCAGATGGGATAACGCGGCCCTCGAGCCGTTTCAGGTCCTCGGCGGCAATGCGAAAGTACTCGGCGGCTTCGTCGACCTCCCCGAGAGCCTCGGCGTGCATCGGCTTGCCCTGGTCCAGCGTCAGTAGGTGTCCGAGCTCTTCACGATGCTGTTCGATCGAGTCCGCAATCCGGTGCAGCCGCGCGGAGCGCGCGAACCCCTTCAGGTCGGCCATCGCGCGTCGCGCCTTGTGCGCTGCCTCAACCGCCCGCTTCGCATCGGCGCGCGTGCCTTTCGGCACCGATGCGATGGTTTCGCCGGTCGCGGGGCTGACTGCGTCGAAAGTCTGCCCGCTCTCCGACTCGACCCACTTGCCGTCCACGAACATTTTCCGCACCGACCTGGCCACGTCGACTGTCATGTCACCTCTCCAAAGGGGTTACTTCGACACCTTCGCGTTGGCGCGATGGCGGCCAAGCTCGAATGCCTGGGCATAGATCCGGCGATAGGCGGCAGCATCGACGTCGCGCGGGTTGCCGATCGTCTGCGGATCTGCGAAAGCCTTGTCCGCGAGCATTGGAATCTCGTCCTCGGCGAAGCCGAGCTCCTGCAGGCTGGGGATCTCGACGTCCTTTGTCAGCTGGTGCACGTACTCGACCGCCATCTCCGCGGCGCGCCATACCGGCTTTCCTCGTACGTCGAGACCGAAAGCCTCCGCCATCCGCGCGAATCGCACCGGTTCGCCAGCGTGGTTGTACTCCATGACCGGGCCGAGCAGGCGGGCGGTGAGCGCGCCATGAGGCGCATCGTGGACGCCGCCGGCGCTCTGGCTCATCGCGTGAGCGGCACCCGCCGAGTCGGTGCCATACGCAAGGCCGCCGAGCATCGCCGCAGCGCTCATGTAGTAGCGCGCCTGCAGGTTCTGGCCCTGCGAGAAGGCGACCCTCAAGTAGCGGGCGACGTACTCCATCGCCATCAATGCGACGGCGTCTGTGAACGGCTGGTAGTAGACCATCGTGAAGCACTCGACCGCGTGCGCGAGCGCGTCCATCCCTGTTCCCGCGGTCACCGGCGCCGGGAGCCGCACGCTCAGCTCGGGGTCGATAAGAGCCACCCACGAGGCGATGTTCGGGGTGCCGCCGACGTTGAACTTGATCTTTCGCTTGGGATCGGTGATCACCGCCCATAGCGTCACCTCGCTGCCGGTGCCCGCAGTGGTCGGCACGGCGATCATCGGCGGGATGCGCGAGGTGAGCGGGCTGTGCCCCCATTCGTAGTCGAGGATGCTGCCGCTGTGGGCGGCGACGACGCCGATGCCCTTGGCGGTGTCGATCGAGCTTCCGCCGCCGATGGCGACCAGGCCGTCGCAGCCCTGAGCCCGATACTCGGCCGCGCCCGCGTCGACCAGCTCAACGCCCGGGTTCGCTTTTACCCGGTCGAACACCACGGGCTCGACGTCGGAGCCGCGCAGGGCTTCGAGCGCTGTGTCCAAGAGGCCGGCGGCCTTGACGCCGGGATCGGTGACCAGCATGGGCCGGCGAATTCCGAGCAGCACGGCTTCGTTGCCGAGCTCGCGGATGGCGCCCAGGCGCTGAACAAGGCGCGTCGGGCTTTGATAAGTGCGAAGTGTGTGTTCCAGCATTTCTTTACAAGGCTCGGCCGCCGGACCGAAGCCCGGCGGCCGTGGTTGCGCCTCTATTCAACCGGAATCTCGTGATGGATGCGTGCCAGGTCGATTCCCTGGCTCTTCCGAACGATGCGTGCCACGACGTAGATGACGACCGCGACGATGTATGTCGCGAGGAAGTAATAGACGGAGTTTGGTGTCGACGAGAACGTTGTGCCGTACAGGTCGGCAGAGTTGAACGACCACTCCCAGAGCATGAAGAGCAGGAACCCGCCGGTGATCACCCCGACGATGGTGATGGCCGGTATCCCCGCGAATTTCCAGCTGGCGATCGGCGAGGCGTCATAGAGATCCTTTCGCCTCCACGGCAGGATGATCGCAGCGACGGTGGTGGCGAAGAACGTCAAGGCGAGGACGGCGGTGGCGTCTAGAAAGACGCTGGTGAACGAGGGCTTGTACGCGTAGATGGCGCTGATCACGATCGAAGGCACGATCATCAAGATGAGCGAGCCATAGGGAACGCGGCGCTTGGCCGAGATGTTGGCCGCCCAGGCCGGCAGCACGCGGTCGAAGGCCGCAGCGAAGATGACGCGGGTCGAGGACAGGAACAGCGTCCCGGCCCAGCCGAAGAACCACAGGCCCATGACGATGATGAGCAGCGCCTGGAACAGGTGGTTGTTGACGAGGAATCCAGCGAACATCACCGGGTAAGGCCAGATCGGAACCGGCGGGGCGACGGCGCCCGGGACCAAGAAGAGGCTGTTCCAGTAAGCCGCGTTGGCTGATTGGTAGAAGTTCCAGCCGATGGTCTTGTTGATCAGAAGCACGACCACCGCCACCAGGGCCACCGTGACCCACAGCCCCGAGAACATGCTCCAGAAAGGCTTGCGGATGTCCTTAGCTCCGCGGACTTCGCCGTAGAGCGTCGCGCCCCAGTTGGGCCAGAGCAGGTAGAAGGCCAGCCAGGGGAGGAGAAGAAGCACAGGGCCGAATGAAAGTGTGCCGAAGCTCGAGCCTCCGAAGGTCTTGCTCGCGGCGTCGATGGTGCCCTGGTAGGCGTTGGGCCCCGCGTTGAAGAGGCTCGTTGCCTCACGGTTGAAGGCGTTCTGGAAGTCGCTCTGGCTGTAGACCAGCAGCAGGCCACAGACGACGGCAAGTCCCACAAGGCCGATCCAGAAGCACACCTTCTGAATTTGAGCGTAGGTCTCCATGCCCATCGTGACGACGATGCTCACGAACGCGAGCACTATCAAGCAGGAGACAAAGATGCCTATCGGGCTGACGAACCACGTGGCCACGCTCGTCGCGCCCAGTGTGTAGGCGAGCGGAGCAAAGAACTGGACGACGAGGATGTTGGCGTAGATGGGCGTCCAGAGGAACAGCGTGAACCACCATCCCGTGATCGACAGGACGAAACCAAGTCCTCCGCCGAGGACGCGACTCTGCCACGCATAGTCGCCCCCGGTGCGCGGCATGACGCTCACCAACATCGCGTAGGTGATGACCAGGAAAGTGACAAGCACGCCGAAGAGCAGGATCCCGGCGAGTAGCTGGCCGTCCGGGACGGTGTACACAAACGACATGCCGTACAGCCCGAGCGTGATCAGGTTTATCGACCAGAACGAGTAGATGAAAGCGTCGAATGTCGACCAGGCTTTGACGAGCCCCGTGGCATTCCTTAGAAACAGTCCCGGCCGTGCCGGCGCCGGGCCGCCCATCGTCGATTCAGCCATCTGCTTGCTTCCTCCTCACTTTTATCCGTTGACCAGCTGGTAGCTCTTGATGCCTTTCTTGGGATCGAGCTGGATGATCGCTCCCATGAGCATTCCCTCTTCGTATGAGCTGCCGGGATTGATCGAGAGCGTCTTGCCAATCTTTATGGCGCCCTTGCTCTCGTGGATGTGCCCGTGCAGGGATAGAAGAGGCTGATGCTTCTCGATTGCCTCGCGTACCGCGGTCGAGCCGACGGGTCGAAGCGCGCGTCCGCCGTGAAGCAACCTCAGGTCGGCGTCGATGGCCGGCGCCTCGTCAAGGCCTGATTTGTAAGGCGGGCAATGCAGGTTGAAGATCGCGTGCGAAGGGTCCGAAACTTGCTTGGCCATCGCCTCGATCCTTTTGGCGAGCTGTTCCTCGGTTTCCTCGCGATGCGTGTTCCACGGAGTGTGGTTGGACCACCCGGTCGAGATCATCGTCCAGCCGTCGATCTCCACCATCTTGCCCTCGCCGAGCTCCACCAGGTCGGAGCGCCGGATGACGTCGTCGACATCCATCTCGTCGTCGTTACCCGGGCAGACAAAGCAGCGCACCCCCGTTCCTCGCAGCTTGTCGGCGGCCATGCCCATCCAACGGTCGACGCCCTCGAGCATCACCTGCTGAAAGGTCTCGGCTCTCATCTTCTCGTCCTGGTCGAGCTCATGCAGCCGCTCGACGCTCATCTGCAGGGGGTAGTAGCCCTTGCGGCGTATCTGGGCTTCGATTTCTCCAACCTGCTCGGCGCCCACCGCCTGCTCAACACCGGCGAGCGTGAATGTGAAGTGGCCGTTCTCCCGGACGATTGGGACGATGGCCTTGCCTGTCATGTCCCCGCCGCAGATCAGGACGTCGGCGTCGTAGAACTTGGCCGCGTTGAGGAACTTGCGCCAGCACATCTCGGAGCCGTGCAGGTCGGTGGCAAAGAAGATCTTGGACATTTTTATCGCTCCACCAGAACTCGCCGAATCTCACGCTCGAAGCCGGTCACGTGCCGCCGCATACTGTCCTCGGCAAGCGATCCTTCGCCCGCCAGCACGGCGCGGAGCAGCTCCACGTGCTCTGCCACTGCCTCGCGCAATCTCACCTCTCGATCCACGACGAGATACCAGAGTCTTAGGCTGAGATTGAGGTAGCGCTCCAGCGTGCTCTCGAGAAACGAGTTGCGCGCGGCGCGATAGATCTGGCGATGGATCCGTTGGTCGAGGCGCATGAGCTCTCGCTGGTTTGTCGCACCGCCCCCTTCGAGGTTGGCCAGCAGCTCTTGGACCGACACACGATCCTGGCCGGCGAGTCGCTCGGCGGCCAGCCGGGCGGCATGGCCCTCGAGCACGACCCTCACCTCTGTGATGCGGGCCAGGTCGGTGATGTTCACGTCGGTCACGAACGTTCCGCGATGCGGAACCGACTTGACCAGGTTCTCCAGCGCCAGGCGCTGCAGCGCTTCCCGAATTGGCGTGCGGCCGATCTCCAGAACCTCGCGCAGCCGCGATTCGTTCACGACCGAGCCGGGAGCCATGTCCAGGCACACGATCCGGTCCCTGATACGCATGTAGGCTGCTTCGCTTTGCGAGCGCGCGGCCTCGGGAGCTTCTACGACCGCGATGCTGGGCGTGACGTCGTCCACCTGGGACGTGGTGACGCGCCTGTCCAGCCTGACCTGCGAAGCCAAACCCCTGACTCCTCCCCTTCGCGTCGACCGACCGATATGCGGCCGATATACGGCGCGAACCGTAGCACGGCAGGGGGTCCCGTCAATTTGAAAATTAGCTGCCCTCAGGCGTGGGCTTGGGCCATCCAGCCGGCCAGGCGATTCGAGTCCAGCACCTCGTTCGCGCGCTCCCAACGCATGTTGTAGTAGCCGCGGAAATCGAAATCGACAGCCGAGATCTTGGCCTGGATGGCGCCCCACAGGGTCCAGCCCACGTCCGACATCAAGGCGAACAGGTTCATACGCGCCAGCTGCCGCGAGTCCTCGCGACCGAAGTAGGCGGCGCAAAGCGCAGCGCGCAGGTCCTGGTCGAACTCCGCCTCCTGCGCCGTGTTGCCCAGGTCGAAGCAGGGGTCGTTGTTGCCGCTGAGCTCGTAATCGACGATGCGGAGGCCGTCGCCGTCGTCGATGAAGTTCTCGCACAGGAGGTCGTTGTGGCAGGGCACCGCCGGCAGCGCAACGCTCTCGACTGCTTCTTCGATCCGCGCGATCATCGGCAGCCGGTCGCGATAGCCGGGAGGGATCGTCACTCCGTGCTCGTCGACGATGCGGAGGTATTCCTCGATCAGCCGGAACATGTTGAAGTCCTTAAGAAAGCGCGGCGCGGCATGGAGCCTGCGAAACGATGCGGCCATCCGCGACGCCATCTCTTTCGATTGGAGGGTCGCCGCCGACATCGTCGCGCCAGATATGAACTCGAGCACGAGCGCGTCGAGGGCAGGGATGTGCTCCAACACCTGCGGACCGATACCAGTGGTCGCTGCGGCTTTCGTGTTGAACACCTCGTTGGTGCGATCGATCGAGAGCAGCTCGGTCGATTGCCCGGGTATGCGCATCACGTACTTCTCGCCGCCTGCTTCGACCAGGTAATTCTCGTTGGTGAGCCCACCTGACAGCTGCGAAACCTTGACATCCTGGCCCTTCCACAGCAAGACAAGCCCGATGGCTTCGTCGGCACGAGATTTCACTGGCGCGCGCCCAGCCGCGAGATCACGGCGTCGGCCGTCACGCTCGCCGGCACCAGGCTGCCGAACACCTCGACCTGGACCTGGACGCCCGGCCCGATCTCGACTGGAAGGTACGAGTAAGCGAGATTCTTTTTTGCAGTGAAGCCGTACGCGCAGCTCCGCACGCGCCCGACCACACCATCGGCGCCGTGGACCGCCTCACCGCCATAGATCGGCACGTACTCGTCATCCCCGACAACCAGGGTGCGGAGCCGCCTCTTGATGCCGGCTTCACGCGCGGCCATCAGTGCATCCCGGCCGTTGAACTCGCCCTTGTCCAGCTGCACGCAGAAGCCAAGCCCGGCCTGGAACGGGTTGTCGAGAAGCGTCAGGTCGGTTCCGTAATACCTGTAGCCCTTCTCCATCCGCAGCGAGTCCAGCGCCCTGTATCCGCCGGGCCGGATGCCGTACTTGCGCCCGGCTGCCATCAGGCGATCCCACACCTGGACCGCCCAACCCGGATCGACGTAGAGCTCCCAACCGAGCTCGCCGACATACGTGACACGCTGCGCGAGCGCCATCGCTCCACCTATATGTAGTGAGCGCGCCTGCATGAACGGAAAACCCTCTTCCGATACATCGGCTTCGGTCACGCGCTCGAGTACGTCGCGTGCATTCGGGCCCCAGAGGCCGATCACCGAAAGCTCGTCCGTGGTCTCCCTCAGGTCAACCGGCGCGTCGCCATCGCGCTGCTGCATTCGCAGCCAGCCGAGGTCGCTGTTGACGTAGCCGGCACCGGTGACGACGCGGAAATGGTCTTCGGCCAGACGGGTCACCGTGACATCGGCGGCGATACCGCCGTTCTTCTCCAGCAGCTGCGTGTAGACGACTGAGCCCACGGGCCTGTCGATTCGATTTCCCGCCGCGCGTTCAAGCAGGGCCAGCGCGCCACGACCGCGAAGGTCGATCTTTCCGAACGAGGTCATGTCGATGATGCCGGCGCTCTCGCGGAATGCCCGATGCTCCTCCGCCAGCACATCGAAGTACGGCGGTCGCGTCCAGCCGAATCGTCGCTGGTCGGCGCCTGCGCGGCGCCATGGGCGCCCGGGCTCGAGGTAGTCGGCACGTTCCCATCCGTGCTTGACGCCGAAAACGGCGCCCTCGTCCTGCAGCCGCTCGTGCAGCGCGCTGGTGCGGCGCGGCCGGCCCCATTCGTCGGAGTCGAGCGGGTATCGCAAGTAGTAGTAGTAGCGATAGGCCTCGCGCGCGAGCTCGGCTGCGTAGCGATGGTCGCGGTGCACCGGCCCAAACCGCCACGGACGGTAGGGGTGGAGGTCGAGCTCCGACGAGCCGGTCGTGATGAGCTCCGCGAGCGAGCGACCGATGCCGCCGCCGCCACCGAAGCCGTTGAGCGATAGGCCGGCCGCGAGATAGAGCCCGCGCACTCCTGGAACTGGACCAACAAGGGGATTGGAATCGGGGGTCATGGCGTCGGGATGGCAGACCAGCTTGACGATGCCTGCCTCGCCCATGAACGGAAAGCGCCTCGCCGCGCCGGCCAGAAGCGGCTCGAACCGCGCCTCATCGGGCGGCAGCGAGGTGCCTGCGTGATCCCACGGCACTCCGTCTATCCAGCGCGCGACGGGGTTCGCCTCGTAACCGCCAAGGACGACGCCGCCCGCCTCGGACTTGCCATAGATGAGGTTGTCGGGGTCGCGAAAGCAGGGCATGTCGTGAGGCAGCTCGTGCCCGGGGACTGCGAGCAGGGCCGCGTGCTGGTGGTCAACCGGGGTGGAGACCATGAACGCGCCGGCCATCGCAGCAATCTGTGGCGCCCAGATGCCGCCCGCGATCACGATCACGTCGGCCTCGATTCGGCCGGCATCGGTCTGCACCGCCTTGACCGCACCTTTGTCGGTCAGCTCGATCCCGGTGACCCGATGCTGGGTGAGGATCGTCGCCCCAAGCTTTCGGGCGGCTGCTGCAAGCGCGTGGGTGGCGGTGTGTGGGTCGAGATGGCCGTCGCTCGGAACCCAGACGGCTCCATGGAGAGAGCGAGTGGTGATCGCAGGCATCAGACGAGCCGACTCCTCCGCCGAGATGAGCTCAACGTCCAGGCCGATCCCGCGCGCCCTGCTCACGCCACGCTGCAGCTCCTTCAACTGATCGCCGCTCGAGGCAAAGCGCAGGCCGCCGACCTTCTCGAAAACGCCGAGCTCCTCGTACAGCTCGATGCTGTAGCGACGGAATCGCATCATCGTCGGCGACGGGTTGAACTGGGTGACGAGGCCCGCCGCGTGACAGGTCGACCCGCTGGTCAGCTCGTCCTTCTCGACCAGTGCCGTCTCGCGCCATCCGGCTTTGGCGAGGTGGTACGCGACGCTGGCTCCGGTAATCCCGCCCCCGACGACCACTGCCCTCGCGCGGTCCATTCCGGAAACTCTAGTCAGGAAGCGGGGCTTGCTTCGTCTCGGGCAGCAATAAGAGCAAGAACGCTCCCGCGACCGCTGCGACGCCGACCAGCTCGATCGCGCGGCCCAGCCCAATCGACGGCGACAGCAGGCCGACCGCCTGCAGGCCCAAGACGCTGCCCACCGCGGCGGCCACCCCAACCGTCGCTTCTGCGGTCGCCCGGGCCCGCGTCGGGAACAGCTCGGCCGACCACGCGCCGAACACTGGCGTGGACGCGCTGGCGATCGCGCTCCACAGCACGTTGCCGGCGACGAACCCGACGATCCCGGTGGCGAAGCTGAGACTGGTCACCACCGCTGTCGAGGCTGCCAGGCCGATGCCGGGCCATCTGCGCCCGAATCGATCGCTCAAGTAGCCGCCGGCGACGTAGGCCACCGCGCCGGCAACTCCCGATGCGACGATCAGCGTGCTGATCGCAACTGGCGTCATGTGGAGGACGTCGCTGGCGAACACTGTGAAAAGAAGGCCCGCGGGCTCGAGGAGCACGGCCAGGAGAGCTGTGGTCGCGGACAGCACGAGGATGCGCCGCCGCCAGGGTCCACCCATCAGCAGCCGAAGCGCCGAGCCGCTTGGCCGAACCTTCGACCACGTGCGGCCTTCGGGCAGCCGAAGCCAGATCGCAGGCGCGGCGAGCAGACCGACACCGCCGGCAAGAAACAGCCACCGCCAGTGCGGCGCCAGCAACGGATAGCTCACGACGGTGATGCCGGCCCCGATCCCCGCCAGCACCGCCAGAACGCTCACCGCCTGGCCGCGACGCCCGGGTGGCGCCTCCTCGACTATCAGCGCGGTGGCCACGCCGCCGACCATGGCCTCGAAACAGACGGCGACGAGACGAATGAGAGCGAGTGCGGTCAGCGAAGGCGCGAAGGCGCTCGCGAAGTTCGCGATTGAGAACCCGGCGACACCTATAGCGATCAACCGCCGGCGCCCAAAGCGGTCGGCCAACGTCGCCAGAGGCAGCGCGCCCAGTGAGCCAAGCGCAAGTACCGAGCCGAGATTGGACAGCCCGGGAATCTGCGCATGAAAATCGGACGCGATTGCGGGGAGGGCCAAAACCAGCACCGAGCCGTCGAAGGCGGTGAGGATCACGGCCAGCCCGGCCCACACGAGAGTCCGCCGTTGCAAATCGTCGAGGTTGATCACTCGCATGTATATTCGGCTGGCTGATGGCACCGGTGGTGAGCGTCGAGGCGCTCCGCAAGCGATACCGGCGCCGCGATCCGTGGGCCGTGGACGGTGTCACGTTCGCACTGGAGCCGGGCCAGGCCTTCGGCCTGCTGGGTCCAAACGGCTCCGGCAAGACCAGCGTGGTCAAGATGATTGCCGGTCTCCTGAGGCCCGACGGTGGCGCCATCTCCCTGTTCGGGTCCAGGCCAGGCGATCCTGCAGCACGCGCGCAGCTGGGGTTCGCGCCTGAGGATCCCGACTTCCCGAAGTTCCTCCGCGCTCGCGAGGTGCTCGATTACTTCGCGAGCCTACTGGGTCTTGACGAAGACGACCGAAAGAGGCGGATCCCCGAGACGCTCGCGTTCGCGGGCCTGGATCAGGAGAAGCGACAGGTCCGCCAGTTCTCCAAGGGCATGAAGCAGCGCCTCGGCATCGCGCAAGCGATCCTGGGCCGGCCGAAGCTGCTGATCCTCGACGAGCCGACCGCCGACCTCGACCCGCTCGGCCGGCGCGATGTGCGCGCGCTCATCGAGTCGCTGAAGGACAGCGGCGTGGCGGTACTGCTGAACAGCCACCTTCTCAGCGAGGTGGAGCTCGTTTGCGACACGGTCGCGATCCTCGCCAAAGGACGCGTGCTGAAAGAGGGCACCATGGCCGAGGTCGTGCCGGAAGGCCGGACTCTCGAGGATGTTTTCGTGGAGCTGGTGCAGGCTTCGGCCCCGCCGAAGCACGACAACCTTCCGTCCTTCATCACCGACAAGGAAAATCAGTGAGAGGGACGCTGGCCGTCGCGCGTTACACGCTGCTCGATCTTTCGCGCCGGCGAATCCTGCTTGTCTTCTTCATCATCGGGGCGCTGGGGATTGCCCTCATTGGCACCGCCCTCAAACTTTTCAGCTCCACCTTTACCGGTGGCGCGTTTTCCGGCCCATCGGGGACCACCCCGGATCCCGCCAATGTCAACCGCTTTCTCGACCTCATGTTCGTCACCGATCTGGTTGGTGCGCTTGGGTTGTTCGCACTGCTCATTGCCTTTGGCATCGGAATGACAGCGATCTATCACGACCTGGAATCTGGCGCGGCCGTCGCCATCTTCTCGAAACCGGTGTCTCGCCTCGCGTTCACCGGCGGCAAGGTCAGCGCAGCTGCGGCGGCGTTGATCGTGATCGTCGGTCTGCTGAGCCTCGAAGCCATGCTGTTCGGTCTGCTGTTCGGAGGGGGACTGGAGCAAACCCTGGCCATCGAGGCGGTCGCTCAGGTGGCCAATGCTCTGACGTTGATGTTGATCGTGCTGGCGCTGAGCACGTGGATGAACAACATCGTCGCGGCGATCGTCGCGTTCATTTACAACGCCGCAGGGGGCGTCGTGGTCGCTCTTCACAACTCGCTGGCCTCGTCAGTGAACTTCGGTGATAGCGCCATCCTCAAGGACGGGATCAACGTCCTGTACTGGCTCGTACCCCACCAGCTCACCAGCGATGCTCCGCGGGAGCTTGTCAAAGCTGAGATCCAGCTTTTTGCAGTCCCCGGCCAGCCCGGACCTGACCTCAATCAGGCTCTTGCAGCTGTACCCGGACCGTCGGGCGCCAACGACATTATCTGGTGGGCGTTCGTGGTCCTGGTCATGGCGACGCTGGTCTACATCGCAGTTCGCCGCCGCCAGGTCTAGACGAGCTTCAGTTTTCTGAGGACGTAAGGGCCGGGACCCAGGAAGCCGCAGGTCGCCGCAATGTGCGCGATCGAGACCCCGACGAGCGATGGCGCTCCCGGGAGCAGCCAGAACGCCAGTCCGAGCGGCACTCCCACCAGCGCCGTGGCCAGGGTATCGATCCAGGGCCATCCCAGCCGGTGATAGAGGACGTAGGCCGCTGTTCCAATCGCGAAACCGACCGGCGCACCGAACGCAGCGCCGAGGCCTCCCTGGACCAGGCCCCTGAAGAAAACCTCCTCGACCGGCCCGTTCAGGGTGTAGAAACCCGCTTGAAACCAGGCATCTGCCCCATTCGCGGGCGCACGCAGCGCACCTCGTCGCCGCGCAAGCAGCAGCTGGGCGAGCATCGCCGCGACAAACATGATCGGCGCCGCCACCAGGCCGAAAGCGAGCTGATCTGCGATCCGGCCGGGTGCCACGCCCAACCACGCCGGTCGCGACGCGAGAACGTAGACGCCAGCGAATACCAGGGCAAGTGGGAGGACCCGGATCAGCAGGTCCGGGCGCATCCATGACCACGTGTCTGGAATACGTGTGAGCACAAGCCGCGTTGGAGCTTTAGAGATCATGGCAACGGTAAGACCAATCGTGAACCCCACATCGGTCCGGCAGCTCGACGTTTTCTACGACTACCTCTGCCCGTTCGTGTTCAGAGCCTCGGTCCTGCTGAAGAACGTCAAGGACTCGGGTGAAAGACCACTCGACATCAGGTGGCGGTATTTCTCGCTCATCCAGGTGAATTCCAAGATTGAGGGATTCACCGTCTGGGACGCGAGCGATTCGGAGGCGCGCGGCCGCCTCGCCTTCAAGGCTGCCGAAGCCGCACGGCGTCAGAACGCATTCGAAAACTTCCACATGGCATTGCTCCGAGCCCGCCACGAGCAGCGTGCTGACATCGACGAGATCGCAGTTGTCGAGCAGATCGCCGAAGACTCGGGATTGGACCTCGCTCGTTTCCGCAGGGACATCGCTGACCCCGAGATCGTCTCGGCGCTCGAGCGCGACCATCGTGCTGCTGTCGCCGACTACGGCGTCTTTGGCACGCCGACTTTCATTTTCGAGGGCGGGGCCGCCGCGTACGTTCGCCTTTCCGAGCCGCCAGAGATATCTGACTCGGTCGCCATCTTCGACCGTGTGATCGCGATCGGGGCCGACGAACCACGCATCCTCGAGATCAAGCGCCCGGTAAAACCCTCACCGGACTAGGGGCCGCATCAGCTCCCGTTCGGAGCGTAGATAGCGACGCCGTCTAACGTCGCTATCACGTGGTAGCGGGCAGCGACGAACTGAGCGAGCACCGGATAGTTGCTCATCGGGTACATCGAGAAGTCGCTCCAGTTCGCGGGGGCCGCGGTGTCGACGATGAGCGCCGGCGGGTGCAGCATGAGGTCTGCCTGCAGGGCCGGCCACACGGCCGCAGATGTGTCCCAGTTGTTTGGCGGCAGCGCCGAGCCGCGGGCGAAGCCTCGCAGGAAGCCGGGAAAGCGGCTCGCCATGATCCTGTCGGATTCGAGATATAGGGCGGGCCAGTCGCCCCAGACAAAGACGCGATCCTCGGGGCGCGTATGGGCCCGGATGTAAGCGGCGACTGCCTCGTGCGCTGGAACGGGCGCCCTGAAGTCATAGGTCAGCGGGTCTGCGACCAGGTCGAACACGCCCCAACCGGCCATGGGTAGCGCGAGACCCGCGATCGCGACCGCTGTCACCCAGCGCCTGCGCGACGTGTCCAGCGCCCTGTCGATGGCGAATGCCGCGAGGAGCGCAAGAGGGCCCATCACCTGGATGAAGTAGTGCCATGACAGGTGGCCGCCTGCTAGCGATCCGGGTATCGAGACGGCCAGCCACGCCACGATGAGCTGCGCGGCGGGCGGCAGGCGCTTCCACCGCCAGGCGAACGAGATGGCGGCCACCCAGACCACCACCGCCGAGAGCACGAACGGAACCACGCTGTCCTGTGCGCGCATCCAGACAAGGGCGGGCGTCCAGTTGAGGGCCGCGTACCCGTACAGCGTCTGGATCGTCCAGTCCCAGAATCCGATGAGCGAGCCTGTCGCAGCGAGCAATGCCGCAGCCAGCAGCAGGGCGCCGGCCAAACCGCCGGCAAACAATGCAAACGCGCGTAACCGCTTTGGCGGCGGCTCCATTAGGACTATTGCGAGGGGCACCAGTAGCAGGTTCACGGCGGCCACCTGCCGGAACGCGCCCGCCGCCACCAGAAGCGCACCGGACCATAGCCACTGGCGCCGCAGCATTAGAAGGAAGGAGGCGGTGAGCGGCAGCATCATGAAGATCTCGGTGTTCGAGGCCAGGAGCCTGGGGTTGCCGGCTGCCGTGAGAATTCCGTAGATGAGGGCCGCGAGTAGCCCGGCCCGCACGCCGTACAGCGATCGGCCGATGACAAAAAGAAGGCTGCAGGTTGCCAGCATGACGATCAATCCGACGAGATGAATCGCGGTCATCTGATAGGTCCCCGTCACGTGGAAGGTCGCGGCATAGACCCAGAAGATCCCTGGCGGCTTGTTGTCGACTCCGCCTTCGGCATAAAGCCGGCCTCCGAGACTCATGAGCGCGGCGATCGAGCCGTAGATCGCCTCGTCGCCGTCCAGGAGCCGATGAAAGAACGCCGGAACGTGCGCCACGACGACCACCACCGCGACCGCCGCCGCCCACAGACGAGGGCCGGGTTGGCGGGCTGCCGGCAAGAACGCCATGGCGTCCGACTATATGCGCGCTGTAACGTCAAGCGGTGAGCCGAGCGAGGCGCCTGCTACCTCCGCTAGCCCTCGTGGCAATTCTGATCGCCATTCTCGCGAACTTCCTCAACCGTCCAGAGCCGCCTGGCATCGACTACCACACCTACAAAGCTGCCGCCGTCGTTGGGCTGACGCAGGGTTGGTCGCATATCTACGACCAGGGCGTGGTGGCGGTGGCACAGCTCCAGCTGGACCCCGGCGAAATCGCCCAGCCCTTCCTGAGCCCACCGACAGTGGCCTGGCTGGTCGCGCCCCTCGTGGCGCTGCCGTATTCGGTGTCTTATTACGTCTGGGCGGCCTTGACGCTCGCCGTGTTTATCGCCGCCCTCGCCTGGGCCAGCTCGAGCCGCGGGCTCGAGCGTTGGATCCTGGTCGCGGCAGCCGTCGCTCCGTGGTGGGTTTTGGAAGCCGTCCGCGTGGGGCAGGTGGTGCCGCTGGTGGCGGCAGGCATGGCGATCTCATGGCGACTGCTTAGAGAGAATCGAAATGTCGCGGGAGGCCTCGCCTTGTCGTTGCTGCTGTTGAAGCCGAACACCGCCTTCCTTGTCCCGTTTGCAGTGCTTGCGGCCGGTCGAGTACGAGCCTTCGCGGCGCTGACCTCGGTCGGAGCCGTCCTGGCGGTAGTCGCCTTGCTGACAGTCGGAGCGGACGGCGCATTCGACTACTGGAGCCAGCTCACAGGTTCGTTGCCAACCGGAGCCGACGCGTTGACCCTCGAGCGCGCGCTGGGCTTTCGGGGCCCGGCGATCGCTGCGTTGCGGGTCGTCATCATCGTTGCTGTTCTGGTTGCGGCTTTCCGACTTCGCCGCTCGCCCGGGCTGGTCCTCGTGGCCGGCATCCTCGGCTCATTGATAGCGGTCCCATACCTGCATGCATCCGACCTCTGCTTGCTTGTCGTTGCTTCTGTGATCGTGTGGGAGGAGCGACCGGTTATGGCCTGGCGTGTGCCGGTTGCAGCGGCCTGGCTGTTGACCAGTCCTTATGTGACCTGGGTCGGGACCGGACTGCCGCTGCAGAGGTGGCCTCTCGTGGAGCTCGCTTTCCTGGTCGGCATCTGCGTTATCGCCTGGCGTGTCAAGCCTTTACGGCCTCCCGATAGAGTTGTAGAGCTGCATGAGTTACCTGCCTGACCCAGACCGATACTCCCGAATCGAATATCGCCGCAGCGGTCGCAGCGGCATCAGGCTGCCCGAGATCTCACTTGGGTTGTGGCAGAACTTCGGCCACACGCGCCCGCTCGAGGTCAGCCGCGAGATAGTGCTGCGCGCCTTCGACATGGGCATCACGCATTTCGACCTGGCGAACAACTACGGGCCGCCCTACGGGTCGGCCGAGGAGACGTTCGGCCACATCATGGCCTCCGACCTCGCTCCGTATCGGGATGAGCTGATCATCTCGACCAAAGCCGGTTGGGACATGTGGGCGGGGCCGTACGGCGACCTCGGGTCGCGCAAGTACTTGCTGGCCAGCCTCGACCAGAGCCTGCGGCGAATGGGCCTTGAGTACGTCGACATCTTTTACTCGCATCGACCCGACCCCGATACAGCGCTCGAAGAGACGATGGGGGCGCTTGCCTCGGCGGTTCGCCAGGGGAAAGCGCTTTACGCGGGCATCTCCTCGTACTCGAGCGCGCAGACCAAGAGCGCGGCAGCGATCCTGCGCGGAATGGGCACGCCGCTGCTCATCCACCAGCCCTCCTACAACATGCTGAACCGCTGGATCGAGGATGACGGGTTGCTCGATGCGCTCGAGGCGGAGGGGGCCGGCTGCATCGTGTTCTCGCCTCTCGCCCAGGGCGTGCTCTCCGGCAAGTACCTGACCGGGATCCCGGAGGGATCTCGCGCCACGCACTCGCGATATCTGTCGCCTGACCAGATCACCAAGGAAACCCTCGCGAAGGTGCGGGCATTGAGCGCGATCGCAGAGAAGAGGGGGCAGCCCCTGGCGCAGATGGCCCTGGCCTGGACGCTTCGTGATCCACGGGTCACGTCCGCGGTGATCGGAGTGAGCAGCATCGCCCAGCTCGAAGAAAACAGGGCAGCTCTAGACGGCCCTGAGTTTTCAGCCGGCGAACTAGACGAGATCGACCGCGCTCTGAACATATGAGAAAGGACCAGTCGGTCCTCTCTCATCGGGCGTGCGGCTTCGCCGCAGGCTCTGCTCTCCCTCCCGGGATCGGATTAATTACGAAATAGTTTCGCCAGGCCACGCTTTGGGAGTGCACAGAACAAAGTCATGGCCGGGGGGACCCCGGCCAACCCTGCCAAGCTGGCGAGCTTCTGAACCGACCGCCACCCGCAGGGCAACGGGTACTTAACAGGCAGCCCTGACCTAAAAGCTCATCCCCGGCATAATCAGATCGCCCGCCCCTGACCAAGGGGAACTACTTGCCACTGGACATTCACGACATCGACGGCCCGCTCCGCGTGCTCGCCGGACCGGGCACCGGGAAGACGCACGCCCTCGTCGACCTGTATGAGCAGGCCGTTCGCGAGGGGGTTGCGGGCCGAGGCCAGATCCTGGTCCTCACGTTCTCGAACGGCGCCGCGTCCGAGATCGCGCGGCGTATCGATCTACGCCTGAACGACGACTACGGAGAAGCGTGGATCTCCACTTTCCATAGCTTCTGCTCGAGGCTCCTCCGCGAATATTCGCCTGATCCGGAGCGCCTGCTGCTCGACGGCTTCCAGGAGTCGATCGTCATGCGCAAGGTCCTGGCCGACATGGAGGCCGACGTGCTGGGCGGGTTGGCAGGGGTGCAGCGCTCGGACGCATTCGCCAGGGACGTGCTGACCTTCGTCGCGCTGATGAAGCAGAACCTGGTCCACCCGTCCGCCCTCCTGCTCGCGGCCGAGGCAAGCGCAAGCGAGCGCCTCCGTACGCTCGCGGCCGCGTACCAGGCATACCAGGAACGAATGGAACGAGGGCGGATGGTCGACTTCCGAGACCTCATCACCGGCGCCATCCAGCTGCTGCAGTCGAACCTCGAGCTGCGCGAGCAGATGAGCGCGCACTTCAAGCTGATCCTGGTCGACGAGTTCCAGGACGTGGACCCCGCGCAGTTCGAGCTGCTGCAGCTTCTCGCTCCGCCCGCGGCACGGCCCCGCCTGGTGGTCGTGGGGGACCCAGACCAATCCATCTACGGCTTTCGAGGCACAGTCCCGCGCCTGCTGAGCGACGACTTCGCGAAGGTCTACGGCGGCGCGACGCACAGGCAGGACGATTGCTACCGCTGCTCGCAGGAAGCCCTGGACTCCGGCGAAAGGCTGCTTGCCGCGACCCAGCCCGGCCGCCAGGCGCGCACGTTGCGCGCGGCAAATCCGTCGCGTTCGCCCGCAGTTGTCGTCGCACGTGAAGGGGACGCGGTCGACGAGGCGTTCTTCTGCGCCCGGGAGATCAAGCGCCTGCATGCGGAGTCGCCGGACCTGCGGCTGAGCGACTTTGCCATCGTGTTGCGCAGCACCACCTCGCTCGGAGGCCCATTCGAGGAGGCGCTGCGAGCCCTCGGCCTTCCTTATGAGGTGCGAGGTTCTGGGGCCACGGCGCGCAACGAGGTCGTCAGGTTCCTCGTGGGTTACCTCGAATCGCTGCGCAACCCGGATGACCCTGATGCTTTCGAAGGGGCGCTCGCCTCGACCCTTGGTGGCGTCGGTGCACGCACGCTGAGCCGGCTTCGCGCGCATGCGCGCGAGCAGGGCCGTCCGCTGACGCGTGTCGTGCGACGTCTCATGTTCGTGCTCGCAGCGCGAGATGCCGTGCGCTATCCGCTGCCTTGGGGCGGCGATAGTTCTGGCGACGTTTCGTCAGAGCCCGACTATCTCGAATTCCTGTCAGCTGATGAGCTGGACAGCCTGCACGCTGCGATGGCTGCGCGTCACCGCCTGCTCGGCCGCGTTTCGAGGTTGCCGCTGACGAGCCTTGCCTACTCGATCCTCATCGAGGACGGGGCCATGCGCCGCCTCCTCGATCTGGGCCTGGCGCCTGAGCAGCGAGCCGAAGCCATCGGCGACCTTCGCGCTGCAATCGAAGGTCTCGAGGCGATTCAGACGGTTCACGAGAGGCTTTATGGGGCGCCGCCGCTCCTCACCGACATCGCCGGTTCGCTCGATGCGCTCCTCAGTGGTGCGGCCGACGATACCGATGCGCCGGCCCAGGCCAGCGGATCGAGAGCACGCCGGGATGCAGTTCAGGTATTGACGGTGCACCAGGCCAAAGGCCTCGAGTTCGAGGTCGCCTTCTGTTCGGGGTTCGCGCACGGCCTCTTCCCCCTTGCCGCGCGGCCGCACCCGCTTCTGGATGTGGAGGACCGCGCATGGCTCGAGCGTTACAAGGTCGGATTCATGCCGTCGTGGCCCTCCGACCCTGACGGCCACCTGGCCGAGGAGGCGCGTCTCGCATTCGTCGCCATGACACGCGCCAAGCGAAGGCTTTACATCACTTTCGCCGACGCCTACCTGAGGCAGGCCGGCGCTTCTGTATTTCTCGGGTTGGCACAGCCCGAGGCGGAGTCTCGAGAGCTGACGCGCGCATCGGGAAGGCTGGCGCCGCGCGACGTCCTGCTCGCACGCGAGGCCGAGGTGCTGATCGCCTCGCACCGAGACGCGTTGAACGGCAGCGCCGGAAGGGCGCTGGCGCTAGGTCTCGACGTCGCGTTTCTGACCGACCGCGAATCCGGCGAACCCTTCGAGCCATACGGCGGGGACAAGAACCCTACGAACGTCGAGATCGGACATTTCAGCCCCACGACGCTCAACGACTACCTGAAATGCCCGCGCCTCTACTGGTACAACCACCATCCAGGCTTGGTGGACGAGCCGCGATCGGTGGCGATGGAGCGTGGCGGATTTCTCCACGAGGTGCTCGAGGATTTCCATCTCCACGAGTCCGAGTGGCGGCCGCTCGCCTCGGAGCTGCAACGCGAGTGGCTGGAAACCTCTTTGGTGAAACATCTCGATCCGTACCTGTCGAGGATGGAGGGCGTCCTCGACCGCAAGCGCGAGGAGCTGCAGGTCCGCGCCGTCCTCGGTAACTACATCAAGTTCGTGACCGGCTTGCAGGTGATCAGGCGGTTGCGAACGCTCGACGTCGAGCGCCGGTTCCACCTCGAGCTCGATGGGGTGGAGATCGTCGGGAAGATCGATAGGGTGAATGACGTAGGCGACGGCCAGGTCGAGGTGGTCGATTACAAAACGGGCTCCGGCAAGCCGATGCGGTATGCGTATGAGCAGTACTTCGGCCCCGAGATGTCAGACGTGCAGCTGGCCCTCTACTACCTGGCGTGCCGGTATGGCGTCGATGACGAAGGCAAGGCCCTCGGCTTTCAGCCGCGGTTCCTCTCCCTGTGGTATCCGAAGGACTGGGTCTGGAGGGATATGCGCCAGGACATCTTTGCTGTCGGGCAGCCCGCCGGACTCAAGGAGTATCGCGAGAAGGCGCTGACCGCTGAGGATCTCGACCGGAGCCGTGCCGTGGTCATGCAGGCGATCGCGGGCATCAAGGGCGGCCACTTCGAGCCAGGACCGCGTGATCTCGCCGGCACCTGCGTAACCCGCTTCGGCAGCTGCCCGCACGCAGCCATCTGCCCGTATGGAGGGGCGCCCCCGGAATGACGCTGAGTCCAGAGCAGAAAGCCGCGGCTCATGCCGGCCCCGACGGGGCGTTCCTGATTGCCGCGGGCCCGGGTACTGGTAAGACTTTCACGGCCACCGAGCGCTTCTGCTGGCTGGTCGAACAGGGAGTGGCGCCCGACAGGATCCTCACGGTGACGTTCAACGACCGCGCGGCGGAGGAGCTGCGCCAGCGCATCACCCGCGAGCTTGGCGAGCGGCGACCTCAGCTTGGTCCCGAGGTCCTGGATGCGGCCTGGATCGGGACGTTCCATGGGACCTGCGCAAGGCTGCTCGATGAGTTCGCTTACCTCGTTGGCGCGCCTCGCGAGCTGAGAGTTCTGGATGAGACCGGGCAGCGCCTGTTCGAACAGCGTCTTGTCGCGCGACTGCGAAGCGGCGCCGCCGCTCCTCTGGACCCGGACTCGTTTACAGCCCTTTCGGTGGATGATCTCGACGACCTCCTGCGCTCAGGTCTACGGTTCCTGCTCAAGTTGAAAGGGCGTGGCATCAGCCCTGAAGGTTTCCGTTCCCGCGCGCTCGAGCTGCACGGCCGGCACTGGGATGCCTCTTTCGACGGCGCCTCCGGCAGCGACGCGGCGCACGCCGAGCTCGAGGCGATTGGGGTCCTGCACCTCGTCTACAAGACTTATGAGGATGCGCTGCGCGCCGAGAACCTTCGCGATTTCGACGACCTCATCCTCGAGGTGATCAATGCGCTCGAGCGCGTGCCGGAGTTTCGACGCCGGTGCCGCGAGCGTTTCCGCTACCTGCTGGTCGATGAGTTCCAGGACACGAACAGGATTCAGCTCGACCTGATCAGGCTGCTCGCCGCGGATGCCTTCGGCAACGTCTCGGCGGTCGGAGACGCCAAGCAATCGATCTACGGCTGGCGTGATGCGGAGATCGAGAACATACGCACACGCTTCACCGGCCGCCGCCTGCCGTTGACGCACAATCGCCGGTCGTACCAGCAGATCCTTGACTGCGCGACCGACTTCATACGCCGCGACCCGGATTTTGCCACGGAGCCAGAGCTGGTCGCCACCCGCGGGTCGGGCGACCGGCCGGTGACCGTGATGATGGCGCCGGACTCGCGCACCGAAGCTCGATCGGTGGCGGAGACGATTCGCCGGCTGAACGTTGGGGGGCGAGCCTTCTCCGACATCGCGATACTCGCGCATTCGATCCGCATGCTCCCACGCGAGTTCGAGGATGAGCTCCGTCGCCAGGGCATCCCTTACCTCACCAGCGGGGGCTCAGGCTTCTTCGATCGCCAGGAGATCAAGGACGTTCTCGCGCTACTCCGGCTGACTGAGAACCCGATGGACGACGGTGCGCTCGTCAGGGTGCTCCAGGGGCCGATCGTCAGGCTGCCAGATAAAGGTATGTACCGGCTCGCAGCGCGGCGCTTCGGCCGCAGCGGCATGCGTCTGCGGGATTGCTTCGAGGAGTCGGGGCGCGAGGGCTTTCCCGAGATGGATGCGAAGGTGGCGGCGCAGGCCATGCGCCTGGTTGAGCTGACCGATCGACTCGGTGGGTTGCGGGACGCGCTGACGGTGGCCGACATCCTCAACCGGCTCCTCGAAGAAACCGGATACCTCCGCTGGGCCGAGCTCCGCGCGCAGAGAGACGGCAGCCCGCGCGCGTTGCTCAACCTGCGCAAGGTCTTTCAGCTTGCGTCGCGCTTCGAGCGCGACCTCGCGCTCGCGGGCATCGGCGACTTCGTGCGCCACCTGGACCAGGTGATCGATGCCGAGCTACCAGTGGGCGAAGCGGCAGAGGAGTCGGCCACCACCGACGCGGTTTCGCTGCTGACGGTGCATTCGGCGAAGGGCCTGGAGTTTCCAGTTGTATTCCTGGTCAATCTGCGACCACCGCGACCCCGCGATACGGAGCGCCTTTTCTTCGACCCCGACAACCTCGGCTTCGTGATGAAGAACTGGCGAGGCGATAAGCACCCGCGCTTTAAAGAGACATCTCCCGGAACGCCGGCCGTAGCGCTGGCGATGGGCGAGCGCAGGCGCATCGTTTACGTCGGCATCACACGAACGAAGGATGCTTTGTACGTCACCGCCACGCGGGAAGAGCAATCCCCGCGTGATGTCGATCTGGGCGCGAACGGCGAGGTCGACCATTTCGCAGAGATCCTCAGTTGGGCGTTCGCGCATCCCGAATCCGCGACCGTCGTGGAGGCGGAGCAGCTTGAGCTGCCGGTTATACGCGCGGCTGACGGCTCGGGTGCGGACGGCCCCGCAGTGGTGGAGGCAGTCCTCGAGAGGTGGCAGCACATTCGTCCGCGCGACGAGGCGGTGCGCTCTGGACCACATCGCGACATCGAGCTGAGCTTCTCGCAGCTCCACGATTTCGAGGTCTGTCCCGTCCGATACCGATTCAGCCAGGTCTGGGGCGTGCCCGCTCCGCCCGACGACATGCTGCCGGCATTCGTGCGGGCGTCTGGATCCAGCGAGCTTGGCGCATCGGTCCACGCCGCGCTGGCGGCCTGGCATGCGGGCGGCGGCGACCTGCTCGGCATCTACCGTGGCCCGCAAGCCGGAATAGAAATGCTGGCACGCTACCTCTCACACCCTCTAGCAGCCGCGCCCACGCTTGGCGTCGAGCTCGAGTTCAACCTTCGTGTCGGCCAGGCGCGGGTCCGCGGATTCGTCGATCGCGTCTGCGAGCTCGACGGCCGGCCGACCCTTGTCGACTACAAGACCAACGCGACCCTCGACGCGAGGTTGATCGAGGCGTACTCGACGCAGCTCAGGCTGTACGGGTTGGCAGCTCGTCGAGGGCTGCTGCCGGGAGGCCGGGAGCCTCGGCTCGTTCTCTTCGACATTCGCCGCGGGCAGCTGATCGAGGTCGCTCCCGACGACAGTGCGGTGGAGGCCAGGATCGCGGAAGCCACGTCGCGCATCACGGCCGGCGACTTTGCGCTCGGCCCGGAACATGCGGAACGACCCTGCACCCTGTGCGCTTTCAAGCCGATCTGCGCCGACGCGCGCCTTCCGGTTCCAGCCGCGCGGACGTGACCGGCACATCGCCGCTTAGAGAGCAATACTTCGAGCGTCGCCAGATCAGGGAGGCGATTACTTTTGCCGAAGCCGGCGGCATCGCGGTCCATCGCAACTTCGACCATTACCACGGCTCGATGATCCGGGGCATGATGCGCGAGCGCCCGTTTCTGCACATCATTGGATTGCGTCCTGTGCTCGAGGAATGGGGACGCCACCATGAACTGCGGCCGGAGTGGATACAGCCGGAGAAGCGAAGAAGGGTCGCGCACTACGACGTTTTCGGGCCGCGCGCGTCCGAGCTCATCGAGCGCCTCAGGACCGGCCCTTGACACGGTTGACGCAATGCGTTATGATGCGTTGCGTCAATCAATATAAGGAGAAGAAAGAGATGACTACAGAACTCGACCAGATCGCAGACTCGGCCGGTGAGACGGCCACCACTGTCGCGGAGGTCGCCTTCGGCGCCGCCCAGACAGTTCGCGAAGTCGCGTCAGACCCGATGGGGACGGCGCGCAAGCAGGTGAAGGGACTAGAGCGCAAGGGCACGCCCGCCGCGCGTAAGGTCAACCGCCGCTTCAACGCCCGGCTGAACGCCGCGACGGCGCCCGCCAAGGACGTCGCCAAGAACATCAACGCCAGGTTTACCAATGCCGCAAAGCAGGCTGAGAAGGTTGCCAACGACCTCATGCCGGAGCACATCACAGTGCTCGGTGTCGAAGTCAACGGCAAGCTGCCTGAGAAGGTCGTCATCAAGGGATTCGAGCTCGTGAAGCTTCAGGCCCGCCGCCGCGATGTCGTTGGCGGTGTCGCCAAGCGCACCCTGCGATTGTTCAACGGTTCGTTCAAGACGATCGCCAAGGCCGCGAGCCGGATGGAGCACGCGACCGAGCTCAGGCACGCGCCGACGGTTAAGAAGTCGGTTGCGACCAAGACTTCGACCAGGGCCCGTCGCGTCCGCCGCACCGCAGCTCGTCGCCGCGCCGCTTAATCACAAACAACACGACTGGAAGGGCGCCACAGTGGCGCCCTTTTTTTAGTCAGCACTAGCGTTGCAAGGTTGGCCGGGGCCCCCCGGCCATGACTTTGTTTCCAAACACTGCCAAATCGCAGCCAGAGATCTGGTCTTCAATTGATCCCATCGATATACCGGAGGAGGAGCAGGCGCGCGCGCAGCGCCCGCCGATGAGGGGGGACCATCCGGGTCCCCTCTCATAAAGGGGGATCGAAGATCTGCCGTTCAGCTAGCCTTCCGACCGTGAGCGTGGTCTGCACCGGGTCGATTGCATATGACTACATCCTCAGCTTCAAGGGGCATTTCAAAGACCACATCCTCGCCGACAAGGCGCACATCCTGAACCTTAGCTTCCTCGTCGACGACCTGCGCAAGCATCGCGGTGGCGTTGCCGGGAACTATGCGTACAACCTCACCCTCCTCGGCTACTCCGCGGCAGTGCTGGCGACCGCCGGCGCCGATGCCACCGAGTACCGCGACTGGTTGGTCGCGCGAGGTGTCGACTGTCACGGCTTGAGGTTGCTTGAAGGCGAGATCACAGCCACAGGCTTCACGACGACGGACCTGGACGACAACCAGCTGACCGGCTATTACGGCGGCGCGATGGGCCGCGCAGCAATCCTTGGGCTGGATGACGCCCCGCCCGGCGCAGAGGCGGTGATAGTCGGGCCGAACGATCCCGCCGCGATGATGAGGCTCGTCAAAGAGTGCCGCGAGAAGGGTCTGCCTTTCGTCTTCGATCCGGCCCACCAGCTGCCAAGGCTTTCGGCCGAGGACGTCACCGAAGGAACCAGGGGGGCTTGGATCCTCATCGGCAACGACTACGAGCTCGAGCTGATCATGCAGCGTACCGGTCGCACGATGGATGGGTTGATGGAGCTGGCCGAGATCGTGGTGACGACGCTTGGACGCGAGGGCTCCCGGATTGCGACGAAAGCAGGAGTGGTTGACATTCCACCCGCGCCGGCGCGTCGAGAGTCGGATCCCACCGGCGCTGGCGACGCATACCGCGCCGGTCTGGTCGCCGGCCTGCTACGCGGCCTGGAGCTCGATCATGCGGGTAGGGTGGCCTCGCTGGCCGCGACCTACGCAGTCGAGCAGGTGGGCACAGTCGAGCACTCATACACGTTCGCGGAGTTCTCTGAGCGCCACCAGGCCGCCTTCGGTGTGGCGCTCGATGACGCGTTCTGGGGTCCGGCTAGGTGAACTTGATCGACGTGTCGCGGCGGTAGGCCCATAAGGCCAAGAGGAAAAAGGCGATTGTGTAAACGCCGAGCAGAGCGAAGTTGGACTCCACGGACCGATCCGTTTTTATACCGAGCACGGACCAGGCGAGCTGGGCGAATGGAGACAGAGGCAGGTAGGGGGACAACCAGCGGATGAAGTCAGGCAGGAACTGGGTCGGTATGAAAATGCCTGATCCGAACGCGATCGGCAAATAGATCACGTTGACCACGGCGGGAGCTGAGTTGGGACCAGCAAGGTAGCCCAGCCCGAAGCCGAGCATGATGAAAGCCAGGGAGCCCAGCAGCAAACGTCCGGCAAGGCTCACCCAGGCGGTGGCACTCAAGTTGACGCTGGCTGCAAAGTGCGCGAACACGAAGAGCACTGTCATCGCGAGCAGCGAGAAGACGAGCGCGTTGAGGACCTTTGCCAGCAGGTAGATGGCAGGTGGCAGTGGGCTGGCCCTGAGCAGGAGGTCTTGCTTCTGCCCGCGCTCCACCGCCACTCCGATACCGAACGAGAAGACCATGACGTTGCCGACGGTGTACGCCGCCATCGATGCCATCACGTACGCGCCGGTCGTGACGATCGCGCCCGGGGCGTACGGCGAGGTCGGGTCGCGCAGGCCGAAGAAAATGAAGATGATCAGCGGCAGGGCGAGGCTGAAGAAAGCGAATGCCGGCACACGCCAGAATTTCCGGAACTCTGCCAGGAACTGCATCCACAGCATTCGCGGGTAGCTCGCGGTCATCTGTCCCTATTACCTGTGAGCGAGAGGAATGCCTCTTCGAGACCGGCGCCCGCGACCTCCAGGTCGCGAATGTCAGTGCCCCGCCGAAACAGCTCGCGCAAAAGAGCCTCGGGTTCGCTGGTGACAAGCACATAGTGCGAGCCCTGGATCTCTGAGTGCATGACCGGCAGGCCATCGAAGTCGGTCTGAGTCAAGGGCTTCCCGCTCGTGAAGCTGACCCTCCTGCCTATGACCTTGGCCTTGATCTCGTCCGGGCTGGCGTCCGCGATGATCAAGCCGTGATCGATCACGACCACGCGCCTCGCCAACTCGTCGGCCTCGTCCAGATTGTGGGTGGTCAGCACTATGGTCTTTCCGCTCGCGATGAAACCCTTGATGCTCTGGATGAAGCTTCTTCTTGACTCCACATCGAGCCCGACCGTCGGCTCGTCAAGGAATATGAGGTCCGGGTCACCGCAGATGGCCAGGGCGAAGTACAGGCGCTGGCGCTGACCGCCGGACAGATCCTTGTTCTGCGACTGGGCCTTCTCCTCGAGCCCGGCGAGCTCAATGACCCGTGCGGTTGGCATCGGTGATGGGTAGTACGAGCGGAAAAGGTCGATCATCTCGCTTACCTTCAGCACCTGCGGGACGCCCGACTCCTGCAGCATCACGCCGGTGCGGCTGCGCGCCCGCCTGTCGGTCGGTTTCATTCCGAACAACCTTGCTGAGCCGGATGTTGGCTTCCGCAAACCGAGCATCAAGCTGATGGAGGTCGTCTTGCCCGCGCCGTTTGGTCCAAGCATCGCGACCACCTCACCGGCGCCGATGCTGAGGCTTATGCCCTTGACCGCCTGGAGGCTCCCATAGTTCTTGGTCGCATCGATCAGCTCGGCTGCGGCGCCTTCACCCACACCGCAAGGCTAGCGACTTAGGCTTGTCCCAGTGTCAACCATATTCACTCGGATCATCGACGGCGAGCTGCCGGCCGATTTCGTTTGGAAAGACGACGACTGCGTCGCTTTTCTGTCCAATCGCCCGCTTCGACCCGGGCACACCCTGGTGGTGCCGCGATCGGAAGCAGACCATTGGCTCGACCTCGAGCCCGACCTTCTTGCGCACCTGGCGTCCGTTTCGCAGACGATTGGCAAAGCGCAGGTGGCTGTCTTCAAGCCGGCCAAGATCGGGCTGATGCTCGTCGGGCTGGAAGTGCCGCACGTGCACTTCCATGTGGTGCCGATTCGTGGGCCGCACGACCTGGACTTCGACCACCAGGATCCCAACCCGGACCCGGCGATGATGAAGGCGGCCGGCGAATCGCTGCGGCAGGAGCTCCGCAAGCACGGAGGCGCAGGAGCCCTCTAGGCCAGGGCCCGCATCAGCTGGTCGATGTGGAGCTCGAGGTGGCTGATGAGCGGCAGCCGTGCCACCTCCTCGGCCGTCATGGTCTCTCCCCGATCCACCTTTACCACCCGGCGCATCGACGCGGCATCGGCAGCTCGAAGACCTTTGATTGTCCGAGCATGGTCTTCGAGGGCCATGCGAATCAACTCGCCAGGCTCGATTTGCGCCATCTGCTCGTCCATCGCGTCGCGGAGGCCGACATTGTTGAGGAGGTCGAGCTCAGTCATCTTGCCGCTCGAGACTTTGTGGAAGATGACGCCGTAAAACTTCGACAGCACGACGATGTGCGCCAGCACTTCGTGGGCGCTCCACATTGCACTCTCCTGCCCGCGTCCTGCTGTCACCAGGGGGGCATATTCCGCCAGTCGATCTGATGCTCGCTGGAGGCGGTCAGCGAGTGCCAGCCGGTCGTGGTCGATCATCTCGTCGAGGAATCCCTGCAGGTCGGTCTCGGTGAACCCGGTGCTCTCGTTCTTCATGACGGCTCCAATCTATTAGACAATCGGGTCCATGTGTTACCCAGATGATGCCCGCCCGCCGCTGCCGCCGATCGGAGGCGCCGCCTCCGATCAAGGAGACCTCGTTCTCACCGCCGCTGATGGAAACAAGTTCGCTGCGTATTTCGCCCGCGCTGCGGCGCCAACGGGCGCCGGCATGGTGGTCATGCCGGATGTGCGTGGCCTTCATCAGTTCTACAAGGAGCTGGCCCAGCGCTTCGCCGAGGCAGGCATCGACGCCGTTGCCATCGACTACTTCGGCCGCACAGCCGGGATCGGCGATCGGGGCGAAGGGTTCGAGTTCATGCCTCACGTCGAGAAGACCACGCCCGAAGGCATCAGCGCGGACGTCGCTGCGGCGGTGGCGCACCTGAAATCGAGGGATGGCGGCGCTGTTAAAGCCGCGTTCACAGTGGGCTTCTGCTTTGGCGGCTCGAGCTCATGGAACATGTCGGCGCTGGTCGACGGTCTCGATGGCTGCATCGGCTTTTACGGCCGGCCCGAGAGGACGCTGCCGTTCATGTCCAGGATGAAGGCGCCGTTGCTACTGCTCATCGCCGGCGCCGATTTCACGCCTCAGGAAGCGTTTATCGACTTCGGCAAGAAGCTCACCGAGGCCAAGGTGGCGCACGAGATGCACATCTACGAGGGCGCACCCCACAGCTTTTTCGACCGTGGCTTTGCGGAGTGGAAAGAGGCCTGTGATGATGCCTGGCATCGCATGCTGGCCTTCATCAAGAAGAACAGCTGACCCACAAGCCTTCGACTTCGTGTCCTAAACCGCCCCCGACCGTATAGTCAGTCGCATGGCGAGGATGGCCACACGGTCCAAGCCACCGCCCCAGCTGCCTGCTGCACTGGTCGCAGAGCTGGAGCGGCGGCGTGCCGGCATGGCGCGTCACATGGCCCGGGCCGTGGTGATGCTCGTGCGGTGGGACAGCTCCACGGGCGTGCCGCCTCAACGGTCCGCGATCGCCAAGGCGTGCGAGGCCGGACTCGACCTGTTCCTGGCCACGGCGCGCGAGGCACGCCCGGCCACCGCCGAGGAGCTGCGACGCGTGGCCCAGCTGGGCATCCTGCAGGCTCGCAGCAGCCAATCCGTCGAGCCGATCCTCAACGCATACCGCATCGCCGCGCGCGTGGCTTGGGACGCGATTCTCGCGGCCTGGCGCGGTCACCCGGAGGCGACTCCCGAGGCGATCATGCTTACCGCCAACTACGTCTTTGGCGCTCTGGACCAGGTCGCGGCCGAGGTCACCAAGACCTATCTGAACGCACGCGAGCACCACATGCAGCGCGGCACCCGCGCCCGCGCCCGCCTGTTCCACGCACTGATCAGCGACAACTTCGACTCCGAGCTCGAGCTGCAGAAACAAGCGCTCGCCCTGAACATGCCGATTGCTCCGACAGGTTATGTAGCGGCGGTCTGCAAGCTCATCATCGGGAGCCGCGACGGTGAGCAGGGAGGAGAGGGCCTCGCCGAGGTGGCTGCGTCCCTGCCGCTGCCCCGCGGAGCGATCTACCACGCCACGGATCCCACCACGCTTGTCATCCTGTGGCCGGCCGAGTCGGCTGGCGACGTTGAGGGCGCGGGTCAGCTGGTGATGAGCCTTCAGAAGGAGGCGGTCAAGCGCTCAGGCTCAGCGCGCGCACGGGTGCGCGCAGGCATCGGCGGATACCACGCCGGCTTGCGCGGTATCGCAGGCTCGTACCTCGAAGCTCAGCAGGCGCTCGAGGTCGGGCGCAAGCTCCGACCCGACGCGGTGGCACACCGGCACGACGAGCTGATCCCACAGCTCGTCCTCGCGCAGAACCCTCGACTGGCCGAGCGTTTCGTCGTGCACAGCCTCGGACCCCTGCTCGAGGCCAAGACTCGCAACCGCGAACAGCTGCTCGAAACGCTCCAGGTATACGTAGCCCAAGGCTCGGTGAAGGACGCCGCAGCCGCGCTGAAGCTGCACCGTCACACAGTGCTGTACCGCCTGGACAAGCTGCGCGAGCTGCTCGGCGCCGACCTGGACACGCCGGCCAGTCGCCTTCGCTTGCAACTTGCTTTGGATCTTCGCAAGCTGCTTTAGCGCTCAAACTGGACTTCGTGTCCAAACAATGGGCCTTGTTTTCCCACAAGGCGCCAATGTGGATAGGCCCTGGCGTCGGTAAGCTTCGAGTCGTGACAAACAATTCCAATGGTGCCAACGGTCGTCGCGTCGTCGTGACCGGCATGGGCTTCGTCACCCCGATCGGGAACGACCTTGAGACGGTGTGGTCGAACATGGTCGAAGGGGTGTCCGGCATCGGCCAGATCACCCATTTCGACACCACGAACTTCGACACCAAGATCGCGGGAGAGGTCAAGGGCTTCAATCCCGAGGACTACATGGACAGGAAGACCGCCCGCCACATCGGGCGCTACTGCCAGTTCGCCCTGGGCGCCTCGAAGCAGGCGTTGGCGGACTCCGGTCTCGAGCCGGCCGAAATGGATCCCGACGACGTCGGTGTGATCGTCAGCTCCGGCATCGGCGGCATGGAGGAGATCGAGAAGAGCCACACGCAGCTCATGGAGCGAGGGCCGAAACGCATCAGCCCGTTCACGGTGCCGATGATGATCGCCGACATGGCGGCCGGCATCGTGGCGATCCACTGTCACGCGGGCGGGCCGAACTACGCAATTGTCAGCGCGTGCGCTTCCGGCTCTCATGGAATCGGAGAGGCCTCGGAGATCATCAAGCGCGGTGACGCCATCGCGATGCTCGCCGGAGGCTCCGAAGCCACGATCACGCCTCTCACGATGGGCGCCTTCTGCCAGATCAAGGCAGTCAGCGAACGCAACGACGAGCCGGAGAAGGCTTGCCGCCCATTCGATCTCGGCCGCGACGGTTTCGTCATGAGCGAGGGCTCGGTGATGCTCGTGCTCGAGGAGATGGAGCACGCGAAGAAGCGCGGGGCGAGGATCTACGCCGAGATCGCAGGGTATGGCGCCAGCGCCGACATGTACCACTTCACCGCGCCACAGCCGGAGGGAAAGGGCGCGATTCGCGCCATGCGTCGCGCGCTCGAGAAGAGCGGAGTCGAGTTGACCGATGTCGGATACATCAACGCGCACGGAACCTCGACCAAGCTGGGAGATCTCGCGGAGACGAAGGCGATCAAGGCTGTCTTCGGCGACCACGCCTACAAGCTCGCAATCAGCTCGACCAAGTCGGTGCACGGCCACTTGCTCGGCGCTGCGGGCGCAATCGAAGCCGCGGCTTGTGTGCTCGCGCTGGACCGAGGGCTGCTGCCGCCGACCATCAACCTCGACGACCCTGACCCGGAGTGCGACCTGGACTACATCCCCAACAAGGCACGCAAGAAGGACATCAAGGTGGCCGTGTCGAACTCATTCGGCTTTGGCGGCCACAACGCGACGCTCGTGATCAAAGGCCCTGAGGCCAACTAGGAGAAAGTACGTATGGCAACCCCACTCGATTTCAAAGAGCTCCAGGAACTCGCCGCTGAGATCCTCGGTATCGACACCGACAAGGTGCAGCTCGACAAGAGCTTTGCCAAGGACCTCGCGGCCGACTCGCTCGACCTCGTCGAGCTCATCGCCGCCGTCGAGGACAAGTACGACGTCGAGCTTTCCGAGGAAGAGCTCGAGAAGATGAAACTCATCGGCGACCTCTGGAAGTTTCTGGAGCAGAAGACCGCCGAACGGCTGGAGGCCTAGATGACATGGCGATAACGACCGCGTACCGCACGCGTTCAGGGGCTGTCCCGCTTCGCTCGTTCAAGACGAAAGGCCGGCATAGCGCGATCGCCGGCATGGGCGTCTACGTGCCGGAAAAGGTGATCACGAACTTCGACCTCGAGAAAATGATTGACACGTCTGACCAGTGGATCACCGACCGGACTGGCATCAGGACTCGTCACATCGCCGAGCCCGGGACCATGACGCTCCAGCTCGCGACCAAAGCCGCTCGCGCGGCCCTGGATGCCGCCGGCATCACCGCCAACGATCTCGACATGATCCTGGTTGGCACGTCGACGCCGGACGGTCCGTTTCCGTCGATCGCATGCCGCATCCAGGACGAGCTGGATGCGCCGGGCGCCGTGGCGTGGGACATGCTCGCCGCGTGCTCCAGCTTCATGTATGGGCTCGCGACAGCAGACTCGTTCATCGCCACCGAGCGGGCGGACAACGTGCTCGTCATCGGCGCCGAGGTGCTGTCTCGGATGCTGGACTACACGAGTCGTGGTACTGCCGTGATCTTCGGCGACGGAGCCGGCGCCGCGGTCGTGAAACCCGCGCCTGACGGCGCAGGCTTCCTATCGTGGTGCCTTGGCAGTGATGGCCGCGGCTACCTGCAAGTCACGGCCGGCAACAAAGAATTTGGCGCGTACGCAGCCAAAGACCCGAGGCCCATCATCGAGATGGAGGGTCCCGACGTCTTCAAGTTCGCCGTCGACATCTTCATCCGCCAGGCGAACGAGGTCTGCAACACGGCAGGAATCTCGATGGAGGATATCGACCTCTGGGTTCCTCATCAGGCCAACTTCCGAATCATCGACGCCGCCGCCCGCCGCATCGGACTACCGCTCGAGAAAGTCGCGATCAACATCGACGAGTACGGCAACACGTCGAGCGCCTCGATCCCGATCGCTCTCGAAGAAGCGATCCGCAAGGGCCGCGTCAAGACCGGCGACCACATCCTGCTGGCTGGGTTCGGGTCGGGTCTGACGTGGGGCGCTACTCTCATGAAGTGGGTGTAAAGAAATATGAGAGAGAACCTTGCGGTTCCCTCTCACTGCCCCCGCGACTTGCGTCGCGGGGACCCCGCAGGTGAGCCGACCCGGCCTAGCGGCCGGGCAAGCGGGCCTGCTCTTCCTCCCTTGAAGGAAGGGCTTTGATTAATCTGGCAGGTCCCATCGCGCTTCTGTTTCCCGGCCAGGGCGTGCAGAAGCCCGGGATGGGCAAGAACCTGCACGATAGGTACCCGGCGGCCCGCCGCGCCTTCGAGCGCGCCGAGGAGGTCCTGGAGATGCCGATCCGCCGGCTGTGCTTCGAGGGTCCGGTCGAGGAGCTCAACCGCACAGACATCATCCAGCCGTGCGTGATGACAGTCTGCTGGGCGGCGTATGAAGTCTGGCGCGAGAGCTACGGCCTCGAGAACGTCCAGGTCACGGCGGGCCACAGCCTCGGCGAGATCGGTGCGCTGGCTGCCGCCGGGTCGATTCCGTGGGAGACCGCGCTGCTGCTGGTGAAGGAGCGCGGGCGCATCATGGCCCAGGCCGCGCACGACCAACCGGGCGGGATGATCGCGATCGTCGATCTCGACGAAGCGCAGGTCGAGGCGGTCCGCGCCCAGGCTTCCGCCAAAGGCCAACTGTGGGTCGCCAACCGCAACGCCGACGTGCAGTTCGTGCTCTCGGGCGAGGTCGCCGCAGTACAGGAGGCTGAGAAGCTAGCGCTTGCTGCCGGGGCGCGCCGAGCGCTTATCCTCACGATCCCGCTACCTGCGCACACGCCGCTGATGGCGAAGGCCGCGGCTGCTTTCCGCAAGGTGGTTGACAAGCTTCCGCTCAAGACTCCGTCGATTCCAATCCTCGCCAACGCGACAGGCGAGGCGATGCGCACTGTCGCCAGCCTGCAGGAAGAGCTCCGGCATCAAATGCTGCGCCAGGTCGACTGGGCGCGCACCATGGTCTCGATGCGCACGATGGAGGTGCGGACCGTGGTCGAGCTCGGGCCTGGGCGCGTGCTTGCAAGCCTTGCCGCAAAGCACATTCCCGGCGTCGACACCTGGAACGCGGAGGAGCTGTTTATCGACTTCGCGGACCCAGTGCCCGCATGAGCGAACTAGAAGGTAAGGTCGCGCTGGTGACGGGCGGCGGCAAGGGCATCGGCCGTGCCATCAGCCTGGCGCTCGGCGCTATGGGCGCGAAGGTAGCGGTGAACTACAGATCCGACAAAGCGGCTGCCGAAGAGACCGCGGCCGCGCTGCCCGGCGGGACCGCTCACAAGGCGGACGTCGGCGACCCGGCTCAGGTGGAGGCGATGGTCAAGGCAATCGGACGCGTTGACATCCTCGTCAACAACGCGGGAGCTGTGCGCGACAAGCTGCTGATCCAGATGGCGCCGGCCGATTGGGAGGAGCTGATACGCACCGACCTGATGTCGGCTTTCGCGACCACCCGGGCCGCCATCATGTCGGGCATGATGCGTGCGCGCTGGGGCCGCATCGTCAACATCTCCTCGATCGTCGGCCTGACGGGGAATGCCGGCCAGTCGAACTACGCGGCCGCCAAAGCCGGGCTCATCGGCTTCACGAAATCGGTGGCGCGCGAGTATGGTTCGCGCAACATCACCTGCAATGCAGTTGCCCCGGGTTACGTGCGAACGGAGCTCACCTCGGGCTCGCTCACTGACGTAATGGTCCAAGAGCTCGTGAAGGCGACTCCGATCAAGCGGGAGGGAACCGCTGACGACATCGCGGCAATGGTCGCTTTCCTGTGCTCGGACCGCGCGGGCTTCATAACGGGACAGGTGATCGCGGTCGACGGAGGCCTCTCCTTGTAATGGTCGCGGCCAAGAAGCCTGGCGACGTTCGGATCTCAGGTGGCAAGCTGCCACCAATCGCGTTGCCTACCAACTGTCCCGGCTGCGGGGTGGGCCTCGACCACGAGGAGCTTCGGCGACACACGTACGTGTGCACGTTGTGCGGACACCATTTCCGGATGGGGGCCGACGCCTGGATCGCCTTGATCGCCGACCGCGGCACATGGAAGGAGCGCTACGGAGACGTGCGCTCCCACGACCTTCTCAACTGGAAGGTGCCAAAGCCGTACCAGGAAACGCTCGAGCAGCTTCGCGACGAGGGCTTGAACGAGGCAGTGCGGACCGGAACCTGCAGCCTGGGCGGCCGTGAGATCTGGCTCGCAACGTTTGATTTCCGCTTCGTCGGCGGCACCCTTTCGATCGTGGCCGGCGAGCGACTGGCACGCGGCATGGAGCAGGCAGCCGCCTCGGGATTGCCGTACCTGCTGGTCGCCGCCTCCGGCGGCGCTCGCATGCAAGAAGGGGTGCTGGCGCTGATGCAGATGGCCAAGGTCAACGCCGCGGTCGGGCGCCTCGACGTGGCTGGTGTCCCCTTTTTCTCGGTCCTCACCGACCCGACCTTTGGCGGCACCGCGGCCTCGTTGGCTTTGCTCGGCGACATCAACATCGCGGAACCAGGCGCCGCCATCGGCTTCACGGGCCCGCGCGTGATCAAGCAGGCCACATACGCGGACCTGCCTCCCGGTTTCCAAAGCGCCGACTTCCAGCTGGGTCGTGGACAGGTCGATATGGTGGTCGCGCGGCCCGAGCTTCGGCGGCTGCTGGCGCACCTCCTGGAAATCTACCCATGAAGCTGCACGGGCGCCGGCCCGAGGAAACGACCCTCACCGTCTGGCAGGTCGTGGAGCTTGCCAGGCATCCCGATCGGCCTTACTCCCTCGACTACATCAAGCGGATGGCGCCGGATTTCGTCGAGATGCACGGAGACCGCATCTCCGGGGACGACCCGGCGCTTATCGGCGGAGTCGGCCTCTGGCACGGCAGGGCGACGATGTTCCTCGGCCATCAGAAAGGCCGGAGCCTCAAGGAGAGGGTCGCGAGGAACTGGGGAATGATGCACCCGGAGGGCTATCGCAAAGCGATTCGCCTTGCCCAGCACGCCGCCAAGTTCAACTTTCCGATCGTCTCGCTGATCGACACCCCTGGCGCCTACCCGGGAGCAGGGGCTGAGGAGCGAGGGATTGCCTCGGCGATCGCCAAGGCGATCATGGAATGGTTCCGGATCCCCGTGCCGATTGTGGCCGCGGTTATCGGCGAGGGTGGCAGCGGCGGGGCGCTAGGTATGGGCGTCGCGGACCGGGTGATCATGCTCGAGAACTCGATCTACTCCGTGGCCTCTCCGGAGGCTGCGGCGTCGATCGTCTGGCGCGACAACACGCGCAAGGTGGAAGCGGCGGAGCAGCTCCAGCTGACCTCGCGCGATCTGCTGGCGATGGGCGTCGTCGAGGAGGTCGTGACCGAGCCCGAAGGCAGCGCGCGTGTCGATTACGAGGCCACCGCCGCCGCGCTCGACGAGGCTCTTTATCGCCATCTCCGACCTCTCCTCGCACAACCCACCGAGGAGCTGCTTCAGCATCGCTACGAGCGATTCCGCTACATCGACTCCCTGATCCGCGCCGAACCACACTTCGGACCCAAAATCTGAAGGCGCGGGGGAGTCAGGCCTCCCCCGCGGGACCCCCACCCTCCCAACCACGCATGGAGGCGTTTGGAAGATGAACGATTGGGTGACGGCCGGGGTAAACCCGGCCTACCGGCCACTCTGGCATTGATATGAGATTGGTCGTCCAGCGTGTGACGGCCGGCTCGGTCACCTGGAACGAGGCCGGTGAGCCTCGCAGTGCAACCATCGGGCGCGGTTACGTGTTGTTGGTGGGTGCGGCATCCAATGACGACGAGGCGACGATTCGAAAGCTGGCCGACAAGGTCATCGACATGCGCGTGTTCGCCGACGAGGCAGGGCGAATGAACCTGAGCCTTGTCGATGTTCACGGCTCGGCGCTGATCGTGTCGCAGTTCACGCTGTTCGCCGACTTCAGCCGAGGCCGGCGGCCGAGCCTCCTTGGCGCCGGCGATCCGAAGCGAGCCGAGGAGCTCTATCTCGCGTTCGTGCAACGATTTCGCGAGCGCGAGGTCGAGACCCAAACCGGCAGCTTCGGAGCGGACATGACCGTCACGATCGAGAACGACGGCCCGGTGACGCTCGTCATGTCCTCTGACGACTGGCCGACCCGTGTCTGATTCCCGCCGCGGGTGGTTGCCTTACCTTGCTCTCGCTTCCATTGCGTTGATCTGGGGCGCCTCCTTCCTGTTCATCAAAGTGGCAGTGCAGGACATGAGCCCAACGGTGCTCGTGCTCATCCGTTCAGCCTCCGGCGCCGTCGCGTTGGCCGCCCTCATGATCGTGATGCGCCGAAACCTGGTCGTCGATCCAAGACGTCGCTTGATTCCGTTCGCTGTGATGGCGATCACGGCCGGCGTGATTCCGTGGGTGTCCATCGCTTGGGGCGAGGAACGGATCTCGAGTGGCCTCGCCAGCATCCTGAACGCGACCACGCCGCTGTGGGCCGCGATCCTCGTCTACTGGGTGATCCCCTCCGAGCGCCCAAGCGCCATCAACTACGCCGGTGTCTTGATCGGCCTTGCCGGAGTGGTCATCCTCGTCCTGCCCGACATCACAGCATCAGGAGTCCGCGGTGACCTGATCGGGGCGGTGGCGGTGCTGTTCGCGTCGCTGTCGTACGCCGTGTCCGCCCTGTACCAGCGACGCAAGTTGCGCGGCGTGAACGTCTTCGAGGCGAACCTCGGCCAGCTAGCGTTCACCGCGCTGTTCATGCTTCCCTTCGCGGTGCCGAGTGTGCCGGGAGCGCACTTCGAGCTCAAGTCCATCGCCGCGGTCCTGGCGTTGGGGATCGCCGGGTCAGGGATCGCTGGAGTTCTCTACTACTACGTTCTCAACTCGCTTGGACCAGTCCGCGGCTCTGGCGTCACGCTCCTCGTTCCGGTGACGGCCGTGTTCTGGGGCGCCACCTTGCTGCACGAGCCGGTGTCGTTGCCCATAGTGGTGGGTATGGTTGTCATCCTTGCCGGGATCGTGCTTACGAACGTCGGTCGTGGACGGGTGCGCGCGAGCGCCGATAAGGCCGCCGCATGAATGGTTTCGTAGCGGCGCATCGAGCCGAGGTTTCGACGGCGGCGGGCCGGATCCGACCTCATATCCGCCGGACTGCCACGCTTACGACCGACCTGGACCCTGACCTTCGGCTGAAGCCCGAGTGCTTCCAGGTGACAGGGTCCTTCAAGCCGAGAGGCGCGTTCAATGCGGTGCTTTCTCAGATGGCGCGCGAGCCTCGACCGATCGGGGTGATCGCCGTGAGCTCCGGCAACCACGCGCAGGCGGTCGCGCTGGCGGCACGGACCGCAGGCATACCCGCGCTCCTCCTGATACCGGAGGACGCCAACCCCGCCAAGGTCGCCGCAACACGAGCTCTGGGTGCCGAGGTGATCCAGGAAGGCATCACCTTCGCCAACCGGGAGCAGCGTCTGCTTGAGGTGATGGGTGACCGCGGCTTTTCACTCGTCCACCCATTCGACGACTGGGACGTGATCCATGGACAGGGCACGGCCGCAATGGAGCTGCTGGAGGACGTACCCCAGCTAGATGTCATCGCGACCCCGGTCGGAGGTGGCGGCCTCCTCTCGGGCACCGCGATCGTCGCGAAGTCCCATAACCCCAACATCAAGGTGATTGGAGTCGAGCCGGCAAATGCAGACGACGCATACCAGTCGTGGAAGGCCGGCAACATCAGGAGCCTTGGTGCCGCTCCGTCGACCATCGCGGACGGGGTGCGGACCACCGCAATCGGGGCGCGCAACTTCGAGGTGATGTTCGCCAACGAGCTGGTGGATGAGATCGTCACTGTCACGGAAGACGAAATCGCAACGGGCGTTCGGGTCGCCTGGACTCGACTTCACATCGCGCTCGAACCCACAGGGGCGCTTCCTTTGGCGGCTTACCTGGCCGGCAAATTCCCCAAGGGCAGCACCGGTCTGATCTTGAGCGGCGGCAACTCCAATTTCGAAACGATGGCTAAACTGCTCGGAACCCGATGATCCCAGTCAAAGAGGTGATGACGACAAACGTGATCACCTTCCGCGAAGACACGCCAGTCGAAGAGATCGCGCTGACCCTCACCTCCAAGCGAATCACTGGCGGACCGGTAATTGGAGCCGACGGACACGTGGTCGGCATCGTGTCGGAGATCGACGTCTTCTCCAAGAGGGGCAAGTTCGCGCGCGACATCATGAGCCAGCATGTGATCACCGTCAGCGAGGACACGGGTATCGACGAGGCGGCGCGACTCCTCGTCGGCGAGAAGATACGTCGAGTACCGGTGATCAAGCGCGGCAAGATGGTGGGACTGCTCAGCCGCTCCGACGTGCTCGATTTCTTCGCGACAACCCGCTGGACCTGCAACATCTGCGGTCGCTGGGAGCGCGGGCTTGAGCAACCCGAAAAGTGCTTCTCCTGCTCGAGCGCTGACATCCGACTGGAGCGCGCGGATCCTGGCCACTGACGCCACGGATGGCACCGCTCGCCTCTCGCTGAAGGCCCAGAGTTTCACGGAGTCGGTCATCCGCGAGATGACGCGCATGAACCTGCAGCTCAACGGACCCGACAAGGCGATCAACTTTGCCCAGGGTTTCCCGGACTTTGAGACGGACTCGCGCATCGTGGAGTCCGCCGCCAGGGCGATGCGAGACGGGTTCAACCAGTACGCGACGACCTGGGGCGCTCCCCAGTTGCGCAACGCGATCGCCCGCAAGCAATCGATTGCGTGGGGCCGCGAGGTCGATCCCGAAAGAGAGGTCACCGTTTCATGCGGTGCGACGGAGGCGATGATCGCCGCGATGCTGGCCGCTGTCGATCCCGGTGACGAGGTCGTCATCTTCGAGCCCTTCTATGAGAACTACGGACCCGATTGCATAATCAGCGGCGCCGTCCCGCGCTACGTCACATTGCGAGCACCGGCGTGGGCCTTCGATCCGGACGAGCTGCGCCGCGCATTCACCAGCAGAACGCGCGCCATCGTCGTCAACACTCCCCACAATCCGACAGGCAAGGTTTTCTCACGACAGGAGCTGGAGCTGATCGCCGACCTGTGCATTGAACATGACGCGATAGCGATCACCGATGAGATTTACGAGCACCTCGTGTATCGCGGTGAGCACATCAGCATCGCGACGCTGCCGGGGATGGCGGATCGAACCATCACGATCAGCGGGGCGAGCAAAACGTTCTCGGTCACCGGCTGGCGTGTGGGTTGGTTGATCGCGCCGGCGGCGCTCACTGCCGGGATCCGCAAGGTCCACGACTTCCTGACCGTCGGCGCCGCCCATCCGCTTCAGATCGCAGTCGCCGCCGCCCTCGAGCTTCCAGGGGACTTTTATGTCGAGCTGCTCGGCGATTACCGCGAACGGCGCGACGCTATCGTCTCAGGACTGCAGGAATGCGGCTTCGACGCTGCGGCACCCGATGGGGCTTATTACGTGATGGCAGGGATCGGAGCCTTCGGCTTCGACGACGACACCGCGATGGCTCGGCATCTGATCGAGAAGGTCGCCGTCGCGACGGTGCCTGGGTCAAGCTTCTTCCACGACCCACGCGAAGGACGAGGCCACCTGCGTTTTAGCTTTCCCAAGCGCACAGAGACCATCGAGCGCGGCGTGCAGGCCCTTCGCTCGCTGCGCTCTTAACAGCCTGGGTTCACGCCTCGGCACGAGCGGCCTAGTTTGGCCGGATGCGCAACCTGCTTCGAAAACCGCTGCCCTGGATTGTCATTTGCGAGTGCGCGATCGTTGCTGCGCTGGCAATTGTCGCGTGGCACCTGGTTGCCAGCTCGCCGCCGTCTCCCGTCTTCGGAGTGCAGGCCGCCGCCCCGACCCCGCCGGCCGGCCGACCTGCTAGCGCTGCCCCGAGGATGCCAGCGGGCAATGCCAAGGCAGAAGTCCCTCCGCTGCTGCCCGGCCTCAATGTCGATTCGAGCTTCTGGAAAGGGCGGCTGGCCGAGCTCAACCGGGGTGAGAGCTCGTTCGAGCAGCTCGAATGGAAGATCGTGCACGCAGTCATGGATGCCGCGCGCCGCTACGTAAAGTCAGTGGTGATGCCGGCGGTGACGCGAGCCGAACGGGGAAGCCGCTAGCCGCCCGCCTGACGCAGCGCCGAGCGCATCAGCTCGGACAGAGTCGGATACGCATGCATTGCTTTCGCGACGACTTTGACAGGTGTGCGAGCCGCCATCATCGCGACCGCCTCATGGATCATTTCACCTGCGTTCTCGGACACGATGTGGCAACCGAGGAGCTCGCCGGTCTTGACATCGGCCACACACTTGACGTGGCCGTGCTCGAGGCCGTCGATCTGTGCTTTCTCTGCCTCGATGAGCCGCGCGAAGCCGGTGCGAACCTTGCGCCCGCCTTTCTTGGCGGCGGCCTCGGTGAGCCCGAGTGACGCCACCTCAGGGTCCGTGAACGTCACCCGCGGCACCACGCGGAGATCCATCCGTTCGGTCGTTTTCTTCATCGCGTTGCGGGCGGCAACCCGGCCCATCTCCGACGCGACGTGCGTGAACAGTGGGCCCCCGACCACATCGCCGGCCGCCCACGCCCAGGGCTTTGACGTCCTGAGCTGCTTGTTGACCTTGATGCCGCGGGGAGTCCATTCGATGCCCGCCGCGTCGAGGCCGAGCGCCTTGCCGCCCAGCGAACGGCCGACGGCAACGAGGATCTCGTCCACCTCGATTGAGGCGCCGCTCTCGAAGAAGATCCGTTTGACGCCATCGCTCAGCTCAACCCGCGTCATCTTCATGCGCGTGCGCACCTCGATGCCCTCGGATTCGAACACCGCACGAATCGCGGCGGAGGTCTCAGGCTCCTCAGAAAAGAGGATGCGAGCTCCGTGCTCGATGAGTGTCACCTGCACCCCGAAGCGGGAAAAAATCTGGGCAAACTCCGACCCGATGGGCCCGGAGCCGACTACAGCCAGTCGGTTTGGAAGCTCTTTCAGCTCGAGGATTCCTTCATTGTCGAGATAGCCAGCCTCTCGAAGCCCCGGCACATTGGGCACGATCGGCTCGAGGCCGGCTGCGATCAGCACGGCACGGGCCTCGATCTCTTCTTCTCCGCCGATGAGCAGCTTGCGCTCCCCAATCAACTTCGCCTCGCACGGAAAACGCACTTCCACGCCTGCCTTCTTGAATGGGTTGGAGCCGTAGCGGAGCATGTGGTCACGCACCTGGTATGCACGCCCCATCGCGCGACGCCATTCAACTTCGGGCGCGCCGACCTTGATCCCATAGCGGTCGGCGCCACGGATGAGATGGACGAGTCGCGCAGTGCGGACCAGCGCTTTGGTGGGCACGCAGCCGTAATTGGTGCAAGTGCCCCCGAAATGGGTGGCCTCTGCCAGCACGATCTTTGACTTGCCGCCGTCAGCGACCGTGAACGCCGCCTCCGACCCGGCCGCGCCGCCGCCGATTATTACAAGGTCATAGGCGGGCTTTCGGCGCAATGTGCCCTATGCGCCTGGTTCGCCGCTCTAGCCCTTTTCCGGCGTCATGGTGACGTTGCCGTTCAAAGTTGCTCCGTCTTCGACGGTGAGACGTGCGACCTTGACCTCGCCGTTGAGGCGGCCTGAGCCGCCGAGGGTGAGCCGCTTGCGCGCGGTCACGTTGCCATTGACCTGTCCGCGCACGTTCACGTTTGCCCCCTCGATGGAAGCCTGGACGGTTGCGGTCGGCTCGATAGCGACATCGCCGCTGGCCTTGAGCTCGCCCTCCACGTTGCCGTGGATCCTCAAATCGCCGTGGATGTCCAGGCGTCCGTTGAGGGTGTCGCGAGGGCCGAGCGTGACTACGTTGGTACCGCCGTTTTGCGCGGTCCCGGCCGAGTGGGCCGCGGACTTCTCAGCTTGGGCCATGTGGGCCTCCTCTAGTGGGTTTGATCTGCTTCCCCGTCGTCCTGCTCAACTCGGCCTGACACCCTGATCTTGCGTTCGCAGCCAGGGTATTCAGGAGGCTCTGAATTTGGACGAGCTAGCATCGTAACAGGGTGTCATTGAACGTAGAGGAAGGGATCGGGAGGCCGCCAGGCTGGTTTGCGAGTGGCCGCACAGCGACTCATTCACCGCATTGATGGACCCGGATGCCTCTGACGAGATGACTGACCATCTGGTCGATTTCTTCGACCAGATCGCCTCTGTCTATGACAGCTGGGCGGGCGGCCAGCATGGTCGAGTGGCCGCCAGGCTGGTCGAGCTAGCGGCGCCAAAACGCGGCGAACATGTTCTCGACGTCGCCACGGGCACAGGGTTAGTCGCTCATCTGGTGGCGAGCAAGGTCACGCCTGGCAGCGTGATCGGCATTGACCTCTCGGATCGCATGCTTTCAATTGCGCGCGCGAAGCAAGGCAAGAACACACAGTTCGTCGGCATGGCGGCGGAGCGGTTGGTGTTCCGCCCGGAGACCTTCGACCTTGTCACGATGGGCGAGGCGCTCGCTTACCTGGCCGATCCAAGCGACGCCCTCGCGGAGGCCAATCGGGTCCTCCGCCCTGGAGGAAGGCTGGCGGTTTCCTGCCAGCGGCGCAGCCTGAGCACGCGCGCGCAGGACCTCTTTTTCCAGGGGTTGGCGCCTTTGGCGCGGCGCCATTACCTGAGCCTGCCCCGCTACAGCTCGGAGCGGGCTCGATTCGGCGAGCCGGACGTGCTGCCGCAGCTGCTCGGGGCGGTAGGCTTCGAGGTAACGCGAATCACGGAGATGGTCACGGGCGGTCGCACGCGAAACGCGCGGGAATGGACCGAGCTCATGGCCGGCGCCGGTCCGCTCCCTTACACGTTGATCACATCGCTCGGACCTCGTTACAGGAGCGAGCTCGAGGCGGAGGTCGAGTCGGCGATGGACAGCCTGGGCGACCCCGACGACGCGTTTAGGTACCACCACTCGTATGTCATTGCGGTTGCAAGGAAGGTGTGAGCGGCTCCCGCCTGATCGTGGTGACAACGACAACCGCGGCCAGGATGCACAGGGCCGCCGCGATGGTGAAGATCTCGCGGTATTCCTGAAGAAACGCCGCCGCGACGAGGCGGCCGAGATGCTCGATCCGCGCGCGCACGTCAGGGTCTGTGAGCTGCGGCGTGCCCAGGATCTGACGAAAGCGGAAAAGCCCGAAAGCGGTCAGCGCAGACAACCCGACGAGCATGCCCATCACGCGTGCCAGGACCACCAGGCTCGAGGCGAGGCCGTGGTGCTCCGCCCTCGTGAGCTCCAGGACTGTGGCGGCCAGTGGTGCGATCACGATTCCAAACCCGAGGCCACATGCTCCTAATGCCAGGTCGGCCGTCCTGAACGGACCGACGCGCGCGGCGAGCTCTCCGGCCTGCCAGTTGGACATCTGAATGAAGGCGGCAGCCGCCAGTAGCGTGCCGAGAACAGCCGTCCAACGGGTTCCCAGGCGCCCGGCCAGGACACCGCCGACGATCGCGCCCACCGGCACCCCGACCAGAAACTGGGTGAGCAGCAAGCCGGCCGCCAGCTGGTCGAGATTGAAGACGAGCCGCCCAAGAATCGGCACGTCCACCAGGGCCACCATGAGCGCTGCTCCGATCAGCAGGTTGGCAGCCGCGACGCCGGCGAATCGCGGGCTGCGGAGCAGCTGGCGCGGGACCAACGGCTCGAGCGTGCGGAGCTGGCGCCACCCATACAGCGCCAGGACGAGCAAGCTAAGGAGCCCGATCGGGATGAACAGGCCGCTCGTGGCGCGATGGGCGGGGTCGTCGGGGTAGAGGGCGACCACCAGCAGCCCAAGCCCAAGTCCGAGCAGGCCGGCGCTCTTCCAGTCGAATGTCCGGGCCGGCCCGTCAACCATCGGGTCGAGCGGCAACGTGCGATTTCCCTTGTCGCGGCTGGCCACCAGCAGTCCCGCAGCGCAGACGGCCGCCAGCGGCACGTTCAGCCAGAACACAAAACGCCACCCGCCGATTGCCGAGGCGGTCGAGGCGAGGGTGGCGCCATAAATTGGCCCCAGGACGCTGCCCGCCTCCTGTAGCCCGGAAACTGCGCCGAGCGCTACTGTGCGCGCACGACCGCTATACAGGTCTGCTGCCAGCGCGAGTGTCAACGGCACCAGGCCGCCGCCGCCCAGGCCTTGCAGCACGCGGCCCGCGACGAGCCAGGGCAATGAGCCTGCAGTGGCAGTCACCACCGACCCCGCCGCAAAAACGACGACACAGAGCGCATAGACCGAAGCGCGGCCTCGAATATCGGAGTAGGCGCCCAGCAAGGGCAGCGCGATCACATATCCGCAAAGAAAGCCGGTGACGATCGGGGTTGCCTGCTCGAAGCGTTCGATGGTGAGGCCGATGTCGGTGAGCATCGCCGGCAGCAACGTCACGACGAGGTAAGCGTCGAGCGCAGCCACGAATAGCCCGGCCCCGGCCAGTCCCAGCAGGATGCCGCGCGCGGATCGGGTCTCTCTCACTCGGATCAGGGTGTGGGCGAGGCGATCGCGACAGGCGCGTTGAATCCGCTCAGGTCGATCTCGACGGTGCTGGCGGCGCCTCCGTCCCCAAACGGGCCGCTCAGGACGGCTTTGCGAATAAGGTGGTCAGAGCCGCCGACCCAGATGGAGGCGGTGACATCGCCCGTTGAGCTGAGCTGGGGCAGCAGCTTCGCGATCTGGGCAGCGCTGTAAATCGCCCCGATCTTGCGAGAGTCGACCTCTGCCACCTTCTCGGTTCCGATGTAGGTGAGGTTATGCCCGGCCGGGATCATGGCCGGCAGGCCGGTCGTTGCATCGAACAGCTTCGCCAGGTCAGGAACTTCCGCAGCAGTTTTCCCAGTCACCTCGGTGAACCCGGAAAACGGCGGGCGCAGGTAGACGTGACCGCCGGTGATCACCACCTCCAGGCCGATCAGGAGGTCCTGGTACTTGACCTTGTAGATGGTGTCGCTGTCCGGCAGGCGAACCGCAGCGGTGGCCGACGTGAGCGCGTAGCCCTGGAACGAGACGGTGCCCTTGGTGAACGTCAGTGTTGCGCTCACCGTGTTCAGCTTCGCCATCGCGGCGCCCCCTTCTCGCAGGACCTGCCCGGGGTCCTCGGCCTGCAGGCCGCCGCATCCGTTGAGGGCCATCGAAATCACCGCCAGGGCGGCGAGCAGCGTGGCTCTGGGCCTTATCACCTCAAACTATCAGCCCCGCATCGGGCCAGTTTGTGACGTCCGGTCGCCTCCCCCGTCCCTGGCGCGCAGGATCAACCGGACTGGACGGTCGTAAAACAGGTAATCCCACGCCCAGTTGACCAGCACGATGAGGCGGCTGCGAAAGCTGATCACGTTCACGAGATGCACGCCGAGCCACATCAGCCACCCTGCGAATCCCGAAAGCCTGACCGCGCCGAGCTCCGCGACCGCCGAGTTACGCCCGATCGTGGCCATGATGCCGGGATCCTTGTAGCGGAAGACTTTCGCCCCGCCGTTGCGGACGAGCTCGGCTATTGTCGCCGCGACCTGCTTGCCCTCTTGCATCGCGACGGGGATGAGCATGGGCAGCGTCGCTCCCTCGACGGAGGCCCCGGCGAGGTCGCCGATGACGAATGCAGCGGGGTGGCCGGGCACCTGAAGGGTCGGTTCGACCTTGACTCGCGACTGCCGCCCAAGCTCGATTCCGAGGCCTTGGCCCAGGTCGGAGGCACGCACGCCGGCTGTCCAGACAACGGTGCCGGCAGCGATCTGGGTGCCGCCCACCAGCTTTATCGAACTTTCATCGACTGATTCGACCTTCGCACCCAGCATGAGCTCGACGCCTTTTTTCTCGAGCGACTTTCGCGCCGCCTCGCGGAGGGTGGGCACGAATGTGCCCAGGGGGGCAGCGGCCGCTTCCAAGAGAAGCACACGCACCTCGCCAAGATCGAGGTCTCGGTAATCCTTGCGCAGCACGAGGTGGATCAGCTCAACCAGCGAACCTGCGAGCTCGACGCCAGTGGGCCCGGCGCCCACCACGGCGAACGTCAACAGGACGCGCCTTTGCTCAGCGTCGGTCGCCCAGCGTGAGGATTCGAACTGCGAAAGGATGCGGTTGCGCAACGCAAGCCCCTCCTCGAGATCTTTGAGGCCGTAGGCGTGCCGGGCGAGCGACGCGTTGCCGAAGTAGTCACTCTGGCTGCCAGTGGCCAGAACGAGGTAGTCGTATGGGATCTCGCCACGATCCGTGAGCAGCCTTCGCCCATCGAGGTCGGCCCCGGTCACCTCCGCCTGCTTGAAATCGGCGTTGGCGAGCGGCCGGATCAGCGAGCGAACCGGTCGCGCAATCTCACCGGGATCCAGCAGGGCCGAGGCCACCTGGTACAGCAGTGGCGTGAACAGGTGGTAGTTGTTGCGGTCGACGATCAGCACGTCGACGGCTGCACGCTTCAGCGCCCTGGCGCAGGTGAGACCGCCAAAGCCCGCACCTGCGATCACGACTCGGGGGCGGGTCACTTCTCCGGTGGCTTGCGGAACCGTCCCCCGGTGCTGTGACGGCGGTTGGCCATCTTCTCGAGCGCATCGGCTCCCCCAGTCGCCTCGACGAGCGACTTGGGCAGCTTTTGCTTCTTCTTGATCACTGGCTCAAACAGGTCGCCTTGCTTCGCCACCCTGGCCAGGACCTGGTCGGAATCGAAGACCAGGAGGCTCGGGTCGCCGGCCTTGAAGCATTTCTCAACCTCGGCCCAGGACACCGGGGTCGACACCGTGGGGCGCTGGCGAGCCCGCAGCGAATAGACGTTGACTGTCGTCTTGTACTGGTCGTTCTGGCTCCAGTCGATCAGCACGCGGCCCGTTCTCAGCTCTTTGAGCTGCTTGTGGACCACGAGCTCCGGGTGGCGTTCCTCGAACAGCTGGGCCAGCCCTTTCGACACGACCTTCGTCTCGACATACGTGACCTTCGTGTTAAGCGGAACGTAAAGTTGCAGCCCTTTTGAGCCGGAGGTTTTCGCGCAACTCTCGAGCCCGTGCTCCGCGAAAAGATCCCGCAGCATGAGGCCGATCCTGCAGCACTCGACGATCGTCGCCGGCGGCCCTGGGTCCAGGTCGAAGACCATCGTGCGCGGCTCCGGAAGATTGCTGGCCAATGACAGCGAGGTGTGGAACTCGAGGGTGGCCAGGTTGCCCAGCCACACCAGCGTCGGCAGGTCGTTGCACAGGCAGTAGTACATGTCGCGGTTGTTGCCCCCGCTCCACACAGTTGCCGTCGCGACCCAGGGCGGACGATGCTTGGGGCAGTTCTTCTCATAGAAGAACTCCGCGTCGACCCCATTGGGATACCGCTTGAGCGTCAGTGGGTGGTCACGGGTGTGTGGGAGGATCGCCGGCGCCATCCGCGTGTAGTAATCGATGACCTGCGCCTTGGTGAATCCGACCTCGGGGTACAGGACTTTCTCGAGGTTGGTGAGCTTGAGAACGCGGTCCTCGATCTTGACCTCGACCGCCGTTTCCTTAGCCACCTTCGCGCACCACCTTGCTTGCCGGCTTGTCGGCGCGCAAACCCTTGAACGAAGGTGTGCGCAGCTGGCCGGACCGTGTCCACTCCACGAACTCGAACTCCGCCACCAGCTTGGGCTCCACGAAACGCGAGGCTTTTGGAGGCGAGCCGACATCAAATGGGCTCTTCGCCTGCTCCAGGGGTTTCATCAGCGCGGCCAGCTTCTCGAGCATCGCGTCGCTGAAACCGGTGCCGACCTTTCCGGCATATACAAACTTCTTGTCCTTGTCGTAGTAGCCGACCAGCAACGCACCAGGATAGCCGCGGCGCTTGCCCTCACCCTCGAGCCAGCCCCCGATGACCAGCTCCTGGCGGTTCCGATTCTTCACCTTGAGCCACGCGCCGCTGCGACGGCCAGGCTCGTAACGTGAGTCCAGCTTCTTCGCCATCACGCCTTCCAGCCCAGACTTCGCGCTCGCCTCGAGCATCGCCTGCCCGCCGCCTTTCTCCCAGGGTGGGGTCTGCCACGAGGCGCCTGACAGCTTGAGCTCGGCCAGGAGACGCCGCCGCTCCGCGTAGGGGTAGGTGAGAAGCGAATGGCCGTCCCGCCAGAGCAGGTCGAAAATCATGTAGGTCACCGGGACGAGCTTCATCTTGCGGCGGACCTCGGACTCCGACGTCAGTCCCATCCGCTGCTGGATCTCCTCGAAGCTCGGCCGTCCTTTTTCGTCGAGGGCGACCACCTCGCCATCGAGGATGACCTCACTTGAACCAAGCGCCCGGCCCATCGCGTGGATCTCGGGATATCGAGGGGTCACGTCCTCGCCGCTGCGACTCATGAGCCTCACCCGTCCGCCCTCGACGTAAGCGAGGGCGCGGATACCGTCCCACTTGAACTCAAACCCCCAGGGGGACTCCGGCTTGGGGATCGCCGTGGCGAGCTTGGCCATCATCGGCTCGATGCGCTCCGGCATCGGCTTACGCTCGGGATCCAGGGGCGGATCCATGCGATGGATCATCCAGTTCTTGCCGTTGGTTCGGAAGAGCACGTAGCGACCCTGCAAGCGCTTGCCGTGCAGGACCACCATCACCTCACGGTCGGACCACTTCTCCGTCTCGTAAGTGCCCCGGTCCCAGATCGAGACCTGGCCCCCGCCATACTCCCCCGCCGGAATCTCGCCGGCGAAGTCGATGTAGCTGACCGGGTGGTCCTCGACGTGGACGGCAAGGTGGTTCTTCTTTGGGTCGGCCGGGACCCCTTTCGGCACAGCCCAGGAGACAAGCACTCCATAGCGCTCGAGCCGGAAGTCCCAGTGCAGACTTCGCGCGTGGTGCTCCTGGACCACGAACCGCGACGCCTTAGTCTCCTTGCGGGGGACCTTGGCGCCGGGTTCAGGAGTCTGCTTGAAATCGCGCTTCGCCTCGTATTCGGCGAGTTTTTTCGCCACAGATCAAGGTTAAGTCCATTGGCGCCGTTTCTTGGCCGGCCGGCGTTCGTGCGGTGGTTCAGACCTGGGCCGGCGTCATCAGCCGCGCCCTTGGCGGTCCGTCGCGCGAGGCACAGCATTCGCGCTCATTGGTGGCGTTATCTATGTCAGCTGAGCCTCCTCGATTGCCTACCAGCTCTTAACGGCCAGGGTTCCTATCGGCTCGCTGGGCCCCTAACCTCCGGCGCAAAACGCTGGAGGTCAACATGCTTTTTCTATCGGGTACACCTGACGTCACGCCGATCACCAACTTGATCCTGAACTGGACGCACATCGGTCAAGCTCTCGTCGGATCCGTTGGCGCCTTGGCCTTCATTTTTGCGTTCCTATGGAAGATCACCTCGGTGGAGGCGAAGTCCGCGCTGGAGGCCAAGCAATGGATCCAGCGAATTGTTGTCGGGACCATCGGTGTTGAGGTGGCGGGCGCGCTGGTGACCATCCTGACCAGCTCCGTACCGACGTCAACCCACTGACAAAATGGATTGGATCCCGTCGCTCGTTCAGGCCGTCGGGCAGTTACGAGATGTGCTGTGGCCGTTGGTCCACCCCGAGAAGGTCCTTGCGTCACTCCTGCAAGACAGCCTCGGCCTGCTGCTCAAGGTCTGGTTCGGTTTCATCTTGCACACCACCGACTTCGAAACCGGAAAGGACTTCATCTCCAACGTTACGATTCACCGCTTCGAGCCCGCGGTACAACTGGTGGCCGACTCGGCCCTGGTCCTCGTCGTGGTTGTGGCTTGCTACAAGCTCATGTGGGGCCACGGCGTTAAAACTCAGTACACCGTCCGGGCCCTCCTTCCGCGGCTGTTGATGGGAACCCTCCTAATCAATTTTTCGCTGCCTTTGTTCCAGCTCGCCGTCCACGCGAGCAATGTCGCGTGTGACGCGATACAAAGCTTCGGCACCATCCCCAACTGGAATACGTGGTGGGACAACTATCGCCTCGACCAGACGCACGGGATCTGGCAGTTCATCACGACCGGGGCGCTGGTGGCCGGCTACGACGTTCTCGCCGTCGCCTACCTCGTCCGGTACGCGATCCTCATCGTTCTGGCGATCACCGCACCCATCGCCGGCTTGCTGTTCACGTTGCCGGACACGCATTACCTGGCCAAGCAGTGGGCTTCCTTATTCGTGACAAACCTCCTGATGCAGCCTGCCCAGCTGTTCGTGCTCGCAATCGGATTCGGTCTCGAGAATGGAGGACACACGCCAGTTCACCACCTATTCGCCCTCGCGTCATTGCTGATCGTGTTCAAGGTGCCAGGGGCGCTGGGCGGCGCCGAGAAGACGGCGCACAAGCTGGAGTCGGCGCTCACCTCGGGGCTGCACGGACTGCAGCACGTCATCGCAAAGGCTGCTTGATGGGCTGGTTGCGCGTGACCGGTATCTGCTTCGCCGCGATGTTGATCTGGGTGGTCGGCGCTTCGAGAGTGACCAGCCACGACAAGCTTGCCCTCACTGCGATCGTTCCCGGCGCTGCGATGACCCAGCCGTTCGGCTGCTCGACATTGGTCCTCGAACCGTTCGATCCCTACTGCCCCAGCCATCACGTGCACACAGGTGTCGACCTGGCGGCGCGCGAGGGCACCCCGGTACACGCCGCCGATGCAGGAACGGCCAGCGTTGGATTCGACCCGGGAGGCGCAGGACTTTATGTGGCCGTGTCGTCGGACAGTCACGTTCGAGCGCTCTACTGCCACCTGTCGAAAGCTGAGGTCTACGAAGGAGAGCTCGTCGTGACGGGCCAGGTCGTCGGGGCGGTTGGGGCGACTGGCCTGGCGACTGGCGCCCACCTCCATTTCGAGGTCCAGGTCGACGGCCGCGCCATCGATCCCGTCGCGTGGCTCGCGTCTTAACAACCTGGGTGGGCAGCACAAAGCGACCTACCTACGCTGCAGTCAATCAAACGGAGGTGATCGGAAGTGCTCAACAAAGTGCAGTTGATCGGCAACCTGGCGGCAGACCCGGAGGTCAAGGCCACGCCTAAAGGCGTGTACGTGGCGAACTTGCGGCTGGCCACGAACACGTATGCAGGGAAGGATGAGGAGGGAAACGGCAAGGAGGAGACGGAATTCCACAACCTCGTCGTGTTCGGCAAGCGAGCGGAGTTCGCCGGCGAGTACTTGCGGAAAGGTCGTTTGTTGTACGCGGAAGGTCGCCTGAGGACACGAACGTGGACCGACACGGCCGGCCTGAAGCACTACAAGACGGAGATCGTGCTGGCCGCACTCGAGCTACTCGGCCCCAAGCCGTTGGAGGTGGCCGCCTAGCGAACGGCTGCCGGTCGAGGTTGCGTTCGGCGCGCCGAGAGGTAATGATGTAATCGATGGCTGAGGATTTAGGCTCCTGGTTTGCCGGCCGCCTGCCCAAAACGTGGTTCGTCGGACCGCCCGAGGTGTCCGCTGACGGCGATGAGGTGCTGGTTCTGGGCATGCTCCCCGATGTCGAGCTCGCGAAAGGTACGTCAGCCGATGGCCGCTCGGCCGCCCGGTCAGCGCGGATCGACCGGTTTCGGGAGGAGACTCGCGAGGAGCGTGTCAAGATCGCGCGGGAGGCCGAACGCCACTTCAAGAGGAAGGTCGCCTGGGGAGCTCGATGCGGCGACGAGACCAAGATCTTCACCACCCTGAGCGTCCCGGTCATGACCCGCCTGCGGATGTCGGAGCGCTCGATCCTCGACACCCTGGTCGCCGGCGGGGTGGCACGCAGCCGCAGCGACGCCCTTGCGTGGTGCGTGAGGCTGGTGGGCATGCACCAGGCTGACTGGATCCGCGGCCTTCGCGACGCCCTGGTCAAGGTCGACGAGGTTCGGAGCAAGGGCCCGCTGAACTAGGCCTGCTCGCTGCAGTAGCGCAGGTTCCGAACCGGAGCCTCGTCAAGACCGTTGATACCCTGTGGCCACTTTGACAGTCGAGGACGATCGCCGGCAGGTCGTGATCATGGGCGCCGGCCCGGCGGGCTTGACGGCCGCCTACGAGCTCATGAAGCACGAGATCCCCATCACGGTGGTCGAGAGGGACATCGGCTACGTCGGCGGGCTCGCCCGCACTGTCGAGCACAAGGGGTATCGCTTCGACATCGGTGGGCACCGCTTCTTTTCTAAGAACCAGGAGGTCGAAGACCTCTGGACTGAGATCCTGGGCGCCGAGATGCTCACCCGAGACCGGCTTTCGCGGATCTACTACCGCGGGCGCTTCTTCGCCTACCCGCTTAAAGCTTTCAACGCGCTTTGGAACCTGGGCTTGATCGAGGCGACGCGGTGCATGGCCAGCTATTCACGCGCACGCCTTTTTCCGATCCGCAATCCGCGGAGCTTCGAGGACTGGGTCCGCAACCAGTTCGGATGGCGGTTGTACAGCATCTTCTTCAAGACCTATACGGAGAAAGTGTGGGGTATCCCGACGACAGAGCTCTCAGCCGACTGGGCAGCCCAACGAATCAAGAGCCTTGACATGTGGCTGCTCGTGAAGAGCATGCTGCTCCCGCACAGCAAGCCGACCCATCGCGACGATATCGTCACCACGCTGATCGACAGCTTCCGGTACCCACGTCTCGGGCCGGGACAGATGTGGGAGCGCGTGGCCGAGATCTGCAAAGAGAAAGGCCAGCCGGTGATGTTCGGGCAGGCCGTCGAGAAGATCAAGCACGATCGCGGACGCGTGCGATCGGTGACCACGCGCTCGACCTCAGGAGAGGTCACGGAGCACGCCGGCACCGATTTTCTTTCGAGCATTCCGATGCGCCAGCTGATCGCGCGCCTCCAGCCGCCGCCTCCCGATGCAGTGCAGAAGGCGGCGAACAGCCTGTCTTACCGGGACTTCATCAGCGTCGCGCTGATGATCGATCGAGCCGACGTCTTTCCCGACAACTGGATATATATTCACGACCCGAGCGTGCGCGTCGGACGCATCCAGAACTTTAAAAACTGGAGTCCTGCCATGGTGCCCGACCAGGCCAAGACATGCCTGGGCCTCGAGTATTTCTGCTTCGAGGGCGATGGCATGTGGACCTCGGACGATGCGACGCTCATCAAGCTCGCGACCAGTGAGCTGGCTCAGCTCGGCATATGCACGCAGGACCAGGTATTTGACGGAGTCGTGGTCCGCCAGCCGAAGGCGTATCCGGTTTACGACGACTCATATCAGGCGCATGTGGATGTCGTCCGCGACTACCTACGTACCCAGCTCACCAACCTTCACCTGATCGGCCGAAACGGAATGCACAAGTACAACAACCAGGACCACTCGATGATGACGGCGCTGCTGGTTGCCAAGAACATCGCGACCGGCTCCAGCTACGACCCGTGGAATGTCAATGCCGAGGCCGTCTATCACGAGGACGTGCACGTAGGGGAGAAAGACGCGACGGGCAGGCAGGTCCCCCAGCGTCTGGCAGGCTGAGCGGTTCTTGTTTTAGGCGGTCCTCTTCGATCGTGCAAAGTTCGCGGCGATCAAGCTGGCGATTGCCAGCACGCTGAACAGGATTGCGTGGGTGGTGTGATGCTTCGCATGCGGGTCGGTGACAAAAATCTGCAACACGCCTTCGTAGTAGAGACCTGCAAGAAGCACAAAGACAACAGCGAGGACGACGAAGCCGACGGCCAAAGAATTTCCTCTCATGGGCGGAAGGTTAGCAAAGCGAGACTGATGGCCCCTGCCGCGGCGCAGTACCAACCGTAGGGGTCGAGCCGACCTGACCGGAAATACCGCAGCAGGAAGCGAGCGCTGAGGTAGGCCGCCACTCCCGCCAGGACGGCCGCCGCCGCATATTCGGCAAGGGGCACCGTGCTCGACAGCAGTTGCGGGATCTCGAGCACGCCGGCGGCGGCGATGATGGGGGTCGCCAGCAGGAACGAGAAGCGTGCAGCTTCCTGGTGCCGGAGACCCGCCACCAGGCCGCCGCCGATGGTGACCCCCGATCGGGAGATGCCGGGCAGCAGCGCGAGCGCCTGGCACGCGCCAACCAACGCCGCGGCTTTGAAGCTGATCTGCTCCGCGGAGGCAAAGCTGTCCTCTTGCTCGACTCGTGTCTTGGCAGCGGGGGCAACCCGCGCTTCAGCGCGACGCCTCAGCGCCTCGAAGCCAAGCATGAGAAGGCCGTTGACAATCAGAAAGATCGCCGCGGCCTTGGGGCTCGCGAAAAGACTCTTGAGCTGATGCTCGAGGAACACTCCAAGGATGCCCGCCGGTATGGTCCCCACCAGGAGCAGCATCGCGAGGCGCTCGGACGGTTTTTCAATCCGGCCTCGCACTGCCGCGGTGAAGAAGCCCTTGATGATCTCCACCCACTGTGTGCGATAGACCACCAGCAACGCCCCCGCAGTGCCGAGGTGGAGCAGCACTAGGAAGGGAACGAATGACGGGTCGGATTGTTTGAAGCTCCAATGCAGGAGGCTCGGTATCAACACCGCGTGACCGAGCGAGGAGACCGGGAAAAGCTCAGTCGCCCCCTGCAGAAGCCCCATGAACAGCGCTTGGGCTAGCGTCATCTGGTGACCGGAAGAAGGGACAGCAGCTAGCGGGAGCCCAGCTTGGTGAGGGCCTCACCAACAAGACGGCGTGAAGAGTCAAACTCGCGGCGGACGGCCGCGTCCTCGGCGCGATCCAGTAACGCGACGACATCCTGCCAGCGCTCAGAATCGCGCTCGTGCAGCCCGGCCTTGACCTGGCCGATCGTTTGCGTGGCAAACAGAAGGCCTCCGCCTGGGTTGTCGAGGATCGAGCTGGCGATCTCGAGCTGGCCTTGTGCCCACGACACGATCCCCGCTCCTGGATGGGTGTCGAGCTTCTTCGGACGCAGCACTTCCATCTGTTGACTATTCTCGTCCAAGCGAGCCGAGGGCCTCGCCAGCCAGGCGGTAGACGGTCCATTCCGAGTTCGGCCTCGCGCCAAGGCGCTCGTAAAAACGAATCGCTTCCTGGTTCCAGTTGAGGACCGCCCACTCCAGCCGGCCGCAACCACGCTCCACAGCGAGGTGAGCGAGATGCGCCAGCAACGCTCGGCCCACCCCACGTCCGCGATGCTCCGCCAGCACGAACAGGTCCTCGAGGTAAATGCCCGGACGTGCGAGAAAGGTCGAAAACGTGTGGAAAAAGAGCGCAAAGCCAATCGGCTGACCGTCCTCCTCTGCGATCACGGTCTCCGCGTATGGATGCGGACCGAAGAGCCCAATCACCAAAAGCTCCTCGGTCAGGACGACCTCCTTCTCGAGCTTCTCGAATTTCGCAAGCTGACGGATCAAGTCGGCGATAACCGGCACGTCAGCGGGTTGCGCGGCGCGGATGCGCAACGTCAATTTAAATCTCGCTTGCGCGTGGTCGCCGTCACGCGCTTGCGCGCCACGCCGGCTCGCTGCTGTCGCGCCACGCGCGGCCGATCCCTGACGCGGAACACCATCCGCATCGCCCCCTGGGTCTCCGAGAAGCTTGCGATCTTGTTGTCGACCAGGCCCGCGGCCAGCCCCGCTGCAATCACGTCAGTGTCGCGAAGCGAGCCGCGTCCTCCCTTCGTTCTGACCACCCAGATCGCGCCGTTGGGCTCGATCCAGTCCTTCAACGCTTCGATCCTGCGCAAGTCGTCCGGCGTCTCGGCGCCGATGAACACCAGGTCGGATGGGCTCGCTGGTTTGCCCTTGACGATGTCCTGGGTCCGCGTGCGAAGAAGGGCGACGAAGCTGTCGTCATCGAGATTGACGATCGCCACCTTGGCGCCGGGCTTCACTTCAAGCTTGTCGAGCAGGGGCCGAATGCTTGCGACATCTGGGCTCATTCGTGTTTTTCCTGCTCTGGCGCTTGCTGGTCAGGGCCTCCGCGCACCGAGCCAAAGGCGATGACACCGACGAGCCAGCCTGCGTAGGCGCCGGCGATGGCCAGGATGATGATCGGCAGCGGGCTGGCCACGCGATTCAGCAGCGTGAGGCCGAGGCCGATGAACAAGGCGAAAACGATGCTGCCTGCGATCACCCCCACCAACGTCCCGGCGACGGTCCGAGGGCTCAGACCTCGACCACCTCGAGGTCGCTCACCGCCCCCTCGACGGTGCCCGAATAGAGGTGGTTGAACATGAAACGCGTTTTCGGGTGGCGCGCCTTGAGGTCGATGGCGGCCTCCCAGCTCATATGGCTGAACACGTCCCCCGGGCCAGTGGCCTCGACGATCGCCACATCAGCGCCCTCGACCAACTCGTCGAGGGGCGCTGTCGCCTCGGTATCGCCGGAGTAGGCCAGGATCTTGCCGCCGACGTTGATCCGGTAGCCGCTCGAGCCGCTGGTGCCGTGATCCAGCTTGATCGACTCGTACTTGTAGCCCCCAACCGCGCCGGATGGCTTGGCCTCCTCGTACCTGACGTTGAAACGATCCTTCATGGCGAGCCCCCAGTCCTGTCCCCAGCTCACCTCCCACAGAGCCTCCAACCTCGAAGCCAGGCCCGCCGGGCCGACAAAGGTGATGGGTCGTGGGTCGACGAAGATGCGGTAAAGAACAAAGGGGGGCAATCCCAGCGTGTGATCGCCGTGGAAGTGGGTCAGAAAAACTGCCTCGATGGCGCCGGCATCCACCCCACAGCGGTGCATGTGAGGGAGGAGGGGCGCTCCGCCGTCCAGGAGCATGCGCCCGTCCACGACCACCGCCCCGTTATAGCGCTCCGGGGAGAATGCCGCGCCGGTCCCCAGAAAAGCTAGCCGCATGGGTGGTCGTTTGCCGCCTTCAGGCGACGGTGACCGATTGGTTCAGGTAAACGTCCTGGATCGCGTGCAGCAAATCGACGCCCTCCTTCATCGGCCTCTGAAATGACTTGCGCCCGCTGATCAATCCCATGCCGCCGGCACGCTTGTTGATGACAGCCGTGCGGACGGCCTCCTTGAGGTCGGAAGCCCCGTGTGACTCCCCACCCGAGTTGATGAGGCCCGCGCGGCCCATGTAACAGTTCACCACCTGATAACGGCAGAGGTCGATGGGGTGGTCGGTGGTGAGCTTGTCGTAGACGATCGGAGAGGTCTTGCCGAAGTTGAGCACCTCGAAGCCGCGGTTGGTGTCGGGCAGCTTCTGCTTGATGATGTCCGCCTGGATGGTGACTCCGAGGTGGTTGGCCTGGCCGGTGAGGTCAGCCGAAGTCTCGTAGTTGACGCCATCCTTCTTGAAGGCGTTGTTGCGCACGTAGCACCACAGGATCGTCGCCATCCCCAGCTCGTGCGCCCTGGCGAAGGCGACCGCGATCTCCTGGAGCTGGCGATCCGACTCTGCGGAGCCGAAGTAGATGGTGGCGCCCAGCGCCACGGCACCCATCTCGTACGCCTCCTTCACGGTTCCGAACAGGATCTGGTCGTACTTGTTCGGATAGGTGAGGAGCTCGTTGTGGTTGATCTTGCAGATGAAGGGGATGCGATGAGCGTAGCGGCGCGCCACCGAGCCGAGGACGCCGAACGTCGAGGCCACGGCGTTACAGCCGCCCTCGACCGCGAGCTCGACGATCTTCTCGGAATCGAAGTAGATCGGGTTGGGGGCGAAGGAGGCTCCCGCGGTGTGCTCGATCCCCTGGTCGACGGGCAGGATCGACAGGTAGCCCGTGCCCGAGAGGCGGCCGTGCTCGAAGAGCGACTGGAGGCTCCGCAGCACCCGCGTCGGCCGGTCGCTGTCCTTCCATATGCGGTCGACGAAGTCGTGGCCGGGCAGGTGAAGCTGTGCCTTGGGCACGGTTTCGCACTTGTGCTCCAGGAGCCCGCGGGCGTCCTCGCCCAGAATCTCCTCCAGCTTGCCGAAAGATCCCCGTGTGGCTGTAGCCATGCTCATACACCTTATTTAAATAGGCCTTCCGCAGGTTCGCGGGCGCGCAGGCGTCACTCTATAGTGGCACCTCATGACGGAGCGAGCTAGCGATCTGCTCAGCAAGCTCGCCGACCGGCTCTCGGCCGACCCTGGCGAGAGCGGTCTGGTGGCCGCCGAATCGGTGCGCTCGCTCGCTCCCGAGATCCTGAAGTCCCAGAAAAGCGAGTCGGTGGACGAGCTCGTCAAGACGTCGGGGAAGTTCCTGGAGCTGCTATTCCGGTCTCTGAACGCCGACTCCCACATCCCGTGGGTCGAGTACTACGCCATCGCCCGTGAAGCCTCCCGCCGCTACGCCGAGAAGGGGATCCCACTCGAAGCCCTGATGGAGGGGCTCTCCGTATTCCGCCGATCAGTGATCGCCCGGGTCACCGAGGAGGTGTCGGGCAGCGAGGACTCCGAGGAGGTCATCCGCCTGGCGCAGGGGCGCCTGGGTGAGGTGATCGAGCACATGAACTCGAGCTTCATACGCGGCTACCTCGACTTCACCGAAGCCCGCCACATCGCGCGGCAGACGGAGCTGCACGGTCTGTATCACATCGCCAGCGCTCTCGGCCGGTCCCTCGACGTAGCCGAGATAGCGGAGGTGGGGCTGCGCGAAACCCTCCAGGTCCTGCGTTTGCAGGCAGGCGCGGTCTGGGTTCGCGAGGGCGCGCGGCTCAAGCTGGCCAAGACCCTTGGCATGCAACCTGGCGAGGAAGAGGAGTTCACGGAGTCAGGTCGCTCTCGCCTCGTGAAGGTGGTCGAGATTGCCTCCGGCCCTGCCGAGTCCCGAGTCGACCGGATCACAGGCGAGTGGAGCGCGATCCGCGCAGAGCTCAGGACCAAGGGGGTGCTGCTCGGAGCGATGACTGTTGCCACCCGCCTTCCCCGGACCTTCGAACCCAGCGATCTGGAGTTCGTCGCCGCGGTGGCCGACCAGATCGCGGTCGCGCTCGATCGGGCGCGCCAGCACACCCGAGAGGCTCGCACCGACTATCTGACAGGGCTTGCGAACCGCCCCGAGTTTGAGCGTGCTATCGACCGCGCAGTCGCTGCCGCCCAACGCCACAAACGCCGCCTGACGCTGATGATGATTGACCTCGATAGCCTCAAGGACATCAACGACACACACGGCCACCACGTTGGCGACGAGGCGATCCGCGTCCTCGCCCAGGAGCTCCAGCGGGCAGTCCGAGCGACCGACACATGTGGTCGGCTGGGCGGGGACGAGTTCGGGGTCGCCATGCCCGAGGCAGACGAGCGACATGCGAGCGACGTTGCATCTCGCGTGCGCCAGTCACTCGAAGAGCTCAACCGCACCGGCAAATCGCCGGTCCCGGTCCAGTTCAGCATCGGGATCACGTCGTGGCGCTCCGGCATGGACTGGCAGGCGATGTACCTGGTCGCGGACAAGGCGTTGTACGTCGACAAGCGGCGCCGCCACGCGGGCCGCAGTGCGATTGGCCAAGCCCGAGCCTGATCCGGCGGCGGTCGCGCCGGCCGGTCGTGTCCTGGGCCCCGCGTTCTTCGATCGGGACACTGTGACTGTGGCCCGGGACCTGTTGGGCAAGGTCCTGTTCCGCGAGGTCGGTGGCCGGCGTTTGTGGGGAAGGCTGGTCGAGGTCGAGGCCTACCTCGGGCCAGACGACCTGGCGGCGCACTCGTCAGGCGGGCGGCGCAGCCCCCGCAACGAGGTGATGTACGGGCCGCCCGGCCACGCGTACGTCTATTTCACGTACGGCATGCACCACTGCCTCAATTTCGTGACTCGCGAGGGTGGGGTGCCGCAAGCCGTGCTCGTGCGCGGGCTGGAGCCGGGTCCCGGCGTTGGTCGGTGTGGCGGGCCGGGGCTGGTCTGCCGCGCACTCGACATCGACCGAGATCTGAATGGGGCGGCCCTCGTGCCGCCTTCGATTTACGTCATCGACGACGACGCGCCCAGCCGCCGGGTGTACGCGACCCCGCGAATCGGTATCGGGCAGCAGGGCGACTGGACCGACCGTTCCCTACGTTTCTGCTTGGACTCGCCCTACCTGTCTCGGCCGCTGCCGAAAGCCCTACGCGCCAGCTCCTCTTAAAAGACAAGGCCCGGCGTCTAGGCCGGATTTACTCCGGCCGTCACTCAGCGCGGGCCTTCCAAACATCTCCTGCGTGGTGGCTAACGGGAGGGGGTTCCGCGGGGGAGGGCCTGCCCTCACGCGCCTTCTCCTGCGTGGTGGCTAACGGGAGGGGGTTCCGCGGGGGAGGGCTTGCCCTCACCCGCGCTTTTTTAGGGCCACCTGCCGGGCGCCGGGTCCAGCCTTTTCAGGTTGTTCCAGTCCGCCCGTGGCGGCGCAAAGACATCGGCCACCACGCAGCCTTCCGGTCCGGCCACTGCATCGTGCGGCACGTCGCTCGGGATGGCGTACATGTCTCCGGCCTTGAGCGCCTGCTCCTCGGTTCCGATTCTCATCGTGAGGGTTCCTGCGATGACGAAACCGAGCTGCTCGTTCTCGTGATGGTGCTCGTGTAGCACGGCGCCCGGATCAAGGTCGACGACGGCGATCGTCATCCGGTCGGCTTCAATCGCGCGAGCGGTGATGCCTTGACCCAGCGCGTAAGGCCGGATGTTGTGCAGAGACTCGAACGTTTTGTCGAGGCGTGTCATTCGACGACGCGGTCGATGATCGTTGCGGTGCCGATGCCACCGCCGCAGCACATGGTCTCGAGGCCGTAGCGCAGGTCACGGCGCTCAAGCTCGAAAAGAAGCCGGTTCATCAGAATGGCACCCGAAGCGCCGAGCGGATGGCCGACGGCGATGGCGCCCCCGTTGACGTTGGTCTTGTCGAGGTCGGCGCCGGTCTCCTTTGCCCATGCCAGCACCACCGATGCGAATGCCTCATTCACCTCGAAGAGGTCGATGCTCTTCAGATCCAGTCCCGCCTTCCGCAGGACTGCGGCGGTGCCGGGGATCGGCCCTTCGAGCATGAGCACAGGATCGGTGCCGACGACTGCCTGGGCACGGATGCGAGCGCGGGGCTTGATGCCGAGCTCCCTGGCCTTCTCGAGCGACATGAGCAGGACCGCCGCTGCACCGTCCGAGATCTGGCTCGAGTTGCCGGCCGTGATCGAATGCTCCGGGTTGAACGCGGGCTGGAGCGCCGCTGTGGCTTCGTAGCTTGCGTTCGCGCGGATGCCCTCGTCCTTGTCGAAGAGCTCGGTGTGGCCGTTGCCATTGAGCGACACCTCGACCGGCATGATCTGCGACTTGAAATATCCGTGGTCGGTGGCCTCGTGCGCGAACCGATGGCTGCGGACGCCGAACTCGTCCATCTGCTTGCGCGAGATCCCGTACTTTCTGGCGATGAGCTCGGCCGAGATCCCCTGCGGGACCAGGTCGTAAAGCTCTATCAGCTCGGGCGGAAATGGCGATCCCGGCGACATCGCGTTGGAGCCCATAGGGACTCTCGTCATCGACTCGACGCCGCCCGCGATCGTGATGTCGCAAACGCCAGATGAGATGAGGTTGGCGGCGAAGTGGATCGCTTGCTGGCTCGAACCGCACTGCCTGTCGACAGTCGTCGCGGGAGTCGTGACCGGGAAGCCGGCAGTGAGCCACGCGCTGCGCGCGATGTTCAGGCTTTGCTCGCCCGCTTGAGATACACATCCGAAAACGACGTCTTCAACCTGATCCGGCGTGATGCCTGCACGCTTGACGATTTCCTTCAACACGAGCGAGCCGAGGACGACAGGGTGGACGTCCTTGAGCTTTCCGTTGCGACGACCGATCGGTGTCCTGACCGCCTCGACGATGACGACTTCGCGCATGTTCATTGGTCCATTCTAGGCGCGCGCAATAGTCGGTCTTGATGTTCTCTGTCAAGCCACAAACATTTGCCAGGCATGAGGAATTTTTTCTCTGTTGACGTCGCCTTAATCCGCTGATAACTTTCGACACGCCCCAAGCGGCTGAGTACGGTAAACCTGAGGATACCGAACGTCGAGTAGGTGGAAGGATCGGCGCAAGCCGGGATGGAAACCGAAAAACGCATAGGGGACTTCAGGGTAAACAGGAAGGTCGCTTGGAGCAAGTTTTCCACAACCCCTGCACACCCCACCTCAATACGAAAAGCCGAGTTTTGCGGCATCCTTCCAGACTTTGTCCACAGCATCGGGGTCGATCTCCGCAGCCTTCCCCCTCAGCTCTTTCAGGCCGTCCCGAAGCCGCTGCACCGGCATTGGATCCTCAAAGCGCAGCCACCTGTATGCCGTTGGCTTGGACCAGGCGCGACCCTCGCTTTCGTAGAGCCGGCGGTGGCTTTCGATCACGATCTCCTCGGCCTGGCGCAGCACGCTAGGTTCCCCCGCGCTTAATGTTGCGAAGTCCTGCCTCCCCATCCATGAGAGCAAACGATCGAGGCGGGAGCCCGCATCAATGGCATTGCGCTCGTACGGCACTCGCGACCCCGTCTAGTTCACTGTCGGCGGTGTCGCGGCCGCGGCGCCGAGCTCGTACAGGCTCGACCGCAAGGTGCATATGAAAGGAAGGTTGCGGTACAGCTCGCGATAGTCGAGTCCGTAACCGACGACATAGTCGTTGGGAATCTGAAAGCCGACGTAGCGCACGGTCAGGTCGACGAGGCGGCGGGTCGGGCGATCCAGCAAGGTCACGACCTCGACCGATGCAGGATTGCGTTGCCGCAGCTCTGACAGCAGGTAGTCGAGCGTGAGGCCAGTGTTGACGATGTCCTCGACCAGGAGCACGTGCCGGCCTTCGATCGGATAGTCGATGTCGCGAGCGATGCTCACGCGCTCGCGCGGCTGCGCGCCGGCGTAACGCTTGAGGTCGAGGTAGTCGATGACGAAAGGAACCTTGATCTGGCGCGCGAGGTCGGCCATGAAGAAGGTGATGCCCTTGAGCACTCCGACCAGGACAATTGAACGGCCCCGGTAATCCCGCGAGATCTTGGTCGCAAGAGACCGCACACGCGTCTCGAGCTCGACCGGGGAGATGACGATGTCGCCGATATCCTGCTTGCGAAGGTTCTGCACCTCGATGGAGCCGTAGCCTGCCTTTGCGAGCAGCTGCTGGTGGTCCTTCCGATACAGCAACGTGACGCTGACGTCGGGATAGAGCTCGCGCAGCATGCGGACCTTGCGGTTCTTCGGTGTGACCAGCGACTGCTTCATGGTGGTGAGCTCGACGTACATGTCGTGTTCAGGCAGATAGAAGTCAGGAGTGAACATCTCCGCGATGCGATCCTCATCCCACCCGATCGGGAACGACACGGGTTCGTAGACCCATCGGATCCGGTAGTAATCGAGAAAGCGCGCGAATTCCTGCTCCGATGGATGGGCGAACTCAACGCGCGCGTGGGCCGGACCTGTGCGTCTGACCAGGCGCGAGCGCTGCCGGACGGGGCGGCGCCACTTCTGTGGAACGTGGAGTGGAGCGGACGACGCCAAATAAGCCTTGAAATTGTACTCTCGAACTCAGAGTGACTCGATGAGCACGCCAGCGCAGAGGATGGTCGCCGAGCAGCTGCTGCCAAATGGAGTTACCGACGAGCGGGTGCTCGAGGCGATGTCCACGATCCCTCGCGAGGAATTTCTCTCAGGCAGGCTGCGCCGGTATGCGTATGAGAATCGCGCTCTTGCGATCGACTGCGGCCAGACGATCTCGCAACCGCTGGTGGTCGCGCTGATGACGCAGGCCCTCAGACCGCAGCCCGGCGACATCGCCCTCGAGATCGGAACCGGGTCCGGTTATCAGGCGGCGGTGCTAAGCCGGCTGTGCAGCAAGGTGGTAACTCTGGAAAGGGAGCCGGCCCTAGCCGAGCACGCTTCGGAGACTCTGATGCGCCTCGGTTTCGACAACGTCGAGGTCGCCGTGGCGGACGGCAGCCAGGGTTGGCCTGCATCCGCCCCGTACGACATCATCCTTGTCGCATGCGCCGCGCCTGATCTACCCGCGGCGCTCGTCGAGGAGCTTGCGCCAGGGGGCAGGCTGGTCATACCTCTCGGTCATGGAGAGGACGATTACCAGGACCTTCGCATCTACCAACGCCACGAGGGTGAGCTGTCGTCCAGATCCCTATTTGCGGTGCGGTTCGTCCCTCTACGGACTGGCTGACGGCGACGGGGACGGCGTTGTCGTCGGCGTTGGGCTGGGCGTGGCTTTCGTACCCCCGGTAAGGGTCTTCAGCTGGTTCAGCAGGTTCCCTACCTGGACCATGTCAGAGGCGTAGGTGGATAGGTCGCCGGCCTTGAGCGCGGCGTATGCCGCCGCGTATTCCGTGTTGGCCTGGGTCACCAGGCTGGCGATCTGGGCAACGATTGCCGGGGAGATCGTGGTTGGCGGACCGGTGGTCGGCGGACCGGTGGTCGGCGGACCGGTGGTCGGCGGACCTGTGCTGGTGCCGACCAGCTGGTCGATCGCCTCCTGAAGCGTGTCGGTGTAGACGACCTGTTGCTGGTCGGCAAGGATCACCTTTTTCAGCTCAGGCAGGCTCGAGGCCTGGGTGGCACTGAGGTAGATCGGCTCGAAATAGAGGAACGCGTTTCCGATCGGCACGACCAGAAGGTTGCCCTGCACGACCTGTGACCCAGCCTGGTGAAACAGGGTGAAGTCAGTCGAGATTGCGGTGTCCTCGTTGATGAGGTTTGCCACCTGTTGCGGACCGTAGATGACCTTGTCCTTGGGCAGCACGTACGAGACGTACTGGCCATAGTTCGGGCCGTCGTTTCGGGCGGCCATCCACGAGACCATGTTCTGCTTGTTGAGCGGGGTGAAAGGCATGATCAGCAAGTACTCGGGAGTCGTCTCACCCGGCAGGCGGAAAAGCACGTAGTAGGGCTGCACGGCTGCGGCAGCCGATGACGGCGAGTTCTGCGCCGTCGGAATAGCCCACACGTCCTCACGGGCAAAGAAGACCTTGGGGTCGGTGACGTGGTAGGTGGCGTAAATCTGGACCTGGGTGGTGAAGAGGTCCTCGGGCACTCGAATGTGCGCGCGCAGCCCGGCCGGCATGGCGTCGAGCGGCTTGAACAGGGACGGGAACGTGGCCTGATAGGCCTTGATGATTGGGTCCGTCGGGTCAACGATGTAGAAGTCGGCGGTGCCTTCATAGGCGTCGATCACAACCTTCACCGAGTTGCGCACGTAGTTGACGTCAAATCCACCACTCGTCGAGTTGCCTTGGAAGGTGCTCGTTTCCGAGTACGGGTAGGTCGCGCCGGTGGTGTATGCATCGAGGATCCAGTACACTCGGCCGCCGACCACGACTACGTACGGGTCTTGATCGAAGGTCAAGAAGGGCGCCAGCGCCTGGGCCCGATCGATGATCGTGCGGCGGTAGAGCAACTCGGTCTGGCTGGTCACCTGCGGCGATACGAGCAGGTTGAAATCGCCAAGACGTAGCGACCACAACGCACGGTTCACCGCGGTCATCGGGACTCCGTGGGTGCCGGTGTAATTCGTATAGACGTCCTGCGTTCCCTGCGGGAAATCGAACTCTTTCGTGTTGGACGGTGCCAGCGCGTAGTTGCTGGTCTGCTGTCCAAAGTAGATCGCGGGTTGGGTGATGGGGAGGGAACCGGTGGGCGGCAGGTTGCCGACCACGTAGTCCGGCAGGCCCTGGCCGACGACGGCGTTGACCGGGCTGGCCGCGAGGCCGTAGCCGTGGGTGTAGACGAGGTGCTGGTTGACCCAGTTCTTAGCCGCCTGTGCCAGGTTGTTGAAGTTGAATTCCCGCGCGCTGATCTCGAGCGAGGTGTACACGTTGTTGATCGTGTAGCGGTCGATGCCGATGTTGTCGAAGCTGTAGTAGCTCCGGATCGTCTGCAGCTGCTCGTAAGTGGCGTTGAGTGGGGCGTAATCCCACAGCCTGAGGTTGTTGACAGTGGCCTGGTCGTTCTGGACATCCTGCGCGGTCACCGGCTGGTCTCCGGTGAAGTTGCTGACCGTAACGTTGGACAGACCGTACGCGGCCCGGGTCCCAGCGATCTGTCTTGCAATGTAGGGCAGCTCGTACGTCTGCGCGCTTGGTGTCACGAAGAAGCTCTGGATAATCGCCGGATAGATCTGGCCGATGAGCAACATCAGCACCCAGAGCCCTGTCGCCGCCGCGGGCAGCCATAGACGCCTCAGCCACAGGTTTGCAATTAGCGCCCCGGCCAGAACGATGCCGGCACCGGCCTGGAAGGTGAACAGCGGCAAGCGTGCATTGACATCGGTGTATGACGCACCCCACACGATGCCGCTGTTGTGCCCGTAGAGGAGGTCGTAGCGGCCGAGCCACATCCAGCCGGCTAGAACGAGCGCGAAAACCGCCAGCAGGGCGGAGAGATGGCCGATCGCCTGAGGACTCAGATTGATGTCCAGGGTGTCCCCGCGCCATGTGTAGAGGCCGGCGGTCACCAGGATGGCCATGAAGCCCAAGCCCAGCGCCCAGTTCGCCACCCCGTGCAGGAACGGCAGCGTCAGCAGGTAGAACGAAACGTCCTGATGAAGGACGGGGTCGACGGTTCCGGTCGGTGACGCGTGCAGAAACAGCGCGAAGTACTGCCATTGACCGCCCGCTCCGCCAGAGAGGATCAGCGCAATAACGAAAGCGGCCGCGAGGGCGATACCACCAGTAGGGCTCCGCAGAACCGCCTTTCTGATGCCGACGGCTCGCAGTCCCGGACCGGACCGGACGCGAAGGGCCACGTAGACGTTGACCGCCAGGTAGATGAGGGCGAGGATGAAGCTGCCGGCGAACAGGAAGACCTGCAGAACCACCTGCGTCGGGAACACGCTCTGGTACCCAAGGGCGTCGAACCACTGGCGTTCGGTTATGAACCAGACGATCGGGCTCGCAAAGATAAAGATGAGGAACGCCAGCCCAAACAGGGAGGCGCCGACCCAGAAGCGGCGAGGAGGTCGTGGGATCCGAATCTCCCGCGCCCCCTCGAACGCGCCACCCCGTTCGAATGGATCAAAGGGTCTGTAGCGGCGGCTCATGTGGTAGGGATCAGGTTAGCGACTCCCGTCCCCGCGGGTTTACTGCACTCTCGCTATTGATGCGACAGCCCGAGCGGGTCGCCAGGCCATCGCTTAATCCTTGAGGTTGTTAGGGTCCAGCAACTCTTGTTTCGGGCGCTCGATTCGCCGGCGCGACCGCATGATCTCGATCAGCTTCTTGCGGCCCTTGGGCGGTCCGATCATGATCGCGCCGACCAGCTTGTCGTCCTTGAAGAACAGCTTGCGGTAGAACTTCTCCTCGAGGCTGTAGGTCCGCACCGACTCCAGGTCGGGCTGCACGTCCGGCGTCACGCCCATCACCGCCAGGGTCGACCCGAACATCGTGGTCGTGTACGTCGGAACGTCAAAGAACTCCTCCGACTCTCCGGTCATGTTGTGGGCCGCGACTTTGCCATGTGCCTCGGCGTTGTCCCAGGTGCCCATCTGGTTGTGGCGCTCGACCATCAGGTCGTAGAAGACGGCGATGTCGCCTGCCGCATAAATGCCGGGGACCGAAGTCTGCAGCCTGGAGTCGGTGACGATCCCTTTGTTCAGCTCGATGCCGGTGCCGCTGGCCGGTTCCGTGTAGTAGTCGAGGCCCACTCCATATGTGAGGACGTCGAAGTCGACGTGGTGTCCGTTGACGGTCTCGGCGGTGAACCGGCCGTTTTTACGACTGAACTTCTGAACCTCGTCCGACGTGATGAACTCGACGCCCTGGGACTCACCCAGCTGCCGGCACAGCTGCCCACCCTCTGCGTCCAGCACGTAGCGGAGGAACCACGGCCCACGCATGATCCAGGTGAGCGTTGCCTTCTTGCGGAAGCTCACGCCCTCCGCGAGCTCGTAGCCGATAAAGCTCCCACCCATCACCAGCACCCTCTCGGCAGCGTCAGCCTTCTCGATGATCGCGTCCGTGTCATCCAGCGTCTGAAAGCCGATGGTCTGCGAAACCTCGTCCGAGCCTGGCCACGGCGGCGGCTTCGGGCGGCCGCCGGTGGCGACCAGGAGGGCGTCGTATTGGAACTCCTGGTTGCGGTTCGTGCGCACGACCTTGGCGCCGGTGTCGATTTCGGTCGCCCACGTCTCGAGGTGAATGTCGAGGTTCTGTTTGCTGTAGTCCTCTTCGGTGCGCATGAACACTTTCTCGCGACGCACCTGGCCTCGGAGATATCTCGGCAGCGCGACCCGGTTGTAAAGAGGGTGGCGCTCCGCGGCGATCATCACGATCGATGAATCCGGCTCGAGCTTGCGCAGCTCCTCAGCAGCCGTCTGCCCGGCGATGCCGTTGCCGAGGATCACGTAGCGACGCGACATGCTTTTGGCTCCAATCTTGTGCTATTGGCCTCCCCGCCTTGCGGGGAGGGCCAGGGTGGGGGCGACATACCGATAGCTATGGCGAGAGCTTCAATCCGTAGACGTAGCTGGTGTCGTCGTCATTTGCGAAATCGTATCCGCTGGCTCGCAGCTCATCGCCCGCCGGGTGGTTGCGCGGCAGGGCAACCGTAACGTCATCGAGGCCATCCGCGTCTGCTTCAAAACGCAGTGCGAGCAAAAGGTCTCGCAGCGCACCTCCCTTGCCGGCGACGAACGCAACCGCGAGGTTGTTGCCCCACGGCTCCCGGAGGCCAACGATCGCGCGCCCGCCCGGTCCGGACCTCAACATCCCGATTCCGGCCAGCCTTGAAAGCTCTTTGGCGCCGACGTCCTGGGCACCCCGGAAATCGGCGGTCACACCACCCCAAAGCTCAATGCCTGGGCTCGAGGCGATGGCGGCCCAGATCTTGTCCGCCTCGCTTGGTCCAGGTATGCGCGCTGACTCGCCGCCCTCGACTCGCATGCCCTTCCACCACCTGTCGTCCTGCAGCCGGACGAACCCGACCTCTTCGAAGAGCTTGGCAGCGGCCGGGTTGCCCGTCGCCAGGCGCACCTCGCGAAAGTTTTGCTCGCGCGCCTCGGCGATGGCCGACTGCAGCATGTGGCGCGCCAGGCCCTCGCGGCGGTGGCTGCTCGCGACGCGCAGGCCCTCGTACCAGAGCAGGCCCGTGGCATAGGGGCGCATGCGCTGCAGCCCGACCACGGTTCCGTCGAGCTCGATTGCCTGGAACGCGGAGCCGGAGTCGGACACCCAGTCGTCGAACACGCGCGGCACGTAGTCGTGCCCGTCCCAGATATCGCGACAGAGCTCGATGACGCGCTCGCGATCAGCCGGCCTTACCGGCCGGATGACGAGGTCGCCGCTGCGGAACTTCAGCGGCTCAGTGGTTGCCAATGCGCAATCCCGGTCAGCGTGACGCCGCCGTTGAACACGAGCTCGTCTCCATCGCGCTCGAGCAAGCCTTGGACGATCGGCCGGCCTCTCTCCTCGTCCCATCGGTCGCCGATCATCGCCTGGCAGTCGGCAAGCGCCTCGTCGATGGCGGCGTATCGCTGGGGGTTCGAGTAGCTCGTGAATTTCACCTCCGGCGCGATGCCCATCTGCATCAGGAGCATGAAGAGGTCGCTGAAACGCGGCAGCCGAGGCCCTTCACCCAGCATCCGATCGCGGACCAGAGCCCCGAGATGGGCCATCGGCGATTCGCGGAGCATTATGAAAATCCGTTCGCGGGCGGACGTCTCCATCTTGGTGATGAAGGAGACCGGATCTTCGACTCCGTATAGGACATGGGAGCAGATCAGCAGATCGGCGGGCGCCACAGCAGCGTCCTGCCAGGTGCTGGCGACGACTGTCATGTTGTCGCGATGTGGGATCTGCGCGCGCATCCCCTCAGAGGGCTCGACCGCGGTGACCCATTCGAGGCGCTCGGCGAGTGGGACAGCGTGCCGTCCTGAGCCGGCGCCGACGTCGATCAGCGTTTTGCGGGGTGAGATGTAAGGCGCAAGAACGTCCAGGAAGGCGTCAGAGCGCGCTTGGGTTGACCTGGCGAAAGTCGGAGCCCGGCGGTCCCAGTAACCCGGGTCGCTGTGGCCGCCGGCGGCCGCGGCGCGCTCGCCGACGAGCGACCGCCATTGCTGTTCCCAGTCGATGGACAAAGGTGGACTGATTGTGTTCTGCATTGGCAACCGAGGCTACCGGAACGGGGGCGACCAGAGCGGACGTTGCTGCTCTGTCGGGGTTTTGCAGGCGGTTTTTAACATGGCTGTGGATAACTCGGGGACAAAGATCCGGCCCGCAGGCGGGGTCTAGGATACGGGCGGAGTGACCGAGAGCCCAGCCGAGTTCAGCGCGGCCGAAACCGCTTTGCTCGCCCGATTCTTCACCAACATGGACCGGCCGGTTTTCGCCTTGCGCAACCTGCCCGAGGTGGTCAAGGGAGCCCTTTTCTCGCGCTATTCGCGAACCGAAAAGAGCCTGCGGCGCGTGCTCCTGGAGGAGTTCATCAACGAGCCCGACTCCGGGTTCGCGCAGCTCGCCGGGGCGGAGGCCGGAGCGGACGATACTGTCGCTGTCCGCCGCGCCGAGGAGTTCTACGAGCGAGTGTTGGTCGGCTACGGGGACGATTCGGTCGCAGAGCTGGCCGGCGCCCACGTTGCGCTGGAGCGTGTCTCGACCCTGGCCGCCAAAGCCCTCGAGGACAGCCGCATCGGCATCTCTCCGCTCGAGAAATCGACTCGCTACGTGCGGTTTGACAGGCCGGGACCCGACGGCCAGCACCTCTACTATCGCGGCCCCGAGCTGGCGCATCCGGCCTATGGGCCGGCGTGCGACGCGCTGTTCCAGGCTTACAGCCGTCTGATCGAGCCGCTGACACAGTCGATACGCGAGCGATTTCCCCTCGAGGCCGGCGAAACGGATAGGGCCTGGAAGTCAGCCACCCGCGCCAAGGCCCTCGATATGCTGCGTGGGCTTCTCCCGGCGGGAACGCTGACGAACCTCGGCCTGTATGGCAACGGCCGCGCGTTCGAATACCTCATCACCAAGCTGGCGGCAAGCGAGCTTGCGGAATGTCGCGGCCTGGCCGGCGACCTGCATCGCGAGCTGAACCTTGTCATTCCCTCCTTCGTCAAGCGCGCAGTCGATGAGCGCTATGGGGCGCCTGCGGCCGAGCGTATCGCCAGGGCTCGATCGCAGACGGCGCGCCTCGCGCAGCGTCTGGGTCGCCCGAGCACGGGCCCCAGCGTCACGCTCCTGGAGCACGACCCCGACGCCGAGCGCAGGGTGGTTGCCGCTGTCCTTTTCCCCCACTCGGATGCCGGCTGGAAAGAGCAGGAGGAAGACGCCACGACCGTGCTCGAAACCATCCTTGGCGACCGCACCAACCGCCGGCAGCGGCCCCCCCGCGCGCTCGAGCACGCGGTGTACAACTTTGAGATCGTCGCCAACTTCGCCGCCTATCGCGACCTGCACAGGCACCGAATGCTCACCCAGGACAGGCAGCTTCTCGGCACTTCGCTCGGCTACGACGTACCGGCCGGCCTGGCTGAGCTCGGCATGGAAGCAGAGTTTCGATCGGCCATCGACGCTGCTGCTGCGGCCCATGGGCGGATCGAGCCCGACGCCGGCCCGGCCCTGGCGCAGTACGTGGTGCCGCTTGCCTTCCGGCTGCGCTGGTACTTCCGGGTCAACCTGCGCGAGATCTACCACCTCTGCGAGCTGAGGACGACGCCGCAGGGCCACCCCGACTATCGCTGGGTCGCGCAGGAGATGTTCCGGCTCGTGGCTGAGGTCCATCCTCGCCTCGCGCGCTACGCCAAGTTCGTCGACATGGGCCCCGGTGACGAGCTGGAGCGCCGGCGGTCGGAGCGGCGGCTCGACGAGAAGCTGAGCGCGCTCGACAGCAACCAGAGCGTCGCTGATCGTCCCCAGCGCGATCGGGTCCCTTAGCATTGACCGCTATGAGAAACGAGGGTGAGGGCGACCTATCGGCACGCGATCTTTTGGTGCCTCGCGGCAGCGAGCGGCGAGGTGAAGACGGGCGGCGTTCCACCGGCGAGCGCAGATTTGGTGAGAGGCGGGATCCGGTTCGAGCGGCCGCAGGGCGCCGGGTGCTGTTTCCATTCGACCGGCGGATTGCGGAACGCCGCACGCTGGAGCGCCGAGAATCCTGGCCTGAGCCTGAAGTCTGAGCTCCCGGCCCCCCACCCGGCTACGCTCGCTTCGCGAGCAGAGCCGCCCTCCCCAGCAAGTGGGGACGGGATCGTTCGGCTTTAGGCCGAACATATGTCACGCCCAGCTCTAATCGTCCACGGCGGTGCTGGGCCGGTGCCCGTGGCCGAGCGCCCGCAGCGGCAGGCGGCGGTCGAGCGAGCGCTCGCGGCGGGTTGGGCGCTTATCGGCAGTGGCGCCCTCGCCGCAGCAGTGGCCGCCGTCCGCCATCTCGAAGATGAGCCACTGCTCAACGCGGGAATCGGAGCCTGTCTGAACCTCGAGGGTGACGTTGAGCTCGACGCCGGCGTGATGGAGGGTTCCCTGCTGCGGGCCGGTGGCGTGGGCGCCGTCCGTGATGTGAGGCATCCGATAGACCTCGCGATGGAGGTCATGAAGGATGGCAGGCATGTGCTGTTGGTCGGGGACGGGGCGTCGCGATTCGCCCGATCACATGGCGTCGAGCTCTGCGATCCGTCCACCTTCATCATCGACCGCGAGCGCCAGCAGCACGGCGCAGAAGGTGACACGGTCGGGGCCGTTGCACGCGATTCCGAAGGCCACCTCGCGGTGGCCGTCTCGACCGGAGGGGTCCACAACAAGTGGCCTGGACGGATCGGCGACTCGCCGATCCCCGGCGCCGGCATGTTCGCGGACGACCGCTTCGGCGCTGTTTGCGGTACCGGGCAGGGTGAGGCGTTCATGCGCCTGGGGCTCGCGCGCCTCATGGTGATAGAGCTGGAGCACGGGATGGATCCGGCGGCAGTCGCCAATGGCGCCATCGCGCTGCTCGAGTCTGCGATGCACGCGGTCGGAGGCGTCATCGTCGTTGGACGGGAGGGTTCGCCTCAGGCGGCTTTCAACACACCGGCGATGCCGTTCGCTGTCGCCGAGTGACGGACACAGTCAACACCGGTGAGCTGATTGCGCTGGCGCTCAAACGTGCCGGCACGAGCCATCTCTTCACCCTGAACGGCGGTCACATCTGGCCGATCCTCACCGGCGCGGCCGAGCACGGCATCCGCATCATCGATGTGCGGCATGAGCAGTCCGCTGCGTTTGCCGCGGAGGGATGGGCGAAGGTGACCCGCGAGTGTGGAGTCGCGGCGGTCACCGCTGGTCCAGGCGTGACCAACTCGACATCGGCTCTCGCGCAGGCCGGCTCTGGCGACAGCCCGATGTTCCTGGTCGGCGGCCGCGCGCCACAGGCACGGTGGGGCATGGGCTCGCTCCAGGAGCTGGACCACGTCGCCATCGTCAAGACGATCAGCAAGCAAGCTATGACGCTCGAATCCCCGGACCAGGCGTACCGGATGGCCTCCGAATCGATGCGCACTGCGTTGAGCCGGCGCACCGGTCCGGTCTTTATGGACGTTCCCATCGACACGTTCTTCGGTGCCGCCGACGTCCCGGAGGCAACCGAGCACCTGACCCCAGACCTCGGTCCGTCCCCCGACCCGGACGCGATAGCGCACGCAGCGCGCCTGATCAAGGCCGCCGAGAAGCCGGTGGTCATCGCCGGCGGCGGCGTTTGGTGGTCGCACGCCGAGGCGGAGCTGACGCAGCTGGTCGAGGGATCAAGCCTTCCGCTTTGCGTCAACGGAATGGCCCGCGGCATGCTCCCACCTGGCCATCCACTGTTCTTTCCACGCGCTCGCGGCCGGGCCCTTGGTGAGGCGGACCTGATCCTCGTCATCGGCGTGCCGCTCGATTTTCGACTGAACTTCGGGCAGCCGCCGGTCTTTGCGGAGGGCGCCAAGCTCGTGGTCATCGATGTCGACGACAGTCGCAGGCATACCGGCGGCGAGGTTGAAATCTATGGCGATCTAAAGGCAGCAGTGGCGGCGCTCGCCGCTGCGGCCGCAGGTGCGCCCAAGCGCGACTCGTGGCTCGCAAAGCTGCGCGAGGCTGAGGCTGCGTCCAGGCGACGCGACTCGACGATGACCGAGTCCGACTCCTCGCCCGTGCACCCGGCCCGCCTGATCGCGGAGGTGGAGCGGTTCAGCGATCCAGACGCGATATTCGTCGGCGACGGCGGCGACTTCGTGTCCTTCGCGGGCCGTCTCCTGGAACGCCCCCGGCCAGGTCTGTGGATCGACCCGGGACCGTACGGCTGCCTCGGCTCGGGACCGGCCTACGCGATGGCCGCCAAGCTGGCGCACCCCGACCGGCAGGTGATCCTGCTGTCCGGCGACGGCGCCTTCGGCTTCTCGGCCATGGAGTTCGACACGATGGTCCGCCACCGCATCCCGGTGGTGTGTGTGATCGGCAACAACGGTATTTGGGCGCTCGAGAAGCACCCGATGATGAGCCTGCTGGGCGTGAGCATCGCAGCCGACCTTGGGCCCCGAACCCGGTACGACAAGGTGGTCGAGGCCCTCGGGGGGTACGGCGAGCTCGTCGAGCGCCCCGACCAGATCAGGCCTGCGCTGGAACGGGCCTTCCGGTCGGGCCTGCCCGCCTGCATCAATACAATCTGTGATCCTGACGCCGAATATCCGCGATCATCAGTCCTGATGTGAGGTCCTCATGAGCGCAATCGACACCAAACATGCCGTCGAGGCCGACGAATGGCGTACCGCTCAGTCGCAGTTCGACCGCGCGGCCGAGATCATCAATCTCGAACCATGGCTGCGCGAGGTGCTGCGCGAGGTGCAGCGGGAGTTCACCTGCAACTTCCCGGTGACGATGGACAACGGCCACCTCCGCGTCTTCACGGGCTACCGCGTCCAGCACAACATCAACCGCGGGCCCGCAAAAGGCGGCATCCGCTACCACCCTGACGTTTCTCTTAACGAGGTCAAGGCCCTGGCGATGTGGATGACGTGGAAGTGCGCGGTCGTCAACATCCCGTTTGGCGGCGCCAAGGGCGGCATCATCGTCAACCCCAGGGAGCTGTCGCTCAACGAGCTCGAGCACATGACACGCCGTTTCGCGACCGAGATCTCAATCCTCATCGGTGCTGACAGGGACATCCCTGCGCCGGACGTCGGCACCGACGGCCAGACGATGGCGTGGATCATGGACACCCTCTCGATGCACCTCGGTTATTCCGCCCCCGCGTCGGTGACCGGCAAGCCCATCGAGGTCGGCGGTTCGCTCGGCAGGATCGAGGCCACCGGTCGAGGCGTGACGATCTGTGCGATGGCCGCGCTCGAGCACCTGGGCCGCTTGCCGCATCAGACAAGGGTCGCCGTGCAGGGATTTGGCAACGTCGGCAGCATCAGCGCCAAGCTTCTCGAAGAGTCGGGATGTACTGTCGTCGCCGTCTCCGAGGACTACGGAGGCATCTACAATCCGCTCGGCCTTTCGATCAAGCGCGTGCTCGAGTACCGCGCTCGCGAGAAGACGCTGAACGGTTTTCCCGGCGCGCAAGCGATCGGCAACCAGGAGCTGCTGGGCGTCGACTGCGACCTGCTCGTCCCGGCCGCGATCGGCAATCAGCTGACTTCGCGGAACGCGCGCGAGGTCAAGGCCAAGCTGATCGTCGAAGGCGCAAACGGGCCGACAACGCCTGAGGCGGACGAGATCTTTCGCGAGCGCGGGATCTTTCTCATCCCCGACATCCTTGCCAACGCCGGCGGCGTGACCGTGTCGTACTTCGAGTGGGTGCAGGACCTCCAGTCCTTCTTCTGGTCGGAGCACGAGGTCAACCAGAAGCTGAAGGCGATCCTGACACGCGCCTTCTCAGAGGTGCTGAAGACAAAGCTCGAGAAGAAGATCGACATGCGAATGGCGGCTTACGTGCAGGCGGTGTCGCGCGTGGCCGGCGCCACCAGGGAACGCGGCCTGTACCCCTAGCGGGCGCGGGTGAGGCAGGCCTCCCCCGCGGTACCCCCTCCGAGTGACACGTTGTCTGGAGGCACTTTGAAGATGGCACGCCAGGTGACGGCCGGAGTGAATCCGGCCTAGGGCTCCACTCTGTATTTACTAGATTTCGCGGGTGCGGAAGCTCCAGATGCTCAGGGCGAGCATGATGGCGAACCAAACGACCACCCAGGCCAAGAACTCGATGGGCGGCGGGTCCACTGCCGAGAACGGATTCGCACGTCCTATGGTGCCGGCGGCCCTCAGCGTCGCCAGGACCGCGTCCGGCTCCATCGCATAGACGGCGCCGCGCCACAGGCCGTCTGTGGGAAGGATCAGGTGGCTGATGGTGCCGACGTTCTCGATCGCCTGGTTCTGTAGACCCACCCCGATGTCGCCGACGACGCCACCGACCCAGCCCATCAACCACGCGACCAGCGCAATCACGCCGCCGGTGATGCCCGACAGTCGAGTCGAAAGCAGGAGGCCGAGCGACAGCAGCGCCAGGCCTTCGCAGCCGACATAAAGAATGAGCTCGATCGGGTGGGGCGGCACGTAGCCAGTCGCCCAGTCGACCGCCGCGATCTCGAGCAATGCGGACCCTGCGGCGTAAATCGCCACGAGCACCGCCAGGCCGAGCCACTTTCCAATCACCACCTCGCTGCGGCGCATCGGCCGGGCCAGCATGGAAAGCAGAAGGCCGCTCTCGACCTCGCTCGAGATGAGCGGCCCCGCGACCACGGCGGCGCTCAAGGCGAGGACGCCGCTATAGACGAAGGTGACGACGATCAGCAGCTGTGAGGTGATTAGCGTGACCTGCACGGCAGGCAGCACCGAGCCATCGCTTCCGGTCACGGTCGTGATCTTGTTGAAGCCCCACGCCGAGAACCCGACGACGAGCAGCGTCATGATCACCAGCGCCAGCAGAAGCCGCCGGCGCGAAGCCTCTTGAACGGTAAGCCGCGCGACCACTAACGCAGGGGTCATGAGTGGGTCACTTATCTTCCTCGTCCTGGATCAGCTGCAGGAAGCGGTCTTCCAGTGTCTGCTGGCGCGGCGCCACCTCGTAAATCCTTCCGCCCAGCGCGATGATCGCGGCTACCAGGTCCGGCACACGTTCGGCCTTGAGATTTGTGAAGGTGAGCTGGTCGCCCTCGTCGTCGAGCTGTCCGAACGCGGCCATCTTTGCCTTGCCTTCACGATCCAGCCCGGTGGCTCGCACCTTGACCGTGGTTCCGCTCAGCAACTGGTCCATCGTGCCGGAGGCGATGACGCGTCCATGGTCGACAACAGCGACGCGGTCGCATACCTGCTCGACCTCGCTGAGGAGGTGCGAGTTCAGGAACACCGCGGTCCCTCGCGACGCAAGGCCGCGAATGATCTCGCGAACATCGTGGCGTCCCACCGGGTCGAGCGCGGATGTCGGCTCGTCGAGGAAGACGAGCTCCGGCTCGCCCAACAGCGCGACGGCGAGCCCAAGGCGCTGCTGCATGCCTTTCGAGAACGTGCCCACACGATCGCCGGCTCGATCGGCGAGGCCAACAGTTTCGAGGGCGCTCGTGATCTCGTCCTTCCAGCTCGAGCGCGGGAGCGGGGCGAGCTCGCAATGCAAAGTAAGGACCTCGCGCGCAGAGAGCCAGCCCTGGTATCGAAACAGCTCGGGCAGGTAGCCGATCTTTCGCCGCGTCCGGAGATCCCCGATGGGCCGGCCCAGCAGCCAGCCTTCGCCAGAGGACGGTGCGATGAGCCCCAGCAAGAGCTTGACCGACGTGGTCTTGCCGGCGCCGTTCGGTCCTAGAAACCCGAAGACCTCGCCACGAGGCACGGTCATCGAGAGGCCGGCCAGTGCGACAGTCTTGCCGAACCGCTTCGACAGTTCGACAGTTCTGATGGCAGGTGAGCCCGCGGCCACCCCTTCCGGAGTGGCCGCGGTAGTCGTCTGGGCTAGTTCAGCCACGCGCGCAAGGCTATACCTAGCGGCTATTTGAGACCGTTGGCAATGTCCAGGATTACGTCCTGCTTCAGGGTGCCTGCAACGCCATAGACGGTGCTGTCCTTGATCCAGATCACACCGGCGCCGAGGCCTGTGTTGTCGCCGACGGCCACGCCGCCGACACCCTGGACGGTCACCGACGAAGAGGTCGCGTACTCGATGGGGATCGGGATTGGAAGCGTGGTGCTGGGGTCATTGACGGCGCGGATTGCGGCAGCGAGATTCGCCGAGACACCCGGCAAGGAAAGGAGGTAGTTCTCGAGCTGCTGCGTGGTCACGCCGCTGGAGGTCACGACCGGCGCGCTGGACTCACCGACGACCAGCTGAGGGAGTGCCAGCTGTGAAGGGTCGGGAGTGGCGGCGGTTGTGGTGCCAGTGCCGTTGCCGGCTCCGATGTTCAAGTTGCCGAAGATCTCGACCACTGCCGGTCCAACTGTCACCGTCAGCTTCGAGCCATCCATGCCCGCAGGCATCGCGGGTAGCGTCTTGCCGGCCTTGGCTGCGGTGGCAGCTGCCTTGGCAGCGTCGAAGGTGAACACGCCGACCGCGGCAGGCATTGCGGCATAGGTCACTTTATGGGAAACGGTGCTGGGCAGCGTTACAACTGGGACCTGCAGACCCGAAACGCTCGCAGCTTCTGCCGCGCTGGTTACGAGCTGTGGCGCGGGCTGGGTCGTCCACGTCAGTGTGCCGAAGTCGCCAAGACCGTTTAGCGACTGAAGGTCGGCAACGCTCACGGGCACCACCTGAACGGTTTTGGGCTGGAAGAAGAGGCCCCCTGCGGCGACAGCGGTCACGACCAGCGCGAGGACGACGAATGACGCAGCCAGCACGCCCATCACAGGGCGCGAGGCCGGGCGCACGATGGGCAGGCGGATGCCAAACCTTGGCTGCGCCGCCGGCGCCGAGCGAACCCGGCTGAACGCCGAAGCGACGTCGACCTTGAGGTCCGGTACTGCCAGCGCGCCGGCGACAGCCCGCGCGTCATCGGCGAGCGTTGTGTACCGCGACTGGCAGTCGGCGCACGCCGAGTAGTGCCGGTTCTCCGACACGGTCAATGAATCCGCGTCGTCGACCTTGCGGCGAAGGGTTCCGTCAGAGAGATGTGCCACGAATGACCTCCTTGCGCAGCGCGGCTTCCGCGCGCCTTAACAGTGTTCCGATTTGTCCGATGCCGACTCCGAGCGCCTGTGCCACCTCGGCGTAGCTGAGCCCGCTGGCCCGAAGAACGAGCACGGTCGCGGGCTTGGGCGCAAGGCGGGCGAGGGCCTGTCGGACGTGCCGCCGGTCTTCGCTCACCTCGAGCATGTGTTGCGGATCCATGGTGCGCGCGCCCTCATCCATCGCTTGTGAAAGCTCACGCTTCTCGCGACGGCGCCGGCCGCGCACCCGGTTGAGTGCTTTGTGGGCGGCAGCTCGATACAGCCACGCTGCGGCGTATGGCGCACTTGCTGAATGGAGACGGTTGAAATCGATAAATACCTCTTGAGCAACGTCTTCAGCCTCGTGCGGATCCGCCAGCACACGGTTGGCAATACCGGCGACCCGGCCGTACTCGGCTGAAAACAGCGCTTCGAACGAGTCTTCGTTCGACGTCACTGCATTCCGAGTGCCGGCCTTAGAGGCCATCTCAAAGTTGGCGCCCACCAATGATCAAGCACCGTGAGGGGCGGCTTTGTGACACGTCGGGCGTCACTGTCGCGGGCGCAACAGGCGCGCAAAGTCGGTCATGAGCGGGTACCCCCAGAAGCCAACCGTCAACAGGCTGGCGAAGATCACGACCGCGTCGATGCTTTCCCGCCCCTGTTGCGCCCAGTAAACGTCCGAGAGGTTCAGCCATACGGCGAACTCGTCGAGGGTCAACGCAGCGCCGACGCCGAAGGCGAGGGCGGTAGCGTGCGAGAGCCAATCGCTGCCCGGCTGGATGAGCCACATATAGCCGACCAGCAGCAGGATGAGGATCCCCCACACGAGATGGTGGATGTGAAGGGTGCCACTGCTCACGTTGTGAAACGGACCAATCCCGGCGCGAATCATGTGGGTGATCGCCCGCACGACTGCAAACGTGACCAGGAAGCCGACCGAGGCTAGGAACAGCCGCTCGCGGCGCTCGTCCTGGAAGTGAAAGTGATACAGCCAGCGGATCGCCCGGACGAGGCTACCCGGCGAGTGGCCTCCTTTTGCGGGAGCTTCTGGCAATCTCATCCTCCACTATTGCGAAGTCGTTGCGTGGCAGCGCGTGGATATGTCCCTGGAACGCAAGAGTCCAATGTTCGGGTGGCCATTTGCGGACGTAATCGAGACGGTACGCGAGCTCCTTGGCGGGAATCCAGTCCACATCTTCGAGGACGACGTCCTGGCGAATATGCACGCGCCACGGATAGTCTTCGTCGCGGCGCGCCGAGCGCCAGATCGGCGTGTGGTCCTCGTACATCGGCGAGGCGACGGTGACGGTGGCTGCGAAAGCCATCCGTCCGGTTATGTAGTAGAGCAGGCGGTCGCCGACGCGCATGGTCTCCACGCGCCGGCGATGACGGCTCTTCAGCCCCTGGATGGTATAGCCGAGCTCGCGCGTCTTGCGGAAGTTGTCGGGCGAGCTGACGATCATCCAGTACTGCGATGAGCGCCCTTCGGAGCGCCCCGACTTGCGCTTGCGCTTGGGGCGAGCCTGCCGGGCCGGCTGCTCGGTGCCTGGGGCATTGTCTGCTCCCTCGTCGGGCGCGACTGCGTTTCCTTCGGGATCCGCGTCGCTCATCAGGTCACTCATGGTGCGGAGGCCGGGGGCCGAGGTCTTGCGGTTCCGGCAAAAGTACTGTCAAGTTGCGTATCTGCGCGACATGGGCCATCTCGTGTTTCGTGACCATCCGGCAGATGTCGAGCAGCGTGAAGCTTCCACCGCGCGGATCCGCGATGGCCCGCTCCCACTCGGTTTTGCCCCAACCGTGGAGCAGGTCGACGGTCCTCCGGCGGACCCTGGCGAAGTCCTCGATCGTTTCCTGCAGGGCGCCCTCAGGCGGCTCTCGGATCGGATCTGGACCGGGGTCGATGGTGGCTCTGATGTCGGCGCTGGCGAGGCCATCCAGGTGCGCGTGACGCAGCAGCGCATCCACCTTTGAGCCAGATTCGAGGAGGTGGGAGATCAGTCCTCCCAGGGTGGGAAAGGCTGGACCGTGGCGGTATCGAAGTCGGGTCTCGTCGAGTCCGAACACGAGGTCGCTGATGCGCTCAGGGACTGAGCTCATGAGCAGGACTGCATCGGCCGGCGTCATCTCCTCCTGGAGCTCCATAACGGCAACCATACCTAGGGCGCATCGGTCACCATGACCGGGCATGGACTTTCAGGTCGGACCGGACGGCCAGCCACCGCGCTTCGACGGGTCGATCCGTCGCAGCCGATCGACTCCCGGGCGACTCGCTTCGTGGCTGACGCAACATGCAACGGGTGAGCCGTGCTGTCCATACTGAAAAGCAGTGCAGGTCCAGGTCGCGTGCGATTGGTGCGGAGGTGAGCTGGTCCCCGGCGCGGCTTACTGCGAGCTGTGCGGCGCGAGGACGCGCAAGGCCAGGCGCCTGGTTCGTCTCGCGGTCAGGGTCGAGCTGCTGTTCCTCTTACTGGTGGTGGCTGTGGTAGTCGGCTTCACCTGGATCTACTCAGTCCAGAAGTAAATCCGACTGAGTGGAGCTCTAGGCCGGATTTACTCCGGCCGTCACCAAGCAAACCAGAACAAAACACCTCCAGACGTCGCTGCAAACCGGTGGGGGTTCCGTGGGGGAGGCCTGCCTCACCCACGCCTTTATCGGCGGTAGACGGCCTTTCCTTCGACCTCGTCCTTGTTCAGGCGCTTGTTCAGGTGCAGGCCCTCGAGGAGGAATTCGATCACCGAAGCCCTCACCTCAGGGCGATCCGGCAAGCCCAGCTTCTTGAGCGCGCCCGCGAGCTCAGGCAGCTCCCCGATCGCGCGCGTGTACGTGCGCGCCGGGATGCCCTCGCCAACCTCGAGCATCGTGCCCTCTTCGAAGCGTGCCACTATGCCGTCGAACTGGCCGGCCGAGAAATGCCGGCTGAACACAGCGCTGATAGCGCCTCGCTCCAATCGCGACAACACCTGTTCCTCTTTGCCCTCGTCGAGCGCCTCGATCTCCACGCGGCCGGCTGTTGATGAGGCAAGGAACGAAAGGTCGGTGATGCGTGGCACCGCCAGCGACTCTCCCAAACGTGCGGCGCGGCGCACCGCGTTGCTCGCGAGGTTCTCGAAGTTTGCAATCGACATACGCACCGAAACCCCTGAGGACTGTGAGATGTGCGGGCTGCGTCGCGCGAGGTGCGTGAGCTCGGCCACCATCTCCTTCATAAAGGTCGGGAAGATGAGCTCGAAGTCCTCAGGGATTGGATTTCTCTCGGCTTCCATGATCTGCATCTCTTCGCCTGTCGTCAGTGGGTAGTGAGTCCGGACCTGCGACCCAAATCGATCCTTCAACGGCGTGATGATGCGGCCGCGCGATGTGTAGTCCTCGGGGTTTGCGCTGGCGATGACGAATAGATCCAGGGGAAGGCGCACTCGATATCCGCGTATCTGCACGTCCTTCTCTTCCATGATGTTCAGCAGTCCAACCTGGATGCGCTCAGCGAGGTCGGGCAGCTCGTTGATGCCGAAGATGCCTCTGTTGGTGCGCGGCAGAAGGCCGTAGTGGATGGTCAGCTCGTCAGCGAGGTAGCGACCTTCTGCCACCTTGATCGGGTCGACCTCTCCAATGAGGTCGGCGATGGAGATGTCAGGGGTCGCGAGCTTCTCGCCGTACCGAAGATCACGATCGATCCACGTCACCTTCACCTTGTCGCCGTTCTCGGCAACGAGGTCGAGGCATCGGCGGCAGATCGGCGCGTACGGGTGGTCGTTGATCTCGCATCCTGCGATCGCCGGCACCTGCGGGTCGAGGAGCGTAACGAGCGAGCGCATGATGCGGCTCTTCGCCTGTCCTCGTTCGCCGAGGATGATTACGTCGTGGCCGGAGATTATCGCGTTGGCCAGCTGCGGCAGAACGGTCTCGTCGTAGCCGACGATGCCGGGAAGGAGTGGTTCGCCCGAACGAAGTCGCACGAGCAGGTTGCGTCGCATCTCCTGCTTCACGGTTTCGCGAACGTGGCCGCTGGCGCGAAGCTCGCCGATGGTGGTCGCGGGGTTGGTGGACATGTCCTAGCACTATAGGGAACGATGGTCTGGCAACGAAATATTGGTAGTGCGCGCGGTCCCAATCACCAGAATGCCAGCCTCGCGCAGTTAGACTTTCCGGCGCCTTGACTCAATCGATCCGCGATCGCTACGAAGCCGCACACGACGACGGCCGCCCCTTGATTGGTGGCCATCGCGGCAACCCTGCCCAACATCCCGAGAACACCCTGCGATCGTTCCGCTCAGCCATCGCCGCCGGGTGCGATCTCATCGAGTGCGACGTACACCTCTCTGCTGACAGCCGGTTGATCGTGATCCACGACCACACGCTCGACCGGACGACCAACGGGAAAGGCCTGGTGCGAGACCACTCGGCCGCGGAGCTGCGTCGCCTCGACGCCGGCCAGGGCGAGCACCTGCCCCTGCTGCAAGAGGTGATCGAGCTCGCGCTGGGCAAGGTCGGCCTCGTGATCGAGATCAAACAGATCCCCATCCCGTACCCAGGGCTCGAGGAGAAGCTGGTGGCGATGCTGCGTCAACTTGGCGCCGTGCAGGAGTGCGCCGTCGTGTCCTTCTATCACCCGTCGATCAAAGTGCTTCGTGGCATGGAGCCCAAGCTCCAGCTGGGCCTGCTCGAGGGAGCGCGGCCGATCGAGCCGGCGCGGATGATGCGCGAGGCCGGCGCCGACGTTTACTCGCCGCACTGGGGCGCCATGGATCCCCAGCTGGTCAAAGAGATCCATGCGGCCGGCGGCGCCGTCGGCGTCTGGCCGGTGGATGACGAGACGGCCGTTGCGTGGTGCCGATTTTGCAAGCCTGACTCGATCTTCACCAACCGCCCGGTAGAAATCGGGGCAGCACTCAGGGCGGCTACTCCTGGCTGACGCCTAGCGCGTTACTACGGCCCGCCGAGGTGCGTTGGGTCCGAACAGGAGTGCTTGCCAATACCATGAACCGGCCGTGCTTGCCGATCGGCCACCATTTGAAAATCTGTACCGCGACTACCTCGGTCGCATCTATGCCTACGTTCGCGCCCAGGTTGCCACGGCGGCCGACGCCGAAGACATCACCGCACAGGTGTTCATGAACGCGTACCAGGCGTATGGGCGATTCGAAACGCGCAACACAAGCCCCGCGGCGTGGCTCTTTCGCATCGCGCGGAATGCGACCACCGACCATTTCCGCGCGCACGGCCGGCGCGAGCGCTTGAGGCGCACCATCGAGCGCCAGCCGGTCGCCGAGGCCGACCCCGGGAGCATGGCCGAGGAGCGGCTGCAGTACAAGGCGCTGCTTGTGCACGTGGCGCGCTTGCCGGAGCGCCAGAGAGACTCGATCGCACTTCGTCACTCCGGTCTCAGCTTTGAGGAGGTCGGCGTTCTCATGAGCTGCACAGAGGACGCTGCGAAGATGCTTTATCACCGCGGCCTCAAAGCGCTGCGCGACTCGGTACATCAGGAGGGCGAATGAGCGAGGAAGAGGACCTCGAGCTGAAGGCGCTGCAGCGCCAGCTCGACGACGCCTTCCAGACGACTCGCCCGCGCGCCGATTTCGAGGAGGAGCTGTGGCTGCGCATGCAGTCGCGCCGGCCAATCTGGCTGCGCGTTCGCAAGGGCCTCGCCGGCCTCGTCGAGGGCATTCGCGAATCGCGATTGCCTTCCGTGGCAGCGGGAGCCGCCCTCATCATGCTGATGGCGGCGGGCGTATTCACGTTGGCCAGACTCCCTCACGGTGGCGGCGGAGCGAGCACCGCTGCGGGGCCAATAAGTAACGACGGAGCGGCGGCGCCAGGGGGTGCTCCGTTTGGAGCCGTGCCACGGCCCCAGCTCTCGGTGCCCCCGCAGGTCCAGGGGGGTTCCATCGCGTATGGCGGTGCGGCCACGCTGGTCTGGGCCGGCAACCTGCAGGTCACCGCGACGGCTCTGCCGGTTTACCGATATACCGAACCGACGCGAGCCGACGCCGACGCATTCGCCGCGAAGGTTGGCGCCGCGCCATCCGCCGACGTGGCTCAGGGTGGGATTGGCGTGTACGCCGGGCGCGATTTCACATTGGTGGTGCTGGCGAGCGTCGCGCAGCCGCCCCGGGAGCCGTATTTCAACGTGAGCGATTTGAAATCAACTGTCAAGTCCACCGGCGACAGCGTTGCGGTCGCGACCGCCATTCTGGCTGCCCATCACCTGCTCCCAACGTGGCCGTATCAAACCGCTGTCCAGACCATTGGCGGCACGGCGGTGCGTGTCGACTTTCTTCGGTCATTCGACGTGCCAGGGTTGGGCCGATTAAGCCTTGTCGACAGTGCCGGTAATCCCTACGGGACGCAGGTGGATTTCGCCCCAGGCACCGCTGGCGCTTTTGAAACGGGACCCATGCCCTTGACCATCGATCCGGCGACCTATCCGATTATCTCCGCCGCCCAGGCGATTCAGTCTCTGGGCGCTTCTTCAGCGCCCAGCGGTGGGTCGATCCCGGTGGTGCGCATAACCAAGGCAGAGCTGGTCTACACGCTCGTGTGGGGTGGCGACCACAGCTACTACGAGCCGGCCTATCTCTTTTCGGGCACGTTCTCCAACGATGGAGTCCCCAGCGTGAAGCGCGTTCTGATCCCTGCGGTCGTGCCGTCGCTCCTGGCGCCGTAGCTTTTCTCTGGAGTCTCGATCCCACCTTCGTCCCATCCATACTTGTTCGGTAGTGGGGAAGAGACGCGTTCAGGTCCGCCAGCAGGTGAGGAAAATCCAGCCCAAGGCTCAGCCGAAGGCTGGATCTGCGCCCGCGTCGGGAGCGTCCAAACGACAACGCGAAAGGTTCGTTGAGGCCGGCGGCATGCTGCAGGGCTATGCCCCCGAATTCGTGCAGCGGTTGGGGTACATCTCGATCGGGGTCGGCGTCGGCTGCTTGATCATTGTCGCCGCTCTGCTGATCTTTTTGCCCCCTGTCTACGGCCTGCCTGACGCGATCGCAGCGTCCATAGCGTGGCTGCTACCGATCGCGCTGCTGGCCAGCTTTGTCGGCCCCGGCTTTCGCCTGGCGCTGAAGGACAGGAAGGCTGAGAACAGGCTGGTCCAGGGTCAGCTCAAGGGAGCGGCTTCCGTCAGCACGTCGAGAGGCCTGGGCATGCTCATGATCCAGACCCGCGGGGGTGATGAGCAGTACCTGGTGCCTCCCGCTCGTTTGAAACAGGTGCCGGGCAACCAGGTCAGCGTCGTGCTGACGGTCACGCCGAACCTGCGGCACGTGCGCTCTGTCGGGGTGATGGGACAGCGCATGGTCGGCAGAGTCGAGCCGCCGGTGCCGGCGATCATGAGGCGGGTCCAGCTGGTTCCGCTGCTGACGCCCGTGGCTTTGGCGGTGGCGGCGATCGTCGGAGACGATGCTGTGGCGCTCGCCCCGATCTCGCCGCCGTTGTTGCACGCCGCGCTTGCCATCGTGGGCGGAGCGATTCTTGGCGGAGGCGTTTACCTGGGTTCCACCCTGCTGCAGCGCAGGATGATGGCCGAAGTTCAGGCCCTGGTTCCGAAAGGCTGAGGCCGCAGACTAAACCGGCAGAGGATCCCACTCCGGAGGCTCAACCGAAATGCCATGGGCAGCGCTGCGCGGTGCCCGAGGCACCCTTCGGGTTCATCCGGCTAGGCGCCCGATCTCGGCGTTGCCGGCTCCGCTACTCGCTTACAGGTCTATCGACATGCGCGCTCCGTTGCTCGCCGGCGCCTTGACCTCGGGCGCCGATCCGGCGACTTTCGGCCGATCCCCCGGAGCGGGACCCTATTCGACCTTTGCTGGAGAGACCGGCACCGAAGCCGACGGCGTCATCCCGGCTGCCGGTCTCGCGCTGCGTGGTTGCCGGTAGGCGGTGGGCGGGTCGGACACCGGGGGCACCAGCTTGGCTCGCTGGGGATAGAGGGCAATCAGCAGCAGGCTGCACGCGATTCCGAAGATCACCGGGCCGAAGTAAAACCTCGAACCGATGATGTAATGCGCTCCCAGCTCGTAGAAGACCGTGACGAGCCCGTACAGGATCCCCGCCCGCACCCAGGCAATGTTGTTGGCCGGGTGGATTGCGGCCGCCATCAGCCCGATGCCCAGCACTGCTGCCGCCGCCGAAGAGTTGCTTCCGATCTCGAGGTCGAGGGGCAGGAGTGCGTTGCCGAACAGGGCCCGGGCGGAGCCGGCCACCATCGCCGCCCCCATGAGGACCATGACCAGCGTCAGCATCAGCCGTCTCATGCGGCGACTTTATACGGCCGCGCACCCAACCGCTACCTCTTATCGCTCTTGCAGCGCTGCCCCAGGCATTTCGGTCGAGCCTCTCGGAGCAGGACCCTTAGACTCGACTTGATGACAAACGACGTCCACATCACGCCGGAGGGCCTGGAGACCGTGCGCAAGGAGCTCGACGAGCTGGTGACCGTCCGGCGCCCCGCCGTCGTCGCCAAGATCAAGGCGGCGCGCGAGTTCGGCGACCTTTCGGAGAACTTCGAGTACCACGCCGCCAAGAACGACCAGGGCTTCATGGAAGCCCGGATCAAGGAGCTCGAGGCGATCATCAAGAACCATGTGTTGATCGAGACGTCCAAGCCGTCCGGCGTCGTGAGTATGGGCAGCACGGTGCGGTTCAGCGAGGACGGCGGGAGCGACGAGGCCTACCGGATAGTCGGCCCAGCCGAGGCCAACCCCAAGGTCGGCACCGTCAGCTACGAATCGGCGATGGGCAAGGCCCTGCTCGGGCACCGCGTGGGTGATGAGGTCGAGGTCAAGACCCCCAACGGCTCATACCGTGTCCGAATCGTCGGCATTGAGTAGCACGAAGGCTGCAGCCCCTCCGCCCCGAGGCTCGCAAAGCGATCCTGGGGACACCTCCCCACTTCGTGGGAAGGAGCGGCTGTCCGATCTACGCGCCTGGATGGCGCACGAGGATCTCGAGGCGGTCTACATCACAAGTCCGGTGTCGATCGCTTACCTGACCGGATTTCGCGCCGACCCTCACGAACGGTTGATGGCCCTGGCGGTGCGGCCCGACAGCGCGACCCTGGTGGTGCCTGCGCTGGAACGAGAACGGGCAGGCGCGAACCCGGAACAGGCGCCGGTGCTTGCGTGGCGTGATGGCGAAGATCCATACGCGCTGGTGCGCGAAGCGCTCGGAGAATGCGCTCGGCTGGGCGTCGAGAAGGAGCACCTCACCGTGTTGGCGGCTGAATCGCTGAGGTCGGCGGTCGGAGCGCGCGAGCTCGTCGATGTCGCTCCAGAGATTCGCCGACTTCGCCGCACCAAGACTGCGGCAGAGATGGAGAAGATGGCCCGCGCCTGTGCCATCACCGACTCGGTCGCCGAGGAGGTCATGCAGGGGCTGCGCCCAGGGCAATCGGAGCTCGAGCTGGCGATGAGAATTGGCGCTGCGATCAGCGCGTGCGACGCTGCGCCGTCCTTTGACACCTCCGTTCAGTCCGGAGCCAACTCCGCGATCCCGCATCACGATCCGTCAGGTCGCAAGCTCGAGGCCGGCGACCTGGTGCTGTTTGACTTTGGCGCCGCGTTCGAAGGCTATTGCGGCGACCTGACGCGAATGGCGGTTGTGGGCGAGCCGACGGCTCGCCAGCGCGAGATCTACGCCGTGGTCTTGCGAGCGCACGACGCTGCGATCGAGTCGGTACGCCCTGGAGTCACGACCGGCCACGTGGACGCGGCGGCGCGACACGTTATAGAAGCGGCAGGTTTCGGCGAGTACTTTTTTCATCGCGTTGGCCATGGCCTGGGTCTCGAGGTGCACGAGGACCCGAGCCTCGACCCGCGGTCGAACACGGTGCTCGAGACCGGCATGGTGTTCACCATCGAGCCGGGCATCTATCTCGCGGGTTGGGGCGGCGTGCGGATCGAAGACGACGTCGTGGTCGAGACCGGCGGCTGCCGGGTCCTGTCGAAGGCCGATCGGAGCCTGCGTGTGGTGCGGTCCGCCTGATGCTTGCACCGGGAATGCGGCGCACCGCTCAACGGACGATGGTTTACAACGCCATCGTGCGGCTCGGCGGCCACTGCACGGCTGAAGAGATCGCCGCCGAGCTGCACAAAACAAAGCCTGGATTTCCGCGCAGCACCGTCTACCGGTCGCTCGAAGCGCTAACCGCATCAGGGTCGGTTTACGCCGCGCATCTGGGCGAAGGACCCACTCACTATGAGCTCGCCACCGGCGACCACCACCATGCGGTCTGCCAGGTTTGCGGAGGCGTGCTGCACATCCAGGAAGAGCTCGTGAACTCGCTCGAGCGCCACCTCGAAGAGTCACATCGTTTCCGGCCGGTGCGCACCGAGGTCCTGGTCGTCGGCGTTTGCGATGCGTGCTCGCGCAATCCTGGTCGTAAGGCCGCCCGCAGGCACACGCTCGAGCATGTGCACCATGAGGGAACCAGGCCAGCCTCCTGATACAGTGGTCGCCGACGCGACCGCTTCCGTCTTTCAAGGGGGGAACCCGTTGGAGCCAAAGATTCTCGGCACCGTGATGCCGGTGCTCGAGCTGAGCATGCAGCCCGGCGACAAAGTCTTCGCCGAGTCGGGTCAGCTGGCCTGGATGTCGATGGCTATCCAGATGCAGACATCGACCTCCGCAGGCGGCCAGCAAGGCGGCTTCATGGGCGCCCTTGGGCGCGCCGTCGCCGGCGGCACGCTGTTCATGACCGAGTACACGGCTGCCGGCGGTCCGGGACTCCTCTCCTTTGCGGCCAAGCTGCCCGGCCAGATCCTGGCCATGGACGTGGCTCCTGGCGCGGGCTACCTGGTGCACCGCCACGGATTCATGTGCGCCACGCCCGGCGTGCAGTTCTCAATGGGCTTCCAGCAGCGGCTGGGCACAGGGTTGCTCGGCGGCACCGGCTTTCGCATGCAGCGCCTGGCCGGCCAGGGGAAAGCCTGGGTCGAGCTGAGCGGCGAGGTCGTGCCCTACGACCTCCAGCCGGGCAATGCGCTGCGCGTCCACCCGGGCCATGTGGGGATGTACCAGGAGTCCGTGCAGCTCAGCATCACCACGGTGCCGGGAATCAAGAACGCTTTCTTCGGCGGTGACGGCATCTTTCTGGCGTCGCTCACCGGCCCAGGCCGAGTGTGGCTGCAGTCAATGACGATCCAGCACCTCGCCCATGCGATCCAGGAATACCTGCCTCGCAAAGAGGCCGGCGCCGGCAGCGTCATCAACATATTGAGTGGGGGCTAGAAAGTGGAAACCAAGGTCATCGGCACAGTGATGCCCGTTCTGGAGCTCAACATGCAGCCGGGCGACAAAGTCTTTGCCGAGTCAGGTCAGCTGTCGTGGATGTCGATGGCGATCCAGATGATGACCTCGACGTCGGCCGGCGGTCAGCAGGGAGGGCTTTTCAGCGCGATCGGGCGAATGGCTGCCGGCGGCACGCTCTTCATGACCGAGTACACGGCGGGTGGCGGCCCCGGACTGCTGGCGTTCGCCGCCAAGCTTCCGGGTCAGGTTCTCCCGATGGAGATCGCTCCCGGCCACGGCTACCTCGTGCATCGCCACGGCTTTATGTGCGCGACTCCCGGCGTGCAGTTCTCGATTGGTTTCCAGCAACGGCTTGGCGCCGGCGTTTTCGGCGGCACCGGCTTTCGCATGCAACGCCTGCAGGGGCAGGGACAGGCATGGGTGGAGCTGCACGGCGAGGTGGTGACGTACGACCTGCAGGCGGGAAACACGCTGCGGGTCCACCCTGGCCACGTGGGCATGTACGAGGAATCCGTGCAGTTCAACATCACCACGGTCCCGGGCATCAAGAACGCCTTCTTCGGCGGCGACGGCATATTCCTTGCCGCACTCACGGGTCCGGGGAAGGTCTGGCTGCAGTCAATGACGATGCAGCACCTCGCGCATGCGATCCAGGAGTATCTGCCGAAGGCGGGGTGATAGGGTCCCCGGCGCCGTCCACCGTTTGTTCAGGGAGGTCCGAGTTATGCCCAAGTATCTGATCGAAGCCTCGTACTCGCACGAGGGCCTAAAGGGCCTGGTCAAGGAAGGCGGTGGCGGCCGTAAAACCGCGGTCGACGCTGCGGTCAAGGCACTTGGTGGCAGGCTCGAATCGTTCTACTACGCGTTTGGTACCAGCGACGTGTACGGCGTCGCCGATATGCCGGACAACGTCTCGGCGGCAGCTTTTGCGTTGGCCGTCGGGACGACCGGCGCGCTCGCGCACCTGAAGACGGTTGTCCTGCTCACCACCGATGAGGTGGACCAGGCGGTCAAGAAGGCCAGCGGCGCCTCGTACCGGGCGCCCGGCCACTAGTCGGTCAGTCGGTCTGACCTCGAGGCGCTACATACCACTCGCGAAAGGAGCGGCACCGGCCATCTTTGTCGAAGTCGATGACAAAGATGTTGTCCCACTCCTTGGTGGGCTCGGAGCGGGAGGAGTCCTTGAAGTAATGGCTCCTCCCGTTGACCACCGCCACGTCGCCATCGACGGCGATGGGTGCGTAATCTGCACTGAAAGTTCCGGGCGCGTCAGGGTCCTTGAGCCATGCGTCGACGATGGCCTTCCGGCCGGTCACCGGCTCGTCGTATGGATGAAAGGAGTAGGTCGCGTCCTCGGTGAACAGGTCGCCGATCGCCTTAGGCGAGTAGCTTTCCCAGGCATGCATGTAGGCCTTCAGCCAGTTGACGACGTCAGCGCGGTCCACCGGGACAATTCTCCGACATGGGGGCTTCCGTGGCAGACCGCTGGCTGACGTTCGACTGCTTCGGCACGCTGATCGACTGGCGCCACGGGATTAAGACCACAGGCGAGCTTCTGTTTCCCGGACGCGGAGAGGATTTTCTGAGCTCGTACATCACCGTCGAAGCCGAGGTCGAGACCGAGGGCTCGTTCCGACGCTACCGCGCGGTGCTGACGGAGGCCGTGAGGCGTGTCGCCCAAAGGCTCTCGCTCGAGCTCAAGCCCGACGATGCGACGGCGTTGGTCTCGACCATTCCATACTGGCCGGCATTCGCAGACGTGGGCCCGCCCTTGACCGAGCTGCGGCGTGAAGGCTGGCGCCTCGCGCTCCTCACCAACTGTGACCGCGACATCATTGCGCTCACGCAGCGCCGCCTACCTGTTTCCTTTGACGCGGTGGTCACGGCCGAAGACGTCGCTGCCTACAAACCCAGCCCTGCGCACTTCCTGCTGTTCAAGTCGACATTCGGCGCTTCCGCCGATGCCTGGATTCACGTTGCGCAGAGCTATTTCCACGACATCCGCCCGGCCAGCGAGCTCGGCATTCGCCGGATCTGGGTCAACCGTCAGGGCGAATCCGACGACCCGAGTCTCGCGGACGCGGTCGTCAAAGGGTTGGCCGACCTTCCCGACGCGGTCAAGCGCCTATCGACCTCGGCCCGCGCTTCTATGTGAAGTCGGACAGGTCGGCGCTGGCCCGGTAGACGCGGCGAGCGGGACCGGACTGGATCAGGTTCCCGGCCTTGCCGCGCTGAACCTCCAGGTTCCCGCCGGGCATTTGAATCGTGACTCGGTCATCGACCAACCCCGCACGCATGCACGCGGCTGCCACTGCGCTGGCGCTGGTGCCTGACGTGAGCGTATAGCCTGCCCCTCTTTCCCAAATCTCAACGCGCGCGCGCGCGCGATCAATGACCTCGAACAGCTGCACGTTGGTCCTCTCCGGAAAGGCCTCGTGGTTCTCGATGAGCGGCCCCAGCTCGAGACAGCGTTCCCTGGTGACGGGCTCACCGAAGACCACGCAATGAGGATTGCCGACTGAGACGAGCATGGCTTCGACTCGCCCCGCCGCGGTGTCCAACGTGACGCGGTCGGGCTCTCCCTCGAACCGCGCCGGGAGGTCTGCGGCGCGGAACGACGGCCGTCCGATGTCCAGCTCACTGACAATCTCGGCCCCGTTCTTCGCAAGTATCCGGACCTGGTTGGCGCGGTCGCGGGTGGTCAGCTCGAACCTGTCGCCGGCGCCATGCTCCAGGACGGCGTGGGCGGCTGTGATGCGGAGCCCGTTGCCGCTCTTCTGGGCCTCAGAGCTGTCCGGGTTGAAGATCCTAACGCTCATCTTCGTCGGGTCAAAAGCGAGCAGGCCGTCCGAGCCAAGGCCGCGATTCCGGTCGCATAAAAGGGGCAGCAGCGGGATCAGCCGGTCGAGGTCGCCAGGCAGGTCATAAACGAGGTAATCGTTGCCCAGCGCCTGGTACTTGATGAGATCAATTCGCATTAGCCCCTCAATCATCGGGGAATCGCCGTCGTCGCTCACCGGTTGTCATAAGATGTCGTGTCTATGCGGGACCTCGTGTGGCCTGCCCAGCGCTTGGTGCAAATCCCAGCCTGCTTCTGTAGCTAGGCCCGGCCGTAGGCTCGCGCCTCGAAAGGCGCGCCCTTTCGACCGTTTCGTTCGAAATCCACATTCAATCGGCCATTTGTATTCCCGGGAGGTTTGGAATTGAGCTCATCGACGACAACCAAGGCTTTGGTCTCCACGGACTGGATATCCGAGCACGCGAAGGACAAGGGTCTTCGCGTGGTCGAGGTCGACGTCGACCCGTCCGTTTATGAGAAGGGGCACATCGAAGGCGCCGTCGGCTGGAACTGGCGGAAGGATCTCCAGGACCAGCTAAACCGCGACGTCGCCACCAAGGAAGCGCTTTCGAACCTGCTGGGCAAGAGCGGCATCACTTCCGACACGACGATCGTGCTTTACGGCGACAACAACAACTGGTTCGCGGCGTACGCCTACTGGGCGCTGAAGTACTACGGGCATGACAAGGTCCAGCTGATCGACGGCGGGCGGGTCAAGTGGGAGAAGGAAGGTCGCGAGTACAGCACCGACGCCCCCGACTATCCCGCCACGGACTACAAGTTCCACGGTTCTCCAAAAGAGGACATACGCGCCTACCGCGACCACGTGCAGTCGAAGCTCGGCAAGGCCGGCCTCGTCGACGTGCGCTCGCCCAAGGAGTACTCCGGCGAACTGCTCGCCCCTGAGAACCTTCCACAGGAAGGCGCCCAGCGTGGGGGTCATATCCCGACCGCGGTCAGCATCCCTTGGGGCACCGCAGTCAACACCGAGGACGGCACCTTCAAGAGCACCGAAGAGCTGAAGGAGATATACGGCGGCAAGGGCATCACCTCTAACAAAGAGGTAATCGCCTACTGCCGCATCGGCGAGCGCTCCGCGCACACGTGGTTCGTCCTGAAGGAGCTCCTCGGTTACCCCGACGTCCGCAACTACGACGGCTCGTGGACTGAATGGGGGAGCTCGATCAAGGCCCCAATCGAGAAGTAGGGATGGCAACCTCGGCCCGTGGCGTCGTCGATCACTCTGCGCTGAAGGTCAACCAGACCGGGATCGTGGCGACCGTGCTCGTCGCATTCATCGGCTCTGCGTTCTTCAAGCCGGCGCTCGTCCTGATTCCGCTGCTCGCGGTGGTGCTGCTGCTTGGCACCTTCGCACCGCAGCTCGCGCTATTCAAGCAGCTCTACTTCAAGGTCCTGAAGCCGCGCGGCATTGTCCGGCCGAGAGTTGTGCAAGATCGGCCGGAACCGCACAACTTCGCGCAGGGGCTGGGCGGCGTGTTCCTGCTGGTCTCGTCAGCTTTATTGCTGCCGCTTCCGGTGGTGGGGATGGCGCTCGCGCTCCTGGTCGCCGTACTTGCGTTCATCAACCTGGCGTTCGGCTACTGCGTCGGCTGCCAGATCTACTTCCAGCTGGGCCGGGCGGGCTTTATCAAGGCCACCCCGGGGACGACCGGCACCGTCTGATGGCGACTCAACTCTGGGCTCTGGCGGCGGCGGGTGCTGTGGTGCTCGCTGCCGCCGGCCTGGAGCTCTGGCGGTCGCGCCACGCGCGCGCTCGCGCGCTCGGATTGACCGCGCCCACAACGGCAGGCGATATCGAGCCGTACATCCTGTATTTCACAGGCGAGAACTGCTCCGTGTGCCGCACCCACCAAGAGCCGGCGCTCGCGAAGCTGGCGGGCGTGCGAATCGACAAGGTCGACGCGATCGCCGAGCGCGAGCTGGCCGACCGCTTCCACGTGTACACCCTCCCGACGACGGTGGTCATGTCGGGTGACGGCAAGTCTCTGAATGTGAACTACGGCTATGCGCCGGCGACCAAGCTTGAGCGCCAGCTCGCGGACGCCCGCGGCGCCAACCTGAGGGTGAGCGCGACCGCCTGAAAAATAAGAGGGAACCCAGATGGTTCCCTCTCATCGCGCGTGCGGCTCCGCCGCATGCGCTGCTCTCTTTCCGGTTATTGGATGGGACCTATTTTGGGAATTGGTCTCTCCCTGCCATGCTGGATGTCGAAAGAGACAAAGTCATGGCCGGGGGGACCCCGGCCAACCCTGCAACGCTAGGGAGCCAGCCGGAGCCGATATCCTGACCGGTATGCGCCGTCTTCTTGCCCTCGCTTGTTTTGCGTTGCTGGTCGCCGTCGCATGCGGGCAGCAGTCGCAGGCAACCCAGAGCCACGACCTCGTGTTGGGCGCGATCTATCCTCTCAGCGGTCCCCAGGCAGAGGGAGGCAAGGAGGAGCTCGCCGGCGTCAAGGCGGCTCTTCAGCTGGCGCAGTCGACCGGTGCATTAAAAGCCCAGGTTCGCTTGCAGGTCGTGGACGCGACCACTCCACAAGCCGCAAGCGCCGCGGTTGACGAGCTCGTCCGCGACTATCACGTGCCGGCGATTCTCGGTACCTACGGGAGCACGCTTTCGGCAGCGGCGTCGGCCAGGGCTGAGGCGTTGAAAACCATCTACTGGGAAACCGGGGCTGTGGCCGATCCCATCACGGCCCAGCGTCAATACGTGTTCAGGACCGTAGCGACCGGGAGCTCCCTCGGCCGGATGGCGGTCACGTTCACGCATGACGTGCTCGTCCCACAAATGAAACCGACGACTCCGCGTGTCGTGATCGTGCGCGTGAACGACATCTACGGTCGATCGGTGGGCGGTGGCGAGGAGGCCCTAGCGCACAGCCTCGGCATGAACGTTGTAGATGTGATCGAGTACAACCCGAACGTTTACGACGCGGATATCATCGCCGCGCGTGTCGCGTCCGACCGGGCGGACGTGCTGTGGGACGTCAGCTATCTCGACGATGGAGTCGCGATCTGGCAAGCCCTCCTCCGCAACGGGGTCAAGCTCAAGGCCGCGATCGGCACCAGCTCCGCGTTCTGCATGCTCGCCTTCAGCCAGCGACTTGGCGCGGGCTCGGTTGGGGTCTACGCCGCGGACAAGCCCGACGCCGACATCAGCCCTGCCGCACTGTCGTCTGTGGGCAAGGCGCTTCTCGCCCAAGCGCGATCGACCTACGCGGCGGCCAACGGCGCCGCGAGCATGACGATTCCCGCGGTGGCCGGCTTCGTCGGCGGCTGGACCTTCTTCACCAACGTGCTCAACCAGCTTTCGGCGTCCGTTACGGCCGAGTCGATTCGGACGGCGGCACTCAACGTCGACGTGCCTGTGGGCGACAGCATCAACGGGGGAGGCGTCAAGTTCGGCGCCGCGGGTGCGCTGGACGAGGGTCAGAACACCAGGTCGGCCGCGGTCGTCGGGCAGTGGCAGGGAGTCGGCGACATGAAGATCGTGTATCCGCCTGCGTATGCCACCGGGATCCCGATCGGGATGACGGTCCTGCCGTAAGCGCTACCGGGCGCGCCTTTCGGCCATGCGCCGGTCCACGGGAGCGACGGTTTGACGCCGAGGGCTGCTTTGGTCCCGCCTCTCGCCGGACCGCCGTTCGGCGTCGGCTCGAATGGCGTTCGCCCGCTGCTCAGCTCGTTGAGGCGCGGAGAGCTCCAGGTCGTCAATGAACTGCTGGATCGCCAGGTTCACCAGCTTTGGGTGCGTGAGGTTGCTGGCGTGGCCGGCGCCCTCGATGGCGACCATCTGGCGGCAGTTCGCCAGCTCGGAGCACAGCCGATGGGCCATTTCGATGTCGATCGCAGCGTCTGCGCTGCCGTGAATCACCAGCGCGGGCGCTGTGATCTCGCCGAGCCGGTGCTGAATGTCGTCCCGGCTCACCAGCGTCTGAAACGCCTGGCGAAGAAGCGATCGCGGTTTTTGGCGCCACTTCGCGATCCAGGGCGCGCGACCCTTCCATTCGTTGCCGAGGATGATCGCGGCGATGGTCTCGGCGAGCTGATCGTTGAGGCCGTCGACTTCCCAGACATTAAGCATCACCTGATAGGTGGCGACCTTCTCAGGGTCCTCGACCCCGGCTTGTGTTCCGATCAGAACCAGGCCAGAAACACGCTCGGGGTACTTGAGCGCGAAACGAAGTGCGACGAAACCGCCCTGGCTCATCCCGCCGACGACCGCTTTTTCGATTCCGAGATGGTCGAGGAGCCCTTTCAGATCGTCGGCGAGGTCCCAATAGCTGAACGGGTCATCGGTGTTCTCCGTCTCACCGTGGCAGCGCGCGTCCCACGTGATGAACCGGCTGCCGACCTTGGCGGCTTCGATCTGGGGCGCGAACATCTCTCGGTCCATGAGCAGCCCGTGTGCGAGCACGATGGGCACGAGGTCGCCGCCTGTGTCTTCGTAGTTGATCCACTGGCCGTTGACCTGTTGTAGGGGCATGCCGGTGCTCAGCCCCGCCCTTCAAGCGCCAGCTGCACGAGCGTGATGTCCATCCACCTGTCGAACTTGTGGGCCGCGTCGCGGATGGTCCCGACCACCTCGAACCCGAGCTTAGAGTGAAGCTCGAGGCCGGCCCGGTTGTCGGTCGCGATACTGGCCACGATCGTGCGATAGCCGAGGCCGCGGGCCTCAGTTATGAGCTCCGCAAGCAACGCCCGGCCGATACCGCGTCCGTGGTGGACAGGATCGACGTACACGAGATCCTCCACTATGTCGAAGCCGCGCTGGTTCCAAGGGAACAGGCGCGCCCAGCCATTTACCCCGCCTTCGTCAGTCGACACTATCAGCTTGGAGCGCTTTTCGTGCGCCTCCCACCAGGCGGCGGCCTCCTCAGTCCCCAAGGGCTCGGAATCGATGGTGGCGAACGTTTGGTTCACCGCCCAGTTGTAGATGCCCATCACCGCCTTCAGGTCCTCCCGGGTCGCCGGCCGGATGCTGAAAGTGGTCTTAGCCCCCGTTGCCAAGACCCAATTGGAGCACAACCGGGCCCTCTTGTCTCAGCGAGGCCCGGCCGGACCTCGCGGACCGCACCTCGTGGGGTCTGATACCTTCGCCAGGATGACTTTGTCCGGCGGGCCCCAACCTTGGTGAAGACCGCGCGCCGAACCCCCGAGACGAAAACCGCGCTCCCAGGTCCCAAGGCCGCCGAGCTGATCGCCCGAGACGCCAGGGCGATGTCTCCCAGCTTCACCCGCGCCTACCCCTTTGTGATGGAGCGAGGCGAGGGGTGCTGGGCCACGGATGTCGACGGCAACACCTTCCTGGACTTCACGGCCGGGATCGCAGTCAACACCACAGGCTTTTCCCATCCCAGGGTCGTCGCAGCGATCGAGGAGCAGGCAAAGCGATTCCTGCATATGTCCGGCACCGACTTCTACTACCGCTCCGAGATCGAGCTGGCCGAGCGCCTGGAGGCCAAGATCCTGCCGGGCACCCCGGCCAAGGTGTTCTTCACCAACTCGGGGGCCGAGGCGATCGAAGGCGCTATGAAGCTCGCGCGCTACGCCACGGGCAGGCCGAGTTATGTGGCGTTCATCGGAGGGTTCCACGGCCGCACCTTCGGTGCGCTGTCGCTGACGGCCTCCAAGGCCAGCCAGCGCCGCCGCTTCGCCCCTCTTCTCTCATCGGTCTTCCACGCCCCGTACCCGTCTGCTTCGCGAGGAGTGACCACTGACGATTCGATGGCGCGGCTCGAAGAGCTGTTCAGCACCGTCGCTCCCCCCGAGAGCGTGGCTGCCGTCTTCGTGGAGCCGATCCAGGGCGAGGGCGGCTACCTGGTGCCACCCGACGATTTCCTTCCACGCCTCAGGGAGCTCACCCTCAAGCACGGAATCCTTCTGGTCGCGGATGAGGTGCAATCGGGCATGGGCCGGACGGGGCAGTTCCTTGCGGTCGAGCACTGGGGCGTCGAGCCCGACATTGTGTGCCTGGCCAAGGGCATCGCCTCAGGGCTCCCGCTGGGCGCCTTTATCGCGCGGGCTGAGCAGATGAGCTGGCCTCCCGGCTCGCACGGCAGCACCTTCGGCGGCAACCCGCTGGCCTGCTCCGCCGGCCTGGCCACGCTCGACCTGCTCGAGGAGGGACTGATGACCAATGCCTCGAAGGTGGGCGCGCAGCTTCAAGATGGGCTGCGCGAGATCGCGCAAACGCACGACCAGGTCACCGACGTGCGAGGCCTCGGGCTGATGGTCGCGCTGGAGATGAAGACCGCGGAGCAAGCTGGGCAGCTCGTCCAGAACGCCTTCGAGCGCGGGTTGTTGCTGCTGACCGCGGGCGCGCGCGCCGTCCGCATCTGCCCGCCGCTGATCCTCGACCACGAGGAGGCCGCGACGGGCCTGGAGATCATCGCCTCAGCCCTCGACTAGCCAAACCTCGCGTGGAGCTTGGCGATCGCGGCTGCTGCGATGACATCCGCGACCACCTCGGTTGACGCTGCTGCGGACCTATCGTCTGCCGCCAGCCTCGACCACGACCTCGCACGCTGATCGTCGATGACGGTGACGACCGCCTGGAGCTCTGACTCGAGCACCAGGCTCGACGCATCAGTCCCGGGGTCAGTGGTGTCCGCCAGCCAGGCTGAGAGCTGCGTGACGAAGGCATCGTTCATCTGGCCCAACGCACTCTGCTTTGATGCCTCGGTAGGCGCCGATGCATAGGCGGTCACGGCCGCGTTGCCGGCAGCCCAGGCATGGTCGAACCCAGCGGCAGAGGGCGCACCGAACAGGTCGGTGAACATAGCGTCGAGCGCGCTCGCATTCTCAACCAGGGCGCCGGCCGCGGCCACCTGCTCCGCTGATCGGCGCCCGGCGATGGCGTTGGTTCGCATCGTCGCGAGGTACGAATGCTCCTGTAACCGGATGTTCAGTAACGCGCGTAGATCCACGGCTGGACTCGATAGATTGCCTGGAAACTTGTCGGGAAACCTCCCGGCGATCCTCGGCGCGATCGAGTCGCCCATCTGGGTCGCATGTGCGTACGACATTCTTAGATCGGCGTAAAGCCGTGGATAGTTTTTCGCCAGCTGGTCGTCCAGCATTGCCCTCATCTCGAGCATGTGCTGGCTTACGAGCGGCCTGATCAGGCTGGACGGGATCTGCGTCACATCGTTCAAGAATTGCGAGAACTGCGGTACGAACGTGCCGGAGAGGCCCGAATATGCCGCGTCCGATTTGGCCTTGTTGTGAGTGACCAGGCCGATCGTGTAATTCACGAGGTAGTTGTTCTGCGCGTTCCAGATTTGCTCGAAGCGACCGGCCACGCTGTCGCCCATAGCCGATCGCACCAGCTCCGTGAGGTCGGTGCTATTGGTGGTGAGCAGGAGTAGGTAGCTGGTGTACTCGGCCTGCCTGGCCGGAGCCGAAGACTGCTTGGCGATGATGAGCACGTGCTCACCCAGAAGAAGATCGAGTCGAATGCGAAAGTCCGCGGCTTTGGATTCAGCTGGGTTTGACGCGATGGGGCTGGCGGACGCGACGGGAGAGGGAGGCGTGTGCGATTGCGACGAACCCGAACAGCTGACAACCACCACCGCCGCAAGCGCTGCCAGGGTCCTCAAAGCACCGCCATCCTAAGCGGCTAGGATCAGGCCACCTTGCCTGAATGGTTGCTGGTTGATGGGTCGAGCTTGATCTTCAGAGCTTTCTACGGCGTGCCGCAGACGACGCGGGCGCCAGACGGCACGCTGACGAATGCGATCCGCGGAACCCTGGAAACCCTCGCCCGCTTGATCACCGACCGCAGGCCGAAACGGCTGGCGCTAACCACCGATGAGGACTGGCGTCCGGACTGGCGCGTCGAGCTGCTTCCCAGCTACAAGGAGCACCGGACAGCGGAGCCCGTGCCGCCGTTGCTGGAGCCGCAGATGCCCGTGGTCATGGAGTGCCTCGCGGCGGTTGGTATCGACGCGCTGGGCGTGCCGGACTACGAGGCGGAGGACGTCATCGCCTCCCTGGTCGCGCGAGTGGAGACTCCAGTTGAGATCTACAGCGGCGACCGAGACCTCTTCAGCCTTATTAGGGACCGCGAGGTCATCGTCCTGTATCCCGAGAAGACAGGCCTGGCCGAGGTCGATGAGGCCGAGGTCGCGCGACGGTACTCGATTCCCGGCCGGGGCTACGCCGACTTCGCCACTCTGCGTGGTGATCCCTCGGATGGACTGCCTGGCGTCGCCGGTATCGGCGCCAAGAGAGCGGCTGACCTCGTGCGGCGCTACGGGTCGGTGGGCGCGATGCTCGAAGCCGGCATTTTCCGGGCGGCGGATGCGGAGTACCTGAGAAAGGCGAGCCGCATCGTGCAGCCCGTCACCGACCTCGAGATCGAGGTGCCGCCCGGCCGGCGCGATCGATATCCCGACGACCCGAAGCGGGTGGAGGAGCTCGGCAAGCGATATGGCGTCACGAGCTCGTTCCAGAGGTTGTTGAACGCCCTGGCGCTGATCTAGGCCACGCCGCTTGGAACCCGGCCTATGTACATCGTGCAAGCATTCGCGAACGGTGACCGCGGCGCGCAGCACTTTCTGGATGTGCGAGCGGTCCAAGACTGACGCGTCGTTTCCACGATACCCACGCCTACCGGTGCTGCAGTGCCGCGGCTACGAACCGCTCGCCGTCAAGGAGCCTGAGCCGCCTCCACCCTGATCAAACCCATCGGCTGGCCGGCGGCTCCTGCGAACGTGGACGCCGCGTGCGCGCCGGTCATCGATATCTCGGCGATCATGCCTCCGTCGCTGACCGCGTAGAGCTGGTCGCCTTTCGGGCTCAACGCAAGGCCCCAGATCGTCCAGTCACTGAGCTGCCGGCCGGTGGGGCGGAAGGAGGCGATATCGATCCACGTCACGCCCTTGGTGCCGATTGTCACCAGCGTTCGTCCGTCTGGGCTGAGGACAGCGCCGTTGCCACCGAACTCTTTGGCCTTCACGCCCTGGATGAGACCGGCGGACTGGGCCAGAGTGTCGATGTGGCCGGTCCGAAGGAGGCTCGGGCCAGCGTTGCTCGCATCGAGCTCGGCGACCAACCCCAGAGCCCCGTTGGCCGCGTAAAGGCGAGAGCCGTTGGCGCTCAGAGCAACCGACCAGTCAAACGCAGCCAGGCTCGCTGCGTAACCCGGTCCCGGCAGGTCGAGGCAGAACGCGATGGTTCCGTCGAGGCTGAGCGCGTGGATGAACGCGCCCTGGTTCTTGCGGATGTAAACGCTGTACAGCCAGTGACCGTCATGCGAGGCAACCCCCGCGATTCTCAATCCGGCCATCGCGGCGCTGCCATCGGTCTTGTCGACGATGATCGTTGGGTCCAGCTGTGCGGTGACGACGTTGAAGACACGCACGTGGTAGCTGTCGCTCGAGAGGTACTGGATCATATAAATGCGCTGGCCGTCGTTGCTGACCGCGTCGAACTGGAAGTAGCCAGGCAAATCGATTCGCTTCGCCGCATTCGCGTACGACGTGTCCACCAGCAGGAAATGCGTGGCGGTCGGGGGAGCGTTGACCGGTGAGTCGAAGGCTTCGAGGACCAGCCACCGGCCGTCCTGAGAGAGGCCTCCAGGCAACCCGCTCATGGTCGCCATCGGGAGCTGAAATGCGCTGGATAGCTGCAGGGTGTGTAGCGCCGCCCCGGTGCTTGGATCGAGGTCGACGAGGGCGTTGCCCTCCACCGAATAGAGATGAGCCCAGTCAGGCGATGGCGTCCCAAGGGGCAGGCTGCGGTCCACCCTGTGCGAGCGGGTGTCGATCACGCTGATCTGCTGAGAGCTCTGCGACGAGGTCGCGGTGTACAGCTTGTAGTCAGCGCCGAGGGGCACTGGTCCAGTGTTGGAGGGGCCGCAGCTTGCCACCAGAAACGCCGACGCCGCCGTGGTTAGAAGGGCTCGCGTGATTCTCACCTCGCCTTCCATACACCGCCCACACGATGCGGGTTCCCCTCAGGCGAGCGATGCAGCGATTGCGAGGGCCTGGGCCTTGGTCAGGTTGCCTTCGATCCTGACCACGGTCCCACCGACATTGATCAGAAGCGTGTTGGTGGCAAGCCGGAGAGTCTCGAGCCGCACGTTGCCAGAACTGTCGACGAACACGAACACGTGCGGGGCGCCGGCGACCCAGTATCCGGGGCTGCCTCCGACTGTCACCGGCTCGATCGTGGTTCCCGGCCCGATCATCTTGCTGAAGAAAATGCTGTTGACGCTGCCGCGCGCCTCGGTGACGAGGACTCCTACGCCCGTCTCATTGGCAGCGGGAAGTCCTTGTCCTGCTGCATAGACCAGCGTCACCTCACCATCCGATGGAGCGATCGACGGCTGCTGAAGATAGACCTCGCCAGGCTGGCCCAGAGAGGCGGGCACCAGCAAATGCCATTTGACTGCGGTGCTGGCCCCTGCGAGCGTGGTCTGTTGGCCCAGGTCGAGGCGCTGACCCAAAGAACCAGATGGCCGTGGAGACGGAGTTGAGAGGTGGGGGACCGTTCGAAAAAACGTATGAACGTTTATCCAGCTCGCGATGGCCTCGCGGCTCGGCGTATACGCGCCGAGCGCCGCCAGGGCCAGAATCACGGCGGCCGCAGCCATCGCCCAGCGATTGTCGAACCGGGGTTGCCGTCTTGCGATTTGCCGGGCGACGGCAGGCGCCAGGTTCGGGGTGGCCGGCCACTCGAGCTCCGCGCCTAAACGGCTCAGCTGCTGCTCCAATTCGATCAGCTCAGGCAAGTGAGGCCTCCTCGACGCGCGCCCGCAGCCTGCCCAGAGCTCGTGAAAGGCGCGACTTCACTGTGCCTTCCGGGATCCCTAGCGCTGCGGCCGTCTCTTCGCTGCTCAGCTCCAGGAAGTAGCGGCTGGCGATCACGAGGCGGTCGTCCTCGCCGAGCTCGCCGACGAGATCGAACAGGCGCTTGCTGTCCTCGGCAGCGACGGCTGCCGCCTCGGGGGATGGGGCCGCACCCCCCGGGCGGTAGCTGCCGGCCAGGCGAAGCTCGACCTGTTGGCGGCGCCCGCTCGACCGCACGCGGTTGCGCGCCTCGTTGGCGACGATCCGGAGGAGCCAGGGCCGTGGCTCGGCGCCTGGCCGGAAGCTCGCCAGCGCTCTGTACGCCTTGACGAAGGCTTCCTGGGTCGCATCCTCGGCATCAGCCGCAGAGCCGGTGATCACGTATGCGGTTCGAAACGCCAACTGCTGGTATGTCTGCACGATCTCCTCATAGGCGGCCGTATCACCGCGCTGAGCGCGCGCGAACAGCTCGGCATCGTCCGTTGGTCGGCCCTCCATCGGATCGCATGTATTACACCGATCGCCGCATCATGGTTCCGGCTGAGTTGCAACCGCCGGGCCGGTTGGTGTGTTTGGGAGAGTGATGGAAGGCGTCGAGCGAATGTTTGAACGGATGGTGCGCGAGCATCAGCACCGGGTCTACGCGGTCGGGTTTGCGCTGACCGGCAACCGTCATGATGCCGAGGAGGTGGCGCAGGACACGTTCCTGCGGGCATATCGAGCGCTCTCAACCTACCCCGCAGAGAGAATCCGCGACCTCAAGCAGAGTCCGTGGCTGCATCGCATCGCCGTCAACGTGGTCAGGAATCGTGCCCGCGGCGCCAAACCGCGAACGGCCGAGCTGAACGGCAGCGAGCCCGACGACGCGCCTGGGCCGGAATCGCGAACGCTGCTGCGGGCCGAGATGGACGACCTGGCCTGCCGCCTCGCCGCCCTTCCGCCGCGGTATCGCGAAGCCGTCGTCCTGCGGCACGTGCACGAGATGTCTTACGGAGAAGTCGCGGAAGCGCTGGAACAGCCGGTCGGAACTGTCAAATCCAACGTGCACCGCGGCCTGCAGCTACTTAGAGGAGAGGACCATGACCGCGTTGTTGACTGACCTGAAGCGACTGGGCTCCATGAAAGCCCCCGATGGTTTCGCGGAACGAGTCCTGGTCGAGGTCGGAATGGCTGATTCGTATGCCGTTTTCGAGACGGTGCTGGGCGAGGTCTACGTTGCCTGGAATCGATTCGGGGTTTCGGCGGCGGCCCGGTGCGCTTCAGCCAGCGAGTTCGAGACGATGTTCAAGCGTGAGGTCGGCCGTCCGTTGACGCCCGCACCGGCGGCGGCCGAGCTTGCCGCCAAGATCGAGGACGAGCTCAGCGGCAAGCGCACGATGCGGTTCGACCTGCGCGGGCTCACCGAGTTCGAGCAGGCCGTACTGCGCAAGACGTACGAGATTCCGCGGGGAGAGGTCCGGCCGTACGGGTGGGTCGCCAAGGAGATCCGCAGGCCGGCCGCGGTCAGGGCTGTGGGCACTGCGCTTGCCAACAACCCGATCCCCTACTTCATCCCGTGCCACCGCGTGGTTCGCACGGATGGCCATATCGGCAACTACGGAGGCGGGGGGCCGGAGGCGAAGAAGGCAATCCTGACTATGGAAGGGGTTCGCGTGAATCGGCTGCAGGAGCTGGCGCGCGGTGGGGTTCGGTACCAGGGGGTCAAGACGACAAAGATTTATTGCTACCCAACGTGCCATGCGGCACAGCGGGCGCTCGAAAAGAACGTGGTTTGGCTGCACGACGAGAAAAGCGCACGAGCCGCGGGCTTCCGGCCGTGCAAGGTGTGCCGGCCCGCCGCGTAGAGCGGTCCTGTAGCCGCCGCGGGGATACGACCATTTGTGCCCTTTTAGCTGTAGCCAGCCGTCCGGATTCCAACGATTTGTGCCCGAATGGCTGGGTTGCGGGGCGGCTGCCTAGCCCAGCGAGTAGATCCCGGGGAGCTCTCTATAAAGACCCGCGTAGTCCAGGCCGTAGCCGATGACGAAGCGATCCGGGATGACGAAGCCTTTGAAGTCGATGTTGACCTTGACCGCCCGGCGCGCGGGCCGGTCGAGGAGGGCCGCCAGGCGCAGCGACCCGGGCTTCATCCTGCGAACGCGGCGCGTGATGGCTTCGACGGTGTGGCCGGAGTCGACGATGTCCTCCACGAGCAGCACGTGGCGGTCGACGAGGGGTCCGTCGATCATGTGCGCGAGGCGGAGCTCGCCTCGAGTCGTGCCTGAGCCGTAGCTCGCGGCGCGCACGAACTCGAGCTCGGCCGGGATGCTGAGGCTGCGCAGGAGGTCGGCTGCGAAGACCGTGGCGCCCTTGAGGATCACCACCAGCACCAGGGGAGTTTCGATGTCGGCGTAGACCCGGGAGATCTCGCGGCCCATCGCGTGCACTCGGCGAGCGATCTGCGCCGAAGTGATCATGGCCTTGCCGGTACTTTCCACTCTGGCCGGCGCGGTCTGGGTCAGGACCTCAGGCATGCGCTGTACAGATTACCGGTCCAGGGGAGCGACGGTGGCACCCATGGGCGAGGCTCGCCGGTACTTGCGATGGCCGCGGCTGAAGCCACCATCGAAGTTGATGGCGCGGCCCTCGTGATAGCGCTGAGGAGACGAGGCTCCGTGCGGCTTGTGGCCGAAGACAACTCTGCGTGCGCTGGTCATTTCGAGCCATCGTTCGAGTCGTATCGGCTGGGTCTCGAAGATGTTCGGACCGCTGAGCAGATCCCACAACGTCGACTCGCCTTCGTGAATCAGAAGGTCGCGCACGTTAGCGTTGATCGCGGCGATCGGGCCGGCATCAGTGGGCTCGGTGAGCGCCGCGTAGGAGTCGCTACCGCAGTGCTGCGCCAGGGTTCTGTTCGCCAAATGCACGAGGGCCGGACGCTCGCGCATCCATGTCTGCAGAGCCGGATCACGAGCCAGCTCGTCGAGGTCATGGCGCTGTCCACCGAGCCCCATCCACCAGCCGATACGCGTGGGGTCGCGCAGCGCCCAAAGCATCGCGACCTCGTGGTTGCCAAGAAGCACCGTGGTGTTCGCGCGGTCACGGGCGTAGCGCAGAGCTCCGACACCGAACATGCCGTAGTCGACGAGGTCGCCGAGAAAAACCGTCTGCCATTCGGCCGCGGGGTAAGGCTTCAGCGCCTCGAAGAGCCGCTCGAGGTCCCCGTGCACGTCGCCCACCACCAGAACCGGCAGATCAGCCACAGGGATCGATGCTAGTAGGAGGGTGGGGTAAAATTTGCGCTCGGCCGTAGGCGCGTAGCTCAGCCTGGTCAGAGCATCGGTCTCCAAAACCGAGGGCCGAGGGTTCGAATCCTTCCGCGCCTGCCATTCCTCCAGGAGCCGCTGCAGTATCTTGACCGTCATCGACGCGAAGTGGATGGCGGTCGCGCGGGGGGACGAGCCTGCCGAGCTCGTGCTCGCCGGAGGGCGGGTCTTTTCGGTCTTCACCAAGGAATGGCTTGACGTCGACGTCGCCATCCAGGACGGCCACGTCGTCGGCCTGGGCCGCTATGACGGACGCGAGCGGCTGAACGTCGAGGGCGCCTACCTCGTCCCCGGCTTCATCGACGCCCACATGCACATCGAGTCCTCCAAGCTCACTGTGGACGAGTTCGCAAGAGCGGTTTTGCCGCACGGCACAACGGCTGTCATCGCAGACCCTCACGAGATCGCCAACGTGCTCGGCTCCGACGGCATCCACTGGCTGCTCGACTGCTGCGCCGACCTGCCCCTCGACGTCTATGTGATGGCCTCCTCGTGCGTGCCCGCGTCGCGATTTGAGTCGCCGAGGCGACCCTTCACGACAGGCGACATCGAGAGCCTGCTGCGCAGGCATCGCACGATCGGGGTGGCCGAGATGATGAACTTCCCTGGCGTGATCGCGGGCGACGCAGCGGAGATGGCGAAGGTGAGCACCGGCCTTACCGACCACGTCGACGGGCATGCCCCCGGCGTGCGGGGACCGGCGCTCAACGCCTATGTTGCGGCCGGCATCCGCTCCGACCACGAAGCGACCACGTACGAAGAAGCCCTGGAGAAGCGGCGTCTCGGGATGTGGGTGATGCTGCGCGAGGCGTCGATCGCCCGCAACCTTCGCGACCTATTGCCGCTCGTCAAGAAATTCGGCAGCCAGTGGTGCATGTTCTGCACCGACGACCGCGAGCCCGGCTTCATCGTCGAAGAGGGCCACATCAACCAGATGGTCCGTGTGGCGGTTGCCGAGGGCGTCAGCCCGGAGGATGCTCTCGTCATGGCCACCATCAACCCCGCCACCTATCACCGGCTGTGGCACCTCGGCGCCATCGCCCCGGGCTACCAGGCCGACATCCTCATCCTCGACGACCTCAAATCGTTCGAGCCTCGGCAGGTACTGAAGCGCGGCGCGGCGCCGCGGTTCACCAAGCTCGAGGCTCCCGAATGGGTGCGGCAGACCATGCACCTGGCCCCAGTCAACGCGGCATCGTTTCGCGTGCCGGCCGGCCCGAAGAGAATTCGTGTCATCCGTGTCATCCCGTCCCAGCTGCTGACCGGCACCGAGGTCGTCGAGCCGTCGGTGCGAGATGGTGCGATCGTCGCCGACCCTGCTCGTGACCTCGCCAAGATCGCGGTGCTCGAGCGGCATCACGCCACGGGTCGAATCGGCCTCGGCTTCGCGACCAACATCGGCCTGAAACGAGGCGCCTACGCATCGACCGTCGCGCACGACGCGCACAACGTGGTGGTCATCGGGGTCGACGATGCCGACATGGCCGCGTGCGCCTGCCGGCTGGCCGACATCGGGGGCGGCATCGTCGTCGCCGAAGGGGGGCGGGTGGTCGAGGAGCTTCCGTTACCCGTTGCGGGGCTGATGAGCGACCAGCCACTCACGGCCGTTTACGACCGCCTGGCGTCGATGGAGCGAAGGCTTGCCACGATGGGCGTGACGATGACCGCGCCCTTCATGACGCTGAGCTTCCTTGCCCTTTCGGTCATCCCCGAGCTGAAGATCACGGACCGCGGCCTCGTCGACGTCGCGCGTTTCGAGCTGGTGCCGCTCGGGATTGAGTGAAACCCTTGCCTCGTTCAATCGCTTGTCTCGCGGCGAGGCGGAGCGCCGCCTGATGGCCTGTTGTGGGTCACGTGCCTGGGCTTCGGCAGTTGCGGCCGGCAGGCCGTACGCGAGCGTGGCCGCGGTGATGCTGGCCGCCGATAGCGTCTGGGCTAGGCTCTCGCCGTCCGATTGGCTGGAGGCATTCACAGCCCACCCCAGAATCGGTGAGAGGGGCGGACGTTCTCCAGCCTCTTCCAATCGTGAGCAGAAAGCGGTCATGAGCGCCAAGGAGGACACCCTGGCCGTGCTCGCTGAGGGGAATCGCCTGTACGAGGAACGGTTCGGCCACGTCTTCCTGATATCTGCAGCCGGTCGCGGCGCCCAGGACGTGGTGGCGGTCCTGCGCCAGCGAATCGAGAACGATCCGGCGACCGAGCTCAACGTGGCCGCCGAGGAACAGAGCAAGATCACCCGGCTTCGCCTCAAGAGCATGCTGAGCTCGTGAGCGTTTCGACTCACGTGCTCGACACGGCGCGAGGCCGGCCCGCGAAAGGGGTGCCGGTCACTCTCAGCCACCGCGGGACAGACAGGCGGTGGACGGTTGTAGGCCGGGGCAAGACCGACGCCGACGGCCGCGTCCGAGAGCTGGCGGAGGGTGGGCTCGCCGCCGGCGAGTACAGGTTGGATTTCGACACCGCTCACTACTTTCAGGAGCAAGGCGATACCGAGTTTTACCCCGAGGTGTCGGTGGTGTTCGCGGTTGTCGACTCCCGAGGCCACCTCCACATACCGCTCTTGCTGAGCCCGTTCGGCTACAGCACATATAAAGGAACGTGAGCTCATGACGATTCGGCTGGGGCCGAACCAGTACGGCAAGTCCGAGACCCACATGCTTCGCGTGACGAAGGGAGGGCCATTCGGCTCGGTGCACGCGATCAAGGACATCACCATCAGCGTCGCTTTGGTAGGCGATTTTGCCGGCAGCCACCTCACGGGCGACAACAGCAACATTGTGCCTACCGATACCCAAAAGAACACTATCTTTGCGTTCGCCAAGGACGAGCCCATCGGCGAGATTGAGGAGTTCGCCTTGCGACTGGGGCGACATTTCGCGCATGACTTTCCTGCCGTGCAGCGGTCGCGCGTGTCGATCGAGGAATACCCGTGGTCGCGAATCGACGTGAACGGGCAACCCCATCCGCACTCCTTCGTCCGCACCGGAACCGAGAAGCGCCTCGCGACCGTCACCTGCGCCGGCGATGCCGAGTATGTGGTCGCAGGCCTCAGCGATCTGGTCGTTCTCAAGTCGACCGGGTCCGAGTTCTTCGGTTACCCCCGAGACCAATACACGACGCTCGCTGAGACCCACGACAGGGTGCTGGCGACGGCCGTCGTCGCGCGGTGGCGTTACGGCCAGCCGAGCGTCGATTGGGCCGACGCGTTCGTGGCCACACGCAAGCAGCTGATTGAGACGTTCGCCTCCAAGCACAGCCTTGCACTGCAGCAGACGCTGTACGCAATGGGCGAGGCGGCGCTGACGGCGCGGCCCGAGATCGCAGAGATCCGCTTGTCGATGCAGAACAAGCATCACTATTCGGTCGACCTTGCCCCATTCGGAATGGACAACCAGAACGAGATCTTCTACGCCTCCGACCGCCCCTACGGGCTGATCGAGGGCACCATCACCCGCGACGACGACTCCGCCGACGCGGCGTGGTGATGGAGTTTCTCCAGCCATCGACCTGGACCGAGGCCCTGCAGATGAAATCCGCGCACCCCGAGGCGATGCCGATCGCGGGGGGCACGGACGTGATGGTGGAGATCAACCTCGACCGCCATCGACCGGCATCGATCCTCGACCTGACGCGCGTGACCGAGCTCAACCAGTGGGGCGCTGACGGCGAATTCCTGCGCATCGGAGCCGGCGTCACCTACACGCGGATCATCGGTGAGCTTGGCGATCGCCTGCCGGGGTTGGCGATGGCGTCACGCACGGTCGGATCGCCGCAGATAAGAAATCGCGGCACAGTAGGGGGGAACCTCGGGTCGGCTTCGCCCGCGGGTGACGCTCACCCACCCCTGCTGGCCACCGACGCCGTGGTCGAGCTGGCGTCGGTGGGCGGGACCCGCCGGCTTCCAGTGCGCGAGTTCTTCACCGGCCCAAAGCGGAACGCGATGAAACAGGACGAGCTCATCGCGGCCTTCCTCGTGTCGCCCGCCAAGGGTCCGCAGCAGTTCAGCAAGGTCGGCACGCGGAACGCGATGGTGATCGCCGTGTGCTCATTTGCGCTGACGCTCGACCCTGTGCGCAAGCACATCGGCACCGGCATCGGCTCGGCCGCGCCGACGCCGGTGATCGCGGACGAGGCCGAGCGCTTCCTGGAGGGCGTGCTCGACGAAGGTGGGCTGTGGGAGAAGCCGGCATCGGTGGACGCGAGCGCGCTCGCCCGTTTCGGCGAGCTGGTCGCGGCGGCCGCGAAGCCAATCGACGATGTTCGCGGTACGGCTGCCTACCGCCGCCATGCCCTCGCGGTCATGGCCCGTCGCTCCTTTGGCTGGGCGTGGGACGAGTACCGGACAAAGGCGTCGGAATGAAGATCGCCTGCACCGTCAACGGCCGCGCGCGCACAGTCGACGGTGCTTGGGAAGGAGAGAGCTTGCTCTCCGTGCTGCGGGACAGGATGCAGCTTCCGGGCTCGAAGAATGCCTGCGAGCAGGGCGAATGCGGATCGTGCTCGGTCTACATGGACGGAGTCCTGGTGTGCGCGTGCCTGGTCCTCGGCGGTCAGGCGAACGACCGGACGATAGTGACGATTGAAGGTCTGGCGACAGGGACTGCGCTGCATGCGGTGCAACAAGCTTTCGTCGAGGCCGGCGCTGTGCAGTGTGGCTTTTGCACGCCCGGTCTGGTCGTGGCGACGCACGACCTCCTTGCCCGTTTCCCCGAGCCGAGCGTGATGCAGATTCGTGAGGCGCTCGCGGGGAACATCTGTCGCTGCACCGGTTACGCGAAGATCATCGACGCGGTCCAGCTCGCGGCCCGGCGCATCGCTGTGGACGAGCACAGCGCCAGATGACCGAACACCCGCGCCTCGCACCTCGCACGCCGGTAACTGGCCGCGTCGGAGACTCCGTACAGAGACCCGATGCGGTCCTCAAGGTGAAGGGCGACTTCCCTTATTCGTCCGACCTGCAGGTGGAGGGAATGCTGTGGGGCGCGACCGTGCGCAGCCCGCATCCCTACGCGCGAATCGGGTCGATCGACGCGAGCGAGGCACTCGCCTCACCGGGAGTTCGAGCGGTGCTCACCCACGAGGACGTGCCCGGTCGCAAGGTTTACGGCCTCGAGATACCCGACCAGCCGGTGCTCGCTTTCGACGTAGCGCGTTATTGGGGCGAGGCCGTCGCGCTGGTGGCGGCGGACAGCCCTGAGGAGGCTCGCCGCGCGGCGCACAAGGTTCAAGTCGACTACCAGGTGCTCGTTCCCCTTACCGATCCCGAGCTCGCGCTGACTCCGGATGCTCCGTCGCTGCACGAAGGCGGCAACGTCACTCGCCAGGTGAGGATCAGGCACGGAGACCAGAACGCGCGCGCCGAAGTGGTCGTGACCGGCGAGTACGAGATCGGCATGCAGGACCAGGCGCCTCTTGGTCCGGAGTCCGGTCTTGCGATCCCGGACGGCCAGGGCGGCGTCGACCTCTACATCGCGACGCAGTGGCTGCACATCGACCGCGACCAGCTGGCCGAGTGCCTGGCTCTGTCACGCGAAAAAGTCCGGTTGACCCTGGCCGGCGTCGGCGGAGCGTTCGGCGCTCGCGAGGACCTTTCGATGCAAGCCCACGCATGCATGCTCGCGTTGCGCACCGGACGGCCCGTGAAGATCGCCTACTCTCGCCCCGAGTCGTTTGTCGGCCACGTCCACCGTCATCCCGGGCGGCTCCGCTACGAGCACGGCGCGACGCGCGACGGCAAGCTTGTCTACGTCAAGGCGCGAATCCTCCTCGATGGCGGCGCCTACGCATCGAGCTCGACCGCGGTGATCGCCAACGCATGCTGCTTCGCGGTCGGCCCCTACGAATGTCCGAACGCGACGATCGACGGCTGGGTCGTCTACACGAACAATCCGCCATGCGGCGCGATGCGGGGGTTCGGCTCGGTCCAGAACTGCTACGCACACGAGGCTCAGATGGACAAGCTTGCGGCTGCCCTGAGCATGGACCCGGTCGAGCTCCGCATCCGCAATGCGATGAAGACTGGCAGCTCGATGGTGACAGGGCAGGTGGTGGAGGGCCCCGTCCCGGTGGCGGACCTGCTACGCCGGGTGCGTGATGTTGCGCTGCCGCCCGCAACCACGAGCGACCCTGTTGATTTGACCGAGATGCCGGGTGGCGTCTCGAACACGACTCATGGGGAAGGGGTGAAGCGCGGCGTCGGCTACGCGGTCGGCTTCAAGAACATCGGCTACTCGGAGGGCTTCAACGACTACTCGACCGCAAGGGTCAGGCTGTCAGTGGTCGGCGGGCGGCCGCGGGTCGAGGTGCACACAGCCAGCGCTGAGGTGGGGCAAGGGCTCGTGACGGTGCAGGCGCAGATCGCGGGCACTGAGCTCGGGGTCAGCGATGTGGTGGTGCTCGACGCTGATACCGCGGTCGGTTCCGCCGGGTCATCGTCCGCCTCTCGCCAAACCTATGTCACCGGAGGCGCTGTGAAAGCCGCGTGCGAAGCGGTGCGAGAGCGCGTTCTCAGCCTCGCTCAGTCGGAGATGGGAGGCCTGTCCGCTGACGCCGGTGATGGTCGACGATTGGAAAACGACGCCATCGTCTCAGCCGATGGCGCGGTCGTCGTCCACCTCGCGACATTGCTGGGAGAGGAGGTGATCGAGGAGACACGCGAGTTCCACCCGCGGCGGACAGCCCCCCTGGATCCGGAAACCGGCCAGGCCGATGCCCACCTTCAATACGCGTTCGCCGCACACCGCGCCGTCGTCGATGTCGACACCGAGCTGGGGCTGGTCAAGGTGGTCGAGCTGGCCACCGCGCAGGACGTCGGCAAGGCCATCAACCCGCAGGCGGTCGAGGGCCAGCTGGAGGGGGGAGCCGCGCAGGGCCTGGGCCTGGCCCTGATGGAGGAGATCCAGGTCAAGGACGGGGTCATCCGCAATGCCTCGTTCACCGACTACCTGCTGCCGACGATCCTCGATATGCCGCCGTTGCGCATGCAGATCCTGGAGCTGGGCGACCCGCACTCGCCTTACGGGCTCAAAGGTGTTGGCGAGCCACCGACCATCTCCTCCGGCCCGGCGATCGTCGCGGCCATCCGCGCAGCGACGGGACGGCCGTTGTCGCGCGCACCGGTCCGTCCCCACGACATAGTCGATACGTCGCCCCTTCCGAGTTGACGACACTGGCCCTGAGGGCCGCGCTGCTGTTTACCGGCTCCGCCGAGCTGGAGGGTGGCTGGTTGCTGGCGCGCGATGGCGTGATCGCAGAGATCGGATCGGGAACGCCTCCGGTCGCCGACGAGACCCTCGACCTGCGCAACTGCGTCGCCATGCCTGGGCTCGTCAACGCCCACGACCACATGTATCAGTGGGCGACCCGCGGCTATGAGCCCGACGGCACGCTGTTCGAATGGTTGCGCGCCCTGTACCCCGTGTGGGCACGCATCGACGCGGAAATCGTGCGAGCCGCCGCAAGGGCGGCGATGGCGAAGCTCTTGCTGTCGGGGTGCACCCTGTCGGCGGACCACCACTATGTCTTTCCCGCCGGCGCGACCGGCATCTTCGAGACTCTTGTGGGCTGCGCATCCGAGCTGGGCCTGCGCTTCCACCCGTGTCGCGGATCGATGTCGCTCGGCGAATCGAAAGGCGGCCTGCCGCCTGACATCGCCGTCGAGGATGAGGACCGCATCCTCGCCGATACCGAGGAAATGATCAAGCGTTTTCACGATGCAAGCGCCGGCTCGATGTGCCGCGTCGCAGTGGCGCCTTGCTCACCCTTCTCGGTGACGCCTCAGCTGATGCGCGACTCTGCCGCCCTGGCCCGCAAGTACGGCGTGCGTCTGCACACGCACGTGGCCGAGACGCTGGACGAAGAGAAGTTCTGTGTCGAGCGATTCGGACGCCGTCCGATGGAGCTGATGGAGGACCTCGGTTGGTCCGGCGACGATGTCTGGTACGCGCACGGGATCCACCTGAGCGACGTCGAGGTCGACCGCGTGGCCGAGTCGAGGACCGGGATCGCCCACTGTCCCTCGAGCAATATGCGGCTCGGTGCCGGCGCCTGTCGCGTCGAGGATTTGGTGAAGGCCGGTGCTCGGGTCGGCCTCGGCGTCGACGGGTCGGCCAGCAACGAGGATGCCAACCTCGCGATGGAGGTGCACCAGGCGATTTACCTGGCGCGGGCGCGAGCCGCGATGATGGGCCGCGCCGACGCTCCCACCGCCCTCGACACGCGCGCCGCGTGGCGGCTGGCGACGGCTGGAGGCGCCGCGTGCTTGGGACGCGACGACTGCGGCACGCTCGAGGTTGGGAAGTGCGCGGACGTCGCCTTCTTTCGTGTTGATGACCTGGGGCACGCAGGCGTGCGCGACCCGCTCGCCGGCCTTGCGCTGGCGCCTCCTGCTCGCGCCGCGGCCGTCGTGGTGAACGGAGCGGTGGTCGTGCGCGACGGCCGCCTCCTGACCGCAGACGAGGATGAGATCGCGCGCGAGCTCAGCGCGGCGGCGCGGCGTCTCCTGAAGGCCTGAGCAAGCGCCCGATCGGCGCCGTCGCCGGTTTGCCGTCGACGAGGACGGTCTGGCCGCGAACCAGCGTGCGTACGGTGCGGCCCCGGATGGGCTGGCCTTCGTGCGCGCTGAACGGATTGCGGTAGAGCAGGTCGACCGCGTTCAATGTGCTGCTTTCCTGCAGGTCCACCAGCCAGAGATCGGCGTCGTATGCGTTCGCGACGTCGCCTTTGCCTCCCAGGCCGAAGCGGCGTGCGATGTTGGTCGACGTCACCGCGGCCACGCCGGCAAGATCGAGACGGTTTTTGGCCAGCAATAGCTGCCGCGTCGACTGGCAGCCCGAGATTCCGCCCCAGATCTTCGAGAAGTCGTCACCGCGTTTCAGGTCGAGGGTGCTCGGCGAGTGGTCCGAGACGACCATCGGCGCCGTCCAGAGGGCCTCGCGATCGGCGGCAGTCCGAAATGGAGGCGCGCATTTGGCAACGCCTCCAAGTCGCTGAAGGTCCTCCATTGTGTACAGGAGGTAGTGGGGGCAGGTCTCGCCGCTGACGTCGAGACCTTTTTCCTGGGCCTCGCGGATCAGATCCAACCCGCGAGCGGTGCTCACGTGCACCACGTGCAGCCGGCAACCGGTCGAGTCCGCCAGTTCGATCGCTTGGGCGATCGCCGACCACTCCGCGTCGGGAGGCCGCGAGCGGATGAAGTCGAGGGCTCCGGTCCCCGTGGGCTCGAGGAGGTGCGCGGGGTCCTCCGCGTGGACCAGGAGGATCGAGTCGAGGGCCTCGATTCGCTTCATGCCCTCGCGGATGGTGTTGAGGTCGCTCGCGGGGAACTCGTCGATCCCGCTCGGGCACATGAACGCCTTGAAGCCCATGACCCCACGCCGTACCAGCGGTTCCAGCTGGTCGAGATTGCCGGGCACCAGCCCTGCCCACAGTCCGAAGTCGACTTTCGACGAGCGTTTCATCGCCTCGAGCTTGAGGTCGAACGCCGCGACATCGGTGGTCACGGGCAGGTTGTTGAGAGGCATGTCGATGAAGCTCGTATAGCCTCCCGCGGCGAGCGCCGCCGACCCGTGCGCGATGTCCTCCCACTGCGTCCGACCAGGCTCATTGAAGTGGACGTGCGAATCGATGCCGCCTGGAAACACGTGCAGGCCTGATGCGTCGATCTCTTCGCCATCATCGGCGAGGTTTCGTCCCACTGCCTTGATCTGCTCTCCGGCAATCGCGATGTCGGCTTTCTCGACCCCGCGAGAGGTCACGACGGTGCCGCCGCGAATGATCATGCTTTGGCGAGCAGCTCCAGGAAGCGGCTCAGCACGTTGATCGACACTGACACATCCTCGGTGGTGACCGACTCCGCCGGGTTGTGGCTGATGCCGCCCTTGCAGCGCACGAAGAGCATCGCCACGTCGGTCAGCGCCGACATCGGGACGCCGTCGTGGCCGGCGCCGCTTGGCAGAAGTTCCGGTGTCATTCCCCCCGCTTCGACGGCTTTTGCCAGCAACGCCAGCAAGCGAGGTGAGCAAGGCACTGACGAGTGGTCGCTCAGCTGCTCGGTGCGCGTTGTGACACCGCGGCGAGCCGCGATCTCACGCGCGCGCTCGAGAATCCGGCGGGTGCTCTCGACGCGGATGGCTTCGTTGGGATGCCTCAGGTCGAGGCTGAGCGCAACTTCACCCGGAATGACGTTGGATGCACCCGGATAAACGCTGAGCTGGCCGACGGTGGCGACGACGCCATCGTGTGACTCGGCGTCGCGTTCGACGGCGAGCACGAACTCCGCCGCTGCGGCCAGCGCGTCGCGGCGACCCCGCATCGGGACGGTGCCTGCGTGCCCGGCCTCGCCCGTGTACGTGATCTCGTAACGAGCCTGCCCCGCGATCGCTGTCACGACGCCCAAAGGCACGCCAAGGCGTTCGAGCACAGGCCCCTGCTCGATGTGAACCTCGACGTAGCCGAGAAGCGTGCCGCCCTGCCACGCGTCTTCGCCAATTCGCGACGGGTCACCGCCGAAGGTGGCGATCGCTTCGGCCATCGTTGTGCCTTCCGCGTCGGTTCGGTCCAGGTCGGCGCGGTCGAACGTGCCTGCCATCGCCCGGCTCCCCAGGTACGTCGAGCTGAACCGCAGCCCCTCCTCGTCTGCGAAGGCGACGACCTCGATTGCGAACGGCAGCCGTTTCTCGAGATCGTGCAGCCGGTGCACCGCGGCGATGCCGACCATCACTCCGAGCGGTCCGTCATATCTGCCGGCGTCGCGGACGGTGTCGAGGTGCGAGCCGATGATGAGCGTGTGCGTGCCGGCGGTGTCGCTCTCGTAGCGCCCGCGCAGGTTGCCGATGTGGTCGTGCCGCACGACCATGCCCGCCTGCCGCATCCATTCCGCCACCTCGTCGTGCGCGCGCTGCATCGCCTCGCCTGCGAACTGACGGGTCAGCCTGTCTGGTTCCTCGCTGATCGCACCGAGGATGTCGAGCCGCTTCATGGCCGCCTCGGCTGATGAATCCTGCATCCGGCGATCAGTCGCCGCCGCGTTCCTCGAACGTGACGTCCTGTGCGCCCTCCCAGACGACCAGGTGCCCGAGCGCGGCGAGCTGATCGTTGCCTTCGTAGATCGTGGCGAAGTGATTGCCGGCCAGCTGGCCGGCCTTGCTCGCGAACATGGTCGAGCCATAAGGAAAGAGGATCTCGGTCTCGCTCACCCCTCCTGGATACAGGAGCAGGTGGCCGGAAGCGGGGTAGCTGGTGTGGTTCTCAAAGCCGAGGTCGAGGTTGAGATCGCCGAAGGGTATCCAGGCCGCCTCTCCGCTCCATCGCGCCTGGAGGATCTTTGCTTTGAGCGGCAGCATCGCGCGGAACCTGGCGGTGGTCTTTGGCGCTTTCTCAGTCTCCAGGCGAGCGAGGAACCGAAGGTCCGCGACAACTATTGCGATCATGTCGAGGCGGACGGTTTGAGGAAGTTGACCGCTTCCTCGCGACCGTCCCAGACCACCGTTGTCTGGGCGGGTTCCGTGCGCGCCACGATCTTCCCGCCGCGCAGCACGAGCTTGCGTGGTGCGACCAGCCGGATGGCGTCCATCTCAGTCGGCGCCGCAAAGACGCAGAGGTCGGCCCGGCAGCCCGGCTCGAGCCCGTAACCCTCCAGGCCGAGAGCGCTTGCAGGGTTCTTGGTGATCATGTCGATCAGCGTGGTCAGCTCGTCGTGGCCGGACATCTGCCCATAGTGGGCGAGCACGAAGGCAGCCTGCAGCGGATCGCCATAGCCGAGCGGGTACCAGGGATCCATGACCGAGTCATGGCCGATGCAGGTGTTGACGCCTGCCGCCAGGAGCTCCTTGAATCGGGTATGGCCGCGGCGGATGGGATAGCCGTCAAAGCGCCCCTGCAGCGTCGAGTTGTCCAACGGGTTGGTGACCATGTGCATCTTCGCTCGCTTCAGGTTGTTGATCACCTTGTTGGCGTAGGAGTTGTTGTAGGAGTGCATGGCCGTGGTGTGGCTCGCGGTGACGCGGCCGCCCATCCCGAGCCGGATGGTCTCCGCGGCCATCACCTCGACGAACCGCGAGTGATCGTCGTCCGTCTCGTCGCAGTGGATGTCGACTCGCAAGCCTTTGTCGGCCGCGAGCGCCATTGCGAACTTGACAGAGCGTTCGCCGTACTCGCGCGTCAGCTCGAAGTGTGGGATGGCGCCCACCACGTCGACCCCCATGTCGACGGCGCGGCGCATCAAATCTTCGCCGCCGTCGAACGACATGATGCCCTGCTGCGGAAAGGCCACGAGCTGCAGCTCCATCTGGTCGCCGATCTCTTCACGCAGCTCGATCAGCGCGCGAACCGCGCGCAGCTCCGGGTCGCAGACGTCCACGTGGCTGCGGACGAACTGGACGCCGTTCGCCAGCTGCCAGCGCAGCACAGTGCGGACGCGGCGCTTGACGTCATCGACGCTGAGTAGCGGCCCTCGCTCGGCCCAGATGGCGATGCCCTCGACCAGAGAGCCAGAAAGGTTGTGGCGCGGCTCCCCGACGGTGAGCACCGCATCGAGGTGGATGTGGGGCTCGACCAGGGCCGGCGTGACCAGGGCGCCGCCGAGATCCATGACCTGGCGGGCCTCAGCCTCGGGTTCAGCTATCAGCCCGTCCCGAATCCCGATCTGCCGAGTTGCAGTCTGCCCTGGGAGGCGGGCGCCGGTCAGGAGCAAATCGAGCATCGACAGGAGGCTAACAGAGACCTAAACTTCGGAACGAACACGGCCGGTTTGTCTAAGGGGGGATGGTCTGTGCAGACGAGTGAAGAAGTAGAAAAGCACGTCCCGGTTCGTGAGGGCGACTACGGGGAGAAGGTCGCCACCATCGAGCCGGGCGGGGTCGAATACATCGCCTTGAAGGAGAGGCACGGCAAGCCGATCCAGATGTTCTGGACCTGGCTCTCGCCAAACCTTGAGTTCGCAACCGTATTCATAGGCGTCATCGCCGTTGCATTCCTGGGCTTGAACCTCTGGCAGGCGGCGACCGCCATCATCATCGGCACCGCGCTCGGGTCAATCTCGCACGCAGTCCTGTCGTCGTGGGGCCCGAAGTTCGGAGTCCCGATGATGGTCGAAAGCCGTGGGGCGTTTGGCTTTCTGGGCAACATCCTGCCTGCCGCGCTGAACGGCCTCACTGCATCTTTCGGCTGGTTCATCGTCAACAGCGTCAGCGGCGCCTTCGCCTTGCAGGCATTGCTCCCGTCGCTGAGCCTGCCTTTCTGGGCGGCCTTCCTGGTGATCGTCGTCGTTCAGGTGATCATCGCCACGCTCGGGCACAATCTGATCCACGTTTTCGAGCGCGTCGCCCTGCCACTGCTGGGGACCGTTTTCATCGTCGCCTGTTTCTTCATCTTCATGCACGGCAACTACGGCTTCAGCCCGACGCCGATACCGGGTGGCTGGCTGCTCGCCTTCACTGCCGCCTTCGGCTACGCGGTCGGCTGGAACCCGTTCGCGGCTGACTACACGCGCTACATGGCGCCCGGGTCGAACCGGAGGATGGTGGGGTTCTGGGCGGGCTTCGGCGTTTTCCTTTCGTGCGTCGTCCTAGAGCTTGCTGGCGCGGTGTTGGTCACCGTCCCCGGCACCGATTGGAGTGGCATCCCCACCGCTCAGCTGCAGCGCGCGATGCCCGACGTCGTCTACTACCCGACCTTGCTGTGCATCGCGATCGGGGCGGTGGCCGCGAACGCGATCAACATCTACAGCGGCACCATGTCGCTCGTCTCCCTTGGCATCAAGGAGATGGGCATGAACCTGCGACAGCGCCGCGCGGCGCTGGCAATCATCGTCGGAGTGATCGGGTTCATCGGCGGCATCGCCTTCCAGGCGCAGGTCGCGCCAGGCAGCAAGTACGAGACCTTCCTGCTATTGATCAGCTACTGGATCGCGCCCTGGCTGGCGGTGGTCTTCGTGGACTACTGGCTGCGCCGCGGCGACTATGGCGACGAGAGCATGTTCTACAACACGGGGTACAACCGCTGGCAGGGTGTCGTGGCCATGGCCGCCGGACTCGTGATTCCGGTGTGGCTCTTCGCCAATGTCTACCCTCTGTATGTCGGCCCCATACCGACCAACAACCCGGACTTCGGTGACATCACCTTTATCGTCGGGTTCGTGATCACCGCCGTCCTTTACTACGTTTTCAACCTCGGCCTGCGTAAGAAGACCAGCGCAACCAGCGCGGCGGTCGGGTCACGTAACTGAGAACCCGTTCATCAGAGGCGCCGCTGCCACGCATCGGCAGCGGCGCTTAGCACAATGAGATTTCTGGACCTGACGCAGGACTTTTCTCTGCACACGCCGGCTTTCGCCGGCTATGCAGGGCCCGCGATCCGATGGATCAAGAGGCTCGCATTCGACAAAGCCGGCGGGCAGGAGATAACGATGACGCTCCATGTCAGCACGCACCTCGACGCTCCTGCGCACTTCCTGTCCGGCGGCAAGTTCATCGGCGACCTCGGGCTCGACTTTCTCATCGGCCCTGCATGCGTAGTCGATCTGGAACGGATGGGCATCGGTGATTACGAGCTTTATGGTCCGGAGCATTTCGAGAGGTGGGAGAAAGACACAGGCCACCGCATCGAGCGCGGAGACATCCTCGTCATCCACACCGGCTACCACCGTTATTACCCGGAGAACTGGACCGATAGGTCTCAGGTGGACGAAACCAAATACTTCATTCGGCATCCCGGACCCACTCGCGCTTTCGCCGAGTGGGTGCTCGGGCGTGGCGTGCGCTGGATCGCGGTTGACGCCGGCAGCGCGGATCACCCGATGAACACTGTCATCCGGCGGATCCGTGCTGACGAGGCGGAGGAGGCCGAGAAGAAGCTCGGTCGCAGCCTGGACGAGGTCTTTCCCAAGGCTGACTACCAGATCATGCACACGCTGCTTTTTCCGCACGACATCATTCACATCGAGAATCTCGGCGGCCAGATCGACGATGTTCTGGACCAGAAGATCACCCTCGGATGCTTTCCGTGGCGGTTCCAGGGCGGCGAGGCGTCGCCCTGTCGGGCGGTCGCGATCCTGGAGTGAAGCCGCCTCGCTTCGAATACCACGCTCCGTCGACCGTCGAGGAGGCGTGCGAGCTGCTCGGCTCGTTGGAGGACGCCAAAGTGCTGGCGGGCGGTCAGTCCCTGATCCCACTGCTCAACTTTCGGCTCGCTCAGCCCGCGCACCTGGTCGACATCAACCGGCTTCCTGGTCTTGACGCGATTTACGAGCGGGACGGCGGCGTGGCAGTTCAGGCGCTCGCTCGGCAGGCAGCTGTCGAGGACTCGGAGGTGGCGGCTCACGTCTGCCCGCTTCTGACTGCGGCGGTGCGGCTGGTCGCGCACCGCGTGATTCGCAACCGCGGCACCGTGTGCGGAAGCATCGCCCACGCCGATCCCGCATCGGAGCTCCCGGCTGTTCTGCTGGCGCTTGGTGGCCATGTAATCGGGCGTTCTGCGCGTGGCGACCGGATCATCGACGCCGGCGACCTCTTCAAGGGAGTGTTTGAAACCGCCCTGGCGGCTGACGAGCTTCTGGTCGAGGCCTGGTTCCCCGCCTCATCCGGGGCATTCGCGATCGTCGAAGAATCGCGTCGCCACGGCGACTTTGCCCTCGCCGGAGCCGTGCGGGCCTCGGGCCGGCTGGCATTGTTCGGGGTGGCCCCGACACCAGTGCTCGCCGACCCGGCGAATCCTGGCCGAGGCCTGCAGCCGAGCGGTGACCTGGAGGCGACGCCGGAATTTCGCCTTCACCTGGTGCGGGTCCTGACTGAGAGGGTCTTCGCGGCGTGAAGGTCAATGGGAGCTTGCACGCGCCTCCGCTCGATCCGCGGCGTCTGCTTTCTGACCACCTCCGTCACGATCTCGGCCTGACCGGGACCCACGTCGGTTGCGAGCACGGCGTGTGTGGGTGCTGCACGGTCCTGCTGGACGGCGAGCCGGTGCGGTCTTGCCTGATGCTGGCAGTCCAGGCCGAGGGCCACGAGGTATCGACGGTCGAGGGACTGGCGGCGGCGGGCGCTCCGCTGCACCCCGTTCAGCAGGCGTTTCACGAGTGCCAGGGCTTGCAGTGCGGCTTCTGCACGCCAGGGTTCTTGATGTCGGTTGTGGGCTTGCTCGCCCAGCATCCCGACCCGACGCCTGAGCAGGTCGAAGAGGCGATCGCCGGGAATCTCTGCCGGTGCACTGGCTACGCGTCGATCCGGCGTGCTGTCCATCGGGCGGCCGAGCTGTCGGGCAAATGACAACGAAATGGTTCGGTGAGCGCGTCCAGAGAGTCGAGGACGACCGGTTGCTTCGCGGGCATGGGCGCTTTACGGACGACATCGACGATGGCGCGCTGGAGTCTTGCCTTGTGCGATCGCCATACGCGCACGCGCGCATCACCTCCATCGACGTGGCTGCCGCGCGCGCTCTGCCTGGCGTGGTCGCCGTCTATGTCGCTGCAGACCTTCCATTCGGCAACATCGACCTACCGATCCTGATCCCGCACCCCAATCTCACCCACGGCCGCACGCAGCGGTGCCTGGCGTCCGAGGTCGTGCGCTACGCGGGGGAAGCGGTCGCCTTCGTGGTCGCTGAGAGCCGCAACATCGCCGAGGACGCGGCCGACGTCGTGCGGGTCGATTACGAACCTCTGCCGGTCGTCATCACTCCGGAGGCGGGAGCCGCCGCGAAGCACCTCGTACACGACGACGTCCCCGGCAACGTGGCGGCGCAGATGCTCCAGGAGGTCGGCGACGTCGACCGGGCGATGGCTGCGGCGCCGCACCGGAAGAAACTGCATTTCCGTTTCGAGCGCGGCGCCGCCTGCCCGATGGAGGGCCGGGCCGTGTGGGCGCGGTGGTCGGAGTCGGAGCGCAAGCTCACCGTTTACGACTCGACCCAGTCGCCGACCTCAATACGGGGCGGCTTGTCGGTGCTGTTCGGCCTGCCTGAGTCGAACGTCGAGGTGATCGCGCCGGACGTGGGCGGCGGCTTTGGGCCGAAGATCATGCTTTTCTATCCCGACGAGCTGCTCGTGCCTTTCGCCGCCATGCAGCTGGGCCGGCCCGTCAAGTGGACCGAGGACCGGCAGGAGCATTTCACAGCGGTCAACCAGGAGCGGGGCCAGGTCCACGAGGTCGAGGTCGGCTTCGACGAAATGGGGCGCCTCCTTGCGCTGAGCGACGATTTCATCCACGACGCCGGGGCCTATACGCCTTACGGGATCATCCTTCCGATCATCACGGCGGCACAGGTGCCGGGACCGTACAGGGTGCCCAACTACCGCGTTCAATTCCGTGCCGTCTACACCAATGCCACTCCCACCTCGCCATATCGGGGCGCCGGCCGCCCGCACGCGTGTTTTGCGATGGAGAGGACCCTCGACTCGATCGCCAAGGAGGTCGGCATCGATCGTGCCGAAATTCGCCGGCGAAACTTCATCCAGCCCGATCAGTTTCCTTACCACCTCGGCGTGGCGTGGCAGGACGGCAACTCGGTGGTTTACGACAGCGGCAACTACCCGGCATTGCTGGAGAAGGCGCTGGCCATGCTCGGCCCCAGACCTGCCGGCGACCACATTGGCATGGGGCTGGGCGTTTACGTCGAGGGCACTGGCGTCGGTCCGTACGAAGGCGCGCACGTCCAGGTGCTGGTCTCAGGCAAGGTGGTGGCGGCCACCGGCATTCCCAGCCAGGGGCAGGCCCATGCGACGGTGTTTGCACAGGTGGTGGCGGACGAGCTCGGCGTCGAGGTGGCCGACGTCGAGGTGACGGGCGGCGACACCCGCCGATTTCCATGGGGTGTGGGCACCTTCGCGTCGCGGGGCGCGGTCACGGCCGGTAACGCGATGGCGGTCAGCGCCCGAATGGTGGCGGACAAGGCAAAGCTCATCGCGGGGGAGCAGCTCGAGGTGGATCCGGCCGACCTTGAGCTCGTTGGCGGACGCGTCAGGGTCAAGGGCTCACCCGATCGCGGAATCAGCCTGGCTGCCATCGCGGTCCTGGCTAACCCGGTTCGGTACGCCTTCGGAGGCGGCACCGAGGCGGCGACTCAGTTCGCATCGAAACGCCGTCCCGGACCACCGCTCGCAGATGGCGAACAGCCAGGTCTCGAGGCCATCGGTTACTACAGCCCGCCGGGGTCAACCTGGGCCTCGGGGTGCCATGCCGCTTACGTTCGGGTCGACCCCATGACGTTCCGGCTCGAGGTGCTCAAGTACGTGGTGGTCCACGATTGCGGCCGCCTGATCAACCCCTTTGTTGTGGAAGGGCAGATCGAGGGTGGCGTTGCGCAGGGCATCGGCGGGGCTTTCTACGAGCGACTCGCCTACGACGCTGAGGGCCAGCTCCGCAACGCTTCGTTCATGGAGTACCTCATTCCATATTCGACCGAGGTGCCTGAAATCGAGATCGGACACATTGAGACGCCCTCGCCGCTCAACCCGCTCGGCGTCAAGGGCGCGGGTGAGGCCGGCGTCATTCCCGTCGGCGCCGTGATCGGCTCCGCTATCGAGGATGCGCTCGGCGTGCCCATCACCGAGATGCCGCTGTCGCCGCTAAAGCTGTTCGAGCTGAGCCGGCCTCAGCCCGGGCGAGTCTAAGGGTTCAACCCTCCGCCCTTACAACCGCGGCCACGATGTTTCCGCCTGGGGGTCCCTGGTGAGAGTTGCGCTCGCCGCCGCTCACGTAGTTGGTGGTGCGGCCGGTGACCGACGCGACGAGCATGCCTCCCAGCGCCTTGCCGATCTGATAGGCGTCGGCGTCGTCCAGCAGGGTGATCCTCTGACCGCGGATCCGATCGCTGCCTGGTATCACCGACTTGGCGAAGACATGAACCAGGGGTGTCAGCTCCTCTGGCGACGGTGTGCCGTTGCTGAAGCTGAGGCCCGCCGAGCGCAGTGCATCGCGAATGCCCTCGGCATCAATGAAGTCGCGGGTCACGGCGTGGCCGATCCGCACCGCGCTTCGCGACGAGGCCGCGTTGCCGAAAACGACCACCTCGCCATGGCGCTTCTCACCACCGGAGGAGGTCATCGCCACCTCGGAGTACAGGTCCCAGTCACGACGCACCACATCGTCAGACAATTTCGATTCCGGAACCTCGCCGAGGGCCATCGCCACTCCAAGCGCCGCGGCGTCGTTCGCGTATGCGCCGGCGCCCTCGGGGCCGAAAGTGAGGTCATGCGAGACCACGGTCTGGCGTCGGGATTCCGCATCGCTGATGCTCGATGTCGTCAGACCCGGCACCTTGACCATCACCAGGTGGACGTCTTTCGGATCGGTGAGGCCGGCATCGGTCATCGCATGGCGCGTGGCTTCGGCGACCTTGCGGATCTGTCCCATGCGACCGACCTCCTCGGGAGCGATCGGATCGGAGCCGGCTCTGCCGACGACCATCCGCTTGTCTTTACCGACCTCGACATCTTTATCTGGAACTTCGATCCATTCACGGGTGATCGCCACGATGTGCGGCGTGATGACTCCGGGGCACCCGCCCGACAGCACGAAGATGACGTGCTTGGCGACCTCGTCTACAGGAACCCCGAGAAACTTGCTCGTCCAGTCGCGCAAAGCCACATCCGCCCACACGCGCCCCCAGTCATCGTGGAAGCCGGTCCCTTCCGTCTTTCCCACCAAAGCGACGAGCGTGTCGGGTTTGATCTTTCCCGAGTCGACCAGCTTTTGCAACCCGGCGGTGTCCGCCGGTGTGGCCGTTGGGCACACGAACAGTTCGACTCGTTGAGCTCTCATGCGACTACCTCCTCACAACTCTCGTTCAAGACCTGGCGGGCGTTGAAAACCGAAGCCGGGCATCGCCTCCAGCTGCTCGGCGAGGGCCAGCAGCGGCCATTCCTGTCCCGACTTTGCGACCAGCTGTACGCCGACCGGCAGCCCGTCGTGCAGGCCGGCCGGCACCGACACCGCCGGCGTGCGCGCGAAGCTGACCGGAAGAACGAACTGGATATAGCGACCGTATGGCTCGCTGAGAAATGCCGGCACGGCCTCAATCGCCATTGGGACCAGGCCCAGGGTCGGCGTGAGCAGGAAGTCGAAATCGGCCAGCAGCGGTTTCACCACGACCTGGTAGGCGGCGGCGCTGGCTTTTTCGAATGCCGAGAAATAGTCGAGCGCTGACAGCGCGCGCCCCTGCTCCACCAGCTTGCGGATGCCCGGGGCGAACAACTGGGGGTCGGCTGGAAACGACGCCATGCTGGCCCGCCGCACCACGCCGTAGCCTGCAGCCACCGACTCTGACTCCCAGGCGATCCGCTCGACGTGATGGCCCGCCGATTCAAGCGCATCGCCTGCACGGCGGCAGGCTTCGGCGCATGCATCGTCCATCCCCAGTGCGGTCGCGTCGGCGAGCCCAATTCGGAAGCCCTTTGAGGCCGGCGCCCGCTGCAGCGCAGAAGATTGCGTCATAGCCGAGAACAGCAGCGTCACGTCGGCCACTGTTCTTCCGATCGGGCCGATGACCGACAGCCCTGCAGGGTCGATGCTTTCGCTCGGCACTCGATTCGGCGATGGGCGCAGGCCGACGACGCCACAACATGAGGCAGGTATCCGTATCGAACCGCCCATGTCGGTACCCATCCCGACAGATGCCATTCCCGCACAGACTGCCGCGGCACTGCCACCGGTGGAGCCACCCGGAGTGATGCCTGCGCGCCACGGGTTGTTGGTGGGTGGAAAGATGGCGTTGGTCGTGCCGACAGCGGCCGCGAGCTCCGGGAGGTTGGTCTTGCCGAGGATGGCGGTTCCTGCCGCGCGAGCCCGGGCCACCGGAACCGTGTCCTCGGCGGGGATGCGGTCGCGCCAGACAGCGCTGCCGTCGGTCCAGGGCATGCCTGCGACCGGCAGGTTGTCCTTGACCGCCAAGGTAACTCCCGACAGAGGACCCGCCGAGGCGCTGGCGGCGCGGTCCACGTATACGTAGGCGTGAATTCGCGGATCGCGCCGGTCTATTGCCGCCAGATGAGAGCGCACAACCGCCTGAGCGTCGAGGCCCCCAGCGGTGACCTTGCGAACTGTCTCGGCCGCCGAAAGCCATGTGTATGAATCGTCATTCATCGGGAGCGGATCTCTCGTCCATCGCGACTTTCATCAGCGAGAGTCTAGGTCCCTCGTTTGCGAAAGCTGAGCGCGCGGCTTCGAATCAGGACCATTGAGGTCGGCCGGCACGTAACTCTGGGTTAGAGAATCGCCGCCCCGGTTGTTGGCTCGAACAGGTGCAGCCGGCGGCGGTCGATGCCCAGGCGCACCCGGTCGCCTGGGTCGACCTTCAGCTGAGGATCGACGCGCGCAGTGATCGCATCGCCGCCCACCTGTCCATAGATGAACTGATCGGGGCCGAGCACCTCGGCCACGTCCACCTTGAGCTCGAGGCCTGGATGATCGGGGCGAGGAATCTCCGTCATGGCTTCCGGGCGGATTCCGAGAACGGCGTTGGCGACCCCAGGTGCGCTTGGGAGCTCGAGGTCGAACCCTGAAGCTTTAGCCGTCGTGCCCTGGATCGTCACCGGGATGAAATTCATGGTCGGGATGCCGATGAAGCCGGCGACGTACATATTCGCCGGGTTGTCGTAGATCTCTCGCGGCCGCGCCACCTGCTGGAGAACGCCATCTTTCATGACCGCAATCCTGTCGCCCATCGTCATCGCCTCGACCTGGTCGTGGGTGACGTAGATGAAGGTTGCGTGCAGGAGGCGATGCTGCTTCTGGAGCTCGATGCGCGTCTGCACGCGCAGCTTGGCGTCGAGGTTGGAAAGCGGCTCATCCAGCAGGAAAGCCTGCGGCTCGCGGACGATGGCGCGGCCCAGTGCGACGCGCTGCCGCTGGCCGCCTGACAGGTGGCGAGGTTTTCGCTTCAGCAAGGGCCCGAGCTCAAGGATGTTCGCGGCGTTGTTGACCCGCCGCTCGATCTCGGAGCCCTCCATCCCGCGCATCCGCAGGCCAAAAGCCATGTTGTCGTACACGGTCATATGCGGGTACAGCGCGTAGGACTGGAACATCATCGCGATGTCGCGGTCGCGCGGGGCCATGTCGTTGACGACGGTGTCGCCGATCCGGATCTCGCCGTCGGTGATCTCTTCCAGCCCGGCCAGCATTCGCAGCGCTGTGGACTTTCCACAGCCCGATGGGCCGACCAGGACCATGAACTCCGTGTCGTTGATCTCGAGGCTGAGGTCGTTGACAGCAAGGATGCCGCCTGCGAAACGCTTCGTCACGTGGTCGAAGGTGACGGATGCCATTCTCGTAATCCTAATTCAAGGTTTTGGCGGCGCCGGTGGTCCTGGCCGGTGTGGTCTCGGGTCTCTTCCGGGCAGCACGACGCAGCTGCGCTGCGGTGTCTTCGGGCTTGGTGTCGTTCACGAAAGTGCCCGCCCCGAGCTCGACGCCTGCCAGATGCTTGAGGCGGTCAGCACGACGATGTGGAGGGTAGAACTCGACGTGCAGGTGGGCCTCGGGCCACGTCTGACCGTCGGTCGGCGCCTGGTGCATCGCCATCACGTAAGGCGTGGAGAAGCCGAAGTGCTTGTCATAGGTGCCAGCCACTCTGAGCAACGCAGAAGCGAGGTCCGCTCGTTCCGCCGCATCCAGGTCGCCGATCGAGCCGACATGCCTGCGCGGATACACGTGCACCTCGTACGGCCAGCGCGCAGCGTTCGGCACGAATGCGGCCATCGAATCGTCCGCGAAGAGCAGGCGAGGCCCGTCGAGCTCAGATGAGAGCTCATCGCAATGCAAGCACCGGCCGGTGCTCTTGCGATGATCGCGCGCGGCTTGCAGCTCGGCCGCCGCAAAGGGCGGGACGAAAGGCATTGCGTAGATCTGGCCGTGCGGGTGATGCAAGGTGACCCCGATCTCCTCGCCCTTGTTCTCGAAGATGTAGACATACGCAACGTCCGCCCGGGCGCCGAGTTCCTGGTAGCGGTCAGCCCAGACGTCGATCAAGAGGCGCACCCTGTCGACAGGCAGCTGGGCGAGAGTCATTGTGTGCTCGGGTGTGTAGACGACCACCTCGCAGCCGGTGCTTGGGGGCCGCACGACACGGCCGCTATTTCGGTCGGGACCGAATGCGGGAAACCGATTCTCGAACACGACGACCTCGAAGGTGTCGAGCTGAACCTCTGATGCGCCGCCGGCGCCGCTCGGGCACAGCGGGCAGAAGTCGGTCGGCAGGAATGTGCGGTCGTTGCGCTCGGTCGCGTAGGCGACCCATTCTCTACGGATCGGATCGAAACGCAGGTCAGGCATCGTCGCCGGAGGTCGTGCGCCTGTATGCCAGGAGGTAGCGGCCGTCGCGTAGCTCGTGCTCAACCCTGGCGAGGCCAGACGGCGCCGGGGGGCGTGCCACAACCAAGCGCGACGCTGTCGCTCCAGGTTTGGGGTCAGGCAGTCGTGCCGGGGATCTGCTCACGTCTGCCCACCTCTGCGACGCGTACGTCGACGCCTGCTTCGCGAATCGCCTCCAGCGCGGCGGGTTGAGCCTTCGAGTCGGTGATGAGTGTGTGAATGCGGGCGGTGGGCACTGTCTGGCACATCGTCTCCTGGCCGATCTTCGTGTAGTCGGCGAGGACAACCACTTGTTGGGCGGCGCCCGCCAGCGCGCGATCGGTTGCCGCGACCAACGGGCTCGGAGTGCTCAGGCCTCGCTCGGCCGAGAAGCCGTTGCCGGAGATGAAAGCCTGTGACGCCCGCAGAGCGCGGACCGAATCCTCGGTGGCGGGCCCGACCAGCGCGTGGATCGACCGGCGCAAGGTGCCGCCGGTCAGGATCACCTCGACCCGGGGAGCCTCCATCAAGGCCTGCGCGACCAGCAGCGAGTTGGTGACCACCGTCAGCTCGGGGCAAGTCACCAGCAGGCGCGCGAGCGCCAGCGTCGTCGTGCCCGGGCCGAGCAGGATCGAGTCGCCCGGCCGGATCATGCCGAAGGCGAGGCGTGCGATTGCCGCCTTCTCCGTCGCCGCCTGTCCGGACTTTTCGTAGTAGCTGGGCTCGTGCCCCAGGGTGGCCGGCTGCACCGCTCCGCCGTGGGTTCGCACGAGCAAGCCGTCCTTGGCCATGGCCCGCAGGTCTCGCCGCAGAGTGATCTCGGTAGTGCCGAGTGTTTCGGCCATCTCCGCCACGGAGACGACCCCGCGAGAGCGGACGCTCTCCGCGATGAGCCTTCGACGCTCGACCGCTAGCATTCGACAGATCGTACCGTATCGATCATTTCCAATCAATAGCGAGCATAATCAAAACTCCTAATTGACAAAACTGACCGAATCTGTATCTTTTCGGTAAAGCGTGACTGGAAAGTGACCCTTGGTCGCAGCGCTGCAGGTGACGTCCTGGTCTGAACGATGCAGGAGGAGGAGTCGTATGGGTGATTCGCGCGACGCTATGAAAGTTCGACGAGCGCTGGAGGCCCGAAAGCTCGAGCTTCCATTTCTCGAGACCGACCTTCCGCTCAACCTCGATCTGTCCCGGCGCGACATTCTGAAGATCGCGGGCTACGGCAGCCTGGCGGCGTTCATCGCGGCCTGCGGCGGTAGCCCCACGACGACCAGCGGTTCCACCACCGGCGGCACCATGTCGATCGGGAGCTATCAGTCCGACCCCGGGGTCAAGGCCGGCCTGGCCGACATCGTCAACGCGTTCACCACTGCCAACGGCGGCACCAAGGTGACGGTCAACACGGTCAGCCACAACATTTTCCAGGACACGATCAACGCCTACCTGCAGGGCACTCCTGAGGACGTCTTCACCTGGTTCTCCGGGCACCGCATGCGGTTCTTCGCCGACAAGGGCCTGGCCACGCCGATCGACGACGTGTGGGATGCAGTGAAGTCCAACTACACCGGCGCATTCGCGACTGCGGTCAAGGGCAACGACGGACACGTTTACGCGGTGCCGACCGACTACTACCCGTGGGCGGTCTTCTATCGCAAGGACGTCTTCGCCGCCAAGGGTTACACGGTGCCGACTAACTGGGACGACTTCAAGGCTCTTTGCGCAAAGATGAAGACTGACGGCCTGTCCCCAATCGCGATGGGGCAGAACGACGGCTGGCCCGCGCAGGGCACTTTCGACATCATCAACCTCCGGCTAAACGGCTACGACTTCCACACGCGGCTCCTGGTCGGTCAGGAGAAGTGGACCGACCCGAAGGTGACGGCGGTCTTCAAGAAGTGGGCCGAGATCACCCAGTACTACTCGCCGGCCCCCAACGGGACGACCTGGCAGCAGGCCGCGGACAAGCTGCTTCGCAAGCAGGCAGGCATGTACGTGCTCGGCCTGTTCGTGTCGGACGAGTTCAAGGCATCAGGCAAACAGGCGGACGTCGACCAGCTCGACTTCTTCCCCTTCCCAGACCTGGGCACCCAGTTCGACGCCGAGAAAGCGCTCGATGCGCCGATCGACGTGTACATGATGAGCAAGAAGTCCCCGACTCTCAGCAAGGATTCCGGGCAGGCCAAGGCCTTCCTTCAGTTCATGGCCACGGGCTCGGCGCAGGGTCTCTTCTTCAAGCAGGCGCCAGGGTCGATCCCGACTGCGAACAACGCCGACACCAGCACTTACACACCCCTGCAGAAGAAGGCGCAGCAGATCGTGAGCGCAGCCGGGAAGATCACTCAGTACTTCGACCGCGACTCGCGGCCGGACTTCGCCGGCGCGAACGGCATGCAGAGCTTCTTGAAGACTTTCATTGCCAACCCGCAAGCCGACCCGACCTCGTTGCAAGGCAAGATGCAGCAGTTCTGGGACTCGCTACCGGCCGAGGTTTAACGCGGACATAATCTAGATCGTGGCAAATCCCGCGACCAGCGCGGTTCCCGCCCGGGCGTCCAAAGCGCCCGAGGCGGGAGCCGTGGTTGCCACTCGGCGCAGGCGCCGCTACAGCCTGCTCACGCGACGCGACAAGGTGCTGATCATCCTGATGGTCGGCATCCCGCTCACTCTCGACATACTCCTCATCTGGGGACCTACGCTGGCTTCGGTCCTGCTGTCATTCACGGACTGGCAGGGCATCGGCACGGTGACCGCACAAAACATTGTCGGCCTCAAGAACTACAAGACGCTGTTCACCGGCTACGCGTTCTTCTGGCCCGCCGTCGAGCACAACCTCATCTGGCTGGCCTTCCTGGCCTTTATCGCCACGCCCCTTGGCATGCTCCTCGCGGTTCTATTGGACCGCGAGCTTCGCGGAAAGCGCATCTACCAGAGCGTGTTCTTCCTCCCAGTGGTGCTCCCTCTCGTGGTCGTCGGCTTCATCTGGGAGCTGCAGTACGCGCCCAGTGACGGCTTCATCAACAACGCATTCGGCCTGGTCAAGAGCGGCAAGATCATCGATTGGCTCGGGAACCCAAGCATCAATATCTACTCGGCCCTCATCGCCACCAGCTGGCGGCACATCGGCTACATCATGGTGCTGTACCTGGCAGGCCTGAAGAGCGTCGACCCTTCCCTGCGCGAGGCCGCGAAGGTGGACGGCGCCACCGAGGTCCAGACTTTCTTCAACGTCGTGCTACCGGTGATGGCGCCGATCAACGTCATCATCGTCGTCGTAACCGCGATCGAGGCCCTGCGTGCTTTCGACCTCGCGTACATCTTCAACCACGGCACGAACGGCCTCGAGCTGTTGTCCATCTTGATCACGAACAACAGCATCAGCGAGGCCAGCCTGATCGGATTCGGCTCCGCGATCGCCGTCGTCCTTCTGGTGATCTCGCTCGTCCCGATCATCGTGTTTCTGTCTCGGGCGATGAGGGCCCAGGCATGAGCACGGTGGCCGCGGCTCCGAGAGCTCTCAGAAACCGGCGCACCCCCCGGCCGCGGCGCATCCGGCCGGCACGAATCGCCCTTCACGCATTCCTGATCGCGACCGTCGCCCTGTGGTTGTTCCCTTTGCTCTGGGCCATTTATGCGGCGCTGCGACCGGTAAGCGAAACCATAATCAATGGCTACCTTTCCTGGCCGAAAACCTTGAACTTCAACAACTTCACGACCTTTTGGACCGAGGCAGACCTGCCGTACTTCTACCTCAACACTCTGGTGATCGTCGTGCCGGCCGTGATTCTCACGCTGCTGCTCGCCTCGATGGTCGCCTTCTGCTGCACGCAGTTCAGCTGGAAGTTCAATCTTGTCGTCCTGATGCTCTTCATCGCCGGCAACCTGCTCCCGCCGCAGGTGATCATCGTCCCGCTGTACTGGGTTTACCTGCACACGCCGATTGCGTCGTTCGGCTCCATCGACATCGGCAGGTTCTCATTCGCCCTCTTCAGCGACAACGGGCTGCTTTACGACCAGTACATCGGCATCATTCTCATCCACGTCGTCTTTCAGACAGGCTTCGCCACGTTCGTGCTCAGCAACTACATGAAGACGATCACCAAGGAGATCACCGAGTCGGCGCTCGTCGATGGCGCCAACGTGCTGCGCATCTGGTGGAGCGTCATCCTCCCGCTGTGCCGCCCGGCACTTGCCGCCATGGCGACGCTGCTGTTCACATTCATCTACAACGACTTCTTCTGGGCGCTGCTGCTGCTGAAGACTGGCGACAAGCGGCCCATCACCAGCGCTCTCAGCAATCTGGCGGGCGAGTTCTTCGTCAACAACAACCTGATCGCTGCCGGCGCGTTGCTTGCGGCAATACCCCCGATCATCGTCTTCATCGCGCTGCAGAAACACTTCGTCGCCGGCCTCACACTCGGCTCGACCAAGGGCTGATCTCCGATCGACAAGCCTCGCGACGGCACGCTGCTAGGAGACAGGGTTCCGCACGTCCTCTACGGCGGGGACTACAACCCCGACCAGTGGCCTGAGGAAGTTTGGCCCGAGGACGTGCGCCTGATGCGCGAGGCCGGCGTCAACCTGGTTTCGCTCGGCATCTTCTCGTGGTCGCGCCTGGAGCCGCAGGAAGGCAAGTTCGACTTTGCGTGGCTCGACCGGATCATGAACCTGCTTCACGAGGGCGGGATCTCGGTCGACCTGGCCACCGCGACCGCTTCGCCGCCACCCTGGATGTCGCATGCCCACCCGGAGATGCTGCCTGTGCTTGCCGACGGCGTGCGGCTGTGGCCCGGCGGGCGGCAGCACTACTGTCCAAGCAGCTCGATTTACCGAGATGGAACCCGTCGTCTCGTCGATGCGCTCGCGACCCGTTATGCCGAGCACCCGGCGCTGGTGATGTGGCATGTCGGCAACGAGTACGGATGCCATGTGCCCGCATGTTTCTGCGACGTATCGGCGCGAGCATTTCGAAAATGGCTGACGGAGCGATATGGCGACATCGCAGGCCTCAACCGGGCCTGGGGCACCGACTTCTGGTCGCAGCGCTACTCGTCATGGGACGAGGTGCTGCCGCCGCGCCGCACGCCGACCTGGCCGAACCCAACCCAGCAGCTGGACTTCATGCGGTTCTCCTCGGATGAGCTGCTCGAGTGCTACGAGATCGAGCACAGGATCCTGACGGAGCGCACTCCGAACATTCCGGTGACCACCAACTTCATGCGCTTCTTCAAGCCGCTCGACTACTGGAAGTGGGCGGAGCGCGAGGACATCGTCACCGACGACGTCTACCAGGATCCGCTGGACCCGGAGGCCGGTATGCACGCGGCGATGGCGGGCGACCTCATGCGGTCTTTGGGCCACGGCAAGCCATGGCTCTTGATGGAGCAATCGCCGAACCGTGTCAACTGGCGAGAGGTCAACGCGCCCAAACTGCCGGGCCAAATGCGGTTGTGGAGCCTTCAGGCCCTGGCACGAGGCGCAGACGGAGTGATGTTTTTCCAGTGGCGGCAGTCGCGCGCGGGAGCGGAGAAGTTTCACAGCGCGATGGTTCCGCACGGCCCCACGCAATCGTCACCGACATGGCACGAGGTGGTCCAGCTCGGCGCAGAGCTGCGTGGTCTCGACGCATTGCGCGGCAGCCGCGTGCCCGCGAACGTCGCGATCCTTTTCGATTGGGAATCCTGGTGGGCCCTCGAGCTGCCGTCCAAACCTTCAAATCGAATCCAGCAGGTCGCTCAGCTCGAGGCTTTCTACCGCCCGCTGTTCGAAGCCAACGTGACAGCGGACTTCGCGCGGCCGACCGACGATCTTTCTGGCTACAAGCTGGTCGTCGCTCCGAGCCTTTACATGGTGAGCGATGCGGGCGCCGCCAACCTGGCCGCGTACGTGGAAAAGGGCGGCAACCTGCTTATGTCGTTCTTCAGCGGCATCGTGGACGTCAACGAGCACATAAGGCTGGGGGGTTACCCGCAGCCATTTGTTCGGGTCCTCGGTCTGCAGGTGCTCGACTGGGTCCCACTGGGCGATTCGGAGAAAGTGGCGATCGAGTTTGCGGATGCCGGCAAGGGCAGCAATTACAGGGCGACCGGCGACATATGGGCAGAGCTGATCGAGGTTCATGGGGCGGACGTGATCGCGACGTTCGCCTCCTCTCACTTGAATGGAAGTGCGGCGGTCACGCTGAATCGCTTTGGCGCTGGGACCGCACAGTACGTGAGCACACAGCTGGACCCGATCGCACTGGAGAACCTGGTGCGATCGGCATGCGCGCGGGCCGGCGTGAGCCCGGTTATGAACGTGCCGGCGGGCGTTGAGGCGGTGCAGCGCGACATGGCAGATGGCTCGCTCCTGTTCTTGCTGAACCACGGCGCCGCCACCGTGGAGATCGCGGTACCGGGCGGCGCGGTGTCGCTCAATGGAGGCAAGGCGATGAGGGACGGGCGATTGCACCTGGAGCCGCGCGACGTTGCGATCCTGCGCCGGAGCGAGGCTGGCGCCCCGGCTTAGGACTCAGGCGTTCCGGCCGGCGTGGCGGGGTCCTGGCCAAGAACGAAGAAGACAGCAAGGAGCACGCAGGCGAGGACCGGCGGCCCGAAGTCGGTGACCGGCCCATCGGAGAAAAAGGCGCGCAGCGCCGCGGAGCCGACCACGTAGACGGTGCCCAGAACCAGGAGCAGACGCAAGCGACGCGCCGCAAAGCGGAGCTGACGGCGCAGCCCACCGGGCCGGATGGAGAGGATGATCACGCCGAGCGCGACGACGAGGATGAAGCCGATCAGGAAGCCTCTCACGGCCGGGAGTCTGTCAGAAGCGCCGGGCTGCCGGCAGCCGGCGAGCCGAACTGAGCTTCGGGCACGCTCGACCCAGTAAACTCCAAAACTACCGTCCGATCGTCAGAAGCTCGAGACGGTTCCTGGGGTCTGGGCCGCTAGCTCAACTGGCAGAGCGCCGTGCTGATAACGCGGAGGTACGTGGTTCGAGTCCACGGCGGCCCACCACAAGTCTCGCTTACGAAAGCGGTGCTACGAAGTCGCCCTTGAACCCAAGGTCGTGAACGGTGCTTGGGTCGTCGAGACTGACCCAAGATAGGTTTCCTTCGTCGCCGCTGCCCGGCGGCGTCACAGCACCGATTACCGTGTTGCTGTCTAGCCAGCCTTCAATCCGGAATCCCTTGGGCATCTGTATGGCACCGCGCGCATGCGTCTCTACGACCATGTACCAGGTCACTCCGCCGTCCGAGCTTGCTTGTTGGCCATCTGAAATCGCCTGGCCGTCGGGTGAGAGAAACAGCGACACTGCGTTGAATCCTGCGACCTGAGTTGTCCAGTTGATCTTGCTTGTTGTGTCGCGAACGCTGACGACTCCCTTGCTGGAGATGCATGGAATCAGGCCGCTGGGGGTTATCGAAGCCGACCGGCAGTCAGCCCCGCCGATAGCCGTTCCCTGGACACCGCCGGGGGCGAAGGTGAGCACCTGTAGCGGCCCGCCCACCCAGGCGTTTTGGGTTGTAATCGAGCCGGGATTCATCGCGACCGGGCCGGCGGAGATCCACCCGACCGGGAAGGGGAGGTTCACCATCTGGTTAGGTGGGCCGGCCGCCTCGGCGTGGACAGTTTGAGTTGGAGAGCCTCCAGAAGGAGCCGTATAGAGGCTGAAGTACGAGCCGGCGGCATCAAACGTAAGGACTCCGGCCACGATGCTCGAGCCCGTCGGGCTGATGGCAAACCACGTTTCATACGGCTGACCTTGCTGCAAGAAAGTGGCCACCACTTGCGGAGAGCTGTTCACTCGCAATACACGCACCGTTCCCGTGCCGTCGAGGTAGTAGATGCCGGACGCGGCGACCAGTGCGGGCGCTTGCAGGATGACTGCCGAATTCCCGATGGCCGGAAGTCTGCGTGGCAAGAAGGTGGCCGTTGCCTTGATGTGACCATTGATATCTACTATCGCCACCGTGCCGGCGCTTACGCCGGTCGGTTCTCCACCACAGCATCCCGACCCCACAGGGTTCTCGACGACTGCAAACAAGAGTCCAGCAGAGGGTGGAGTGATGTGGATAGGCGCCGCAGTGGCAGACGGGGTCGTAGAGGAACCTGACGTCGCGGGCGGAGGGCTAATCGCCGTTGCGGTCGGTTGGCTGGAGGAGTCTGCCTGCGGTCCCGAGGGGCTACTGCATGCGCCGAGGACCAGTACGAGTGCGAGAACTGCGGCCCTCATACCTGCCCTAACGCCGGCCTACGACTTTAGGTACGGCCTCTGTTAGAGCGACCCGAAAGGAGATCCCGTTGGGCGCCACTGCAGCCCGAATGCTTGGCCTACCACTCTGGTAAGCACAGCGGTGGCTAAGGCGGAAGTAGGTGTGGAGTAGGGATACCACATAACACCGGCCGCAGCGCTCCCTGTTTCTGAGATCACGGGACCATTAGGCCCGGCGCTCAGGCCCTCTTAACGCGGAGGTACGTGGTTCGAGTCCATGGCGGCCCACTTCAATTCGGGATCCTTTCCATAACGCGAACCGAAGTCTCCGGAAGGCGGAGAGGTCGCCCGGCCTGGGTTGGTGTTTGGTCAGATCGCCCTCCGATTCCACTGCCGAACCTAACAAATCCGTTCTGAATGCCACGGCTCACGAGGTCAAGGTCCATGCGTGGTGCTCCGTAACGAAAGCGGAACCCAGTCGACTCGGTGAGCATTAATGTTCTGGGGCTGTGACCTTGAGGCCAACTCGAGCGGGATGGGCAAACCGGTGATCCTCCCCAAGATCCGGGATCAGCGCTTCATCACGGTGCGTCGCGGCGGCAGCCTCCAAGACGACGATCACCGCCTTCTGGCGATCTGGGCGGCTGACTGCGCGCAGCATGTGCTGCACCACTTCCAGCAGGCACGGCCGAAGGACGACCGTCCACGTCGGGCGATCGACCTCGGGCGTGCCTGGGCGCGGGGTGAGATCACATGGGGAGAGGCCCGCACGGCGGCCGGCCATGCAAACGCCGCGGCCAGAGACCTGAGTGGGGCAGGACGGCATGCCGCGTACGCTGCCGGCCAGGCCGCGGCGGTGGGCCATGTGGCGGCCCACGAGCTCGGTGCTGCGGCCTACGCGATCAAGGCGGCGCGAGCGGCAGCGGCTGAAGACGAGCGCGAGGCGGCTGGCCGCTTGGAGTGCCAGTGGCAGCGCGCCCAACTCCCCCACGAGATCCGAGAACTTGTGCTCGACGACCAGCGGCTGCGCAACGAGTTGTGCTGGTTTGCGTTCGACTGCTGACACGGCTCGATCCCGGCGGCCGCCACACAGTCAGGTCGGCTCGACTCGCAGCCGGCCGCAGAGGTAGGCGACGCACGCGACCTCCAGCCAGGTCTGGGCGCCGAGCGGCGTCTGCTTATAGCAGCGCGAGAGCCGTCGCCACATCCCGAGCCGCGCGAAGGCGTTCTCGACCTTGTAGATCGGGCGCAGCGGCGTGAAGACGCGCTTGCCCTTCCTCGCTCATCCCAGGCTGATCGGTCGACCAACTATCTTGAGGTGGTTGGCGTTACGGAACCCCCGGCCCGCTTCAATTCGGTGTGCTCTCCATAACGCGAACGGAAGTCGTCGAAAGCCGTAGTGGTGGCGCGCCATCCCGCTCTTAAGCCTGACCTCGATCACCTGCTTGGCGGTGGTGTCAGTGGGGACAACCGCCGCGCGAAAGCCGACTATTCGCCGACGCGGCATGTCCACCCTCCTGCCAAACGTGTGCCATCTGCGAAGTGCGCATCGATGGTTCCGTAAAAGAGACCTTTGCCCGCGTCGGCGCTTGTAACCGTGACCCCGCCGGATGTGGCATTGATCCGGTTCCCTGCTCCGGTCGTGGCGTTGTTTGCGACGCCGAGGGTTAACGGCGTGAACCCGTATTGCTGGAGCGGCGACGTGGCGCTGTAGGTGCCCCCGGACGCTCCCTGCGTGGATATTGCAAAAGCAACCCGCACGACGCGCCCATTCGACAGGCTCATGGCGTTGGTTTGGAATACCAGCGGCGGTCCGAAGCCACATCCACGACCGCTTCCCACGATCTCAAGGCTTGTATCGGTCGCCAGTGGGCCTTGTAGCTGCAGTGTGTTCGAGGTTGCTGGACTTGACGCGGAAGATGGCGTCGGCGAAGCGGCGGATGGCGTCCGCGACGACGTCGCTACGGGACCGCCCGTGGCGCATCCGGCCATTCCGAAGGCCAGCACTACCAGTCCGCCTGCCAACCGTGTCCGCACTGCTCTCAAGGTGAAACGATTGAATTACAGATTCGGATATGCCTGCATGCAGATCTTCGGACCTCGAAGAGTGATCTCGGGCCGGTTCGCGTTACGGAAACTACGGCGCACCACTTAAATGAGTTCGAGCTCGCGGGGCAATGTGGCGTATGTGAGCCTGGGCGGTCCGGGAATGCCTTGTCCGGATGGCGGGACAACGGGCTCCTCGGGTGCCGACACGGTTAAGGTGGCTGCGCCCACGAGCACTCCTATCGCGCACCAATACCCACTGCTCATCGCCAACTGGAACGGTAGGCGACAAGCCCAGTTACGACATCCCGATCAAGCCGCCAGCACCGCGTGCACGACTTACCATTCGACCCGATGAGCGAAGGCAACGGCACACTAAAGGAGGCGTTTCGGCACCACGCCTGGGCGACGCGCGAACTCCTGGCGTTCTGCGCCCAGCTCGGGCCCGACCAGCTGTCGCAGCCGCGGCCCGCGCCCCTGGCCGGGGTCCACGGGAGCATCCTGGAGACGTTCGACCACATCGTCTGCTCGGACGGCGGCTACCTCGGTGCCCTGACCGGCCACCGTCCTGCCTGGGCGCACGAGCGCGGCCTGGGCTCAGACCTCGGCGAGCTGGCGCCGCGGGCGGACGAGGCGGAGGCGCTGTGGATGGGCTTCCTGTCCCTTCCCGACGACGCCGTGCGCAGGGTGCTCCTCGATGACGGCACGTACGAGACGCACACGGCCATCGTGACCGCCCAGGCGCTGCACCACGGGAGCGCCCACCGTGAGCAGATCTGCGCCATCCTCAGGGACTTCGGCCTGGACCCGCCGGAGGTTCAGCCGTGGGACTTCGCCGACGCGACGGGTCGCTCGCGCTGGATCAAGCCCGAGTAGCGGCTGCCCAAACAGCCGCTGGCCTGAGGCGTCGCAGTGCCGCCGATGACCGTCGCCTCGACGGGCACGTCCGGGGGGCCCTCTGCCCAACTCCTGCTCGAGCCGCTAACGCACACCTGGTAACACCCCGCCACACCGGTGAAACTTCCGCCGGTCGCCGATCGCACTTGCACTGCGGTGAGGCCGCGCTACCGCCGAGGTATGTGGTTCGAGTCCACGGCGGCCCACCACCGATTTGATCTCATGGGGCTTTGCCTTTTCGTGGCTGGCGGAGCGTGGCGTAGCGGTCAGCGCGGTACTCCTCGACCCATTGCTGGCTGCTCAGCCAGGAACCGTCGGCGGCATGCATTGCCTTCAAGCGCGACCGCTGGGCAGCGTTGCGCAGGGCCACGGCCGCCAACTCCTTCGTCGGCGGCTACGTCTTGGCAACGCGATGTGGTAAGTCGCGTGGAATCTCAACCACCATCGTGCCGGAGACGAGGTCGTATGGCGTACGCCCTCGCCCACGGAAGACTGCTACTGCAAAAGCCCCAGCTCCGGCCAATGCAACCGCGTACCCGAGGAAGTTGATTGGGGCTGGCATTGACACGAACGGCTGGCCGGGGACGTGCCTGAGGTAGTCAACGCCGAAGGCTGCGATCCGGCGCTTCGCCACACGGACATGATCGCTGGAAAGAACGAGAGACGGGTCATGGACACCACTCCGTGGCGGTGGCATCATCGCAACATGCCAATTCGTCCGAGGAAATCGGGATGATCGATGATCCTGTCCTCATAGAGGACTGGCATCCCGTAGCGCTTGTCGCACAGCTTGCGGACGGTGGCCCAATCGCGGCCCGAGTGCTCGGCGAGGACCTCGTCGTGTGGCGTTCAGGAGGCGAGTTCTTCGCGTGGCGCGACCTGTGCGTGCATCGAGGCACCCGACTTTCCCTCGGCGCCGTCGTTGACGGCACTCGGCTCGAGTGTCCTTATCACGGTTGGACGTACGGGACGGACGGGCGGTGCGTGCTCATGCCTGCGCACCCCGATCAGGCTCCTCCGGAGAAGGCGCGCGTGGCGACCTTTCGCGCCGCGGAAGCCTATGGCGTCATATGGGTCAGTCTCGGTGGCGGCGCCGGCGGGATCCCGAAGTTCCAGCTGCTCGACGATCCGGCTTATCACGTGCTGATCGCGGGGCCGTACCGCGTCAGAGCAAGCGGGCCGCGCATAGTCGAGAACTTTCTGGACATCGGCCACTTCCCTTTCGTTCATGAGGGGATCCTGGGGGACCGAGCGCGGCCGGAGATCGAGGACTACCAGACCACCATCGGTGCTGAAGGCGTCGTATCGGAGGGTGTCAAAGTGTTTCAGCCCGACCCTTATGCGACCGGCGAAGGCTCGATCGTGACTTACACATATCGGGTGCATCGGCCGCTTTCGGCGTCATTCATCAAGCATGGCGAGCACTCCTTCGGGATGCTGCTCTCTGTGACGCCGCACGATGCGGTCGACAGCACTGCCTGGATGTGGATGGCCATGAACTACGAGCCGCAGTCCCCAATGGTTGAGTTCCAGGACCGCATCTTCGCCCAGGATCGCCCGATCCTCGAGTCGCAGCGTCCCGAGATGTTGCCACTGGATCTACAGGCAGAACTGCATCTGCGCAGCGACCGAACCGCCATCGCCTATCGTCGATGGCTTCGCGAGCTTGGAGTGCGAACGGGCGCATCGTAGCGGTCAGGCTGCAGCGCTCGCCGATGCGGCCCTTTCAGCAAGGACGCGCCCAAGGCGGCGTGCGTCCATGGCGATCTCGCGAAGGTTGCCGCTGATCGGGTTGGAGCAGCCGATGAAGAACAGGCCGTCGGCGCTCGGGTGAAAAGCCGGCGCATTAAAGACGGGACGGCCGCCGGCGGTCAGCACCCCGAGGTGGCCGACCGTGCCTTCCAAACCGTGGCTGTAGCCGGTGGCGGCGATTACTGCGTGAGGCTGCAGCAGGCCCGCGGGTCCGGCGCCCACCACGATTACCTGCACACTGCTCACCGGACAAATTGTCCGCTGCGCTGCGCCACGTCGCGAGTGGTCTTCGTAACCGGGTGGAAGGCACACTCGTTGACGCTGCATGGGGCAACGCGTGCCGAGGTCAGCGATCGGAGCCGCCTTTGTCGCCGTGATTCTTACGGCCTGCGGGACCACCGGCCCCACCGCGTCGGCTTCGCCCACGGCCGCCTCACCCTCGACCACGCCCAGCTCGTCACCGTCCACAAGTCCCCCACCAGTCGCCGTGGATCCTCGGCTTGTGATCGACGACTTCAACGCCCAGGAAGTGCGCCTGGCTAAGCTCAACGCCACCGATACCGCTTCGGTCAAGGGCGCCTACTACGGGATTGTCGACGACCACGTGATCGTTCGAGACGGCGCCACACTGGAGGCCTTGAGCCGAACGGGAACCCTCACCAAGCTGGGGCGGCTGGCCGTTGTTCCGAATCAATCTGGGCCGGACACCGTCGTGCTCAATCCCAACCTGTCGCAATGGCTGTATGCCACCACCGATAACAACTGGACTGCCGAAATTCACCTCGGCAGCGCAACGAGCGACAAGATCATTGCCACCATCCCGTCGCCGGACGGCAACGCCTTTTATCGACCCTTCGCTTGGAACGCCAGCGGGATCTATATGGTCAGGCAGCCGGTAGGCCTCGGAGGAGCTGGACCGTTCCTCGAATATCACTTTGCGCTCGCGACGTTCGACATGAAGAGCGGCCACGTCGCTGACGTTGCTCCGAGCTGCATCGCGTACAACGTCCTCGACGACGGAACCATGATCTGCGGCCAAGCCAGCACAGCCAATATCGAGATCAGATCACCTTCCGGCAAGGTGAACGTGATCAAGGTAGCAACCGGGGCCGGGACCGACGCGGCCTTCATAGACCTTGTGGTCTCCTCCGACAACAAGCGACTCTTGGTCGCTCGCAACGGATCGAAGGATCCCGTGATCAACTATCAGATGGCCGTTGCCGATCTGACTTCGTCAAGCGCGAAGGCCTTTGGTTCCCTGGATTACACGCCTGGTGCCTGGTTGCCTGACGGCCGTGTCGTCGCCGCCCACGCTTGTGCTTACAGCGGCTGGGGTGGCGGACCCTGCGATACGAGGCTTGATGGCACGTACCTCTTCAGCGCCAACGGCACCTCGCATTCTCTGTTCTTCAAGCTCACTCACGGATCGGTTGTCGGCTACATCTGACCGATGACGGGTCTCCGGACCCTAGTAAGCTCGTGAGCTCCAAATGAACGCCGTCAACGCCGAACCGCATCGTCGAAGGAACGTGGCGCTGATCCTCATCGGCATCGCCGTTGGCACGATTCTCTTCCGCCTTCCGAGCCTGACCGAGCCTCGCTGGTACTTCGACGAGGGCGTCTTCACGACTGTCGCTTGGGCCGCATCGAAGGGTCTCCCGCTTTATGCCCGCGCCTACGATCTCCAACCCCCGGGCATCTATTGGCTTTACGAAGGGATGATCGCGCTCGGCGCGCGCGAGCACCACTTTGTCACCCAGATTGTGGGGGCCCTGTTCGTCGTCGCGACAGCTGTGCTGACTTTTGTCATCAGCGTGCGGTTCATGCCGCTGCGGCCCGCGGCGTTGGCGGGTGCGTTGACCGGTTTCGTCCTCTCCATCCCGACGTTGGACGGCGACCTTCTCAACGTCGAGATCGCCGCCCTCCCCTTTTTCCTGGCCAGCCTTCGCCTTGCTTTCAGCCGCCGCTGGCCGCTGATCTTCGCCTCCGGCGTGCTGGTCGGCGTTGCGGTCGTGATGCGCCCCTCGTTCGCAGTCGACAGCCTTGCGTTGCTCATCCCCCTGTTGAGCAACGGCAGGAAGGTCGTGCGGCTTGTGGTCGCAGGGGCGGGAGCCGCAGCGACGCTTGTAGCCGCCTTGCTTGCGCTCTGGGTCCAAGGTTCGCTTCCGGCTTACATCAATACTGTTCTGGCGTCCGACCACACATACGCACTGAATGGCAATGGCGGCACTTTTGCGCCGATGTTTCTTCGGCTGGCAGTGCTGGGCGTGATCAGCGTGATCTGCCTGATACGGGCGAAGTCGGAGCGGGGCCGTCTGCTTGCCGTTTGGTTGCCCGCGAGTCTGGCCGGGTCCAGCTTGACCCCGCTCGAATACACGCACTTCTTTCATGAGGCGGCCCCGGTGCTCGCTTTCGCCATCGCTCTTCGGGTAGCTGGATTTCGCTGGCGCTGGCACCTCGCTCCGCAGGCGGCCCTTGCGTTGGTGATCTTCGCGGAGGCCGTCCTGATCCTCCCCTCTCAGCAAACGGCGGTTATGGAGTCGCGGACTCCACAGATACCTCTCCGCCACAACTTCGCCTATTGGGATCTACCGGCCTACTACGGCAACTGGTTGGCCTTCGTTTCGGGAGCGAGGACCAAAAGCCAATATGAGCAATGGTTTAACGAAGTGGGCCAGCAGGACGCGGAGACCGTGTTGCTGCAGCACCTGGCAGCCTCGAGCAGCGATCGCCTGCTGGTGCTCGGCGGCCGGCCATGGCTCTATGTCGAGAGCGGTCTGCTGCCTGCCACGCGTTACATAACTGTCTGCGACTCGTCCTGCATAGTGACCTCGGAAGTCGAAGACGTTAGCAAGAGCCTCAGGGGTGGCTGCGCGGACCTGGTGGTCGCCGTGAGTCAGCTGCCCTTCTGGCAGAACGACCTCGATGCAGGGGGCTACGTCGCGGTCGATGGCGCGCCCTGGCCAACTTTCCGGTCCACCAATCCACCTGGACAATGCGCCTCAGGCTGAAGCTACTGTTTTCGCCAACGTGTGGTGGGCTAGCTCAGGCGACCGTCCTGATGTTTGCTGGTTGGTAGGAGCCGTCTTGTCCATTACTGTGCTGCTGTCACTGTGTGGGCTGGTGCCATACGTGCGGAGTGTGGTGCTGTCCCACCGTCGTAAAACAAGGGAGGAGTATCGGTGGACGCCAAGGGCTTACTTCAGTTCCAGGTGAACGGCTCGTTCAACATCTTGAGCGAGCTCGCTCAGGGCACCTCTGACGACGAGTGGCGGGCACGATCGTTTCCGACGGCGAATCTCGTTGGATTCACCGTGTGGCACTGCGCCCGCACCATCGATTGGGCGGTCAATTGCGTCATGCGTGGGGCGCCCGAGCTGGCCGATGGGGCTGAGTGGCAAGACCTGAAAGTCCCGGACGCTGTTTTTGGTGCGGGAGCATCTCGAGACGCGGCTGATACCGTCGCGAGGGACGTGCCCCGAAGGAGAGTGTCGGCCTACCTCGATGCCCTTCGGCAGAACACGGTTGCATGGTTGGCGGCCGTTGACAACGAGGATCTTTCGACAAAAGTCGACCTGAAGGTGCGCCATTCCGCGAAGCCCGAATACATGACTCCGCAGGTTTGGGAGGAGCTCGAGGACCTCGACGGCCTACCGGGTTGGCAGTTCCTGGCCCGTCCGTGCGTGTCGCATATCCGTGTCCATTTCGGCGAGGCGACAACCCAGCTCGGGGCGTTGAGGACCGTCGCCCGAACCTAGCTCCGAGTTGCCCGTTGTCACCGAGGCCCGTAGTGCTTTATGGGCCGATTGCCTAGCCCTGATCAAGGGGGGCGGCCCGCCGGCCGCCCCTCTTATGTGCGTCTAGCCGCCGCGCTCACGCAGTGATCGGAATGCTGATCTTTGGGGGCACGATCTCCGCCACTTGTGTAGCGCCAACTTGAGGGTTGGCCGCGACCCTGGCTGAGTCGAAGCGCATGTCCGTGGTGTCCATCAACACGGCGGCTTGGAGGAGGCCGGCGATGTCGGGCCTGAACGGGCGTAACGCGAATGCACCCAAGCGCAGGGCCGCCACTGGGATGTGACGGGCCTTCGCCTGCCGGCCATTGCTCTCGGCGATGATCTCGACCAACCCGTTCACGCTCAGGTTTTGCGGCCCGCCAACGTCCAGGGTTCTGCCACGCAAAGTTGGGTCGACGATCGCTCGCTCGATGAAGCGAGCCACATCTTGAACGGAAACAAAGTTGATCGCATTTCCGCCCCGCCCGAATACCGTGGCCGTCCCGGTCTTGAGCAGCGGGTCGCCGATGATGCCGGCCCACAGTTCCATGAACACGGTCGGCCGGATGATCGTCCACTCGAGCCCGCTCGCCCGAAGCCGCTCCTCGGCCATGAACTTCGCTCGATACAGCTCCATCGCATGGTTGGCGGCGGCGCCGTGGATGGAGATCAGGATGAAGTGCTTGACGCCGGCGGCCGTTGCGGCACCAATCAAGTTGGCATTGCCCTCGAGGTCGACCTTTCGAGGTCCATCACCACCGGGGCCAAAGCCGGTCACCGCTGAGATCACGGTTTCAACGCCGGCCAGGGCGTCAGTCAGGGAAGCCGCAACGCGAACGTCCCCAGTCACGATCTCAACGCCTTCCCGGACCGAAGCGCGCGCTCGAGATGGGTTTCGGCTTAGTACGCGAACGCCCATGCCGCGAGCCGTCAGCCTCTGGACCAGTGCGCTCCCAAGATGACCGGTCCCGCCCGCCAGGAGGATCATCGCCCGAGCCCTGATTGCACTGCGCCGTCGATTCCGATGCCGCCCTGCTCCACGGGCTCCAGGTAGAACCGCACCGACGTGAACACGTCATCGCCGACTTTGAAGACAGACACACCGCGCATGAGATGGTGGGCGCCGTCGAGTCGCGTGCCGCGCATCTCCCATTCGGTCCAGACGGTGTCCCCGCTGCTTGCCGAATCAATGATCTCCGTTTCGAGATTGGGAACGGCGGCAAAGATCTGGGCCCAATTCTTCCGGACCTGGTCGCGACCTCGAAATGAGCGGGCGGGGTGGGCCGGAGTCTCGTTCACGAAGTCCGGGGCAAAGCACCCGACCAGCGCTTCGAGGTCGTGAAGGTTGGTGGCGTCACGAAGGCGACCAGCCACCGCCAGGCCGGATGATGTACGAATGTCCACGCTTGCCACCTCTCAATACGCCAGACTGTAGGTCTGGTCGTTAGACTAAGAGTCTGATGAAAGCTGGACCGGAAGTCAAGCGGACCTACCAATCGACCTTGCGCGGGGCCCAGGCGCAGTCGACTCGAGAGGCTGTGATCGCCGCCGCCGGTCGCTTGTTCTCCGAGCACGGGTACGCCGCAACCTCCATCGACGACATTGCGGCCGCCGCCGGCGTCAGCCGCGCGACCGTGTTCACGTCAGTGGGTGGCAAACCCAAACTGCTGAAGACGGCGCTTGATGTGGCGATCGTCGGTGACGACGAGCCAGTGCCCCTACCCGAGCGGCCACGATCCAAGGCAATCCGCGCAGAGCGCAATCCTCGAAAGTACCTGGCGCTTTACGCCGAGATGGTGACCGAGATGGACGGTCGGATGGCCGGCATCCATGAGGCGTTGAGAGGTGCAGCCGGGGTTGACCCAGATGCTCGCGCGCTTTGGGAATCGCATCTCGCGCAGCATCGCCAAGGTGCTGCCAACGTAATCGCCGACCTCATGCGTAAGGGCAGGCTCAAAAAGGGCCTTGAGCCGGCAGCCGCCGCAGACATCGTCTGGCTGCTGGGTCCGGGGATGTACTACATGCTGGTCCACCGTCGAGGTTGGTCCCCGAAGCGCTTTCAGGCCTGGCTCACGGAAACATTCATCAGCCAGCTGCTGTGAGCTGCTTTTCGAACGAGTGTTGTGCGTATCCCTGTGTTATCCATTCAACCTGAGCGAGACGATGCCCATCGCTCCTGCAATTTTCTGCTTGCGACGTATCGGAGCGAACGGCCGCCGCCCTCCTGGTCGAGCCATCCGTCATGACGCAGGCGCTGCAGGTCCTGGGTCGCCGTCGGGCTCGCGATGTTTGCCTCGCGCCGGTGGTCGGCGTTGGTTATCGGCAACCCGAGCAGCGCTTGGTCGAGGGCGCCGACCAATCGCTCCGGATAGCCCTGATCGCGCGCCAGGTGCTCGCAGAAATCGTGCCGCGCGTTCGCGATCTCCAGCCAGCGACGCCGCTCCACCGCCTCGAAGACATGTGCCTCGATGCAGAACTCGACCCACGCCGATGCGTCACGGTCAGGATCGAATGAAGGCCCCTGAACCGCCTCGAGCACTGTGTAGTACTCGCGCGTGTGCCGCCCGAGGTACGGCTCGATCGATACCAGCTCAGGGCGGAGCAAACCCTCCTTCGCCAGCACCAATGATTGGACGATGCGCGCCAGCCTTCCGTTGCCATCGCGAAACGGGTGGATAGACACGAGGTTCAGGTGGGCCATCGCGGCGCGGACGACTGGGTACCGGGCGAGGTCGCCCTTGTCGAGCCATGTAGCCACCTCGCCGACCAGTGCGGGCACGTCGCTCGAGTGCGGTGGACGGTAGGGATCCCGTCCCAATCCACGAGTGACTATCACGCTGCCCTCGCGCAAGCGGCCCGGGCCGGCTTGGGGCTGGGGGTGGCAAACCAGGAAGTGCAGGTCGAGCATGGTCTGCGCCGACCACCGAAAGCGCGTGTCGTCCGCGAGTACGGCGACCCTGTCCATCGCCTGGGCGTAGGCGGCGATGATTCGTTGCGTCTCGTCGGAGGCGCCGGCGGGATGGCGCCCGGCAAGGATCTCGACCGTGTCCTCGAGGCTGGCGCCATAACCCTCAATCGAGGTCGAGCCGACAGTGGCTTCCGCTGCGGCCAGCCGGCGTAGCGCGCCAGTCCAGGGCTGCGCCGAGTCGCCCAGGTCATGGGCCAGATAGCGACGCAGCTCATCGAGCTCCTCCAGGCGCCGAAGGATCGCGGAGGACTTGGGAGGGGTGGCGAAGAGGGCCATGGCCAGCAGTATAGGATAATAAACGATTATTCGCTTATATAGATGGAAGGCCCCTGCAGGGAGGGAGGGGGGAGGCCGAGCGCGGGCCCGGCCTCTCCATCGAAGGTGTCGGTCAGCGGCCCCTCTTGCCCGCAGCCGGGTTGGCGTACATCTGCGAGCCTGGCGTGGTCAGCAGCTCGCCGGTCTCGAGCAGCGTCTTCAGGCCGGATAGGATCATCGGCCAGCCGCCGTATAGCTGGTTGTTGGCTCCCTCGCGGAGCTGGTCGTGCGTAACTTTCAGGTAGCAGGAGTCGCCGACGGGGTGAATCTCCCAGGTGACCCGCGACGTTCCTTCTGCCTTGACGTCGTCGCCCCACAGCGCCCTCATGCTCTGGACCAGCCGGTGTGGCGGGTCGACCTCGAGGTTCTCGCCCTCGCCTAGCAGGTCTGGGCCATTCTGATGGCGCTGCTCGTAGCGCGAGCCGGGCTTGAAGTCGGACTTGATCCCGACTCCGAAGTGGTACTTGCTTCGCATCACGGGATCCGTGATCGCCTGCCACAGACGTTCCGGGGTGGTCTTGATGTAGATCTCGAAAACCTTTTCCATGCTTGCCTCCAATGTGGTCTTCAGGTCGCTCAACGACGCGACCCAGGGCTCGGCGTACTTGCTGACCCACCTGTCAAGGACGAGCCGGATGGGGACTGGGTTCAGGAAATGGAGCTTTTCGCGGCCCCGACGCTTGGTCACGACCAAACCGGCCTCCTCCAGCAGCTTGAGGTGCTTCATCACGCCGAAGCGCGTCATCGAAAACCGCGCCCCGAGCGCGCTCAAAGTCTGCCCGTCCTGGCGGAAAAGCTCATCGAGGAGGGCCCTCCTCGTGGGATCCGCCATCGCCCTGAAAACCTCGTCCATAAGGCGAAACTATACGTGACCATATGGTCACGTGTCAAGCCCAAGACAGACTGGACTCCGCAAACCTCCCCTAGCTCAGGGGAATCGGCCTGGCTCTATATTGCTAGGCCGACCTATGGCCTCTGACTCCACTCCACTCATATCCGCGCGCGGCTTGGGCAAGCGCTTCGGCGAGCTCGTCGCTGTCGACGGCATCGATTTCGATGTCGCTCGGGGCGAGGCGTTCGGCTTCCTCGGGCCCAACGGCGCCGGCAAGACGTCGACGATGCGCATGATCGCGTGCGTCTCGCCGGTGACTTCGGGCTCGCTCACGATCTTTGGTGAGAACCCGGCGACACGTGGCGCCGAGATTCGCGCGCGGCTCGGCGTCGTGCCGCAGGCTGACACTCTCGACCTCGAGCTGACGGTTCGCGAAAACCTGATCATCTTCGCGCGCTACTTCGACATCTCGTGGGCGGAAGGCCGCCGGCGCGCGGACGAGCTCCTCGAGTTCGTGCAACTTAAGGAACGATCGAAGGACAAGGTCGACGACCTCAGCGGGGGAATGAAGCGACGCTTGACGATCGCGCGAGCGTTGATCAACGAGCCTGACCTGCTGCTTCTCGACGAGCCGACCACAGGCCTCGACCCCCAGGCGCGACACCTCGTTTGGGACCGCCTCTACCGCCTGAAGCAGCGAGGCGTGACACTCGTGCTGACCACGCATTACATGGACGAGGCCGAGCAGCTTTGCGACCGGCTGGTGGTGATGGACAAAGCGAAGATCGTCGCGGAGGGGACACCGCGCGAGCTGATCGAAAAGTATTCGACCAAAGAGGTGCTCGAGCTGCGCTTTCCAGTGGACGCGCGACCGATGCTCGATCACACGCTGGACGGCCTGGCGGACCGCGTCGAGGTGCTCGCCGACCGCGTCCTCCTTTACACGTCTGACGGAGACGCCGCAGTCGCAGCCGTGCACAGCCGCGGGCTGCGGCCGGAGACCGCGCTCATCCGGCGCGGCACGCTGGAGGACGTGTTCCTCCGGCTGACCGGCAGGAGCCTGGTCGACTGATGGCAACCGTTATCCCGGCGGGCGCCGCGCGGGTGGTCGAGCACAACGCGCTCGTGTTCCGGCGCCAGTGGCGGGGATCGCTGACCGTCTCGTTCTTCACCCCGCTCTTCTTCATCGCCTCGATGGGGTTGGGGCTCGGCAGCCTCGTCAACCGCAGCTCGGGTGGGGTCGGAGGCGTGCCCTATATCGACTTTCTCGCCCCCGGCTTGCTCGCGGCGACGACCATGCAGACCGCCGCATTCGAGTGCACGTACCCGATCCTCGGAAAGATCCTGTGGGATCGCATCTACGAAGCGATGCTTGCGACACCACTGAAGGTCCGCGACGTGGTGATCGGCGAGGTGGCCTGGGTCACCCTGCGCATGCTGATGGTCGCCACGATCTTCTGGATCGTGATGGCGGCGTTCGGCGTGGCCCACACGCCCGAGTCCCTGCTAGCGATTCCAGCTGCGACGCTGAGCGGCCTGGCGTTTGCCACGCCGCTGATCGCTTTCACGTCGACGCAGAAGAACGACAGCGTGATGGGAACTGTCTTCCGTCTCGTCATCACTCCTCTCTTTCTATTCGGCGGCGCGTTCTTCCCGATCAGCCGCCTTCCTTTTGTGCTGCAGGGAGTGGCGTGGGCCACGCCCCTTGCTCACGGCGTGGCCTTGAGCCGCGGACTCGTCCTGGGCACCATCGCGATGCCAGAGGCGGCACTGCACCTGGCCGTCCTCCTCGTCTATGTAGTGGCGGGAGGCGTGATCGCTCTGCCATTGCTCCGGCGGAGGCTCATCAAGTGAGCATTCGCACCTTGCGCATGCCGACCCGATCGATCCATGTCATCGAGCGAAACCTCGTGCTGTTCCCTCATTTCTGGAAGGTGCTGGCTGCGGGATTCGTTGAACCCGTGCTCTACCTGTTGGGCGTCGGCTTTGGCATTGGCTCATTGATCCGAACCATCGACGTGGGCGGTGGCCACACGGTGAGCTACGCGGTGTTCGTGGCACCGGCCCTCATGGCGTCGTCGGCGATGAACGGCGCGATCTACGAGACGACCATGAACATGTTTTACAAGCTGCGCCACGTGAAGCTCTACGACGGCATGGTCGCGACCCCGGTGGGGGTCGAGGACGTGGCGGCTGGAGAGGTGCTGTGGGCCGTCGCGCGCGGCAGCGTCTACTCAGTCGGATTTCTTGTGGTCATGCTCGCGCTGCACCTGATCACCTCGCCGTGGGCCATCCTCGCCATCCCTGCGGCGATACTGGTGGGCATCGCCTTCGCGTCCCTTGGCGCCGCGGTGACGACTTTCATTCGCCAGTGGCAGGACCTCGACATCATCCAGCTCGCGCTGCAGCCGATGTTCCTTTTTTCAGCGACCTTCTTCCCGATCACCGTTTACCCGCCCGTGCTGCGTTTCCTGGTCGAGCTGACGCCGCTATACCACGGCATCGATCTCATCCGCGGCCTGACCACCGGCGCCATCGGCCCGGGGTTGCTGGTGGACGTCGCCTACCTGGCGGCGCTGGGCGTGTTGGGCGTGACGGTCGCGGCGATGCGGCTGCGAACTCAGCTGATCAAGTAGCCAAGGCGCTACGGGCCGAGGAGGTACCCCATCCGGCGGGGCATTCGTGCGATGGCGGACATCACGGGGTTCGGCCGCACGCCTCGCTCTTCGGCGGTGTCTTTGGCAATGATCGCGCGGCGAATTACTGCAGCTCCGATCGAGCGAAATGGCTGCGGAGGAAACATACGGGGCTTCGGATTTACCATCGGCAGTCGCGTGGCATCGGTGTCGTCTCCCCTCACGAGGTCGGCGATCACCTTGCCGGCAAGGTGGCTCGGTGCGACGCCGTTGCCCGTGTAGCCCAGCGCGTAGTAGACGTTGCCAGGTGCCAGGCTGCCGAAGGTGGGGAGATGCGTCGGCGACACGTCGATCGGGCCTCCCCAAGCGTCCTCGAGAGGCACCTCCGCAAAGCTCGGAAACAGGCGACGGAAGCCGTCGGCCGCTTCTGCGACCGCGCGCTGATCGCGTGTGAACGAGTCGTCGATCCGGCTGGAGGCGCGGCCGCCGCCGCCCCCGAACGCGATACGTCCGTCACGCGTCGTCCTGAAATAGCGAACCGAGGTGCGGAAATCCGTGACGAGCTCGCCGCCCGTCCAGTTGATGGCGGCCAGCTTCTCGGGGGCCGGAGCCGTCAGCACGATGTAGCTGCTCCAGGCGACAAGCCGGCGCCGCAGCTGGGGCCAGCCGACCGCCCACGCGTTGACCGCGAGCACTGCTTTTGGCGCGCGCACGCTGCCGCCAGGCGTGACGGCGAGGGCCGGCGGACCTGGGTCGAGTCGGGTGACCTCCGTGCCTTCGTGGATGGTGACTCCCCGCTCCAGCAAGACACGGCGTAGGCCGCGGGCCAGGAGAGCAGGCTGCACCTGCGCGCCGTCCCGCATGAATGCCCCGGATCGAAAAGCGGGGGAGGCGCACCGGGCCTTCAACTCTTCGGCGGTCAGCGCTCGCAGCTCGTCCGCCGCTCCGACCTCGCGCGCCAGGTGGACGATCTCGGCGCAGACGGCGTCGTGCTGCGGCGCGGTGGCGGCGTAGATGTATCCGGCGTGCTTGTACCAGGCATCGACCCCATGCGTGCTGCAGAACTCGCCGATCGCATTGATGCTGTCCCCGAGCGCGCGACAGGCGCGGACAGCCTGGTCCTGGCCATAAAGGGCGATCAATCCATCCAGCTCGTCCCACCAACCACTCGCGAAGCCGCCGTTCCGGCCGCTCGGCCCCCCGCCGCAGATGTCCTGCTCCAGCACGACCACCTTCAGGTCGGGCTTGGCGAGCATCATGTGGTAGGCGGTCCAAAGACCCGTGAATCCGCCGCCGATGACCACGACATCAGCGTTGATATCGCCCTTCAACGGCCTCGGTTCTACGTCCTTCTCGGCCGCCAACGCCTCACGCAGCCACCAGCTGCGCTGGGCGCCGGGGGTGAGGGCTTTGCCGGCCAGGTTCAGCGCTGTAACGGTCGAGCTCACCCGACAATCCTGAGGCTTGCGCGCTTGCAACCTCCAAACCGGGGAGGCCTCGAACCTGATCCGTCCTGAACGGGTTAGGATGCCAGGTGATGGCAAATAAGACGGCGACGTCGGTCGAGGTAAACGCTGAAAAGGTCCAGACCATGATTGCGAAAGAAGAGGACAGGTTCCTCGCCGCGCGGCGCAAGTCTGACGAGCTTTGGCGAAAAGCCCGTGCTTCCAGCCCCCGCGGGGTGCCCTCCTCGTTCCAGGACGCCTCGCCGCAGCCGATCTTCATCGAGAACGGGCGCGGCAGCCGCATCTGGGACGTCGACGGCAACGAGTACGTCGACTTTCACAACGGCTTCGGGGTCATGGTGGTCGGCCACGCCCACCCGCTGATCGTGGATGCGGTCTCCAAGCGCATCGCCAGGGGCTCGCACTTCGCCCAGCCGGTGGCCGACGACGCCATCGTCGCCGAGGAACTCGCCAGGCGCTTTGGGCTGCCGCAGTGGCGCTTTACCAACAGCGGGACTGAGTCCACGCTCGACGCGGTTCGCATCGCCCGAGGTTTCACCGGCCGCGAGCGGCTGGTCAAGATCGAAGCTTCATACCACGGCCATCACGACGCGCTGATGGTCTCCGTCGAGCCGCCCCCGGACCAGATGGGCCCGGTCGAATCGCCGGCGTCCTATCCGCAGAGCGAAGGCATCCCGAAGGCGGTCGTCGCTCTCACAACCGTCGTCCCCTTCAATGACCTTCCGGCGCTCGAACGCGCGTTCAAGAACCACCCTGACGACATCGCCGCGGTGATCGTCGAGCCCGCGATGATGAATGTCGGCATCGTTCTGCCGGACGCCGGCTACCTGGCCGGGATCAAGGAGATTGCCCACCGCAACGGCGCACTCCTGATCTTCGACGAGGTCAAGACCGGTGTGACCATCGCCCGCGGCGGCGCGACCGAGCGTTTTGGCGTGCAGCCTGACGTGATTGCGCTCGCCAAGGCGATCGGCGGCGGTCTCCCGTGTGGGGCCGTCGGCGGCCGCCAGGACGTGATGGCGGTGATCGAGGACAAACGCGTAGCCCAGATGGGCACGTTCAACGGCAACCCGCTCACCCTTGCGGCGGCCAAGGTGACGCTTCAGGACATCCTGACGCCGAAGGCATACGCCCACTTCGATGCGCTCGCCGAGGTGCTGCAGGGAGGGCTGGACGGAGTGATCAGGGACAACGCGCTGCCGTTCCACGTCACGACCCTGACCGCCCGAGGCAGCATCACCTACAAGGCTGAGCGGGTGCGCAACTATCGCGACTACCTGGGTGTCGACAAGCCGACCGCCTACCTGTCTTGGCTGTATCAGTGCAACCGCGGCGTGCTCATGGCTCCGGGGGCGGAAGAGAACTGGACGCTGTCGGTGCAGCACTCGCAGGAGGACGTGCAGCGCTACGTCGACAACTTTGCGGAGCTGGCGCACGACCTGAGGGCGTAGGAATTCGGGAGGGCGTCCGGCCCGGCAACGACCAAGTGGGCACTGATGGTCGGGTCGCGGCCGCTGGGATGCAGCCATCTGTGCCCGAATGGGCTTTCAGGTAGCTGGCGACATGTGAAATTGCTGGGAACTCGGGGATAATGCCCTGATGAGCATTGAAAACATCCTGCAGATCATCGCGTTAATCGCGTTCGTGCTCGCCGCGATCGGATTCGGCTTGAAGAAGGTCGACCTGATCGCCATCGGCCTGGCGGCCTGGGTGCTCTCTTTCTTCATCGGCGACCTCGGGCACTTCAGCCTACCCATCATTCTCGAGATCCTCGCTTTCATCGTCTTCGTGCTCGCGGCGATCGGCTGGAAGTACAAGAAGATCGGTCTGATCGGCGTGGGACTTGCGCTATGGGTGGGTGCGAGCCTGATTGGTCTGGTCGTCAAATAGAGCGACGCCAACCAGCCGGCGCGTGGCTGCAGCCGTTAGCTAGGAGCGCGACTTAAATGGCATATTCCGCCACGTACACCGTCAGCATCAAGGCTCCCCAGGCGAAGGTGTTCGAATACCTCGCTGACATCTCACGCCATGGCGAATGGGGCAGCGCCGATGACAGGATGAAGATCTCGGCGGAGAAGCCCGGAGCGCCCGCGGTCGGCGCGCGCTATCAAGCGGACGCGCTCCTCAACGGCAAGCAGAACAAGTCGGCGGTGACCATCACGGCACTCGAATCTCCGAAGCGGGTCGCCTTCGATGCACAGGATTCGAACTCGGTGTTTCACCACGAGTTCATCCTCACGCCCGAGGGCGATGGCACCCGGTTCGAACGCCGCGTGACGATGACGAAGGGCCCCTTCTACTTTCCGCTGGTGTTGATGATCTTCAAGAGCACCGTGGTGAAGAACTACGACGGCGCGATGCAGAACGCCAAAGCGAAGCTAGAGTCGGCCGCCTGATCTAGTTCGTCAGCGCGCTGTAGTCGTTCGGGCGATGCCGCTGCCGCCGGTCAGTCGCGCTGCGATGACCACCGGGATGATCGTGACCAGGATCACGAACGAGACGACGACGTTCACCTCCGGCAGCTTCTGCCCAAGGCGAATGGCGCCGAAGATCCACATGGGCAGTGTGTTCTGTGCTCCGGCCGTGAAGGTGGTGACAATCACCTCGTCGAAGGAAAGCGCGAACGCGAGCATGGCGCCGGAGACGATAGCCGTGCCGATCAGCGGCAGGGTGACATCCCTGAAGGTCTGAAACGCGTTGGCGCCGAGGTCCATCGCCGCTTCAATCAAGGAGCCCTGCGTGCGACGAAGTCGAGCGAGCACATTGTTGTAGACGATCACGATGCAGAAGGTTGTGTGGCCGACCACGATCGTCCAGATCGAAAGGCTGATCCCCGTGAAATGGAAAAAAGAATTGAGAGCCAGGCCCGTCACGATGCCCGGCAGCGCGAGAGGCAGCACGAACAGGAGGCTCACCACGTCTCGGCCGAAAAATGTCATGCGGTGGATGGCAAATGCGGCACATGAGCCAAGGACCAGAGCCAGAGCTGTGGCAGTCAGGCCAGCCCTCAGCGAAAGCGCGAACCCGGTCTGCACGTCAGGGTCGTTCCACGTCGTCGTGAACCATTTGGTGGTCAGACCCGCGAGGGGCCAGCTCTCGATATTCGAGCTGTTGAACGCATAAAGGGGAATCAGGGCGAGCGGAAGGAACAAGAACAGCAGGATCAGGACGACCCACAGTCGCAGGGCGAACCGCGCCCAGAAGCTTTCCATCTAGCCTCGCGCCCCGATCACTTTCTTACAGTGCCTCGAACGCGCCAAGGCGCTTTGCTCCGAGCAAGTACAGCGTCATGATCGCGACCGGAATCATCGTCAGGGCGGCCGCGAAAGGCACGTTGTTGGCGATGCCCACGTTGCTATAAACGACGTTCCCGATGAATGTCGAGCCGGTACCCAGTCCAAGTGAGCGCCACCCCGATGACTCACCGCCGACGAGAATCGGCGTGATGTAATCGCCGAGCGTCAGCGAGAAGGTGAAGATGGAGCCGGCCACGACTCCGGGTAGCGCCAGCGGCAGCACGACATCGCGAACCGCCCGCCAGCGCCGAGCTCCAAGGTCGGCGGCGGCCTCCATCAAGGACTCCGGTAAGCGCTCCATCGCCGCGTAGGTGGGAATGATCATGAATGGAAGCCATATATAGGAAAAGACGATCCACATCGCGACATTCGTGTAGCCGATATCGGCCGGCGGGAGGTTAAGCGACTGCAGGCTCCAGTTGAGCACCCCGCTGTGATTGAGGATCAGGATCCACGAGTAGATACGTGCGATGTAGCTCGCCCATAGCGGCAGAAGCACGGCGGCGAACAGCAGCGTCTGGATCCGGCGCGAGGCGACACGTGCCATGTAGTACGCGAATGGGAACGCGATGACGGCGTCGGTAATGGTGACGACGGCGGCCAGCGCGACCGTGCGGCCGATGATAATGCGATAGGTCGGATCGGAGACGATGGTTCGGAAGTTGTCGAGGTTCCACACCTGCTCGATTTGCGTGGTGAAGAAGTTGATCTGCCAGAACGCCGTGACCAGGAGCAGGGCGAGCGACGCTATGTAGATCAGAAGGAACCAGCCCAGCGGTGGCGTCAGCAATAGTGCTGAGCTCAGCCATCGCCGGCGCCACAACCATGACTGAAGGGAAGCGGCCCCGCTTTTCTTGCGGGGCCGCCCGGCAGCTTCGACCGCCACTTTCAGCTAGGAAGCTGTGTCAATCAGCCGGCAGTGACCGTGGTCCAGGCCGACTGCCATTGCGAGTAATCGATGCAGTTCTTGCTCCCGTCGTCGCAGGTCGCGATGGGAGTCTTCCAGAACTTGATGCTGTTGAAGTACGAGCCAAGCGCGTCTGCGTGGTATTGCGCGCACGAATGCGGCTGAAGTTTCTCCATCGCTGCGCAGGCGAGTTTGTTGACGGGCGTCTCTCCGAAGAACAGAGCCTGCTCCGCTTGCACCTGAGGAGTGCTAACCCACTTCGTCCACAGGTACGCGCAGTTGGGGTGAGGCGCGTTGGTCGCGAGCATCCAGGTGTCGCCCCATCCGGTCGCACCCTCGGTGGGGATGGTGTCCGCGACGGCCACCCTTGCGGCCTGCAACGTATTTGTCTGGTACGGCCACGCGGCGCCCACAGTCACCTCGCCGGAGGTGAAGAGCTGGATCTCGGTGCCGGCAAGGTCCCAGTACTTCTTGATGAGCGGCTTCTGCTGCTTGAGCAGGGCGATCGTGGCGTCAAACTGCGGCTGGGTCAACTCGTACGGGTCCGTAATGCCGAGGCTCTTCTTGGTGCTCATCAGATAGAGGGCGGCGTCGGCGATCTGGATCGGGTTATCCGGCACGGTGATCAATCCACTGTTAGCCGGGTCGTAGAGAACGCCCCAGCTGGTCGGCGCAATCGGGAACTTCTTGGTGCTGTACAGGAGCACGTTCGGTCCCCACTGCAGGGAGATCCCGTAGTGGATGCCGTTGATGGTGTTGTAAGCCGGCGCTTTGAAGTAATCCTGGAAGTTGACGAAGTTCGGGATCAGGTTCGGGTTCATCGGACGGACGTCCCCGCCATAGATCAGGCGCAGATCGGCGTCACCGGATGCGGAAACCATGTCGTACTGTCCGCTGCCGCCGTTCGCCATGAGAGTGACCATCTCGGCCGAAGAGCCGGCGTAATGCGCGTTGACCTTGCAGCCCGTCGCAGCCGTGAACGGCTTGACCCAGGACGTGTCGGTGTAGCCCTCCCATGCGATCAGGTTGAGCTGGCCCTCGCCTGGTCCGATCGTTGTCAGCGGCGTCATGTTTGCAGTGGGCGGCGGGGCTGCGGTGGAGCCTGTTGGCGTCGTCGAGCCGCACGCGGTCAACGCGATGACCGCGGCCGCGGCGGCAGTGCTGAGTCGGAACCAATCGCCCGACCCGACAGCTGTTGTTTTCATCTCTTTTTTACCTCTCTTCTGTGTCGTGTTCGCTCAGGGCCGACTCACCCCTGGCGCGCTGGTGGTCGAGGACGTAGGTGTGGCCGGGCACCCACGCGAGCCGGACTCGCCGACCCTCGTACCGCAGCGCCTGGCCAGGCGCGTCCATATTCTGGCGTACTGCGACGAGCTGCTCTCCCCGGTCGAGCCGGACGATGTACCGGGTGGACATGCCGACGTAGACGACCTGCTCCACGATCCCGGACTCAACTGTCATTCCACTGCGAGGCTCCTGTCCCTCTTCGAGCATGTGCAGCTTCTCGGGTCGCACGACGAACCGGATCCCATTCCGCTCCAGCACGTTCGAGATGCCGATGAAACCTGCCACGAACTCGGTCGCAGGCCGCTCATACACCTCGACCGGAGGGCCGATCTGCTCGATCTTGCCGTCCGCCATCACCGCCATCCGGTCGCTCATGGTGAGAGCCTCCTCCTGGTCATGCGTCACGTAGACGAACGTTATCCCGACCTTCTGCTGGATTCTCTTGAGCTCGAGCTGCATCTCCTGGCGCAGCTTCAGGTCGAGCGCCCCGAGCGGTTCGTCCAGCAAGAGAACCTCTGGCTCGTTGACCACCGCTCGAGCGAGCGCGACTCTCTGCCGCTGGCCACCCGACAGTTGGTTCGGTTTCCGCTTGTCGAGGCCGGCCAGCCTCACCATGCTCAACGCCGTTTGCACGCGCTCTTCTCTCTCGGCCTTCGGGATGCCCTTGATCCGCAGACCGTATCCGATGTTGTCGGCGACGGTCATGTGGGGGAAGAGGGCGTAATCCTGAAACACAGTGTTCGTCTGCCGCAGATGCGGCGGAGTCGAGGTCACATCGCGCCCCGCCAGCTCGATCGTGCCGGCATCGGGCCTTTCGAAGCCCGCGATGAGCCTGAGCAATGTCGTCTTGCCCGAGCCCGACGGCCCGAGCAGGGTGAAGAACTCACCTTCCTGGACCGTCAGGTCGACGCCTGCCACCGCAAGCACGTGGCCGTAGCTCTTGCGCACGCCCTCCAATCGCAAAGCGGGCGGACGCAAGGCGCTCTTCGCGGAAGCCCCGTGCCTGGCTTCGCGCGAGTGGATCGCCACTAGGTCTGCCCTGTGATTAGTCGAGGGATGCCATCACGTGCTTGATCTGGGTGTAGTCCTCCAGCGAGTACATCGACATGTCCTTGCCGTAACCGCTGCCCTTGTATCCGCCGTGTGGCATCTCGTTGACCACGGGGATGTGCGTGTTGATCCAGACCGCACCGAACTTCAGCCGGCGCGCCATCCGGAGCGCCCTGCCCACGTCGCGCGTCCATACCGATGACGCGAGGCCGTAGTCGACGCCGTTGGCCCACGCAAGCGCTTGCTCCTCGTCGCTGAAGCGTTGCACTGTGACGACAGGGCCGAACACCTCGCGCCTGACGATCTCGGCATCCGGACCTGAAGGCACCACGACCGTGGGCGAGTACCACGAGCCGGCCTTCTTGATCCGGCCGCCGCCCGTCAGGATCTTCGCTCCATCCTTGCGCGCGCGATCGACGAACCCGGTTACGCGCTCGGCCTGTTCCTCGGAAACCAGTGGGCCCATCTCTGTGTCGTCAGCTTTCGGATCGCCGACCTTGAGAGATTCCACGGCTGGGACCAGATCGCCGAGCAGCCTGTCGAAGATCTTCGGGCCTGCGATCACACGGGTGGCCGCGGTGCAGTCCTGACCGGCATTGAAGAAGCCGCCGATCTTGATCCCTTCCACAACCGCCTCGAGGTCGGCGTCGTCGAAGACGATGACTGGCGCCTTGCCGCCGAGCTCCAGGTGCACCCGCTTGAGCGTCGCCGCGGCGGCGCGCGCCACCTCCTTGCCCGTCGAGACGTCGCCGGTCAAGGACACCATCGCGACGTCGGCGTGCCGTACGAGGCCTGCGCCAACCGGCTCCCCGTCGCCCGTGATCACGTTGAGCACGCCTGGCGGGAAGATGTCCGCAGCCAGCTCGGCGAGCCGCAGGGCAGTCATTGGCGTCCACTCCGACGGCTTCAATACGACGGTGTTGCCCGCCGCGAGCGCAGGTCCCAGCTTCCAGGCCGCCATCATCAGCGGGTAGTTCCACGGCGCGATCGAGCCGACCACGCCGAGCGACTCGCGGCGGATGATGCTGGTGAAACCTTTCATGTACTCGCCCGCCGACTTGCCCTCGAGGATGCGAGCGGCGCCGGCGAAGAACCTGAAGCAGTCCGCCGTGGGCGGGATCTCCTCCGAAAGCGTCGTAGCGCGCGGCTTGCCGACGTTCTCCGACTCCATGCTCGCGAGCTCTTCGCCGTGCTCGAGGATCACGTCGGCGAGCTTCAGCAGCATTTCGCTTCGTTCGCGGGGCGTGGTGTCGAACCAGACCTCGTCGTAAGCCTTCTTCGCCGCCGCGACGGCGCGGTCGACGTCCTCGGCGGTTCCCTTGGGCACGTGAGCGATGACCTTGCCAGTGGCGGGATTGATGATCTCCTGGTCGTCGCCGCCCGAACTGTCCGACCACTTGCCGCCGATGAACAGCTGGTGACGCTTCAGCGTGGTGCTCACATGTCCCTCCTTGCGGGTGCTATGACTTCTTCGACTTCGTGGTGGCGGCGACGTCAGCGAGTGCTTCGCCGACAATGTCGAGCCCTTCGTCGAGCTGCTCGTCCGGGATGGTCAGCGGCATCAACGTGCGGATCACGTTGTGGTGGATTCCCGCGCGCAGCAATATCAGTCCCCGCTCGCGGGCCCGCGCCATGACCTGTGCGGTCTCGGTGTCGGCGGGCTCCTTGGTCTTGCGGTCGCGCACGAGCTCCATGCCGGCCATCGCGCCCATGACCCTGACGTCGCCGACCAGCTCGTGCTCGGCTGCCCAGCTGCGCATTCGTTCTTCGACGACCGAGCCGATCCTTGCTGCACGCTCGGGGAGCCGCTCATCGCGCATCACATCGAGCACCGCGAGGCCGGCCGCGCACGCGACAGGATTGCCGCCATAGGTACCGCCTAGGCCGCCGGGACCAGGCGCATCCATCACTTCAGCGCGCCCAACAACTCCTGACAGCGGAAAGCCGGCGGCGAGGCTCTTTGCGACCGTCACGAGGTCCGGCGATATGCCGGAGTGCTCGATGGCAAAGAACTTTCCGGTGCGCCCGAAACCACTCTGGATCTCGTCGACGATCAGCAGAATTCCGTGCTTCCTGGTCAGCGCGCGCAGCTGTTCGAGGAATGCCTTCGGCGCTGGGACGAAGCCACCTTCGCCCAAGACTGGCTCGATGATGATTGCGGCCACGCGCTCGGGCGCGACCGACGACTCGAACAGTTCGTTCAGTCCGGCGAGCGCCATCTCGGTGCTCCAACCGCGGTACTCGTAAGGGAAGGGGACCTGGTAGATCTCGGCCGCGTAGGGTCCGAAGTTCTGCTTGTAAGGGACTACCGACCCGGTCAGGCTGAGCGCCAGCAGCGTCCTGCCGTGGAAGCTTCCCTGGAAGCTGATGACGGCGGGGCGGCCGGTATGGGCGCGGGCGATCTTGACGGCGTTCTCGACCGCCTCAGCCCCAGTGCTGAAGAAGATCGCTTTCTTCTCGCCCTCGCCCGGCGCCAGCGCGCAAAGGCGCTCGGCCAGGCGCAGGTAGGACTCGTACATGACCACCTGGAACGAGGTGTGGGTGACGCGGTCGAGCTGGGCCTTCACGGCCTCCATCACGTGCGGGTGGCCGTGGCCGACGTTCATCACGCCGATCCCGCCGGCGAAGTCGATATAGCGGCGGCCCGCGACGTCCCACAGCTCGGCGCCCTTGGCGTGATCGGCGACGATCGGGTGAGCTGTGGTGATGCCGCGCGGGATGTAGCGCCGGCGCAGCTCGGCCAGCTCTGCCTGCTCGGACTCGGTTGCCGCCGGCTTGATGCTCACGCCACCCATCTCCTGAACCCTTCGATTGAGAGCCCTGACATTCAAACACGGGCGCGGGATGCCGCGCGTGCTTCCTGTCGGCCTACCCTACGATCGGGGAGAGATGGAGGGCACTGAAACGGAGGTTGCGTCGGCCGCTTTGGAGCGGCTCTGGCCGGGTCGGCCGGCACGGATCGCCGCACTTTCCGGCGGAACTACCAACCGCAACTACCGCGTGGACGTGGACGGCTCCTCATTCGTGCTGCGCGTCGGCGGAAAGGACACCAACCTCCTGGGAATCGACCGCGCCACCGAACACGCGGCCAGCCTTCGCGCGGCAGAGATCGGTGTCGGTCCAACGGTGGTCGCCTTCGTCGAATCGGAGGGCTGGCTGGTGACGCGCTTCATCAGCGGCAAGGGCATCCCTCCGGAGGAGCTCCGCACGCCAGAGGGCATTCGTAGGGTTGCTGCCATCCTGCGAAAGATCCACAAAGCGGCTGCGATTCCTGGCCGGTTTGACGCGCACGCCGTCGTCGATCAATACCGTGAGGAGGCTAAGAAGCACGGGGTATGGATCCCAGCCGAGTTCGACCACGCGCACCACGCCTCGGAGCGCATCCGGCGAGCTCGGGGGCCTCAGCCACAGGTGCCATGCCACAACGATCTCCTGAACGCCAACTTCCTGGACGATGGCGAGATCCGCGTCGTCGACTGGGAATACGCCGGCATGGGCGATCGCTTCTTCGACCTCGCCAACCTGTCTGTCAATCACGACTTCAGCGTCGACGACGACCGTTTGCTGGTGGCGGCTTACTTTGGTGTCGAGAGGCCCGCGGACCTGGCCGCCCTCAGGTTGATGCGGCTGATGTCCGACTTCCGCGAGGCGATGTGGGGGGTCCTACAGAGCGGGATCTCTACTCTCGACTTCGATTTCAGGAGTTATGCCGACAAACATTTCAACCGCCTGCTGCTTGCCGCCTCAGACCCTGACTTCGAGCACTACCTTCGGCAGACGAGCGCGGGCAGGATGGAGGACCCCCCGCCTGCTGCTCGCCGCCGCGGACCCTGACTGGAAATGTCATAGGACGTTTGAGCGCGACGTTTCTGCGCACCTGAACGTCCCCTCCGGCCGCTGCGCGGCTACCTCCCCGGCGAGCGGGGAGGATCGACCAAATAATTCCTAGGCGCGCACTCTTATGCCTTTCGGGTCGTAAAGGGGCTCTTCAGAGACCGTGCCTGTCACCCACGTGCCGAAGATTTCGACCTCGACCGGAGTACCAGGCACAGCATCGGCGGGCACATACGCGTATGCGATCGAGCGTCCGACCGAGTAGCCGTAGCCTCCGCTCGTGACGCGGCCCGTGGCGCTGCCGATCTTGACCGGTTCGGACCCGAGCGCAACCGAGCGAGGGTCGTCGAGCACCAGGCAGGCGAGCCTCGAGGTGGCTGGCGTTCCGCGCGCTTTGAGCAGCGCTTGCCGGCCGATGAAATCGCCCTTGTCGAGCTTGACGCAGAAGCCCAGCCCCGCCTGGTACGGGTTGGCCTCGGGGCCGATGTCGGAGCCCCACGCCCGGTATCCCTTCTCGAGCCGCAGCGAGTCGACGGCCTTGTAGCCGCCGGCCACGAGGCCATGGTTCCGGCCCGCCTCCCAAAGCGTGTCCCACAAGCGCTGGCCGAACTCCGAAGGGCAGTACAGCTCCCAGCCGAGCTCGCCCACGTATGTCACCCGCAACGCAAGGCATGGCACCGACCCGACGGCAAGCTGTTGGGCCGTCATGTATGGAAACGCCGCATTGCTGATGTCCGTCGTGGTCAGCGTTTGGAGGATTTGCCTGGCCGCCGGTCCCCAAAGCCCGATGCACGCAGATGCCGACGTGACGTCTTCGACCTGCACTGATCCGTCTTCGGGAGCATGGTCGCGGATCCACGCCAGGTCGTGCTGTCCGAAGGCTGTGCCGGTGACCACCCTGAACCCGTCCTCCGCCAGCCGCGTGATCGTGAAGTCGCACTCGATGCCGCCACCTGCGTTGAGCATCTGCGTGTAGGTCAGCGTGCCGATGCCACGCGCGACGTGGTTGTCCGAGAGCGTCTCGAGATAAGCAGCCGCGCCGCGCCCGCGGATCTCGATCTTCGCGAACGACGTGAAGTCGAAAAGGGCCGCGTTCTCGCGACACGCCCTGTGCTCGGCAGCGATTGCCGGCGACCACAGCCTCCCGGCCCAACCCCTCGGCCGCAATGACTCGTCGTCTGCCGCAGCGTTTGGTTCGAACCAGTTCGCTCGTTCCCAGCCCGACTTTTCGCCGAAGGCGGCGCCGCGCTCGGCCAGCCTTGTGTAGATCGGAGAGACTCGCAACGGCCTGCCGGCGCTTCTCTCATGGCCTGGGTACTTGACGTCGTAGTAGGTCGAGTACACCTCGCGCGTCCGGACCAGGGTGTACTCGCGGCTCGCGTAGTGGCGGCCGAACCGGCGGGAGTCCATCTCCCACGTATCGAGGCTCGGCCGTCCTTCGACCATCCACTCCGCAACGAGGCGGCCCATGCCGCCGGCGCCCGCGAGCCCATGCGCGCAGAAACCGGCCGCGACCCAGAACCCGCGGATCTCGCTCGGGCCAAGGATGAACTCGCCGTCCGGCGTGAAAGCCTCGGGGCCGTTCACCAGGCGCACGACTCCTGCGTCCTTTAATGCTGGAGTTCTGACTATCGCGTTGGTCATCAGCGGCTCGAAGCGATCCCAGTCGGGTTCGAGCAGCTTGCCGTTGAAATCCGGCGGTATGCCGTCGAGACCCCACGGCGCGGGATCGCGCTCGTAGCCGCCCATGATCAGCCCGCCCGATTCGGGTCGGTAGTAGACGAGCAGCGATGGGTCGCGCATAGTCGGCATGTCGAGTGGCAGCCCGGAAGGAGTCGTGATCAAGTACTCGTGCGCCATCGGGATGATCGGCACGTTGACGCCGGCCATGCGGCCGATCTCGCTCGCGAACATCCCGCCGGCGTTGACCACCAGCTCCGTCTCGATATCGCCACGGTCGGTGATGACGCGCCGGACCTTCCCGCCGGTGACGTCGATCGCTGTGACCCTGGTGTCCTCGCAGATCTCCGCGCCTCGCCGGCGAGCGCCTTCGACCAGCGCGAAGGTGAGCTGGCTGGGATCGATGTAACCGTCGGTCGGGAGAAACGCGGCGCCCAGGACCCCACCCGTAGACATCGGCGGAAACATGCGCTGCGCCTCTTGGGCCGAGATGAGCTCGAGGGGAAGGCCAAATGTCTTCGCCCACCCGGCCTGGCGTGCCAGCTCCTCCATGCGCTCCTGGCTCGAAGCGAGACGCAGCGAGCCGACTTCGTGCCACCCGGTCTCGAGGCCGACCTCCGCGCCGAGGGTCCTGTAGAGGTCGACGGAGTTCATCATCATCTGGGCGAGGCTGATGGATCCGCGCAGCTGGCCGACCAGGCCCGCCGAATGGAAGGTGGATCCACTGGTGACGCGCGCGCGTTCGACCAGGACGGTGTCGATCCAGCCGAGGCGCGCGAGCCAGTAGACGATCGCGGCTCCGCCGACGCCTCCGCCGATGACGACAGCACGCGCGTGCGTTCTCACGGTTTCAGGGTGTCAGGAATGCGGGGCCGGATGATTTGCATCCAGCCCCGCACCGGTTTCTCAGGCGTTGGCTTGGGCTTGAGTCGGCTGAACGGTTTCGGGCGCGTTGCGCTGGGCGATGAGGTAGTAGATCGCGCCGACGATGATGATCACTCCGAGTGTCGCCTCGAAGATCGGGATGCCGCCGAGGAATGACGGGATCGTGACGTTTGGCAAGGCGCTTATCGGCGGGTTCTGGTATCCGGCAGCGAGGTTGCGAGGCCACAGGAAGTTGATCTCCATCGCGATGCCCCACACCAGGGCCAGGATGTTGACGATGGTGCCCCAGCTGCCGAGCTTGAACGGCGCCGAGTCCTTCGGCCAGCCGTTAAAGCGGGCGCGCAGGATTGCGATGTTCCCGAGGATGTACGAGAGGTAGATCATCCCAGTGGCGCCGATCGCGATGGTGGCGGCACCGGCGTAGTAGAGGAGCGGGAGACCTGCCAGCACGCCGATGACGATGCAGGTGCCCACCGGGGTGTGCAGGCTGGGGGTGACGTTGTTGTAGTACTTCGCAAGCGGAAGCTTGCCGTCGCGCGCCATCCCAAAGGCGAGGCGGATCGTCGCGGTCTGGATCGCGAGGCAGCAGATGTAAATCGCTGCGACGACCACGAACAGGTAGAGGTTGGCGGCCCAACCGGGGAAGTTCGCCTCGATGATCGTGACGAGCGGGAACGGGTTTTTGCCCGCGGCGGTATCGGCCACGAACTGATGGACGTCGCCTGGGATGGCGATGATGACCGCGACCAGGAAGATCGTTCCGATGATGGCCGCGCCGACGATTGAAGCGAGCACGGCCTGAGGAGCTGACTTCCTCGGGTTCTTGGTTTCCTCGGCAAGCGTGCTGGCCGTGTCAAACCCGTAGATGACGAACAGCGACATGAACATCGCGCCCAGGAAGGTTCCGGCTCCAACGGTGAAGCCTGAGCCGAGATAGCTGAAGTCGGTGAAAACCGCCGGCGACTGGTGGTGATAGAAGAGAAGGAGGATCAGCGCGAAGATGACCATGCCGACGATCTCGAACACCACGCCCGTGTTGTTCACGAACGCGACGATCCTCACTCCGAAGATGCTGAGCAAGGTGGTGCTCACCAGCACCAATGCAGCCGTGTTGCGGATTGCGTCGGGCGTCGTCGGAATGGTCATGCCCAGGTTATTCAGCAGGGGGATCAGCACCAATGGCACTGTCGCCACGACTCCGGCGATCGTCAGCACACCGGCGAACAGGTAGATCCAGCCGGTGAACCAGGCATAGGTCCGGTTGGATAGGTATTTGGTCCACTGATATACCGAGCCCGCCACCGGGAAGTGCGCGCTCACCTCGGCGAAGTTGAGGCCGACGAGCAACTGTCCGACGACGACGATGGGCCAGCTCCAGAAGAACGCCGGACCCGCCAAAGAGATGCCCAGGATGAAGAGGGTGAAGATGCCTGTCGACGGCGAGATATACGAAAAGGCGACGGCGAAGCTGGAGTAAACCCCCAGAACTCGCCTGAGCTCCTGCTTGTAGCCGAACCGCGCCAGGTCCTGCTCATCGGCGTGGTGGGCTGAATCGGTGACGCTCAAAGCTCCCCTCCTTGCGTGCGCTGACCCCTCTTGAATTGCCGCGGACGCTATCACTCGGTTTCGAGCGCGTCAACGGTCGCGCCCGGCGCAACAAAAAGGGGCCGGCTTCGTGCCGGCCCCTGGTTACGAAATCCGCTTACATCGAGAAGATTGGGCGGACCTCCACGGCGCCCACATGCGCCGCCGGGCAGTTGGCCGCAGTCGCGACCGCCTCGTCGAGGTCCTTGGCTTCGATCACGTAGAAGCCGACCAGCTGGTCGCCGCCGTGCACGAAGGGTCCTGCGGTCGCCTGGGTGGAACCGTTCCGCACCCGCACCGTCTTCGAGGTTTTCGAGCCCTGGACGGGGTCGCCGGCCTTGAATATGCCCTTGCCGTCGATCTCTTCGAAATACTTGTTGTACCCGGCGTTCTGGGCATCGAATTGCGCGCTCCCGGGCGCGGGCATCTTCGACTCGTCGGCATAGAGAAGGTAGAGGTATTTCACTCGCTGACTCCTTATAAGGCCACCTGAGGGTGGCGTGGTGGTTGAGTGGGTTAGACGGGCTTGGCCTGGGAAAGCACCTGCTCTCGGGTCACACCTTCCATGTGGTGGACCTCCGAGGCGTGTTGCTTCACCCCCGCGACGAGCTTGTCCTCGTCATCGGTTTCCAGCACCCAACCGCACTCACACTCGACTCGCTTCTTCATGGCGTCTCCTTGGTTCGAACGGGCCCGACGCTTAGCATCTTGGCCGGAGGGCTTTGGAGAATCTTTGGAGGCTGATTGCTAAGAATCTACCTTTCTGGCGAGGTGCAGGCCGAGCGTGATGGGCGCCTGTTGCGGGAGTCGAAGCTGGGCGGGCCCCAGGGCCGGTTCGTGCTTGCCTACCTCGTCAGCGAACGGAAGCGCGCCGTCACGCAGGGCGAGCTGGCTGAAGCCCTGTGGCCAGAATCTCTGCCGCCTTCGTGGACGGTCGCGCTAAGCGCGATCATCAGCCGCCTGCGATCGCGCCTGGCGACGTTGGGACTGGTGCGTTCGCACATCATCGGCAACGCGTTCGGTTGCTACCAGTTCTCGGCGCCGGCCGACACCTGGGTCGACCTCGAAGCGGCGCTTGCGGGAGTCGATGCGGCTGAAGGGTTCGTCGCCGGCGGCAACCCGCAGGCAGCCTATGGTCCGTCGTTGATCGCGACGACGATCCTTCGCCGCCCCTTCTTGCCGGGGGACGATGGGCCTTGGGCGGAGGGGAGGCGCGTGGCCTTGTCGGCCGCGCTGGTCAGGGCTCTGGACAGCAGGGCGGAGGCGCTCGCCGCGAATGGGGAGGTGGAGCTGGCAATGACGCACGCGCGAGAGGCGGTGCGGATGGAGCCGTACCGCGAGTCTGGCTACCGGCGCCTCATGCGTATGCACGTGCGCAACGGCGATCGCGGGGAGGCGATCCGCTCGTACTTGGACTGCAAGCGGTTGCTGGAGTCCGAGCTCGGTGTCGGCCCATCCGAGGAGACGGACTCCCTCTATCGAGAGATCGCCGGTCAGGCGGTGTAACAGAACTGCCTGTCCGAACGTACAACCGGTTACGGACATCTTGATCGGGGATCCGCTGGCGGAGGAGCGACTCCGGCGCGCGAGGGCCGGCGATGCCTTTGCGTTCGGTGAGCTGCTCGCGCCCGTCCTCGACTCAGGTTTCCGACTGGCCATGACGATGCTGAAAGACAGGAATGCTGCGGAGGACGCCGTCCAGGAGGCGGCGTTGAAGAGCTGGCGCAAGCTGGATCGGTTCCGATACGGCGCGGACCTGCGGCCATGGTTCCTGGCGATCGTCGCCAACGAGTGCCGAACCGTGCGCCGGTCGCGGTGGTGGCAGGTGATTCGCACGGACGAGGTCGAACCGCGCGAGCACGTCGCCGCAGGCGAGGGAGGGTGGGCAGACAGTATCGACCTGAATTCGGCCCTGGACAGGCTGGCGAAGCATCACCTGCTGACCCTGACCCTCTACTACCACCTCGACCTGCCGATCGATGAGGTTGCCCGCGTGCTCGGCTGTTCTACCGGCGCTGCGCGCCAACGCATTCATCGAGCCCTCGCTGCTTTGAGGCCCGGAATGGTTTTGGAGGTGGGTCGATGACACCAGAAGAGCGCGAGCTGCGACGTGCGTTGGATTCGCGGAGCGAAGGTGTGTCACCCGAGTTTCGCGCCAGGTTGTCGTCGGCGCTGGCCGAAGGGAGGCCGACCTCCAACTTTCTGCCGGCGCTGGCCGCAGTCGCGGCGGTGGTGCTCGTGTTTGCGACGGTAGGTGTCCTGCTGCTCGCGCGGCAGGCTCGCAACCAACCGCCACCCGTCGCAGCGACGACACCGACCGCCACAGCGAGCCCTGAGCCAACACCCGCGCAGACCTCTGTGCCGGTGGCCGGAGTCCTCGCCAAGCCACCAGGGCGGATCGCGCTGCCGGCCAGCGCCCAACTGAGCGCGCCTTCCTCGTCCGTGGTGTGGGCGCTGATGGTCGACCAGTATCTGTACCGCTCGACGGATCGCGGTGAGACGTGGCAGCAGAGGCCTACGCCGCCGAATTTCATGTCAGGTTATCCGAGGCCTCAACTTTCGTTCGTAAGCGACCAGGAAGGTTGGCTGAGCACAGGCGGCTCGCCTGAGACGCAATGCAACGCTGAGGTGGTGCAGATCTGGCATACGACTGATGGGGGCAAGACCTGGGAATCCCTCGGCACAAAGGGGGTTTCAGACAGCCAGTGCAAGGGCGAGCTCTCGTTCGTCGATTCGAATCGTGGTTTCCTGGATGGGTTCGACCCAAACCGAGCGCCGGTGATCTATTACACGATCGATGGCGGACGAAATTGGATCGCTGGAAAGCCGCTGCCGGATCCCCCCGGGTTCAAATCCGTCGGCGCGGGCTTTAACTTGCAGCCAGGACTTGTGCGCGCTTTCGGACCGACCCTCCTTCTACCGGTCGTCGGATATCAGGAATCCGGGAGTGTTGAATATGCGTTTCGCTCGACCGACGGAGGTGCGACGTGGACCTACCTTGCTCGGGGAAAGGACGCAAGCAACTCGATAGTCTTGGTGACTGCGTCACGCTGGCTCCAGCTGGGCGCGCCTGGACAGTTGGTCGAGACAACCGATGCCGGAGCGTCCTGGCACCTGTATGCATCCGCCTATTCACAGGCGGCGCCGATCGCGGCCGACTTCGTGTTCGCCGATCCGCAGCTTGGCTATGGCACTGTCAGGGGTGGCATCACACGAACCACTGACGGAGGCCTCCTTTGGACGGCAATCGAGTCGCCGGGGACAGGCATGAAGGCGTGCTGTTAGCGAGTCGCCGGGACCAGCAGGCCTCGAAGGGCTGACGCGAGCCACGCGCCTGTCAAGCCGAGCAAAAGGCCGACCAGACAAGTAAGGATGACCGGGATCGCCGGCTGACCCGTGAACCCCATGATCGCCGCGAGGCTGCTCGCCGATGAGCCGAGTCCGTTGCGGACCTGGATCACGAGCAGTGGGACGCTCCAACCAAGCAGGCCGGCGAGCGCCCCCGCCGGGACGCCCAATCGCGCCTGCGGGACGGTGATGCCGACGAGCATGCCGGCGGGGAACGCGAGCCACCACGCTCCGACCAACACTCCGCCCAAGGCGATGGCGGTGCCGCCAACCAGAGCGAAAAGCAGCAGCCAGCCTTTCATGGCTGCATCGCCCAGGTCGTCACGCCAGGTGCGAATGACGCTTCGTCGGCGGACAGCATCGGCGCGTACAGGCCGCTCCACCACGCGCCAACCTTGTTCTCGTACCACGTCGAAGCGGGGTTCTCGCTCTGCCCACCGGGATAGATGCCGCTGAAGGTCTTGGTGCCCCAGTCGACGACCATCCGCCAGCTCGGGCCGTGGGTCGAGGGATCGCCGCCCGCGGCCAGAGGGGTGTTGCCGTCGCCGCGGTCGGGCCGCGGACCGTAATTGAGACCCGAGATTTGCGCGAGGTTCTCGAGCACGCGGGTGTGGAGCTTGCCCCACGTCCACGACCCGGGATCGCCGCCCAGCTTGGTGCTCAGCGTTGAGAACGCGGCGTGGAACGCGGAGCGGAGCGCGCCCAATGGGGGCGCTGGCGGGGGTGGTGGCTCACAGATGGCATTCGGAGGGCAGGACGGCCTCCCGCCGGCGATCGTCGACGCCTCCAGGTACTGACCCAGCGCATCGTCCAGCTCGTGCCGGTCCACCGTGACGTTCTTGGCCTTCCACGTGGGATCGAACGTTTGCGAGAGGTACGACTGCCAGAAGGTTGACCAGATCGATGCCGCTGCCGAGTTCGTTTCCATCCGGAAGTCCCAACCCGCCAGCAGATCGCGCGCCTGTTGTTCGGATGATGTGAGCTGATCGCCGGCCAGCGCCTGTACGAGGATCGGTGTGATCTCTGACGCGAGGAAATCGCGCGTGTCAGTCTGCAGCGCCATCATGTCCGCGGCGCTGAGCTTGCCCGGCTGGCTGAGCACGCGCTTGATCTCGTTCGCCCGGTAACCGGGGTCGAAGAAGTTCGAGGCAGTGCCGATGTAGTACGGGTAGTCGGGCCCGACCTGTCGCTGGTTCGCGCTCCACACGATGTTGCTCGGCGGGTCGTAGATCTGCGGGATGTCGTCGTAGGGCACGGTGCCGGTGACGTCGTACTCGCCGGTGCCCGGCATCGGCAGCCACGGCTGGCCCTGCGCCACCAGCGGGTAGTAGCCCGCGGAGATCAGGCCGATGTTGCCCGCATCATCCGCGTAGACGAAGTTGTGCGTCGGCGAGTGCCAGTCGCGCAACGCGTCGCGAAACTCCTGGTAGTTGGAAGCCTGGCCGACATGCATCAGGACGCTGAAGTCCTGCGATGGAATGTTGCCCGCCCACCACACCGATGTGGTCAGGCCGCGCTCGCTGATCACCGGTCCATGAGTGCTGAGCTTTACGACAAGGTGGTCGGTGGTGCCGCCCAGGACGGGGATGTCGTAGCTGACCGAAGTGTAGTTGTGCCACGCGTCCTTCCAGAAGTACTGGCCTGGATGAGCGCTGTCCTCCTTCTCCTCGTAGAAGAAGGTCTGCTGGTTCTGGGCGTCGGTCAGGCTCCAGGAGATGTGCTGGTTGTGGCCGATCAGCACCACTGGTGTGCCGGGGATGCTGACGCCGCTCGTGTGATAGTCGGGCGAGTCCTCGGTCAGCTGGAACCAGATCGAAGGCAGGGTGAGGTGGAGGTGGGGGTCGCCCGCCATCAGCGCACCGCCGCTCACGCTCTTGGCTCCGGCCACCGCCCAGTTGTTGCTGGCGCCGCCGGTGGCGACGAGGCCTGGCGGGAGGTTCGCCAGCCGGTTGTGCAGGGCTAGCGCAGTCGCGGCTTCGGAGTCGGTGACCGAGCTCAGGACGGTGATCGGGGCGGGCTTGGCCTGGGTCGGATAGGGGCCCGGGTCGTAGGGCGATTGCGGGTTCGGGGGGAGGACCGGGAACCATTGCTGGGTGAGGTCCGGGCCGAGAGACTTGTTGAGGAGCGCCATCACCAGTGGCGTATCGGTGAAGTTGAGCGTCTGCGTCATATCGCCTTTGACGATGAGGGTGTCGATCGGCGTCCATGGCTGGGGCTGGTAGCCGAGCAACGTGAACATCACGTCGAGCTGATGCGTTTTCTTCGCCTCGTCGATCCTGTCGTTGACGCCCTTGGCGTAGGCGGTCAGCGCGACTTTGGTGGTGTCGTCGGCTTGGGCCCATTCCAGCTGCGCGGTTCTCAGGAGGCCGAGCTGTAGCTCGAAGCGGTCGCTGTCCAGCGCGGCCTTGCCGACGACCTGCGACAGAAGGCCCTCGCCCTGGCGGCGCTCCAGGTCCATCTGGAAGAGGCGGAAGCGGGCGTGCACGTAGCCCACGGCGAGGAAGAGGTCGGCGTCGGTTTGCGCTACGACGTGGGCGGTGCCGTCCTTTTCGAACATGACTCGGACCGGTTGCTGGAGGCCTGGGATGGTGAGGGTTTGGCTCTGGACGGTGGCGGCGTCGGCGGCCATGGTCCAGGCGCCGGTGGCGGGGTTGAAGGCGGTGCCGAGGGCCGGGAGAGGGCCGGCGCCGATGAAGGAGGCGTAGAGGACGGCACCGGAGACAAGGAGGGCCAAGAGGGCGTTGATCGCGCTCCGGGAGCGGCGTGGGCAGCGTCGGGCGCTTTGCGTGTGGGTAGGCAGGTCCGGAATGTCGGGGGTTTTTGGGTCGTCAGTTTTAAGAGGGGCCTCGCCGGCGGGGTCGAGCGTCACTGAGGAAAAGTGTGAGCCAACGGTGATCGGACCGTGCGCTGAGGCGACCAAATGGGCCCGAACGGCGCCAATAACGACCTGGGCTCCGACCAATAGTGCCCAAGTGGCGACGAGGCGTCGCTACCCCGTATATAAAGGTAGAGGAGGTCCTCGGTGGCCGTCGTGACCCGTCACCCGGTACACATCCCACGGGGTGGGTGAAGGCTGCAACCCTTTTGCAGACCCGCAGCGCACTCTGAAACGTTGGATGTAGCAGACCTCACTTGGGGCAGACTACCTGTCCTATCGCGTAATCCGGCAAATCTGGGTCGAACGCCCGGTTTAGGAGAGCAAGCAGCCTATGCAGCCCGGCGTCGTTGTTTTGAGGGGTGCTATCACAGCCGCCTGGGAGGGGGACCTGCGTGCCGTCCGCCAGGACGGCTACGACACGGGTGTTGGCAAAGAGGCGCTGGTCTTCATTCAGCGCTTTTACTCGCTCGTCTCCCAGCTTCGCACGCCGATCCAGCGCGCATGGGGTCGGGGCGGCCTGGTTCACGTGGCCGACAACCCCGACGTCACAGGGCCTGGGCAGCGCGTTTCGCAGACCAGGATCAAGCTGCGAAACCACGGCGACCTGGTCGCGGTCGAAGCCTTCACCTACAGCGACGGAGCGTCCAAGCCCAACCCTTCGCTCGGGCTCGACGGCGAGATCAAGGTCGCGGGGGTGGGTGGTCTCGTCTTCGTCCAGGAGCTCTACCGCACGATGGTCGGCTTCCTGGAGGTCGCCCTGGGCGTGGACCTGCAGCTGAACGGTTCGGGCTGGCTCTACGAGCAGGCGGCAGCGAGCTACTTCGTCGCCAACGGTCGGTGGCCTACAGTCGGCGAGCTCTACCAGGGGGCGACGCGTGAGTTCGCCGTGGACGAGACCTTCGAGCGCGTGATCGCGATATTCGCGCCGGAAGAGGCGTCCAACGGCGAATCCGAGGTCAGGCTGAGCCTGGATCAGCTTCACCGCTCCCGAGACACCCAGGGCGAGCTCGACATTTTTGTCCAGGCGATCCGCCTGGCCGTCGACGCCGACCAAGCCGTCGACAGGGTGACTAGCGACGACGCGGCCCGAGAGCTCAACCTCGATCCGCCGACCACGGCCAAGCTGGGGCGGTTGCTCAGCCTGGCCCCCGACATCTGCCGGGACGGTGACGTGGTGGACGGCTTTTCGAGCTGGAGCTACCTCCCTTCCTACAACGTCCACTTCTTCCGCCGGGCCAAGACCATGGACGACTATCTGGCAGTTGTCAGCAACCTGAACCCAAGGGACGGTACGGGCGACGTCGCCCTGACGGCCCCCGGGCCGGTCAACGGCGAGCTCCTGCCGGACGGCGTGGTCACCTTCTTGATGACCGATGTCGTCGAGTCGACGCCGATCTGGCTCCAGAAGCGGGCGCAGATGTACGCGGCGATGAAGCGCCACGACCAGCTGCTGACCGCGGCCATCGAGGGCAACGGAGGCGTGGTGCTCAAGGAACGAGGGGAGGGGGACAGCTTCTTCGCCGTCTTCCTCCGGGCGACGGACGCGGTGGCGGCGGCCTTCGACGCCCAGAAGGCGCTCATGACCGAACCATGGACCGACAAGATCCCCATCAGCGTCCGCATGGCGGTGCTCACCGGGGAGGCCGACGCGCAGGATCGGGACTACCGGGCGCCCGCCGTCAACCGGTGCGCCAAGCTGCGCCGACGCGCGGTCGGCAACCAGATCCTGGTGTCCGAGGCGACCTACTCCATCGTGGCCGACATCCTTCGAGACGACATCAGGTTGGTCAGCGTCGGCAAGCGCCGGCTGGAAGGCCACGACCGCCGCGAAGAGGTTTACGTGGTGCAGCACCCCGACATCGCCCTGGAGTCGGCGGTCGCCGAGGACGAAGGCTAAGCCTCACAAGAATTCGCGTTAAGGGAGATGAAAAGTCTCCTGTCCGCCCTTATTCTTCGCACAGCCCCTAAATGCGGGGCACAAGTGCCCGAAGTCACGAGGATGGGAGTGGGTCGTTGAAGTCTCGAAAGCTGGGTGTGGCTTGGGTGCTGTGCGGCCTGGCGCTGCTGGTGTCCACGCTGCTCCCGTCGGCAGGCGTTTTTGCATCGAGCGGCGAAAAAGGGGCTAACTCCTCATCGTCCGATTCATCCGATAACGGGAACGCCTCGACCAGGAAGCCGCGGACGGTCCCTTATTGGAGCTCGAGCTTCAAAGACCCCACCAACGGGGTCACGTATCCCTTCACGATGGTCGGCTCGGATCCCCGCCTTGGGCGGTCGACAACGGTCGATACGATGATCGTCCCGCTGAGGTTTAAGTTCGTGGCCGGGGACCAGGACGTATCCGTCCTCAACATCTCGCCTCTCAACTACTACCCAACGGCGCTGTCCGTGTCGATGAATGGTGCGGACAACGTGGCCGACACCGTCGCCTCGCCCATCTTCACGCCAACCGACTTCCCGATCTCAAGCGATACCGCGGTCCAGTTCGGCGACGCCTTCGCCCGGGCTCAGTTTGGCAAGGTCGGAACCGGGTATCACATCATTCTCGGCCGGCCGCGCGTCGCCAAGACAGTGACGATCCATGTTCCTGAGACCGAGGGTGTCGCCGTATTGAACCCTGTCGGGGTGCTGCTCGGTCGAGTCGATTCGACCTGGTTCAGGGGGCGCCTCGCGGCGGTGATCGACGACATGAAACTCAAGCCCACCACCCTTCCGATCTTTCTGACCAACAACGTCGGCCTCTACTCGGACGGCAACCTCCTTCACTGCTGCATCGTTGGCGGCCACGGTGCAGGCTCGCCGGCCAGCGATGCGCCGATCTCCCTCGCCGGTAAAGACAAGATCCGTACGTTCGTCTACGCGGCGTATCTCACGCCCAATACTTTTCGGACTCCTCCGTACGTGGGCCTTTCCGACATCAACTCCCTAAGCCACGAGGTCGCCGAGTGGATCGACAATCCGTTCGGCATCAATCTGGTTCAGCCGTACCAGATCCCAACCGCCCCGCCCGGCGCATGTGCTTCCGATCTCGAGACCGGGGATGTTCTGTCCGGGGTGTGGTTTTCGATGCCGGGCAACCCCAATCCTGCGGCCGGCTATGTCTGGCACCCACAGGATGAGGTCTTCCTCAACTGGTTTGCTCGCGACGGGGAGGACCCCGGACTCGCGCCGGCACCTGGTCTTTACACGTACGCGGGATCGATGACGACAGGCATCGGCGGCCTGTACGCAGCATTCGGACACAACGCCCAAGCCTGCTAGCCGCGCACTGAGCGAAACTGGTGAGGTGTTCGCCAGCTCCAATTACCCACCCGATCAGCAGGCCGCCGACCGATTCGTGGCGGAGATGCGCCACGGCACGCTGATCGCGTGCCCTCCCGAAGGGTATCCGCAGGTGAGCATCCTGCCCTTCGTCAGGACAGACGACGTCATCGAGCTGCATTGCGTGCAGGCCGACCCGACATTTGACGCAGTGAGAGCGAACCCGCACGTCACGTTCTTCGTCTCGGACTATCTGGCGTGGTCGCCCCATCATTGGGTCGACGAACGAGATGCCGGACGCGCAACCCTGCACTTCCGAGCCGTGGCCTTCGAGTGTGATGCGGAGCGAATCTCAACCGATCCAGAGGACGTCGCCGGCGCGCTGCAGCGCCTCCTGCGCTCATACGAGCCAGGCGCCACCTACGAGCCCGTCCGGGTGGGCGAGTTCTATGGCGCGCGATTGCGGCGGCTCGCCACCATGCGGCTGCGGATCGTGAGGAGCCACATCAAGTTCAAAACGGGCCCGGCCGGCACGGCCGAGACCAAGCAGAAAGTCGCCGACCACCTTCGGGAAAGCGGGCGCGCCGGCGATGTCCGGGCGGCCGAGGTCATCGAGGCCTCGCTTCAGGATCGGCCGCGACCGTGAAGGTGGAAGCAATCGCGCGCCGGGCCCGTTTGAAATAGGGCCGATGAATCGGGTAATCGATCGTTATGCGGTCGTGTTTGTGGCGCTCGCGGCGACCATGTGGGCGTCGGACGCCTACTTTCGCAACCAGCTGGTCCAGCACCTCAGCGCAACCCAGATAGTCGTCGCCGAGGACGCGCTCATCACCTTTTTCCTGCTGCCCGTGCTGATTCGCAGCCGCCAAGAGCTCCGGCTATTAGGCGCGCGGGGCTGGACGGCGGTGGGGATCATCGCGGCAGGCGCGCAGGCGCTGGCGACGATCCTTTTCACTGCATCGTTCGCGATCGCCGCCCAGCATCAGCTGTTCGCGGAGACGTTCGTGCTGCAGCAGACCCAGCCCTTGATCGCGATCGTGCTGGCCTGGATCGTCCTCGGCGAGCGCCGGCGGCCGTGGTTCTGGCCGGCGGCCGCGGTTGCGATCATCGCTGTCTACATGGTCGTTTTCGCCAGCGACCCGCTGTCACCGATCTCGGCTCTGCAGAACGGGCGCATCGAGGTTGGGCTTTTGGCACTGGGCGCGGCAGTCCTTTGGGCCAGCGGCACAGTGCTTGGACGTTTTGCACTCGGCTCGATTTCCTTCTGGAGCATGACGGCGCTGCGCTTCACTCTTGCGCTGCCAGTGCTCATCGTCGTGGTCCTGGTGCAGAACGGGCTCGGCGGTTTCGGCCACTACCGGTTCAGCGACTTCGTGCCCAACCTGCTGGCGATCGCCATCGTGCCTGGGCTGCTGGCGCTGCTCCTTTATTACCGCGCGCTGTCGAAGACGCCGGCCTCGCTGGCGACGATCGCCGAGATGGCCTACCCCGTCGCTGCCACGCTCATCGCGTCGGCGCCGCCGCCATGGGGCTTCAACCAGCCGATCTATCCGATCCAGCTGGTGGGCACCGCTCTGCTGCTGGGAGTCATCGTCTTCTTGAACTGGACGCGAGAAAAGGCGCCGCCCGTGGTCGTGCGATCCTCCCTGAGGGTGGTGGAGGGCTAAGCCGCACCCGACGTCGCCCAGAGGGGCGTCGGACTCTTAGGACAGGCGCGCGAGGGCGGCGCTCATCGCATCCGCGTCATCGGGTTCGAGGTGGCTGGCCAGGTTGCGGTCGAGACTTAGTAGAAACACCGTGTGCGCCTTCTCGAAACCGGTCTGTCCCGCCGGCGTGATGTGCGCGTAGACGCCGCGGCGGTCGGTCGGGCAGGACTTGCGATCGATGAGACCTGCGTTGACCATCTGTTCGAGGCGGCGGGAGGCCCCGCTGTCGGTGATGCCGGCAACCTTCGCCAGGTCCTGGTAACGCATCGACCCTTGCGGTGCGCGAGTGAGGTGCAGCAGAACCTCGTACCAGGCGAGAGGCATGCCTGCCTCGGGCTGCATGTCCTTCTCGATCGCAGCCGTCATCGTGCTGTGCGCTCGGGACAAACCTTCCCAAAGCTGCACTGCTTTCGCTCGACTGACCTTTGACACGGCGCTCATGGTAAGTGCTGGACCTCCTGGTTTAGAGATAAAAAAGAGGGCAGGGATTCCCCTGCCCTCTGTCGGGGAACTCGTGATTACGCTTGTGCCAGCTCCGCGGTCTTGACGACGATCTCGGCGTCGATCTCAAGCTTGATGGTGTGGCTCGCCATGGGTATCGCCCCCGCGAGGCCGTCCCAGTTCAGCCCGAAGTCCATCCGGTTAATCTGGCCCTTGGCGGTGACGCCAAGGCGTTCCTTGCCGCCGAACGGGTCAGCGACCCGGCCCTCGAGGGTGGCCTCCAGCGTGATCGGCTTGGTGGTGTCCTTGATCGTGAGCTCGCCCTTGACCTTGTAGGTGTCTCCTTCGACGTGCTCGACACCGGTGAGCTTGTAGGTCATGTATGGGAACTTCTCGATGTCGAAGAAGTCGGCCGAGCGAAGGTGGTTGTCTCGCTGGTCCGTCTTCGTGCTGAGGCTGGCGACATCGATCTTGACCTCGCCGCGTGCCTTGGTGAAGTCGTCGTCGGGGCCCTCAAAGAAGCCGTCGAACTTGCTGAAGTGCCCGCGCACGGTGGACACCGCCAGATGCTTCGCCGAAAACCCGACGTTGGTGTGACTTGGATCGATTTCGTACCTGACCATTGTGTGTTCCTCCTGGAATTTGAAGCAGCCTTTCCAGCCGCAGCTAAGTACTACTACTTGCTTGCGCAGGCAACTATTCCAGACCGGGGGCGTCGGTGATCTAGCGAGTGCCAGTCCTCGTCTGGAAAGCGGCGGTGGCTCTGCGCCAGCTGAACCAGGCTCCGATCAGCATCACGAGCAGGAAGGCCGCCAGGGCCGCCGCAAGTACCGTCGGCCCAGCTTTGCCCGCGCCGACCGCGGTGCCCAACGGGCCCCAATCGACCGTGGCGGCGGCGTTCAACCAGGCGATCAGCCCCGTCGCGAAGGCGGCGCCGGCGAGGATCCAGATCCGCTCGGGCCGGGACATCTGGCCGATATCGAAGCGCCGTTGTCGAGTCGAGACGGGGATACGGCCGAGCCGGGTCAGGAGCACGATCCAGACGGCGAGCATCACGAGCCCGATCCCGAGGGCGATCCAAGGGTAGGCGGTCTTGTCGACTGGGGAGAGGTCGGCGGAGCCCGCCCAGGCGGCCATCGGCACCGCCCAGATCAGGCTCGAGAGGGCCGCGAACCCAGTCCGCCCGAACCTGTCGACCATGGCGTTCATGTTTGGCGAGGGTACCGCTTCCAAAGGTTTTGCTCAAAAAGTCGTAGTGCCGTCCGTGTGATCCGGCGCGACGAGCTGCCCTCAGGGAACTGGCTGCTGAACTTGAGCCGCAGCGTGTGTGAAACGGGATTTCGGCGAAACCGGTACAGTGAGTGCCTCGGCCGGTTCCTGCCGGCACGCTCGCTCGGGTCCTCTCTCGCCGTAATCGGTAACGGTGTCCTGATCGTCGCGGCAAATACGACCTTAGAGAGGATCAGGAGAAAACGTTGTCATCATTCGCTGACGCGGGCGTAGGCCCGCATACCCTCGCGGCTCTGGCCGCACTCGGAATCGACGAGCCGGTTCAAGTCCAGGCTGAAGCGATTCCAGCCCTCATGCAAGGACGCGATGTCGTCATCGAAGCGCCCACAGGCTCAGGGAAAACTCTCGCCTTCTTGATCCCGATGATCGAGCGGCTGCCTCGGCGCGGCGCCGGGCCGAAAGCCCTCATCGTCACCCCGACCCGTGAGCTCGCGCTCCAGGTGGAGAAGGTGCTCCGGTCGATGAAGTGCGACCTCCGGTCGACCGTTCTTTACGGCGGCGTCGGATATGCGACACAGAGGCTCGCTCTCAAGAGCGGCGTCGACGTCGTCGTCGGCACGCCGGGCCGGATCCTGGACCTCGTGGGACAGGGCAAGGTGTCGCTTTCACGCATCGAGTACCTCGTGCTCGACGAAGCGGACGAGATGCTCGACGCCGGCTTCGCGCCGTCGGTCGAGAAACTGCTTGGACTCACATACCAGCCGCAGACCGTGCTGGCGTCGGCCACGATGCCGACGTGGGTCAGCAACATGGCGGAGAAGCACACGCACGACGCGGTGCAGGTGAGGCTGAAGACCGAAGGTGGTCCGACCCTCGAGCACGGCATGCTGCGCGTTGCACGCGAGCACAAGCTGCAGACGCTGAGCCGGCTGCTCCACCGTCACGGTGGCACGGCGATCATCTTCGGGCGCACCAAGCACGGCGTGAAGAAGCTCAATCACAGCCTTCGTCAGCTGGGCCACAACACGGTCGAGCTTCAGGGTGACCTCTCGCAGGCGATTCGTGACCGGGCGATGGCGTCGTTCCGCGAGGGACGCAGCCAGATCCTCGTCGCCACCAACGTGGCTGCCCGCGGCATCGACGTGAACCACGTCGGGCTCGTCGTCAACTTCGAGCTGCCCGATTCGGCGCAGTGGCTCACGCACAGAGTCGGCCGCACCGCCCGCATGGGCGAGGCCGGGCGCGCATTGACCTTCGTGACGCCTGAGGACGAGCTGGCATGGACCAAGCTGAGCCGTCAGGGCGCGCCTGACATCCGCGAGCTGGACACCAACCGGCTTCTCGAGGAAGGCGCGTGGCACTACCGCGAGCGCAGCACGCGGCCTCTGCCAGCGGCTCACCGTCCTTCGCAGCCGGCGACTGTCAACCACAGTCGGCGGAGGCGTTGGCCCGCTCGCACGCGACCCTAGTCGCGGCGTCCGCTCAGCGCTTCGGCGCCAGGTGCTCCCCGAAAAAGCCGAGGACGCGTGCCCATGAGTCGTCCGCCGCCGGCTTGTTGTAAGCGCGGCCTCGATCGTTGAAGAACGAGTGGCCCGCGCCGGGATAGATCTTGATGTCGTGCGCGATGCCTGTGGTGTCGAGGGCCCGGTCGAGGGCGCGGCCGGCGCCGGCGGTGAAGTCCTTTTCGGGGTATGACCCGACGACGGGACACGAGCGTTTCACGGCGTCCAGCGGCCGTGGGTTGGCGCCGTAGAAAGGAGCGATCGCCTTGAGGCGCTGATCGGTGCAGGCCCACGCGATCGCAAACCCACCACCCATGCAAAAGCCGATCGCCCCGATCCGTTCGGGATCGACCTCGGGCATTGCGGCCAGGTGGGTGAGGGCCGCCTTCAGATCGGAGATTCCGTAGCGGTCGACTGAACCTATGAGCATCCCGGTCATGTAGCGCGTCATGCAGATGGCGCGGTTGCGTCCGCTGAACAGATCGACCGCTAGCGAAGCGTAGCCCTGGCCCGCAAAGCGGCCCGCGATGTCTTTGATGTTGTCGTTGAGGCCGTAGGCCTCATGGATGACGACCACGCCGGGGTGGGGGCCGGGCGCGTCGGGGAGTGCGAGATATCCTCCGCCCTTCAAGACGCCAGGTTCGATTTCGCGCGGCTTCATTTGGCTGTGTTGGATGGTAACGGCGTCGGGGGGGTCGGGCGAGAGGTGGGCGGTATCATCTTCTCCTCCCCGTCGTGGGCCCGTGGCGCAGTTGGGAGCGCGTCTGACTGGCAGTCAGAAGGTCAGGGGTTCGAATCCCCTCGGGTCCACCAAATTGTCCTCTCTCAGGACATCGTTCCCGTTCAAGCTATTTTGCGACGGTAGGCGACCATCGCGAACGCATAGGCGATGAGGATGATGCCGGCGCACCAGGCGAGGACGATCCAGATTTCGCCTCCGACCGGCTGCTGCTCGAACAAGGCTCTGATCGTGTTGACGATCGAGGTGACCGGCTGGTTTTCCGCGAAGGCACGCACGGGGCCCGGCATCGAGGCAGTGGGTACGAATGCCGAGCTGACGAACGGCAGAAAGACGAGCGGGTATGAGAAGGCGCTTGCTCCATCAACGGAGGATGCCGCGAGTCCGGCGATCACCGCGACCCAGGTCAGCGCGAGCGTGAACAGGACGAGGATGCCGGCCACGGCCAGCCATGCCAGCACTCCCGCCGGCGAGCGGAAGCCCATGAGGAGCGCCACTATGACGATGACGACCACGGAGATCGCATTGGACACCAGTGAGGTCAGAACATGCCCCCAGAGCACGGACGAGCGGGCGATCGGCATCGAGTGGAACCTCTCGAAGATGCCGCTCTGCAGGTCGTTGAACAGGCGGAAAGCGGTATAGGAGATGCCGCTGGCGATCGCGATGAGCAGGATGCCGGGCATCAGGTAGTTCACATAGTTGTGGGTGCCTGTTTGGATGGCACCGCCGAACACGTAGACGAACAGCAGCATGATCGCGATCGGCGTGATCGTGACCGTGATGATGGTGTCCACGCTGCGCGTGACGTGTCGCATGGAACGCCCGAGCATCACCCTGGTGTCGCTGAAAAAATGGGTGTTCATGGTTGCTCCTTCTTGTCGCTTCCGACGATCGCCAGGAAGATCTCCTCCAGGGTGGGCTGCCGTTCCACGTATTCGACTTTCGCGGGCGGGAACAGCTTCCTCAGCTCCTCCAAAGTGCCCGACACGATGATGGTGCCGTTGTGCAGGATCGCGATCCGGTCGGCGAGCTTCTCGGCCTCGTCGAGGTGCTGGGTCGTCAGGAACACGGTGGTGCCGCTGTCAGCGAGGTTCTGGATCACCTGCCACACCTCGATGCGGCCCTCCGGGTCGAGGCCTGTGGTCGGCTCGTCGAGGAAGATGATCCGCGGGTTGCCGATCAGGCTCATGGCGATGTCAAGGCGGCGGCGCATGCCGCCTGAGTAGGTCGACACCCGGCGCCTGGCAGCGTCGGCGAGGCCGAATCGTCCGAGCAGATCGTCTGCCACCTTGCCTGCGCCCTTCACGTGCCGTAGTTGGGCGATCATGATCAGATTCTCCCGACCGGTGAGGATCTCGTCCACCGCTGCGAATTGACCGGTCAGGCTGATCGACTCTCGCACCCGCGCCGGCTGCGACAGGACGTCGAATCCGTTGACGCGCGTCGTGCCGCCATCCGGCTTGAGGAGGGTGGTGAGGATTCTCACGATCGTGGTCTTGCCGGCGCCATTAGAGCCGAGCAGCGCGAAGATGCTTCCACGTGACACGTCGAAGTCCACACCCTTGAGCACCTGCAATTTCTTATAGGACTTCTGCAATCCATGGACCTGGATCGCCACGTTCTTCTCTTCCATGCTTCTCGTCTCCCTGTTCCAGGCAATAGCTTCAGAGCTGACACCGGTTCCCGTCCACCAACGGTCCCCCGTCGTGTTAGTGGCGTAAGCATACAACGTATACCTTGAGGCAATCGTAGGTATGCACCGCATACTTGTCAAGACCCATGCCGCATGTTGACCAAGGCAAGCACCGTGGCCTGACACGGGCCGCCATCGTCGAGCGGGCGCTGAAGATCGGCGAAACCGAGGGTCTAGATGCGGTCAGCCTCCGCCGCTTGGCGTCGGAGTTCGGCGTAACCCCGATGGCGCTCTACCGCCACGTGCGGGACAAGCAGGACTTGATCAATACGATGGCCGAGTTCGTCATGGAGGGCCTCGACCTGACGGTCGGGTTCCGCGCTTCCATGAGGTGGACCGACCGAGTGCGGCGGGCGATGCTGAATTTCAGGCACCAGATGGACGAACGGCCGCTGGCACTCCAGCTTCAAATTGCTTACAGCGGTGACAGCCTTTCCGCCTTCTGGAGACCGATTGAGGACGTGCTCGGTATCTTGCTGAGTGCCGGCTTCAAACCACGTGAGGCCGCCAAATTGATCCGCATTCTCTCCAACCTCCTTGCCGGTTACCTCCTACTGGTACGTCCGGCGGGCCCCAAGGCCGATCCGCGGGCCAATATCAGAGATCGCGAGCTGCTGCGCAAGCGTTTCGAGCTCGGGTTGCTGAGCCTGCACCCCGACCAGTTTCCGAAGAGCGTGGCCACTGCCCGAGAGCTCTCGGACGTGTGGGCCAGCGACCCCGATCGGGGGTGGCCGGACACGGTGGACTTACTGGTCTTTGGCCTTGAGGCGATGCTGCGGAAGGGGCGCAAAGGGCGCGCTGGATAGCGCTGGTCGAATCAGATGCCGCCCTACAGGGCGGCGCCCCTACGGTTCCGTTTCGCCCGAAGACTCGTCGTCGGTCTGTTGCCCCACCGCATCTTCTCCGTTCTCGATGAGCGGATCGTCGTCGCTGGCGGAGTAACGATCGCGGACCTCGGCACCGCCAGTCTCCGAATCGCCGATTCCCTCGTCGGAATCGGTCGCCACCAGCTCCCCCGCCTTTCGATCTTCCTCGAGCAGCTGCGAGTAGGCCCGCTCGGCTTCGTCCAGAGTGGGGTACTCCCAGAACTCTGTTCCGGGCGGAACCTCCGCTCCCTCCGTCTCATCCAGACCGTGCTGGAAGACGTAGGCGCAGCCGTTGTTGGGATCCTGGATCAGGGAGATGAACCGTTCGCCAGTGAGCTCGGCTCGCTGGGTGGGCTGCCCATCGTTCTCCAGCTCGAACAGACGAGTTATGACTTGCTCTTCGCTTCTTTCTTCCATGTCCTCTCATTCTGGATCAACTGGAAGAGACGAATCGAAATCGCACGGCGTGCGGCATCGCCGCGGACTAACCACTGGCAATGACGTTGACCCGCACCTGGAAGGTGTAACGACCGTCTGTCGAGGCGGCGTCAACGCGAGCCGTGCCCACCTGATCGGCGATGAATACTGCGACCGGGGCACCTCCCGTTGATGGAGGCTGGACCTGGCTGAGGATGCTCGGGTTGCTGGTCTTGAACTGGACACCTGCCCACTCCGAGGACGGCCACGCCGAAAGGTCGACGGTAAGGTCGCCGCCGACGATGACGAAGGTTTCGCTGCCGTCGTCGGTGGTGCTCACCGCGACATGCGCATATTGCGAGGCGTTCTGAGGGCCGGTCCGCTCAATGGCAGGTATCACCCCGTCGAGCACCACGGCGAGTCCGACCATGATCGCGGCGTAGCCGACCCACGTGATCGTTCGCGTTCTGGGCGTCGGGCTGGAGAAGCCGGGCAGCCGGGCGGCCAGGTTGCTGACGTTGATCAGCACGCCAAGACCAACGACGATGCCCGCGAGGATCAGCACGTTGACAACGAGCGCGCCGGCGACTAGCAGCTTGCCTCCTGGCATAGCGGCCGCGCTTTGCGGCGATGCGAGAACGCCGAACAGAGCACCGAGGCTGCCCAGCGCCCCGAATCCGTAGCGCAGCGCGAAGAGGAGCAACAGGATGCCCACGACTCCACCCACGGCCTGCGGCATCGCGCGCGTGCGCATTTGCATGATTTCCCGCTCGGCGTGGTCGAGCTCGCCCAGAGAAGGAGCGGGCAGTCCCTGCGCAAGCGCCGCGCCGGCGCGTCTGATTTCCACTGCCGGCGGCGAGCCTGGCGGCTGGCCCGAAGCCTCGGTGCGGCCGCTATCCGCGTCGACAGTCCAGATCGCTGCCGGCACCGCGGTCGAGGGCACCAACCCGGGCGTGGTCAGCTCGGCGGCGGGCGCCACCTGCACCACGACCACCCCAGGGCGCACCCTTCGCTGGATTGCGTTCGGCCGCCAGTTGGCCGCTGCCCACGCGGCGGCGGCGGTGGCGGCGGCGCGGGGATCCTGGCCCGGCCCGGAGAAGATCAGGAAAGCGGGTGTGGCGCCTTGCTGCCGGTACGCGATCCGTGCCGAGTTGCCGGCGAACGACGCGAATCGCGAGTCGGTCGTCGCGGCGAGGCGGTAGCGGCTGCGCGGGAGGATTCTAACGAGGGCCGTTCGGGCCAGGTCTTCGACCGAGAATGCCAAGGTGGGCCGATCATAGGGGCGCGGGCCGCCAGATCAGTCGTCCTTGAGCCATCAATTTTGATGGGTCTTTCCCACCGATTTTTGGGATGCGAAGCGACACGTTCAGGGCGTATACCGTTGGGCATCAAACCTTCCAATGACGTCTACGTCGACGAGCCGTACCTTTCCATCCGCTGGGACAGCCTGCACAAGCACGTCCTCTCGGAATGGAAGGGTTTTGCCAACAGCGCGGAGCTACGAGCGGGGCTTCTGAAGGGAATCCAGGCGATCACGGACAACCGTGCGGCCGCCTATGTGAGCGACGCCAGGAAGCTGAGGGTGATCGTCCATGAAGACCAGAAATGGATTCAGGAGAAGTGGATGCCGCTCGCACTCCAGGCAGGGCTCAGGCGGCTGGCGTTCGTCACGGCCGGCACTGGGCTGGGGCGGTTGACGATCCAGGATGTCGTCGTTCTGGTTGATCACCATGGACTGGAATCGCGCACGTTTTCTTCGATCGAGGCTGCAAGGCAGTGGGTGTCGGAGGTTGCAGCCACTAGATGACAGCCGACGCGGCGCTCCACGACGATCTATCGCGTCGTGTCGACCTGTACTTCAGCCGGCGCGGCGTCGCCGACGTGACCTGGGACGCCAACTGGAACGTGGTTCACATCGAGGCCAAGGGCTGGGCAGACACGGCTGAGTCGCATGCCGTGCTCGATTCGGCGATTCGCGCTATGACGGATCACGAAGGCTCTCGATGGCTTTTCGACGGTCGCGACATGAATGAAATCAAGCAATCCGAGCTGCAATGGATCACCGATGTCTGGTTGCCTCGTGCCCTGGCAGCGGGATTACGGGTGGCGGCCATCGTGATGCCGAGAAGCGGTACGGCAACAAAAAACATCGATGACATGGCCAAGGCCGCCGAAAACGAGATCGAGGTCAGGTATTTCTCGTCTGTCGAGAATGCACGGCAATGGCTCGCGACGTCGGCCAGGTAACTACTTCCCGCCGGCGGCCGACTCCTCGCGCAGCTTATCGATCACCTGCGTGAACGCTTCATAAGGCTGCGCGCCGAGGACCAGGTAGCGCCGGCCGAAGATATGGGCGGGAATCGCATTGATCCCTACCGATTCCGCCAGCCGGCGGTTCTCATCGAGAACTTGCTCGTAACGGCCTTCCTCGATCGCCTTGCGCAATTCGACCGGATCAAGCCCGACCTCGGTCCCGATACGCACGAGATCATCGACATCCTCGAGCTTGCCGGTCAGCTCCCAGTGCGCTTTGAAAAGCGCGCGGTGCATCTCCTCGAACTTGCCGTGCTCGCGCGCAAACTCCGCAGCTCCCAGCGCCTTTCGCGAGTTGATCAGCACATCGCGCTGCTTCATGACAAGACCCACCTCGTCGGCGATGTCATCGAGGCGGCTTCGCATCTGCTCCGAGCGCGCGCGTCCGAAATAAGCCTCGCGGGGGGTCCCTTCGACTGGCGTTTCCGGATGCAGCTCGTAAGGGAGCCAGGTCAGGTCAACAAGACCTTGCTGCTCCAGCTTTTCGACTCTGACCGAGTCGATGTAGCACCAGGGTCAAACGTAGTCGGAGAAGATGACCAGATCCGCGGGCGCCGGATTTGTACTCATCCAGATCAGCCTACCGGGGTGACGCGCTCTCGGCTAGATCGCCAGTCCCGGATGCTCGCGTCCGTTTTTGTGCGCTTCGACCAGCGGACCATCCTCCGGCTCGAGCAGCACGTCGACGCCGGGGACGACTGGCGCATTAAGGAGGGCGCCTGCGATCTTGGTCAGGGTCTCATTGGTCACCTGCCTGCCGCGTCTCGCGCCCGAGATGGTCGAAGCGCTGCAGCCTGATGCCCTCGCAAGGTCGGTGGCGCTCCACCCACGGCGTGCGAGCTCGCGGTCGATTCGGGTCGGGCTGATGCGAACTCCCATGGGATTCGACTCGCATTACCGGGCCAGGTTACAGAAGTGGGCAAATCCGGGCGTGGTCGGCGTATGTTCCGACGGAACGTGCGGACCCTGCGCCTGACAGAACCTCAATGGCGGATCTATCTGGCTGTGTGGCTCGTGGCATTGGCCGCGGTCATCGGCGTCGCCGCCGGCATCGTCGCACCCAAGTTGCTGCAGCATCCTCCGACGCCGACGCTGGTCGGCGACATCGTGATGACCCCGCCGGTGGCCGCGCCCGCCTTCAGCCTGCAGGACCAGAACGGTACGGCCGTCTCTCTATCGCAGTTGAAAGGAAGAGTGGTTGCCCTGACCTTCCTCGACACGCAATGTCTCTCGCTCTGCAAGCTGCAGGCGAGCCTGATCGGCGGAGTGCAAGCGGACCTTGGCGCCGGCGTCCCCCTAACGTTGGTGGTCGTCAGCGTCCGGCCGGAGGTGGACACTCCAGCCGCGATTGCGACCTTCGCCGCGGCGCATGGATTGAGACAGCCTTATGCGTGGCTCAACGGCACCAAATCGCAGCTCGCCGGAGTGTGGGCTGACTATGGGATCACGGTCCAGCCGACAGCGGGTGATCTCGCTCACAGCGCGGTGATCTACTTGCTCGACCGGCGGGGGAATTTACGTGTCGAGTTTGCCGACGTGCCGGATCCCACCTGGCTGGAAAACGACATAAGGCTGTTGGCGAAGAGCTGACCGGCGCCGGCCGCCGCGCCGCGGAATTCGGGCAATTTCGGGCAAGTGCGCAAAATTTTGCCCATTTACAAGTATTCGCTGGACTGATATGTTCCCGCCGAAGTGGTAGTCGACCGTACGCCTAGAGTCGGTGGCCGCCTGGCCATCGTGGTGCTCGGGTTGGCGGCGCTCTTGGCGCTACTGACCGGTTTTCTCGTCACCTTCGTCTTCCACTTTCCGACGACCCTGACGGCGCAGCCGACGACAGTGGGCAATGGGGTGTCGATCCACCTCGAGACTGTCGCGGCGGTGCAGGATGCCATCGCCTTTCCCCGGCCGAACGATCCGCACCCCGACTGGGTCAGCTACCTGCCGACCACGATATTCAAGGTCCCAGCCAACTCCGTGGTCACGATCTCGATCGACCAGGAGGATGGAGCGTCTGGTCTTCGCAACCCTTACTGGTCCAAGGCACAGGGGATCATCGGCGGCAGCTTCCACATGAGCTACTTCGACGACAACGGGGCTCCGCAGGCTGGGGACTTTTCCGTCATCGACCCCACCACTCTCGCTCACAGCTTCGGCATCCCTGACCTCGGCGTGTTCGTGCCGCTGCAGGGCATCGCCGACGCCGCGCCGGCGGGCAGCCACAACGAGATCACCTTCTCTTTCAAGACCGGGAAGGCCGGCATCTTCCGCTGGCAGTGCTTCGTGCCATGCGGGGCCGGCAGCATCTACGGGAACGGGAACGCGATGTCGACATTCGGTTACATGTCAGGCCTTCTGGTCGTCCAGTAGCTGTTGAACCGCACCGACCGCACGCACGCGCTCCGGCTCCTGGTCGCTTGGGCCGTGCTGAGCGTCATCGGCGTCTTCATCGCCCTGCAGGTACATCTACCTCCTGGCGATCAGTCGACCCAATCCGTGGACGAGACTTCGCTTCTTGACCTCATGCTCGTCATCTCGACTCCAGTTTTCATCGGGGTGGTGCTCTTCATCCTCTACTCTGCCTTCGCGTTTCGCCAGACAGGCGCAGTGCTCGAAGACGGACCGCCCAACCATGGAAACTTCCGCCTGCAGGTGGCATGGGTCGCGATCACGGCGGTGATCGTGTTGCTCCTGGCCGTCATCGGCATCAGCGGCCTCTCGAACTCGGCTGCCGCGACGACCTTCGCATCTAGCCAGGCGACCTTGGGCACTGTGGGCTCGGCCGGCACGGCTTCGGGCCACCGGCTGCAGGTCCAGGTGATCGGACAGCAATGGTGGTTCACATACCGATACCCGGATTTTGGAGGGGTCGAGTCGGCGCACCTGATGCTGCCCGTCGACACCAACATCGAGTTCCACGTGACCTCCACTGACGTCCTTCACTCGTTCTGGGCCTACCAGCTCGGAGTCAAAGCCGACGCCAACCCTGGTGTCGACAACATCACCTACGTGAGCACCGTAAATACCGGCTCGTTCGAGGTCAGGTGCGCGGAGCTCTGTGGCATATGGCACGGCCACATGGCCGATCCGAACGGCCAGGTGGTGTCGCAGGCTGATTTCGCGACGTGGATCGCCCAGGTGCAGAAGGACGATGTCGGTATCAGTTTGCCGCCGTACTCACCTATCTATTTCCCCCACCCACCCGTCAAGGGGTCCTGACAATGGCAATCGCACCTATCGTCGACGGTCCGTCAATCATTCAGAGCAGTGAACGCAGGATCGTCGTCCCGACGAACATCCTGACCGGAATCGTGCTTGCGGTTTTCGGCTATTGGGTCGGAGAACAGCTGGGCAACAGCTTCTTGCTCAACGACGCCCAGAACACAGGCGTCCTGCTCGGATACAGCTTCGCCTCGATCATGTTCCTGGTCGGCGTCGGCTTCGCCAACTATCCCCTGGCGCGCCTGTTCGGCTGGCGCGTGACGCCGCAGCCTGCCGGCGACGATCACACAGGAGCCTGGAGATACCTCAACCTCAGCCTCGATCACAAGGTGATCGGCGTCCAGTACCTCGTCGCGATGCTCATGGCGATGCTGTTTGGCGGCATCGGGGCGATGCTGATTCGGACGAGCCTGCTCGTGCCCGATCCCCCAATCGTTGCCCCCGACAAGTACCTGACCCTGGTCAGCATGCACAGCGTGATGATGATTTTCGTCGCGAGCGCGGCGATCGTGGGGCCGTTCGGCAACTTCTTCGTCCCGCTCATGATCGGGACGAACCGGATGGCTTTCCCGCGCCTCGAAGCATTGTCCTTCTGGCTGGTGCCTCCCGCGATCGTGATCCTGCTTGCCGCGCCAATCTTCGGCGGCTTCCAGACCGGCTGGACCGGCTACACGCCACTCTCCGAGCAGGCGGACCAGGGCTTCGACAGCTACATCGTCGGCTTCACCTTGATCGGCCTGGCGCTGGTCGTCTCCGGCGTCAACATGCTGACCACGGTCATCCGGCTCCGCGCGCCAGGCATGACCTGGATCCGCCTCCCCATCTTCGTGTGGGGCGTCTTCTCCGCGTCCATCCTCGGCACCTTTGCCGCGCCGATTCTCGCTGCCGCCCTGATCATGCAGGGATTCGACAGGACGTTGAACACCACGTTCTTCATCTCGTCCGCCGGCGGCAGCCCCTACCTCTGGGAGAACCTGTTCTGGTTCTTCGGCCACCCCGAGGTCTACATTTTCATCCTGCCCGCGTTCGGCATCATTCTTGAGCTGCTACCTCACTTCGCGCGAAAGCCGCTCTGGGGGTACCGGACGGCCGTTGTCGGATTGCTCGGCGTGACGCTGCTCAGCTGGTTCGTCTGGCAGCACCACCTCTTCATGAGCGGTATCGCTCCGGCTCTGCGACCCTTCTTCATGTTCTCGACCGAGATGATCTCGATCCCCACCGGCATCGTATTCCTGGTCGCTTTCGGAACGCTGTGGCGGGCGCGGATCTCCATGTCGGTCCCGATGCTGTTCTGCCTCGGCTTCCTGTTCAACTTCCTCATTGGCGGGTTGTCAGGTGTGTTCCTGTCCGATGTGCCGAGTGACGTCACCCTGCACGGCAGCTACTTCTCGATGGCGCATTTCCACTTCACGATCGTCGGCGGCGAGATCTTCGCCATCATCGCGGCGATCTATTACTGGTTCCCGAAGATGACAGGGCGCATGCTCAATCAGACGCTTGGCAAGATCCACTTCTGGTGGATGATGATCGCCTTCAACATGGCATTCATGCCCCTTTTTGCGGCCGGGTTGCTGGACATGCCCCGGCGGGTGTCGACGTACGCGGTGGACCTGCAGACACTCAACGACTGGGTGTCGATTTGGGCTTTCATCCTCTTTGCCTCGATGCTGTTTTTCGCCTTCAACGTCATCTGGTCGTGGTTCTTCACCTTCAAGGTGGCGCCGGCGAACCCCTGGCAGGTGCGTTCAATCGAATGGATGCTGCCAACCCCGCTCGGCCGGCGGAACTTCGAGAAGATTCCGGTGTTCACAGGCTCCCCGTATGACTACGGCAACCCCGGCGCAAAACCCGTTGCAGATCTGGGAGGGCCGTCTGATTTGGGCCGGCGAGGCTTTGGCGCAGAGCCGGTCCCGTCGTGAGCCAACAGTCTCAACAGTCCCGAGGCCTGCCGAACCTGGTGGCTTCCGCGCCCGAGTGGTCGACGGACGTCGATGCCCGCGTCAGCAGCGTCGGTATGTGGATCTTCATGGGCGCCAACGCGATGTTGTTCGTCGCGTTCTTCTTCGCGTTTTTCTACCTCCGCGCGCTCAACAACGCCGACAACTGGATGAACATCTGGACGGTGCACCCAAGGCGCTACATCGGCGGGATCATCGTGCTGTTGCTGGTTGCTTGCGCCGGCCTGGTTGTAATGGGTGCCCGTTCGGCGGCGAAAGCCCCATCGACCGCCCGCATGTTCTTCTGGCTGGCGCTGCTGGCGGGTGTGCTCTGTTGCGGATTTCAGGTTTACGAGTTCAAGCACCTGGGGTTTGATCCGCAGATGGGCGGCGGCTACGCCAGTGTTTTCGTCGGTCTCAAATCCGTATTGATGGCCGAGATCGTGGTGGCCATGATCTGGCTCGGCACGCACATCGCGCAGGCAACTCCAATCGGTGATACGACTGCCAGGCCCGCCTCAGCCGCCGCGTTCGGCAACTTCTTGGTGATGCTTGCCGGCGTCGGCGTGGTCGCTTACCTAGTCCTGTATTTCATCTGACATGCCCCCGGGGTTAGGGGTCCTCGCGTACTGGCCGTTCGAGCCGGTCGTCCTCATCGGCGTCGAGCTGGCCGCCGTCCTTTATGTGGTCGGAGGCATGGGCCTGTCGCGCGGCCGGCATGGTTCTGCCGGGCGATGGCGTGCGGCTGCCTTCTGGCTCGGCCTGCTTACGATTCTTGTCGCCCTTCAGAGCCCCATCGAGATGCTGGCGCGCCAGCTTTTCTGGGTGCATATGATCCAGCACCTACTGCTCATGGTCGTCGCCGCGCCACTGCTGGCGCTCGCCTCGCCGTGGACACAGATGTGGCGTGCGCTGCCGCTCCGACTTCGCCGGTCGGTAGCGCGCCCGCTCTTTCTGCAGCCTCGGTTGGCCTGGCTTCGAGCTCTCTATCACCAGGTCTCGCGACCCTCGGTCATATGGGTTCTGGCAACCGCCAACCTCTGGCTGTGGCACCTGCCGCCTCTGTATGACCTGACTTTGAGTAACCACCTGGTCCACCATCTCGAGCACACGCTGTTCCTGGTGTTGGGAATCGCGTTCTGGGCGCAGCTCATCGACCAGCGGCCGTTCCGCTCGCCGCTGGGGACTCTGGAGAGGGCTGGCTACGTGTTCCTCGCGATGGTGCAGTCATGGGGCCTCGCGGGCGTCCTGTCGTTTGCGACCGTCCCTTTCTATTCGTATGCGCTGCTGCCGTCGCGGCCCGGAGGCATCTCCGCCCTGACGGATCAACAGCTCGCCGGAGGCATGATGTGGGTTCCCGGCGCGATCACCTACTCGATCGCGCTGATTGTTTTCCTTTTCCGGTGGCTCGCCGAAGAGGATTTGGGCGGACAACTCGGCGTACGGGCTGAGAAGGGGCAAGTCCATGGCGGTTGAGGCCCAGGTCAAGCCGCAGGCGGCTGGATCTTCGCGCCCACTACTTGCGTTGTGGGTCCAGGTCGCCCGCGATTACGTCGCACTCCTCAAGCCCAGGATCATCCTGCTGCTGGTCGTCACCGAGCTCAGCGCGATGGTCGTCGCGGCCCGGGGCTGGCCTTCGCCCGGCGTGCTCATCGGCTCACTGCTCGGCGGCGCCATGGCGGCCGGCGGAGCAGGCGCCGTCAACTGCTGGTTCGATCGTGACATCGACCAGCTCATGCCGCGCACCCGGCGCCGAGCGATAGCCGCGGGCAGGATCAGTCCCGCTGCGGGACTCGCGTTTGGCATCGCGGTCGGTCTTGGGGGCGTGGCCTTGATCGCAGTCACCGCGAACCGCCTCGCGGCCGCGCTCGCCCTCGCCGGCGGCCTGGTCTACGTGCTCGTATACACGATGTGGCTCAAGCGGTCCACGGCGCAGAACATAGTGATCGGCGGCGCCGCTGGCGCCTTTCCTCCGCTGGTCGGCTGGGCCGCGGTGACCGGTTCTCTGAGCCCGCTCGCATGGGCCCTCTTCGCGATCATCTTCTTCTGGACGCCGCCGCACTTTTGGGCACTCGCGCTGCTCCTCAGCCGGCAGTACTCGGCCGCCAAGGTGCCCATGCTCCCGGTGGTTGCGGGCGAAAGGCGGACACGCCGATCGATCCTGTTCTATTCATTCCTCATGCTCGGCGTCAGCGCCGTTCCCATCGTGTGGCTCGGACCCATTTACGCAGTGGCGTGCATCGCCCTCGGGGCGGTGTTTCTGTGGCTCGCGGGACGCGCATCCCGCCGCCGGGATGGCGCGTCCGCGATGGCGCTGTTCCACTATTCGCTGGCCTACCTCGCCCTGCTGTTCGTTGCTGCAGCGGTCGCCGCGTCAGTGACTATATGAACGCGGTGGCACAAACAGGCGCCCAGAGGCCACCCGTACGTCCGGTGCCGGCGTGGGCTCTTGCACTGCCTCTGCTGGTCGTCCTGGTCGCGACGGCCGCGGGCGTTGCAATTGTGATCGCTGACCGGTCTTCGAATGCTGTCTGGGTGGCGGCGGGTCACGCGAGCGTCGGCGCGCCCGCTCCGAACTTCACCTCTTACGACTTGCAAGGGAAAAAGGTCAGCCTGTCGGACTTCGCATCGCGCCCTGTGCTGCTCACCTTCTGGGCGACCTGGTGCACCGTGTGCAAAGACGAGCTGCCGGCGTTGCAGACACTCGAGCAGCGTTACAGCGCAAACAGTTTTGCAGTGCTTGCCGTGAACTACCGGGAAACCGACAACGTGCGCATGCGCCAGTACCTGGCCGGCGATAACGTGACTCTCCAGTCGGTGATCGACCCCGGTGCTTCGATCGCCTCGGCTTATGGGGTTGACGTCGGGCTTCCGGTCAACGTTCTGATCGACAAGACGGGCCACGTCGTGCGGATCATGGTCGGCGAGGTTCCCGGCGCATCGATTGAGACAGCGATCCAACAGCTGGTGGCGCCGGCAGGCTAAGTAACGGCAGACCTCCAGGTTGGCTTGCAAATGTTGCAAGACCGGAGTTGAATCTCTTAGTCAGGTCAGTTGTCGGCTGTTTGGGGGATATACCGATGGGGATACTGCTGGCGTTTCACCAGGCTTATCAACCGGTGTTCGGCAACATCCTGGTGTCGGCGTTGGTCGCCGGGCTCCCGCTCTACGTGCTCTTCATCATGCTGGCGGTGCTTCGTCTGCCGGCCTGGATTTGCGCCGTCAGCGCGATGGCGACCGCTGCCATCCTCGCCTGGCTTGTATGGGGCATGCCCTTTGGGGTAACGGTCGGAACCGCCACAGAGGGCATGGGGTTCGGCCTCTGGCCGATCAGCTGGATCGTGCTCAACGCAGTCTTCTTCCACAACCTGACAGTGGCGAGCGGCGACTTCGACGTCATAAAGCGCGCCCTCACCCGGCTGACTGAGGATCGCCGCTTGCAGGCCCTGCTCATCGCCTTCAGCTTCGGCGCGCTGCTCGAGGGCATCGCCGGCTTCGGCGCCCCGGTGGCTATCACCGCTTCGATCCTCGCCAGCCTTGGCTTCGAGCCGGTGAGCGCCGCCGTCCTCGCCCTGCTCGCCAACACCGCGCCTGTGGCCTTTGGCTCGATCGGAATTCCTGTTGTCACGCTGGGTGGCCTCGTCGCCCCGATCCTGCACAAGGACGTGACCTCGACCACGCTGGCTCTGTCCGCGATGGTCGGGCGCCAGCTGCCAATCTTCTCGGTCCTCATCCCCGGCTACCTGATAGTCGTGCTTGCCGGTTGGCGGAAAATGCGCGAGATCCTGCCGGCGGTTTTGGTCACAGGCATCTCCTTTGCGGTGGTTCAGTTCCTCGTCTCGAACTTCGTCGGCCCCGAGCTGACTGACATCGTTGCGGCCCTAGTCTCGATGGGCTGCCTTGCCCTGCTCCTTCGGTTCTGGAGACCTGCGCAGGTCTGGCGGTTCGCCCACGAGACCGCCGGTGCAGTCAGACCGCGCCCTATCAGCCCTGCGACAGGCCTGCCCGCAGCGGCTGTCGAGATTCCCGCCCCAGACGATTCCAAGGCGGATGTTCAAGGACGTGTCTGGGGCGCTTTCGGGTTGTACGTGGTGCTTGTCGTGGTCATCCTGGTCGGCCAGATGGGCAACCTGCCCTTCTTCTCGGGCCACCCGGTGAATGATCCAAAGACGGCGCTGGCTGCGCCTGCCAACCTCACCGCGGACCTGAAGTGTGGAACCCCCGGGTTCAAGCTCTGCCCGCAGCCGTGGATTGGGCCCGACCCGACCATAGACCGGCAGGCTATCAAGTTCCCCGACTGGAACTTCTACTGGCCCGGTACGTACCAGATCGTCGGCGGCAAGCCGGTGTCATTGATCTTCCGTGAGAAGCCGATCGCCTCGGCATCCACCGAGTACCCCCTTACGTTCGATTGGAACTTCCTGGCCGCAGCCGGCTCGCTCGTCTTCTATGCGGGGCTGATCGCATTCCTGTTGATGCGGCTCAGAGGTTCATCGGTGAATTTCCTCGCGGTCTACGGGAAAACGTTGCGCCAGCTCGCGCTGCCAATCGTGACGATCGCCTTCATCCTCGCGATCGCCCAGATCATGAATTACTCAGGCATGACGTCGAGCATGGCCATCGCCCTCTCCAAAACGGGATTCATATTTCCGTTTGTTGCCGCCTTCCTCGGTTGGCTGGGCGTCTTCCTGACTGGGAGCGACACTTCCTCGAACACATTGTTCGGGCCGCTGCAGGCGCAGACCGCCCAGCAGCTGGGAAACGTCAGCCCGATCCTCACCGCAGGCACCAACTCCTCGGGTGGCGTGATGGGCAAGATGATCAGTCCTCAAAACCTGTCGGTGGGAGCAGCCGGCGTCAACATGGTCGGCGCGGAAGGCGCGATCTTCCGCCGGGTGATCGGTTACAGCCTCATCCTGACCAGCCTGGTCGGCGTGGTCGCGATGATCGAGGCATATGTGATCCCCGGCATCATTCCGTCGCCCTGATCCGCTTAGTCGCCCGACGAGCTCCCCTCGGTGACCAGCGTGCGGTCCGAAGGCCCACGCGACCATAGTGTGGCTCCGACCCGGATGTTCTTGAAGACCTCCTCGCTCACGAGGAAGCCGGCGAATATCAGGAGCACTCCGAGGAACTCGCCGAGAAAGAACGACCAGGTCACGCCAAACCGATTGAGGCCGCTCGTCAACCCCGGTATGAACGCGCCGAGCGCGATCAGGATCGTCGCCGGCACCCGCGAGTTCACCTTGCCCTTGAGCAGGGCGCTGGCAGCGGTTGGCGTGGACGCGACCAGGTTCACCGCCACCGCGGCGCCGCCGTAAAGCTGCGCGATCACCGGCGTCTTCACCTTGTTGCGCATGACCTTGCGCTTCGGCATGTAGACGTACGCCGAGTAGATCGCGCCGAATACCAGGCACAGCGCCCCGGCGATGTTGAAGGGGCCCGTGAGGACGCGGACGTATCCGGGAAAAGCGGTTCCCACCGGGACGTGGGTGGCGGGGTCAAGAGCAAAACCGGGAGCAGCCAATGGCGCGGTCAAGGTCATATAGGCGACGGCGACCGAGCCAATGATCAGCACGCCCATGGCGATGTGAGGCGCCAGCCGCGGCCGCACGGCGGTCGCCGCGATTATCGCGATGCCTCCGATGGCGGCAATCACGAAAGCGACGGTTCCGGCAGTCGCGGAGCCAGGATAAAGAGGCACATCGCCGCCCTTGGCATTTGCATGGCTGAACAGGAGGGACAGCAGCCCGCCGATCAAAACAGTCGCGCCGGCGAAGTAACCAAACCGGGCCTTCGACAGCAGGTAGATCGTGCCGGCTCCTAGGTAAGCGGCCACGAAGAAGGCGCCGATGAGGTACCAGGCGCGATACAGCGGCTCGCTCCAACCGAAGGCTCCGCCGATGAACTCGCAGCCTGCGCTGATGCCGTACCAGAGCAGGCCGATTCCCCACACGAGCTGGAAAGCCTTACGCCGCTGCCACCACTGGTCGAAGACCATCGCGGCGAAGGCGAAACTCAGCACCGATGAGCCCAGCGGCAGCACAAAGTTCAGCGTATTCATCCTTTCGCCGCCTCCGAATAAGACTCGACCATGGCCACACGGACCTCGTTGAGGAACCACCCGACGTGACGTTCGAAATCCGCCAGGCCTCCAACCTGTACGGCCGACAGCTGCTTGGCGCTTGAGTGGACCAGGCCGTCGAACAGATGGAAGGCGCGCATCGCATCACCAAGAGACAAACCAACGTCGTGGGCGAGCTTTGCGTAGCGATCGCCCAGCTCCTGAACTTCGCCACTCCAATCCTTGTCGTTGTCGCCCAGGTACGCGACCAGGACTCGCATCAGGTCGTGGCCCAGCTCGCGCTGCCGCTGCTTGGCGGCATCGTCGAAGCGCGCATACCAGGACTCGTTCGCGAGCTTGCCGGCCGAGGTCGCCAGGCGCGCCTGCCCGACGAGAGCATTCATGAAGAGCGCGAGCTCGGGCGCGGCCTCGGTGGCAAGAGCATCAACATCGCCTCCGCTGAAGCGCCGGTGGCCGCCCGGCGTGCGAAACGTACGAATCTTGCCCCGGTCCGACCAATCACGCAGTGTCGCGGGGTGAATGTTGAGTCGCTTGGATGCCTCGGTGATGCTCAGCCAGCCGGCCGCCTGCGACTCGAGACCGCGCACTCGGGTAGTTTAAGGAATCTACGGTGCATCTCGCAATCCCTGAGATTTCTATAGATTCCGCGGCGGCCGGGGGGTTAGCTGTTCAGAGCGCGGTCGCCAATTTCAAGCACGCCATCCAGGATCTCGAAGCCCTCGTCCAGCTCCGCCTCGCTGATGCACAGCGGCGGGTTGGTCATGATCGTGTTCCAGCGCACGAAGGTGTACATCCCCGCGTCGAGGAGCGCCTGGCTGATCGCCTTCATCTCGGGCGAGACGCCGTTGAACGGCGCCATCGGCTCCAATGTCTTGCGGTCTCGCACGAGCTCGATGGCTCCGAACAACCCGATCGATCGCACAGCGCCCACGCACGGATGGCGCTCCTGCAGCCGGCGGTGATGCTTCTTAAGGATCTCGCCCATGCGTTGTGCGTTGCCGACCATGTCGTCCTCTTCGTAGGCCTGGATAGCACCCAGCGCCGCGGCACATCCGATCGGATGGCTGTTGTAAGTAAGGCCGCCGTAGAAGACGTTATCGTCGAAATATGCAGCGACCTTGGGACGCATGCCGACCGCGCCGAGCGGAACGTAGCTGCTGGTCAGGCCCTTCGCCAGGGTGATGAGGTCGGGCACGACGCCCCAGTGGTCGACGCCGAACCAGCGCCCTGTACGGCCGAAACCCGTCATCACCTCGTCGGCGATGAGCAGGATGCCGTGCCGGGTGCAGATCTCGCGTACACCTTCGAGGTAACCGTCGGGCGGGATCAGGATGCCGTTAGTGCCGGTGATCGGCTCGAGGATGAAGGCAGCGATGGTGCCGGCGCCTTCGAGGAGGATCGTCTCTTCGAGCATCGCGAGCGCAACCTCCGCGCTGTCGGTGCCCCGCTGGATGCCGTGATACGGGTCGAGCACGTGGACGACCCCCACGGCGCCCTCGTTCGACCAGCGCCGCGGGTCGCCCGTCGCCTGGATGGCGGTGCCTGTGGCGCCGTGGTATGAGCGGTAGCGCGCGAGGATCTTCGAGCGGCCGGTGACGGTCCGGGCGATCTTGATGGCGTTCTCGTTCGCGTCGTTGCCGCCGAGCGTGAAGAGAACCTTGTCGATGTCGCCAGGGAGGAGCTCCGCGAGCTTCTGCCCCAGTCGTGCTCGGACCTCGGTCGCCATGAATGGGCTGATGTAGGGGAGAAGTTCGGCCTGGCGCTTGATCGCGTCGATGATCCGCTGGTCGCCGTGGCCGGCATTGACGCACATCAGCTGGCTGTTGAAATCGATGAAGCGCCGGCCGTCGACTGTATGAAAGTGGACGCCCTTGGCGCTCGCCACCGCCATCGGCTTCAGCGCGGCCTGCGCAGACCAGTCGTACAGCGTATGCCGGAGGCAGAGCTCGCTGATCTCCTCCGCGCTGAGTGCCTTGACGGCCTCGACGACCACTTGTGAATCGTACCTGCGCGCCCCGGCTCAGGGCCTGACCTGCAACCTGTTTGACATCGCAACTAACGGGTGCTATACCCCTGTTGTACTGGGGGAGCTACCCCCCAGTGTTTTTTTGTGCGCTTGCCTGGGAGGGGAATCGATGTTTCCTGCAGCTTTCGACTATGCCGCTCCCGCCACCCTGGTCGAGGCTCTCGCCCTGCTCAAGCAGCGTGGGGATGATGCCAAGATCATGGCCGGCGGGCAGAGCCTCATCCCGATGCTGAAGCTCCGTTTTGCTCAGCCTGCTCTTGTCATCGACATCGGACGCCTGCCTGCGATGAACGGCATCGCACGCCACAACGGCCACCTGAGCATCGGCGCCCTCGCGCGCCACGTGGACATCGAGCGCAACGCCGACCTCGCCTGGCTGTGCCCGATCCTTGTCGACACGGTGCACTGGATCTCGGATCCGCTGGTGCGCAATCGCGGCACGATGGCGGGCTCCGTATGCCACGCCGATCCGTCAGGAGACTGGGGCTCGGTGATGCTCGCGCTCGACGCCAGCCTCATCGCCCGCTCGGAATCCGGCGAGCGCGTGATTCCCGCGGACGGCTTCTTCCAGGGCCCGTTCACGACCACGCTTAGGCCGGACGAGATAGTTACCGAGATTCGCATCCCGATGCCCAAAGGTCCCGCCGGAGGCGCTTACAACAAGCTCGAGCGGAAGGTGGGCGATTTCGCGACGGTCGCAGTCGCCGTCCACGTCGAGCTCAGCGGCAGCAAGATCGCCAAGGCGGGCATTGGGCTCACAGCGGTCGGGCCAACCAACATCAAAGCGACGGCAGCCGAGAAGGCGCTTGTCGGCCACGAGCCGACTGACGAGGTGATCGTCGAAGCGGCGCGCCTCGCGGCCGAGGCCGCGGAACCGAAGGACGACATACGCGGCACCGCCGCATATAAGAAGGACATCGTTCGTGTTTATGTGCTGCGCGGGCTCAGGACTGCGCTTGGCCGGGCTCGGGAGGTGAAGGCATGAAGGTGTCGATGCGCGTCAACGGTGCGGAGAAGAGCGGAGACATCGAACCGCGGGTTCTGCTCGTCGACTTCATCAGGACCAACCTGGGCATGACGGGCACTCACGTCGGCTGCGATACCAGCAGCTGTGGAGCCTGCACAGTGTTGGTGAACGGCGACCCTGTCAAGTCGTGCACGCTCCTCGCGGTGCAGGTCGACGGAAGCGAGGTCAAGACGATCGAAGGCATTGCGCAAGGTGCCGCGCTGGCGCCCATCCAGGTCGGCTTCCACGAGGAGCACGGTCTCCAGTGTGGGTTCTGCACGCCGGGGATGATGCTGATCGGAGAAGAGCTGATCTCGCGCATTCCCAACCCCACTGACGAGCAGATCCGCTGGGCGATCAGCGGCAACATCTGCCGCTGCACCGGCTACATGAACATAGTCAAGGCCGTCCAGCATGCGGCCAAGCTGACGGCTGCTGCGAAGGCGCCGGCCGGCAAGGAAGCCGCCATGGCGGGAGGAGGCGAATGAGCTCGACACTTCACATGCACGGGGGCATCGGCGAGTCGATCAAGCGCAAGGAAGACGCGCGCTTCCTGCGCGGCCAGGGCCACTTCCTGGACGATTTTGTGCTGCCGAGGATGGCCCACATGGCGATCCTGCGCAGCCCTCACGCGCACGCGCGCATCAAGTCGATAGACACCGCTGCGGCATCTGCGAAGCCCGGCGTCATCGCCGTCGTCACCGGGGAGCTCATGGCCCAGCACAAGCTGGCCTGGATGCCCACCTTGAGCGGTGACACCCAGGCGGTGCTGGCCACCGACAAGGTCCGCTTCCAGGGCCAGGAGGTTGCGGCAGTCATCGCCGAGACCAAGTACCAGGCTGAGGACGCGCGCGACCTCATCGAGGTCGACTACGAGATCCTCCAGGCCATCACCAGCCCGGACCAGGCAAAGGAGTCCGGATCGGCGCTGATCCGCGACGACAAAGAGGGCCAGAAGGATAACCACATCTACCACTGGGAGTCCGGAGACAAGGCGGGGACGCAGGCGGCTTTCGCGAAAGCGCACAAGGTCGTCCGCCTCAACACGTTCTACCCGCGCTGCCATCCGGCCCCGCTCGAGACGTGCGGCTGCATCGCCGACGTCGATGGCGTGACCGGAAAGGCGACCATCTACATGACCAGCCAGGCCCCGCATGCGATCCGCACCGTCTTTGCTCTTGTGGCCGGCATTCCAGAGCACCAGATCCGGATCATCTCGCCTGACATCGGGGGCGGCTTTGGCAACAAGGTGCCCGTCTACCCGGGCTACGTGGTCGCGACGGCGGCGAGCCTCCTCCTGGGTCGGCCCGTGAAATGGGTCGAGGACCGCACCGAGAACCTGATCTCCACAGGCTTCGCGCGCGACTATCACATGACAGGCGACCTGGCGCTCGACAAAGACGGCAAGATGCTCGCGCTTCGAGTTCACCTCGACAGCGACAACGGCGCTTTCTTCGCCGACGCGCAGCCGTCGAAGTTCAAGGCCGGCCTGTTCCACATAGTCACCGGCTCGTACGACATCCCCACGGCCCACGTCACCGCGGACGGCTATTACACGAACAAGGCGCCGGGCGGCGTAGCCTACCGCTGCTCGTTCCGCGTGACCGAGGCCAGCTACCTGATCGAGCGGCTGGTCAGCAATGCGGCCATGGAGATCGGCATGGACCAGGCTGAGATCCGGACCAAGAACTTCATCCAGCCCGAGCAGTTCCCCTACACCTCGGCGACTGGATGGATTTACGACAGCGGCGACTACCCGAAGGCGATGGACGTCGCGCTGAAGCAGCTTGGCTATGAGGACCTGAAGAAAGACGTTGAGGCCCGCCGCAAGAAGGGCGAGGTGACTGGCATCGGCATCGCGAGCTTCACCGAGGTCGTGGGCGCCGGGCCTGGCGCCGATTACGACATCCTGGGCCTGCGCATGTTCGACAGCGCCGAGCTCCGAGTCCACCCGACAGGCAAGGCGATCCTCAAGCTCGGGGTCAAGTCACAGGGCCAGGGCCACGAGACGACCTTCGCGCAGATCGTCGCCGAGGAGCTGGGCATTCCGGCCCAGGACGTCCTCGTCATGGAGGGCGACACCGACAACACCCCCTACGGCCTCGGCACCTATGCCTCGCGGAGCACGCCGGTGGCGGGCGCCGCCACGGCGATGGTCAGCCGAAAGCTCAGGGAAAAGGCCAGGAAGCTGGCCGCTCACCTGCTGGAAGCGGCCGAGGAAGACCTCGAATGGGAGCGGGGGAAGTTCTTCGTGAAGGGCTCCCCCGAGAAGTTCAAGACCATCCAGGAGGCGGCCTTTGCCGCATATACGAACCTTCCTGAGGGCATGGAGCCTGGGCTCGAAGGCGTTCACTACTACGACCCGCCGAACATGACCTACCCGTTCGGGACCTACGCCGTGGTGGTCGATGTCGACAAGGGCACCGGGCAGGTCAAGGTCAAGCGGATGGTCGCCGTCGACGACTGCGGTGTGCGCATCAACCCGATGATCGTCGAGGGCCAGATCCAGGGCGGCCTCACCGAGGGCTATGGAATCGCTTTCATGGAGCTCATCACCTTCGACGCGGAGGGCAACTGCATTGGCTCCAACTTGATGGACTACCTGATCCCCGGATCGATGGAGACGCCCAAGTTCGAGATCGGCCAAACAGTCACGCCATCGCCACACCACCCGCTCGGGGCCAAGGGCGTCGGGGAGTCGGCAACTGTCGGATCTCCGGCCGCGTACGTTAATGCTGTGATCGATGCGCTTTCGCCGTACGGCATCACCAACATCGACATGCCTGTCACGTCGGACAAGGTGTGGGCGGCATTGCGCTCGAAGGGAGTGACGGAATAGGCGACGACGTACTGGAGCTGCTGCGTGAGTACGCCGCCGACGGCACGCCATGCGCGCTGGCGACTGTGGTGCGCGTCGAGCCGCCTACCTCGGCGCGCCCCGGGGACAAAGCGGTCATCACCGCCGACGGCCGTTTGCGCGGTTGGATCGGCGGAAGCTGCTCCGAGCCCGTCGTGCGGCGCGAGGCGCTGCGCGCGCTGGCCGAGGGCATTCCCCAGCTGGTCAAGATCGTGGCTGCGGAAGAGGTCAGGCAGACCCGCAAGCGCGGTGAGCTCATGGTCGCCACGACATGTCCGAGCGGCGGTTCGCTCGACATCTTCATAGAGCCGCGATTGCCGCGCCCACTGCTGCTCGTGTTCGGCGAAACGCCGGTGGCGGAGACGCTGGCGAAGCTGGGTGAGCTCACGGGCTTTCGCAGCCGGACCGTGAGCCATACCGGTCTGGCCAACTTGTCGGTGCCGGCAACCGACGCGTGGGCCGTGGTGGCGACGATGGGCCATTACGACGAGGACGCGGCCGAAGCGGCGCTGGCGCATCCGAACCTCGACCTCAGCCTGATCGCCAGCACGCGGCGCGCGGCGGCGGTGCGCGCGGAGCTGTTGGCGCGAGGCCTCGACGAGCACACGCTCGAACGGTTGCGCACGCCCGCGGGCAAGGTGCGCGGCGTCACGCAGGAGCAGATCGCGTTGCTGGCGCTGGCAGAGGTCGTGGCGGCGCGGCAGAAGAGAGGTACGAAACAGCCGGTGCACGAGGCGCCGCACGTCGTTTTCGCCACCGACCCGGTGTGCGGCATGACGGTCGACCCGCTGACGGCGACCCACAAGTCAGAGTTCGACGGAACGACGTTCTGGTTCTGCTCAGCCGGCTGCCAGGTGGAGTTCGAGAAGACACCGAAGCGCTACCTAAGGACAATCGAGGCCTAGGCCAGCTTCGTTAGTCCGGGCCCCGCGGCGAAGGTCCAAAGGTCACCATCGGCGGAATCGTCATCATGCGTCCGCCATCACCACGCAGAATCTGCCAGTTGCCTTCATGCACCATCCAGTGATGCCGATAGCAGAGCAAGGCAAGATTCGGAAGATCCGTGCCACCGCCGTGAATCCAGTGCACCAGGTGATGGCCTGACGTCCAGCTCGCCGGCCGGTCACAGCCGGGCCATACACAGTGCTGGTCACGAGCATTGAGCGCCTTGCGCGCCGGTCCCGAGATGACGCGCTTGGCGCGCCCGACATCGATGACCATGGAGTCGGAGTTGAGTAGGATCCTCGTGATCGAGCAATCGCACGCCAGTCTCTCGACCCTTCGAGGAGATGGGAAGCGAGAACTCCAGCTCCGCTGCAGGAGCGCCATTGAGGCCGAGTAAGGTCTCGAGCGAGGTGGTCACTTGCAGATGGGTGCGCTGGCTGCCGTTCTGCGG
>PLJM01000018.1 GCA_003139695.1 Candidatus Dormiibacterota bacterium | reverse complement strand
CCACCAAACCCAGGGCGATTCACCATCAACCGAGCCGTAACGATTGGCGGAGTTCTGTGGTCAGTCTCAATCGTGTTCTTTGTGAGTCAGGCGATCGTGCAGGCGGCGTCCGTGAGTTCGTACAGCATTGCGACCAATCTCATCAGCGACCTGGGCAACACGGCGTGCGGACGCGAGATCTGCTCCCCATGGCATACGTTGATGAACGCGACATTCGTCTTTGTCGGCTTGTGCCATTGCTTCGGCTCGATCGCGACTCGACAATCATGGCCGCATACATCCGGCACGTTCGGCGTTGGCGCTCTCGCACTGGCTGGGGCGGGCTTGATCGTCGCGGGCCTGGCGCCGGAGAACGTGAACGTCGAGGCTCACAATGTTGGGGCACTCGTTGGCCTGGTCAGCCTCAACGTAGCCACGATTGTGCTGGGGTCGGTCATCGTAAACGTCCAGCGATGGCTTGGAGTCATGGCGATAACGGCTGGATCTGTTGGCTTCATCGGCCTGGGCCTTTTTCTGAATCAGGCGCGGCCCGTCCCACTCGGCCTGGCGGAGCGCATTGCAGACTACCCGGGCGCCGCCATGGTGGTGGTGCTCGGGGTCTTTTTGCTCGTCTCGGTCCGACGGGCCGCAAGCATCCAGGCCACATAACACCCTGCCCTACTCGCGGCCTTCCTATCTGAAAGCACAGCGCTCACCGCGGAGGCTGGTGGTTCGAGTCCACCGCGGCCCGCCAAGGCTCAACGCACTTGGGTCGTTGTACGTTGACGCAGGCCCTACTGCTTGGCGGCCTCCCGGTTAGCCTCTGCTACGTCGGCAGCGAGTTCCCGCTGGCGGGTGGCGGCAGAAGCGATTTCCTGCGCCGTCGTGGCCACGGAACGGCTGCCGGCGGCGATCTGCTCGATCGCGAGCACGACCTGTTCGGTGGAGGAGCGCTGCTGCTGGGTCGCCAGCTGGACCTCGCCGCTGACCTCGGCCATCGCCTCCATCAGGACGAGCCCGCGGTCCATCTGCCTGACGCCCTTGTCCAGCGCCATCACCGTGTCGCTGCTCTGCGCCTGGGCGCCGCCCACGAGCGTGGAGATCTGGGCGGCGGCGGTCTTCGAGCGCTCTGCCAGCCGGCGCACCTCGTCAGCGACCACGGCGAAACCTCGGCCCGCATCGCCGGCGCGCGCGGCCTCGATCGCGGCGTTAAGTGCGAGGAGGTTGGTCTGGTCGGCGATGTCGTTGATCAGCGCGAGGATGCCCTCGATCTCGTTGACGCGGCCGGCCAGGGCCAAGGTTCGATCGCCGGATGTCTTGAGGTCGGTCTGCGCCAGCTGCATGGCCGTGCGCGCCTCACTGGCCTGGCTCGCGACGCGGACGACGCTGTCGGCGATGGCAGCTGAGCTGCGCGCCAGCTCCTCCATCCTGGCGGAGGTGGCGGCGGCGGCGGTCGTCTGCTCGAACGTTGTCGTGGCCAGCAGCTCGGCAACAATGGACAAGCTGCCGGCCGATTCCGTGATCTCACCTCGTAGCCGGCCCAGCACGCTGTCTAGACGATCCAGCATCCCATTGAACGCATCGCCCAGAACGCGCAGCTCGCCACTGCCTTTGAGTCGAACACGCACGCTGAGGTCGCCGGACTCGACCCGGGCGGCCGTGCGCGAGAGCGCTAGGACCGGCCGGACGATGAAGCGCCACCAGACGATTGCCAGGCCGACCATGACGAAGAGCCCGATGGCGGATGCCGCGAGATTCAGCTGGCTGAGCCCGTTCGGTGCAGCCAGCACCAGTGAAGTGTCGATGGACGATAACACCACCCACCCTGCGCTCGGGATCGGGGCGTATCCGGCGATCACATCGCGGTTGCGATAGTCGATGATCCGGGCCGCGCCAACTCCACCTGCGAGAGCCCGGTCGATGATCGCCGGGCTGACAGTCAGAGCGCCTCTCTGGAACATGTTTGCCTCGTCGGTGACTGCGCCCCAGTCCGAGCTATACAACAGCAGGTCATCGCTGGTGGCCAAGACGACCTCCCGCCCTGCCGTCGACCCGCCGTTGCCGAACAGCGAGGCCAGAGTGCTCACAGGCGCGGCATCGATGTCGGCGACCACCAGCCCTCCCGAAGTTCCGTCAGGCTGTTTGATCGGCGCGGTTGCTATCCAAACCGTCCTGCCTTGACCGGCCGCGATCGGCTGTAGCGTCGGCGTTCCAAGTGCCGTGCCGAACCAGCTCGCACCCGCGACCTGGACCGCCGGGTCCTTGCCCTGGCTGACGATCACCTTACCGTCCCGGTCGACGATCTCGATCACGTCGTATGCGGGTAGCGTCGCCGCCAGCTCTCGGAACCGTGTGGCAAACGCTGGACCGTTCGCCTGGGTGCCGGCAAACCAGGCGACAACGCTCAGCTCCGCCTGTCGCCGGCTGATGAAATCGCCGACACGTGCGGCGACACTCTGCGCCTGCTCCTGCGTGTTGGTTTTGGCAGACGCGATCGCCTGCCCGGACTCCACGTTGGCAAACACGATCCCGACGATCGCAAGGAATGGCAGAGTCACCGCAAGGGAACCAGCCACCATCCGCACGAAGAAGCTCCGCCAGACCGCCTGCTTGCGCGATCGGACCCGACCCGCAGGCGCAGGTCGGCGCCGAGCGGGCATCACGGGTACGTTCGGTGACCCAACCTCTGGGATCCGAACAAGGGGCGGCTGCCGGGCTGGAAGCTCGATGAGGTCCAGGACTGGTGGCTGGTTGTTCTGGGATCGGCGCACAGGCGGCGCCCTCCTGGGCTGCATGACATCGTTCTTACCTTGGATCGCTGAGGTTGTCGCCATGTGTGGGCACGGCGTGCTACCCCTTCAAAGGGATGGTCTCAGACGCGGAGGCCAATCAGATATTCGTGAACAGCGAGCCGAGACCTTTTCTTCTCAGCAACACTCGCGACACGCCGCGGCAAGTGACGGCCCTAAGCGGCACTCGGCGAAATTCGGCGCGCGGCATTTCCGAAACGGGTCGCATCGAACTGTTAACCGCAATGTCACGTAGTAGTTCATGTAGTAATCCGGGCGAGACTGGTGGCAGAAACCGGCCGGAAATCGGCCAATGAGTCCTCGAAATGAGCTCAAATCCGCTCGAAAACGCGCTCGGTGGACGAGACCGGCTAGATTTCGGGACCGTGAGGCTCCGGGTTCAAATCCCGGGCCCTGGACCAATGATTAGAATGCCTACATCGCAGATGGCTGCTCGTCGTTTGGCGGCCAGTGGCCAGCCAGCACGCTCTGCCGAATTGGAGAAAGGCTCGTCGGTCCGGGCCGACATACACTGGCGCCGCCCCCTAACAATCTGACCGCATGCGTAGGAGCACGGCGAACGTCTGTCCGGGCACCCGCGAGTCGCCGGCGGCCGCGTCGGTAGTCGAGCTCGATCTGTGGCCTCGTACCGCCCGGGTAATAAAGAGGACTTCGACCAGCTATACCGAACGAGCTATCAGCGGATCTTTGCGACGCTGGTCATGATCCTGAAGGACCGACCCGCCGCCGAGGACGCAACGCAGGAGGCATTCCTGCGTGCCTTCCGGGCATGGAAGAGCTGGAAGCAGGACGCGCCGGCGGAGGCATGGGTGCACCGGATTGCGTTGAACGTCGCCTTCACGAAGCGTCGCCGAGAACAGTTCCAAGAGGTTGGCAAGCTGGTTCTTCGATTGGGGCGCCGCGACGATCCCGATCCCACCGAGGGAATGCATCTCGATCTGCGTCGGGAACTGCGGGCACTGCCGCCGAAGCAAGCTGCCACGATCGTGCTCAGACACCTCCACGGCTACACGAACCGAGAGATTGCGCTCACTCTCGGAATCCCAGAACGGACGGTCGCCTCTCGCCTGGCCGCTGCCAAGGCTCGTCTGCAAGCCCGGTTGGGGGATGGGATCGAAAAGTAGGTTGGGTACTTTGCGAGTCTGGCGAGTCTCCTTTACTGATGGGCACCCGTGGGGTAAACGGCTTTGACGAGTGGCTTGAGCGTGAGCTGCAGCAGAACGCGTCGCGTGAAACTGGACCCAGCCCGCTGCCGTCTCAATCCCGCTACCGAGTGCTCCCTCTCCAGGGCGGTGCGCTAAACAGAGTCTCCTTTGCTCTTGCCGCGATGGTCTCAGCCAAGACTGTGACCGCGCTTGCACTCTCAGTCGTCGCGATCGTCGCAGCGGGAGCGACAACCGAGGCTGTCATCACGGGCAGCGCCAATCCAGCGAACTGGGGGCGCCTAGTGGTCCAACAGGTCCAGACGTGCAAGGTCGCACTTGCGCCCGGCGGCCATGGTGTCGGCGAGTGTGTCAGCAGCTTTGCATCTCAGCACGCGCAAGACAAGCCCACGCAGGGGACAAGCTCGCCGGGCCAGCATCCCAATGGTGGCCCGCCCAGCGCTCATCCCAATGGTGGCCCGCCCAGCGCTCATCCCGTCGGAGGACCGCCCAGCAACCATCCCAAGGGCGGGCCTCCCAGCAGCCATCCCAGCCCTGGCGACGCGGGTGGTAACTCGGGTAACGGTGGCACCGGATCTGGTAATGGCCATGTCGGCAAACCTTAGGGTTCCCGCCTCAAGGGCGGTTCCGGACGTTATGCACGGTGGCAGTCGTGACGTTCGGGCTCGGGGTCGCGTCAATGTTGCTAAGTGTGAGGTAGCGCCCGCATGTCAATTGACCAGGGAACTGTTAGGTGATCCCGCCGGGATCTCGACATTGGTCGCATCGAGGCGTGTGCGTGTCCTGGTTGTAGAGGATCACACCCTGCTCGGCAGCGCAATCGCCAAGTTCCTCGATGCCGAAGCCGACCTGAGTGTTGTCAGTGTTGCACGGACGGGCGCGGCAGCCGCATTGGTCGCGGCGCGAGAGAGGCCCGATGTTGTGTTGATGGACTGCCGGCTGCCGGATATGAGCGGGCCGGCGGCGGCCGCCCTGATCCGGACGGCCGTGCCCGCAGCGGTCTTCGTCTTCCACAACGCCTATGATTCGGAGCCGATCCTGCTAGACGCCATCGACTCCGGCGCCGTCGCCTACCTTGCCAGGTCCGCGACGGCCGACGACATCGTCGAAGCCATCCGCCGGGCAGCGCTTGGCGAGATACTCATCCCCGTAGGGTGCTTCGCGCAGGCCGTCGCCCGCCAAAGGGAAGGACTCAGCGATCGACGTCGGCACCAGGAACTGCGCCTGCTCTTCACGCCCCGCGAGCTTGAGGTTCTTAACTTGCTCGCCGCCGGACTCGCCACCATTGCAATAGCCGAGCGGCTTGATATTGCCGCCCACACAGTCGAATGGCATGTGAGGCATGTGATCGAGAAGTTGCAGGTCCACTCCAAGCTGCAGGCCGTGATCGAGGCCGTCCGCCAAGGCCTGGTCGAGCTAGGCGGGTCACCGATTGCGAGTGGTCTAATCGCCTTGGACATTCACGCCGTGTGAGCGCAGAGTTGCTCCATGATGCGGCCGACTCGGGCTAACAAGCCCGATGGCTACCTTCTAGGTTCATACCGCATCGCCACCGCCCCCGAGCCGAACTCCAGCCGGCTCACGAGCCTCAAGTCGACACGCTTCGATAGCCCCGCGAACAACGTCGGCCCGTGGCCCACCAGCCTGGGCTGCACCACGAACTCGTACTCATCGATCAATCCCAGCTCCGCCAACGCCAGCGGGAGCTTCACGCCTCCCACGAGCAGTCCCTTACCCGACTCCCGCTTCAGCTGCTGAACGGCCTTCCCCAGATCCCCGCGCACGAGCTCCGCGTTCCAATCGACCCGGTCCAGGGTGCTCGACACGACGTACTTCTTTGCCGCGTCGATCGTCCGGGTGAAGGGTTCCATCCAATCAGGCCTCGCTCCTGTCCGCGCCGGCGGCCGCCACGCTGCCTCCATCATTTCGTAAGTCACCCGGCCAAAGAGGAGAGCATCGGCCTGGTCGAGGTTTTCCGCCGCGTGACGATGTAAGTCTTCGTCCGCGAACATTTCACGATGATCGCAGCACCCGTCCAATGTGACGTTGATGGAGTACCGAAGGGGTCGCATTACATAAGGCTATCGACGATCAAGGTTAGGTTAAGAAGTTTTCTCATAAACGGTCACGGTCGACCCGTCGTACCGGACGGGCTGCCTCGGCGGGATCTACCGCGCCCGTGCCGGTCGCGACCCGACGCTTGTGCTAGTCCTTCTCATATAGGTGAAGGTCTCCAGAAAGTAGACGTGCGCCTACCCCGATAGACAAGTCCAGACTCCGCGGGGTGCGCCGGACTAGACTGGCCTTCCCCTCGTCAAGCCCGGCTCCGGCGGGCCCCAGGATCCACTTCGATCCAGCGCATCGACGAGAACATACTTGACAAGGATTTTCTAACGATGACAGGCCAGGGCAGGGGGCCCAAAGAGGTGCTCAAAGTTGCGGCCACCTCCAAGCCTGTCTTGGTAGCCGGGGCTATCGCCGGAGTCATCCGGACCCAGAGGCGTGTCGAACTTCATGCGATCGGGGCTGCCGCCGTCAACCAGGCCATAAAGGCGATCGCTATCTCGCGCGGTTACGTCGCGTCCGCAGGCCTCGACCTGGTGTGCATCCCGTCCTTCATCGATTTGTCCCTCGATGGGCTGGAAAGGACCGGGATCAGACTCCTGGTGGAGGTGCGCCAACGGTAGTGTCCGCGGCCGCGCTGGGCGACCCGCCGGCCGGCTGAGTGCGGTGGGCGCTGGCGTCGCCTAGCTTCGATGTGCGGTTGCCGACGACGACGTGGCTCACCGGCTTTACGGACACCAAGATGTCGCCGAGATGGGGCAAGGGGAAGGAGCGGCTCCAATGCGGTAGCACCGGAGGGGTGTGACGACTACGGACTGAGCCTGACCTGCTTCGCTCGCGGGCCCTTCGGGCTCGCCTCAATCTCGAACGTGACCTTCTCTCCACCGTTGAGCGAGTCGAAGTTGTCGACTGCGTCGCGATGGAAGAAGTACTCCTTACCGTCCTCGGCCGCTATGAAGCCGAAGCCGCGGTCGGAAACGAGCTTCTTGATGGTTCCGTTAGGCATCGTTGACTCCCCTTCTCGAACTTCGCCGGACAAAGCCACGGGCCTGTTCGAGATTGCGATCGGCCACCGCAAGTGAGCATCCCAAGGGGATGACTAAGAGCAGTCTGCCCTGGGCTGGCCGGCATCAAACATCACAACGAACATCGAGACTGCTGAGGAGGACATGTTGTGAGCCGTGTGGGGCATAGGGGCGCCGTCCGCCTGGGCACACTGAGGTTTCGTGGAGGCTTGGTCCGCTGGAGTAAACGTTCTGTGTAGTAGTTCATGTAGTAATCCGGGCGAGCTTGGTGGCTGAAACTAGCTGGAAATCGACCACCGAGAGCTCGAAATGAACTCAAACCGTCGAAAACGATCTCCATGGACGTAACCGCGTAGATTTCGGGACCGTGCGGCCCCGGCTTCAAATCCCGGGCCCCCGACCAATCTCTGAATTCGAACTACTCACCGCCCCTATTTCTAAAGGTGATAGGTCCGCTGTCATGTGTAGCAGTTGGTGTAGTAGTGTCAACTTGGCGGGTCGCTGCGCACGATACGGTCGGACCTATGACAGTGGGCGACAATCTATCCGATGAAACATGCTATAATCCATCGCATGAGCCGCGTAAAAGTCAGTGTGACTCTGGATCCGGAACTCCTCGAGGCGGTTGACGGCTTTGTTCAAGGCCATCCCGGCCAAGACCGCAGCAAAGTGATCGATCAGGCGCTGCAGCAGTGGTATGGACGACAGCAAGAAATCGCGATGGAAGCCCAGTACGCGCAACCGGAGGACACGATCGCCTCAGAACAGACCACCTGGCGGGCGATCCGAAGGACGGCAGCAACACGCCGGCTCTCTAGAACCTGAGCCGGCAACGCCGGCCGGCCGGACCAACGCCTCGGCGAGGAGAGATCTGGTACGTGTTTACACCAGGCCAGCCAGACGATCCTCATCAGCCCCGTCCGGCTGTGGTGCTGTCGGAAGACGTCAGACACCGGATGCGGGACGATCTGATCGTGGTCCCGGTCTTCTCAGCTGGTCAAGTAGGCCCGACACGCGTGCCATTGCCAGCGCGCTCGAGCGGCCTGCGCCACAACAGCGTTATTTTCTGCGAGGAGATCACCACGATCGATCGAGATTTCTTGGCTCGAGGTCCGGTTGGCATGCTGAGCCCGAAGTTGATGGACGGAGTCGTTCGCAGTGTGCGGCGGGCGATCGGCGAGGTCCTTCCCGAACCATAACCTGCGCTACCGCCGAACCCGATCGGCTTCGTGCTTTCAAATTGCGACGATTTCGATGATGGCCCGCTGTCGCCAGCGCAGACGACAACACAAGCATCGGAAATCCGCAACTCGGGCGTGGCCCCTACGCGACCGCATATCGCTGCCGAGCGAAAAATCCGAGTGCTCACGTTTGGAACTCGCGCGCGTCCTCTATTAGTTGCGCGATCGGCGGCCGTCTCGCGACGTTTCAACAAGCTGAGCAGCGGCGCCGACGTCTCGTGGGCATCCGACGATCGCGGTGCACCTTTCGTCTGGGACCGATCAGCACGGCGCTGGGAGTGTGGCCTGTGACTGCGAGAGCCGTTCGGCATTCGTGATCAGCTCCGGCATGACATGATCCCGGGCCAGGCCGCCAACTCGCGGCGGCTTCTGTTAGCAGCCCCTTTGGTCCGAGCCGCCGAACAATAGAGCTCCACCATTCGTGTCCTGCGCGAGCGCTGCTCCCCAGCGGGCCGGAATGCCGGGCCTCGCAAGTCGGGTCCACGCGGCGCCGTCCCAAGCCCACGCATCGGCCGACGGGTCGGGACAGTTCAGACCGAAGAGGACCATCACCCGCTGAGCTCTGGCGTTCCACATGCCGACCGGAAAGGCCAGCGGAGGAGGTCCAGCGGCTGGCAGACTCGTCCACCGGCGGCCACTCAAAGACCACGCGTCTGCGAGGGGCGTACCGGCCGCACCGCCCCCACCGTCGGCGTTGAGCCCGGCTCCGCCGAAAACAAAGAGCGCCGAGTGAACGGGGTCCCAGGCGACTGCCGCGCCAATGCGGCCGGGAGGCCGAGGGGAGGTGTCGGCCTTCGTCCATCGCTTGCCGTCCCAGGTGTACGCGTCGCCGAAATAGTCGACGTTGAAGTGGCGCCCGCCGAACAGCAGCACCCGATCGCCGGCCGTGACCATCCGTGAGCCATCGCGCACGTCGGGCGCTCCCGGTCCGGCGTCTGCCTCGGTCCAGTCGTTGCCGTCCCAGGTCCAGGTGTCACCCGATGTGGTGCCTTCAACTTGGTCCTGGGCCTGGCCCCCGTAAAGCACGACCACCTGCCGCACGGGGTCGAACGCCATCGAGGACCCCCTTCGCGGTGACGGCCTGTGTGCCGGCAACATCTGCTTCCACGCCGAGCCGTTCCACGTCCAAGTGTCGCCGAAGTATCCGCTGCTCGCCTGGCCGCCAAACATCACGTAGACGTGGCGGGCCGCGTCGAACGCAAGCGCAGACAGGTCGCGCGCGGGCGGTCCCGGAACCCCGGCAGCGTGGAAGGTCGCGCCGTCCCACGTCCATGTGTCGCCCCTGAGTCCTGGCGAGGTAGGGGTCGTTGGCGTCGGCAGACTGCCGGTCGTCGTTCCGCCGCAGCCCGCTAGCAGTAGCATTACGCATGCGACAGCCAGCCGATTCACCCACCCCACCAGCCCGTATGATGCCGGATTGCCGTCGTGATGGCCTCGATGTTTTACTCGCTCCGCGTCGTACTCGACGCGATCGCAACGAGCCACAGCAACGAAGGATGGTGCAAAAGTGTCCGCGACCCTCGCCGACCTGGAGACGGCTCCTCTTACCGAGCCCCTCCGCGCGACGCTGCGCATGCTGGGCAAGCTAACGCGCGAGAGCAACGTAGATGCTGACGACATACGTAGGGTGTTGGCTGCGGGCGTGTCAGAGCAGCAGATCAAGGACGCCCTAGCGGTCGCATTCGCATTCAATGTGACCGACCGATTGGCCGACGCCTTCGATTTCGCAATGGACGACCCCGCGGCTATCAAAGCTGGCGCAAAGTACCTGCTCGCGCGGGGCTACCGGTAACGCCTGGCAGCGCGGGGAGGAGCAGCGGCTTCTCTGGCGGTGGCGGTTCTCATGCGGCGGCGGTGGCAGCAGTTGGTATGGCCATTCGCCCTGCCTCGCCGATCCGGGTAGCAATCGTCTCCGCGACGAACGTGGCATCGGGACCCTGGCCTCCGATCAGTCCAGACGCCAGGCGCGTCTGGAAGGGCAGGCCCATGAAATAGAGCCCCTTCTCACCGTCGGCGACTCCCGCGACATGCTTCGGGTAGCCGTCGTCGCCGGCGACCGGGAATCGAATCCACGAGTAGTCGCGAGCGAACCCGGTGCACCACACGATGGTCTCGGGCTGCAACTGGCGCCCGCCATCGCAAACGGGAAAGCCGGCGTCGACGGCTGTCACCCTTGGGGCGCGCTCGACGCCGGCGACAAGCGCCTCGCGCATCGTCACCCGGATCAGGGGCGCGCCATGGTGAAGGACCAGCGGTTTCATGCGACGGCCCATGGGCGTTCGCACTGAGGCGATCTTGTTGGCGTAGAACCAGAAGAACTTTCCCTCGAACGCATAGAAGATGGGCGGGATGGCGCCCGTTCCGCGGCCGGCGAGCACGGTCTTGTGACCCGCTCGTGCCGCCTCGATCGCGATCTCGACCCCTGACGTGCCGGCGCCGACCACCAGCACATCGCCGCTCAGCTGCGACGCGTTCTTGTACCCGGATGCATGAAGCTGGCGAATCTCGGGCTTGATGTCCGCAGCCAGGGCGGGGACCTTGGGGCCCTGGTAACCGGTCGCGACGACGACATGGCCGGCGGCGATCGTTCCCGTGGACGTCTCCAGGCGATAGCCGTCGCCACTCCGCTCCAGGCTCAGTGCCCGGACGCCGGTGCGGATCGGCAGGTGATGCTCACGACCGTAGCCCTCGAGGTAGTCGGCCAGCTGGTTCTTGTCGGGGAAGCTGTCGGGTGGCGCCGGGAACTTCGAGCCCGGAAGGCCGTCGAAGCGCGCAGGCGTGAACAACCGCAGCGAGTCCCAGCGGTTCCGCCATTGGTTTCCGACCTGGTCCCCAGCCTCCAGCACGACCTGACTCACGCCCCGTCGCGCCAGCTCGTAAGCGCTGGCGAGGCCCGCCTGGCCGGCTCCGATCACCACCGCGTCAACCTTCTACACGTCGCCCATCTGCTCGTCCCCTTCAGTAGTCATGCAATCACTGCAGCGCTACTGCAGTCTCTGCGGTGGTACTGTAGCGGCCAGGATGCCTGAGGTCAAGTCGGAACGCCCTTCTTACCGCCAGCGGCAGGCGCTCGAGACCCGCCGCCTGATCGCGCGGGCGGCGCGGACGCTGTTCACCGAGCACGGCTACGCGGCGACCAGTATCGAGGCCGTCGCCACGGATGCCGGGGTGTCGTCTCGCACCGTCTACGCGACCTTCGGGACCAAAAAGGCGATCCTGGGCGCCATCTGCGAGGAGTGGCTGATGGAGGCGGGTGTGATGGAGGCGATCGCAACCGGCATGGCGGAGCCCGACCTGCGTCGCCGGCTGCTCCTTGTCGCGCGGACGAGCCGCCGCCAATGGGAGGCCGATCGCGGCGTCCGGTGGATGCTCGGCAGCGCCGCGGCGTCAGACGCTGAAGTGGCCAGGATGATCGCGGGCTGGACCGACGATCGGGCGCGCTCGTTCCACCAGCTCGTGGAGGGCTTCGAAGGGCAGCTTCGCGACGGGATCGACGGAAAGCGGGCCGGGGCGCTCATCCGCGCTTTATCTGCGGCGGAGGTCTACTCCGAGCTGGTGAACGGCGAGGGCTGGACGCCGGCCGCCTACGAGGCGTGGCTGGCGGGACTCCTCACGGACGTGCTCCTGGCCCCGCGCTGATCGATCGGTGGTGCCGAGGCGCTCGGTGCAGCCAAAGAGTTTGCGTGGGGTAATTCACCCGCGCGTCTACTTAATGGAGGAGGGGAGAGGGCGGACTGCGCCGATTCCGACGAGTAGCTTCATGTAGTAGTTCGTGTAGTAATTCAGGCGACATCGGTGGATGAAACCGGCCGAGAATCGTCCGGCGAGCTCGCGAAATGAACTCAAAACGTTCGAAATCGGCCTCGGTGGACGAAAGCGCTTAGATTTCGGGACCGTGAGGCCGCGGGTTCAAATCCCGAGCCTCCGACCAATTCCTGAATTCAGGCCCTCCCAGCTCTAGCGGGTTGACGCGCCAACTCTGCTGTCTTTTTATCGGAGTTCTTCAGCCTTTCTGAGCCGCCGTCGGTGCGCGGCAAATTCTCAGCAAACCCTGAGCCTCTTCGCAGCGTGCTCTCAACAAGAGCCACGACGCTTGTGGACGCGCAGGGACGCTTTGCAGAATATTCTGGATGACGATCGATCATGCCGATGGCCTGAGGGCACTTCCGGCGCGGTCCCTTTCTACCCGGGGGCTGCGATCCTCATCGTCGCGCCTGTTGCGGGCGTCCTGGCGCCTTATCTGCCATTCTTTTCGATAGCGATCAGCACTAACCGCAACAGGGAGACGAGGTCTTGGCAACGGCGCGCCCCCATCTTGTGTTATCGCCGAGCCACACCGTTCGATGTCGGCGTTCAGCTGTGGGAGAGGCAATTGGGATGATCCGGCTGCCCTACGGTGTCGCACGCCGAATATCAAACGGCCAGCTTAGCGCCGGCTCTCGCCGGACCAATCACCATCGGGTCCGGGATGAGCTCCAAGCCGCCAGCGTGGGCAGCGCAGGCGATTAGGGTGCGGCAGCAGCAAGGCACGGACGGCGACGGCCTCCGCATCGCCGTCACGGGCGGCGCCGGATTCATCGGTTCGCATACCGTCGAGATGTTGGTGGCGACCGACGCCATGGTTCTCGTGATCGACGACTACAGCCATCCCTCCGGAGAGCCGCTGCCCGATGAAGTAGAGGTGGTTTTGGCTGACTGCGGATCCGAGGCCGCGGCGAAAGCGCTTGCCTCGTTCAAACCCGAAGTTGTTCTCCATCTCGCCTCTAAGGGTGGTGTGCAAAAGGCGGCCGGCGACCCGGGCGACCATGTGAGAGCCAGCCTCGCGAGCACCGTTGGGTTATTCCACTCAGCGATCAAAGCCGGCGCACGACGCATCGTGACTGCTTCGTCGGGAGGCGCCATCTATGGCGAGCGCGCGAAATTGCCAGCCCGCGAGACCTACAAGCCGGCCCCTGTATCCGCATACGGCGCGGCCAAGCGTTCGGAGGAGATCTATGTGGCGACCCTTGGCCTCCGCCATGGAACCTCGACCCTGGCATTGCGGTATGGGAACGTATATGGCCCGCGCCAGGATGGCAGTGGCGAGGCGGGCGTGATCGCAATTACCTGCTGCCGTCTTTTGGAAGGCACGGCCCCCCGCATACACGGCGATGGTAAGCAAACACGTGACTTCGTGTACGTCACCGATGTGGCGTCCGCCAATGTTGCCGCCATATCCAGCCGGCTCATTGGCGAGGTGAACATTGCAACCGGTCGCGAGACCAGTGTCAACTCCATCGTCGACGGTTTGATAGCCGCATCTGACCAGCGAGTTAGGACCGAGTTCCTGCCGATGCGGCCCTTTGAGGTGCGCCGCGCTTGCCTTAGTCCCGCTCGCGCGCAACGCCACCTGCGTTGGACGGCAACCGTCTCAACCAGCTCCGGACTCAAGCAAACGTGGTCATGGTTTTGTAAACACCATTTAGCTTTGCAGACGCCTCAAGTAAGCGCCTCGGTAGGATGATCAAGTGCGGGTCATTGTTTTAGGGGCTGATGGCTACCTGGGGTGGCCCACAGCGCTGCATCTGTCGACAATGGGCCACGATGTGATCGCCGCCGACAACCTCATCCGGCGCCGGTGGGACACTCTTTGCGGCACTCATAGTCTCGTCCCAATCGCGGGCATGAAACGGCGCGTGCTGCGGTGGAAAGAGGTGAGTGGGAAGCAGATCGCGTGGGAACGACTTGACCTGATGTCGTTGGCTGATACGACAGCGCTCATAGCGCAGTACCAGCCCGACGCCGTCGTTCACTTTGCGGAACAGCGCTCGGCACCTTACTCGATGATCTCCGGCGCGCACGCGGCCGAGACCCAGGTCAACAACGTTATTGGCACGTTAAATCTGCTGTTCGCCTTGCGCGAATCGGGGCCTGATTGTCACCTGGTCAAGCTCGGGACTATGGGCGAATACGGCACCCCCAACATCGATATCGAAGAGGGCTTCATCGAAATCGAGCACAACGGACGCAAGGATCGGTTGCCTTATCCAAAGCAGGCGAGCTCGTTTTATCACCTGTCCAAGGTCCACGACAGCAACAACATCATGTTCACCTGCCGTGCTTGGGGCCTTAGGGCGACCGACCTCAACCAGGGTGTCGTATACGGCTCAGGCACCCCTGAGACAGACCTCCATTCAGAGCTGCGCACGCGCTTTGATTACGACGACATCTGGGGCACGGCACTCAATCGTTTTTGCGCGCAGGCCGCGCACGGGCACCCGCTTACCGTGTACGGGAGCGGTGGTCAGACCCGTGGCTTCCTCGACATCCGGGACACGGTGCGATGCGTCGAGCTCGCCATCCTCAATCCGCCCGATCGGGGCGAGTTCCGGGTTTTTAACCAGTTCACAGAGCAATTCAGCGTCAACCAGCTGGCAGACCGCGTTCGTGCCGCCCGCCTTGCGCATGGCCTGGAGACCGTGATCGAGCACCTCGCCAACCCGCGCATTGAGATGGAGGCCCATTACTACAACGCCAAACATCAACACCTGCTCGACCTTGGCCTCGTGCCTCACTCGCTGGAAGATTCGCTCATCGATCGCGTGATTGGAATGGTCGAACGCTACAAGGGGCGGATCAAGCCGGAGCTCTTCCTCCCGCGAGTTGACTGGCGGTTCGGTGGAGGCGGCAAGATGCCGGCTCCTTCTAAGCGCCGCCGCGTGCCGGCCCTTCGATCCGTTTCGTCACTTTACTGAGCCGCGGAAGCGGATCTCGATCAGCTCCTTGGCTGCTCGAAGGATGGGAATCAGCCGACCGCCTGAGCGTCGACCCATGCGGCGCGGATGATGAGGGATGCCGACCTGCGCAAACCTGCCGCCGTCCTTCTGAACCTTCCAATACAGCTCGGCGTTGATTAGTGCGCTCTTCGAATGCAGCTCGAAGTGATCCAGCGATTCCGTACGGATAAGCTTGAGCGCGCAATTGACGTCCTTGACCTCGATGCGCAAAGTCAGAAGCACGAGTCTGTTGAATACACCGCTGATAACAGATCGAAACGCCGGATCCTGGCGACTCAGGCGCCAGCCCCCGACCAGGTCGGCGTTCTTCAAAAGCGGCACCAACAGGGCGAGATCGGCGACCTCCAGCTGGCCGTCGGCGTCTGTGAACGCCGTGTACTCGAGGTCTGCCGCGCGAAGCCCGTCGCCGACCGCCGCCCCGTAGCCGGACTTGCGCTCGTGGCGGATGACTCGCAGGTCGATGCGAAGCTGACGTCCGAGTGATTCGGCCAGCGGCCCGGTGTCATCGGTGGACCCGTCGTCCACGATGATGACGTTGAAGCGCTTGGCCAGGCGCGGCAGCACTTCGCTTAGATGAGGGAGGAGCCACCGAAGATTTTCGCTTTCGTTGTGCGCAGGCATGACCAGGCTGAGCCCGGTCAAGAGATCATCCGATGTTGACAACCAGCCCACATCGTACTCAAACCACACCCGTGCTTCAGTCGCGGCCGGTTGTCAATCGAGCCGCGGCAATCATGATTGGGCTTTCGGCTGCGGTCTTTGTCGTGTTCGCCGTGGTGTACGCGATCGCAACGCCTTTTGGCCAGGCACCTGACGAGCGGGCCCACTTCGGATACGTGCAGCTGCTCGCGCAGCACCTGCAGTTGCCCGTGAACACTCCCGAGCGCCAGCAGCCGCCGTTCTACTACCTGCTCGCGGCGACCTTGTACAGGCTGACGGGCAGCATCGCCGTAGTGCAGACGATGTCGATTCTGTGCGGCGCGGCGACGGTCGTCGTGATTGGTTTGTGCGCGCGAGAGCTGTGGCCCGCGCAGCCGAGGCGCTGGGTGATTGCCGCACTGCTTGCGGCAACGCTGCCCCAGTTCCAGTTCATCGCCGCTTCGGTAAGCAACGATGCGCTCTCAGTCCTCGCGGCAGCCATCTTGACGCTCCTGATGATCCGGGTTCTTGTGCGCCCGCCCAGCCGACGCCTTGCCTGGGCGATCGGCCTTGCGTTCGCGATGACGTTGCTGGCTAAGCAGACGGACTACTTCCTGATTGTCGTGGTCTTCGTCATCCTCGTGAGATTCTGGCCGCGGCATGAGTGGGTGCCATCGCTGGTACCGATCATTGCCGTGCCGACGGTGCTGGCGGGATGGTGGTTTGTGCGCAACCTCACAACCTACGGCCGCCTTCTTCCGCCATTCACACCCCTGTACACCGACGCTCCCGCGAAACTGAGCGGCTACCCTCCGCATGTATTTGACTGGCTGGCCGCCACATTCTTGAGCTTCTTTGCTCTCTTCGGCAACATGTCGACGCGGCTCCAGCCGAGTGGATACGGTTTGATCTACAAACTTCTGCTGGCCTGTACAGCCGTGATCGCTGTCTCAGGAGTGGTGGCCGCGTGGCACCGCTGGAACACCTGGCCGCCCCAGAAGCGATGGATCGCGATCGCATGCATCGTCGTTCCATTGGTGGCGTTTTTTCAGATGGTGATCAGCAGCATCGCAGTCGACTATCAGCCGCAGGGGCGGTATCTGTTCGTTGCCGGCCCGCTGCTGGCGGTCGGCACCGTGTTCGCCATTGAAATCCTGGCGTCGCATGTACCTCGACGGGTCGGCGTTGGTGTGGGGACAATACTTCTAGTCAGCGCGTTCGGCCTCGATGCGCTGGGTCTGTATACGGTCTTCGTCAATCTGATACCGACCTGAACCACCGACTTTTCGTCTGGCGCTCATGAGGGCTCGCATCTCGGGGCGATTGACCAGCTCAGCCAGGCGCCTCTGGCCGTCCTTAGTGTTCGTCGCGGTCCTTGCAGCGATTGCCGTGGACTTCTGGAACCGCCCTCAACCCATCGGAATCGACTTCCACACCTACCTGGCGGCAGCTCGAGTGGGTCTCGTGCAGGGCTGGTCGCATATCTACGATCAGGGGCTGGTTACCGCGCAGCAGATAAGCCTGGCTCCAAACCAGCCTGCGCAGCCATTCTTGAGCCCACCGCCGGTGGCATGGGCGGCCGTCCCGCTCGCGGGGTTGCCGTTTGAGTGGGCATATGTGATCTGGGCGATCTTGACGATGTGCGCTTTCGGGGCTGCGGTCGTATGGAGTGCCACCAATGGATTATCCGGACGCGCACTCGCCACGGTCTTGGTGGTCGGCACGGTATGGGTCTTGCAGGCGGACTACCTGGGCCAGGTGGTGCTGTTGGTCGCGGCCGCCCTTCTGGTGGCGTGGCGATTGCTTCGGGAGGAGCACGAGGTCGCGGCCGGGTTGGTTCTGGTGCTCGTGGTCTTGAAGCCGAACACCGCATTCCTCGTGCCCGCATGTCTGCTGGCATCGGCCCGTCTTCGAACATTCGTGACCTGGCTGCTCGCCAGCGCTGCCGTCGCGGCTCTTGCCATCGCAACCACCGGGATCCCTGCTCTGGTCGCATACGCCGGCCAGCTGCAGCATCCTCCCCTGGGTACAAACGCGCTGACACTGGAGGCGGCCCTGGGTTTGGGTTGGCCGGTCGCGCTGGCACTTCGCCTGGCAATTCTTGGCCTGGTTTTGGGGGCGGCCTGGAGGTTGCGCGCTGTGCCTGGCCTGGTGATTGTTCTCGGTCTGATTGGCTCGTTGTTGATCACCCCGTATATACATCTCGCTGACCTTTGCCTGTTGGCAGCGGCGGGTTGGATTGCATGGCAGGAGCGCGCATACCTGAGCTGGCGTCTACCCCTGGCGACGAGTTGGTTCTTGGCCAGTCCGTTCGTGGACATCAGCGGGCTGGCCCCGAGGCAGAACCGATGGCCGCTGCTCGAGATCGGCTGGCTGATTGCACTCGGCGTGGCCGGCTGGCGTGCCAGTCGGCATAGCGCCGCGGGGACAAAGTCTGCGCACTGGGAAGAGCTCAATGAACGTGCTGACCATCCGGGTTTCATGTAGTAGTTCATGTACTAGTCCAGGCGAAGTTGTGGGCTACGCGGAACTTACGGTGACAGCCAATCTGAACCAGCGCAGCTTGCAATGGGTGACCTCTCGGAGGCTCGAAGCCGGGGTGCAAAGCAGGGGACCGTGAGGCACGCGGCTCAGAATCACCATCTGGTATTGAGAGAAGATGTAGATGCTCCAACACCAGCTGCAACGAGACGATCATGGTCGGCGCTTGTGGCGAGGATTGGTGCAAGCAGCGGCAAGGTTGGCCTGGACCGATGACCGTCTGCGTCGGCTCACGCCAACTCCAAAACGCCGCCTGCCCAGCCTCAGCTTGTGAAGACGGCGAGAGACAGGTAGGCCGAGACTCCCCAGTTCGGCTGGTCAACGATCTGGCTGATCTTGAGGTCGGCCGCCAGGCTGCATAGGACGTAGGCGTCCTCGCGGCTCAGGCCGTGCTCCTGCCCGAGCCAATCGATGAGGTCGCGAACCGCGTTTCGGGCGTTCTCCATCAGGTCCGGGCCGAGCGCGGTGGTCGCGAAGTAGCCCTTGGTGTCGGAGCGGGGCTGGAGCGATCCCGGCGGGGTCTGGAACTGGTAGCGCCACGGCTTGATGGTCCGGTTCTTGATGATGTTGAAACGAAGGCTGACCGCCATCGGACACTCGATCCCGGTGACGCAGACCTCACCGTCGCCCTGGGTGCCATGGCAGTCGCCGGCCGAGAACATGGCGCCCGGCACAAAGACTGGTAGGTAGAGCTTGGCGCCGACATTCAAGTGCCGGGTGTCGATGTTGCCGGCCCCTTTGGTGGGTGGCAGGATATCGATCTGTCCCGGCTCGTCAGTCGCGACACCCATGGTGCCGCAGAACGGTTGGAGAGGGATCCGAACCTTGTCGCCGAGCGCCGTGCTCTCGCCATCGCTGAGGTCGAAGTGACGGATGTACGGCTCAGGGAAGTCTTCAGCCAGGAGGCCTAAGCCCGGGATCAACCCGGTCCAGCCCCACTTCAGCGGGCGCAGCTCCAGCATCTCCACTTCGAGTACGTCGCCCGGCTGCGCCCCCTTGACGAAAACGGGACCAGCGAGCGGGTAGAGGCGGTTGAAGTCGAGGCTGGTCAGCGCCGAGGCCGGTGAGCCGGGCTTGATCTGCCCGTCGGTGACCTCCTCGGCTTCGAAATGGACGACGTCCCCGGACTTGATTTCAACCGCCGGTTGGAGGCTGTTGTCCCACTTGTAATGCACCTTCCCGCGCTCGATCGAGTGTTCGTTGCCAGCCATTCTGTGATCTCCCCAACCTGAACAACAACAAGCCGCCCTCAGGTGCCGGCGACCACCTCAAGTTAACGGAACGGCTACCGGTCATGCGCCCGGCGGCTCGGCGTTTCGCGAGGTCCCCCGGTCCAGGTCGGCGCCGATTGGTGCGCATCCAGGTTATTGCGGGCGCGGATCCACTTCGCCAGACGGATATACAATCTCGGTCGGCCGGTTGCGGGGACTGCCGGCGCGACTGGAGTGGAGGAAAGGGGAGATGAGCAAGCTACGCCCGCAATTGGGTGCTATCGAGGCGATGGCGCTGTCGGTTGGCATCATGGCCCCCACGGCTGCCATGGCCCTCAACGGCTCGCTGGCAGCATCGATCACAGGTACCGCCGTCGCCCTGGCCTTCCTCGGGGCGGTCATCACCATCATCCTGACCTCGTACTCGTTCATCGAGTTCAGCCGTCAATTCGCCCACGCGGGTTCCGTCTACATCTTCAACGGAATATCGTTCGGCGCCCGAATGGGATTCCTATCGGCCTGGGGACTCCTGCTCACATACACCGCTTTCACAGTCGCCTCCACCGCCGAGGTGGGTCTGTTCTTTCAGACCTTCCTCGGCCTCATGGGTGTCAACGTGCACTGGATTATCCCGGCCCTGGTCGCGGCCGCCTTGATCTGGTTTCTGGCCCACCGGGAGGTAAGGCTGTCGACTCGGACCACGCTTGTCGTCGAGGGCCTTTCCGTGCTGTTGATCCTGGTGCTGGCGGTAGTCATCCTCGGGCGCGGCGGCGCCCACGGTCTGTCCACCATACCGTTCCAGATTCCAAAGGCCGGCTTCTCCGCCGTCGCTCTGGCCAGCGTCTTCGGATTCCTCTCATTCGCCGGGTTCGAGGGCGCTGCCACCCTTGGTGAGGAGACCGGCAACCCGAAGCGCTCGATTCCACGCGCCATCTTGGCCGCGGTCCTATTCACCGGCACCTTCTACCTGGTCATCAGCTATACGCAGGCGATCGGCTTTGGCACCGACGACAAGGGAGTGGCTGCTTTCGCCGGCTCGACCTCGCCGCTGGTCGACCTTGCCAAGACATACCTCGGCTCGACGATGGCTATCGCCATCAGCCTCGGGGCGACCGTCTCCGCCTTCGCCTCCGCGTTGGGGACCGGGCTCGCCGCTTCGCGCCTGCTCTTCGCCCTCGGGCGCGACGGCTTCGGCCCGGCCGCGCTCGGGAACGTGCACCCGCGTCACGCGTCGCCTTACGTGGCGGTTGCCACCGTGATGTCGATCGCGATTGTCCTTGACATCATCCTGGTCGAGCAGACGGGGGCGGCTGTATTCGCTTACGCCGGCACCGTCGGCGTGCTCGCGCTGTTGCTCGTCTACCTGGTCACGCAGGTGGGCGCGATCAAACTGTTCCGAAGTGTCGGCCGCTGGCGTGGAGCGCAGCCCGTCATCCCTCTGATCGCCATCGGGCTGCTGGGTTATGCGCTCTACGCCAACGTGTATCCGATCCCACCCGCCCCGTACAACTACTTCCCGTATGGCGTGCTGGTTTGGGTGGCGCTCGGCATCGTGATCGTTTTCGTCAGCCCGAAGCTGGTGGTACGCATTGGTAAGGCCCTGAGCGAGGTAGACCGCACGCCGGTTGACCGCGCAGCAGCCGTCGAGGTCGGCGAGCCCTAGCGCGGACGGCCGCGGCCGGAGAAAGTGCTGGGCTGGCATCGCGCTCTGGCCTCCGCGGCGAGGTCGGAAGCCAGTGCTACAAACATGGATCGCGGCAGCCTCGTCATCGCGCGTCCGTGCTCAGCGGCTGGCGTGATCCTCGCCGCGTTGGCACTCAGGGTGACGGCGACGGCCTTTCACGAGCGATGGTCCGTGTAGTAGTTCATGTAGTAATCCGAGCGTGTGGGATTGCAAATATCGCGTCACGGGTCAAACGCGACTTGACCGAGTGGTCGGTCGAGGCGGGCTGCTCAAGCTCGGCCAGGTGGTTTCGGCGACTTCGATTAGGAATCTGATGAAGAAGCACCGGATTCCGAGCTCGCCGCGAAGATCGGGCTTGAGCTGGCGCGAGTTTCTAAGAACCCAGGCGTCCGCGATCGTGGCCGCCGACTGTGCGAGGCTCGATGGATTGATTCGCGAGTACTCACGCGTGCCGAATTCGGCTGCCGCATGAGTATTTGCACCCCACAGCCGAAACGTTACTGTCCGACACAATTGGATTCAGCGGCCTGATTCAGCGAACGGTCGCCTGCCCATAGGCGTAACCGCAATTGGAGCAAATATGGCCCACGATCACCAGCCGCCGCACCAGAGTTCCTCAGCCGCGATCCGTCGCCCCGACTTCCTGAGCAGCCTCAGATGCCTCGGTCGCCACTTGCTTAACCCGCAGTTTTACATTGAGGACGCGCTGCCGCCGACTCGGCCCATTCTCTGGGTCGAGGAAATATATGAGGGCACCACCAAGCGCGGCCGCGATGATGATGCCAGCCACTCCAGGCACCCAACTCGGGCCGCCAACTTCGGTCCTGTCCCCTCGCCCAAAGCCGCGCTTCACGCGTCGAACCAAGGGTCGTATCGACTCAGCAGCCTGGGATACTTCATCTCCAACCTCGAACGCGGTGTCACGATTCTCTCGCCAAAGCGATTGCACCCGCTGGCGGCGATTCTCGCCTCGTTGCGGATCCAAGAAGTAAACAGCCGCTCCACCCAGGGCGGCGCCAATTGTGATTCGATCCATTGAACAGGCCTCCTTATTTATCGGTCAACCCTTCCCGAACCTCGCAGGGAAACCCTAGACGGGCACTCGACTCGGGCGCGGCGGGAGGTTTCGCGCGCGATAGCAGGCAGGCTGGTGTTCCTCCAGGAGCCCCAAGGCAACGCCAGAGCCGCCGTGCCTGTCCTAGCGCGCCGAGCGCCCGCGGACGAAACCGAACAGCCAGAGCACGACTAGCACGATGATTGCTATCCAGATCAGGTTGACCAGACCGCCCGTTGCATGGAACAGCAACCAGAGCACGAAAAGAATGACCGCAAGTACAAGCAACGCGTGGATCATCTCAATACCTCCTCGGAAACCGGCCCTCGGCGAAGCTCGGTGAGCCTCATCGTATCGATTGGAGCGGACTCTGTCTGTCTTGCACGGAACCTATTGGGCATCGGGCACTGGCCACCGAGTGATGGGACTATCGCGGCTATAGCGGTCGAGGCACAGCATTCAGGCGGAAGGGGCCGTCCTGAGACTGCACCACAATCCGCCTGATAAGAGCACGATGGCTCGTTGGCAGCAACAAAAGCAGCAACTTTTCCCCTCGGGACGAGATCTATACGGCCGGATCATGCGGCCTTCGGCGTCCAGCCACAATCCATGGAGGTCCCAGATCCGCCTATACCAGAGGTCCAGTCGCGCTTGGTAGCCCTGCATCTGGTCTTCGATGATCTGAACGTCGACCGCCGCCGCCTTGCGGGCGAGCGGCTGGAGACCAGCCAGATCCCGCTTCACACGATCAAGAATCCCCCGCTTGAACTCGAGGAGATCGGCATAGATGCTCACCCAGTGGCGGGCGTCTTCCCAGTGGGAGGTTCAGGTCCTCTCCCTCGAGGGCGCGCGACGGAATCAGGCTAACGCAAAACGCCGCCTGTTGAGTGCAAGTATTCATACAGCGGCCAAGTTGGCCCACAAAGTTGCTGATCTTCTTACGCCCGCCCCCTTACAACGGGGATATGGCAAAGGTTAAAACGAAGCGTCGGCGGCCCGACATCACCGCAGCGGAGCGCGGCGGCGATTGGAGCAAGCGCATGGAACACGAGGGGGTTCCCGGCGATGCCACCATGGAGCAGGCCCTCTACTGGAAGCAGATCTACACCGAGATCCTGACCATGGAGGAGAAAGTCCTGGCCACCATCCGCAACCTGATGGTCGGGCAATCCGAGGAGGGACAGCGCGAGGTCGAGCTCACCAACGTTCCGGTCGTCGTCGCCCAGGCCGAACGATTTCGCCAGCGCCTGAGCTACTGGGAGGCTCGGATACACGAACTCGGCGGAGCAGTTCCGCCCCAGCGCGGGCGCGCTGCACTGGCCACCACGTAGGGCGAGGTCCTCGTTCCAGTCGTCGACACCGACGTTGGAATAACCGAATCGGATTTCGAAGGAGGTCGTAATGAAGGATCAGGTTCGTGGCAAGGCGGAAGAGATCAAGGGCAAGGCCACCGGCAACCGTACTGAGGAGACCAAGGGCAAGTTGAGACAGCAGGTCGGCAAGGTCAAGCGCACCGTCCGTGACGTCAAAGAGGACGTACGTAACGCGTGACCGCACCACGGCTCCCTCAGAAAACGAATATCTAGGAGATTTACTGGAACGAAGGTTGCCCCGTATCACTCGACCTTGATGGAAGACGAGCGGAACAAGAACGTTTACCACGATCACAACGACTGTTCGGACGGACTCCGGATCAAGGCGGGGCACAAGCAGCAGGTGACGGCCAATCGCCGCCACTGCGACGAGTGCGTCAAGAAGGCCTAGATCAGTCGATACCGGAATCGAAAGCGTCCCAAACCGATCCATATTCACTGAGGTACAGGAATGGAAAGAATCACCATCGTTGGCGTGTTCACAGACCGCACCGCTGCCGAGTCCGCGGTCGTGGCTCTCGAGAAGGCCGGATTCACGCACGAGCACATCGGTTTCGCGGGGCACGGCGACTCTGCCGCCACTGAGGAAACCAGCCATGCCGCGGGCGCGCTGGCGGGCGCGGCCAGCGGATCGCTCACAGGCGGTGTCGTCGGCGGTCTGCTGGGCGCTCTGGCGACCGTACTTATACCCGGCATCGGGCCGGTTATCGCTGGTGGCCTGCTGGCTGGCATTGTCGCCGGAGCCGTCGCCGGAGGCGCGGTCGGAGGCATCGGGGGCGCCCTCACCGGCATGGGCGTGACGAAGGAGGACGCCGAATACTATGACCAGGAGTTCCGGGGCGGCCGGACCCTGGTGACTGTCGACCCCGGCGACCGGCGAGCCGAGGCGGAGCAGATCATGCGCGATCACGGCGCCTACGACGCCGTCAACCGCCAGGCCGTCGACGAGAGGACGCGCCGGTAGGCGAACCCATTACGAATTCCCGCAGATTCCTGCGACAGGGCCGGAGGTTGGAGCCTCCGGCCTTTGTCTTTCTTTTCGGTCTCCCTTCGTTCCCTTCAGGTCGTGGGCGGTCAAACGGGCCGAGGATAGGTCCTGCCACCATGCGCTTCGAACGCGGTGATCATAGAGGCGGCACCCGGATTGTTAGCCCGTGGCACGAGCCTTGGCTGTGAGGCCGTCCGAGTTCAAGCTCGCTGTATATCCAGTCGGAGGCACGTCAAGGAGTACATGGGTTGATAGATATAGGGTCGCTGCGCGTCCCGACCTTCCCCACAGCCGAGGCGAAAGCAAATGACCGTATAAGCGTGATCCAGCGACTGCCGGCGGTTACCGTCGGCAGTTGGCTCGTGCCGTGTAGAAGAAGGAAGGTTTACGGTGATCAAATCCAGGCCCGCCAGTTCTCAAGCGCGGCCTGCTCGTCGGCATCCTCAAAAACGCCGGAATTCCACGAGAGGAGTTCCTGGAGATCCACGGTGGTGGCTGGCGTAATCGGAGGTAAATTTGATGAAAAGGCTGCTGATTGGCGCGGCGCTCGGAGTGGGCGTCATGTACTTCTTGGATCCTGTCCGTGGGAAGCAGAGACGCCGGCAGGCCTTGGACCTTTGGCATGAGAATAAGGACGACATATTTGATGGTGTACGGACTGCCACCGAGCAGGTGCAGGTGGCCTCGCGCCAGGCCGGTAGCGCGGCCTCAAAGGTGACGTCGGCCATCGGTGAGCGGGTGGAGCAGGCTACGGCCGCCGACGACGCGAGTACAGGAATGCCCCCGAAGCCGCGCTCCGAAAGCTGACGGGAGGGGTCGAGATAATTCGGTTTTCTCGCCAATACAGCCTCTGGGGTGCAGAAACTCCGTCGAGTTCGATTCCGGATCTCAGCGCTGCCTTTTGTGCCCATCGTTCTGGCCGCAAGGACTTCGCCCGAGTGGTGTAGCAATCCGGGCGACATCCGCCGGCACGTAGCGGCACCTGGCGGACTGAAGCCGCGGACGCGGTGAACTCAATCGGCCTCTGGCGACTCTCCCCGAACCGAGCGCTACAACGGTTCGGGACCGTGAGGCCCCGGGTTCAAATCCCGGGCTGTGGGGTGCACAAAGTCCGTCGAGTTGCTGCCTGATGTACTTTCTGAATCCCACACCTCTGCTGAAATGGATCCCACCTCCGGGCATAACGTCCCGTTGGCGATAGCTCCGATATGGCGGACCCTCTTTGATGCCTCAACCGCAGGCACGCGGGGCAAGGGGCGGCTGGACGCGCCCCCGGATTGACGATAGAATTCCGACTGGCCATTGGGTTGGGCCCTGGGGTTGGAAGTCTTAGGAGGGGTGGACGTGGCTCGCCGCAAGCTGATACGTTTCTGCATCTTTTTGATGGTCGGCTCGGCGGCTATATGCCGGCAGCGGGAGGAACTGTAAGTTGATTACCAATCGCGACCTATCGGGTTCGAAAAGCGACCTGCGCGCGTCCGCTGGGCTGGTGCTCAAGACCATTACCGTCGGCTTGGGCCTGGCATTGGCTTTGATACCGCTCGGATCTCAGGCGCAGACGGTTCGAGTACCCAACACCTACTCCAGCGCGCTCACTCCTGCGCAAATCACTGCGCTTTCGGCCAACCCGAACCAACCGGTGATCATCATCCTGCGAAATCAGCACCCTGAGGTCACGGCGAAGGCAAGTACCCGTCGGACCCGAGACTCCAAGCTGGCGGCGGACCAGACCCCGATCCTGAGCGAGCTCCGGACGCTTCGCGCGCCGGCCGTGCACGGCTATTCAGTGCTCAACGCCGTAGCGGCCACCGTGTCTCGTGCCGAGGCGGTGCGCCTTGCCACCAACCCTGCGGTCGCAGCCGTCGTCCCCGACAGCATCGTGAGCGGACCAAGTCCCGCAGCGAGCCTTTCGGCCGAGGCTGCCGTGACAGGCGGGCGGGCTCTCCCGAGCCGAAAGTCTGCGACGTCCGCAACCGACCCCGCACAGCAGGTCTGCCCGTCCAACCCGGCCCAGCCGCTGCTCGAGCCGGAGGCTCTCGCTCTGATGAACGTGGACTTTGGACCAGGCGCCACGCAGCCCGCCGCGCACGACCTGGCGACCGGCCGTGGCGTGAAGATCGCGGTGTTCCCTGACGGCCTCGACCCCACAATCCCTGATTTCCAGCGGGGCGGCACCTCGGCGATCTTCGATTACCAGGACTTCTCCGGTGAGGGACTATTCGCGGTCACCGGCGGCGGCGAGGCTTTCGGTGACGCTAGTTCACTGATCTCGCAGGGCACTCAAGTCTACGACCTCAGTGGTGAGGTGAACCCGGCTCACCCGCTTCCCGTCGGGTGCAATATCCGCATCGAGGGCGTCGCTCCGGGCGCCTCGGTCGCTGTCATGAAGGTCTTCGGGAACTCCAACTTTGCATTCAACAGCGAGATCATCACCGGCATCGAGTACGCGTTGACCGTTGACAACGTCGACATCCTCAGCCAGTCGTTCGGCGGGAACCCGGTCCCCAACCCCGGCACGGACCCGATCGCGCTCCTGGACACGCAGGCGGTGGCGGCGGGCGTCACGGTGATTGTCAGCAGCGGCGACGCCGGGACGACCAACACCATTGGCTCGCCCTCGGACGCCCCCGGAGTCATCTCCACCGGGGCGACGACCAGCTACCAGCTCTACGCGCAGACTGGTTCGTACGGCTACCAGCTCGGAACCGGTGGCTGGCGGAGCAACGAGGTGTCGGCTTTCAGCAGCTCAGGCGACACCGAGTACGGGCCCCAGACGATCGATGTCGTCGCCCCGGGCGAGAGCGGCTGGTCAGACTGCTCGAAGGTGACCGACACAGCCACCTACACCAACTGCACCGACCAGTACAACGGCACGTCTCCCCAGCCGATCGAGGCGTTCGGCGGCACGAGCGAGTCGTGCCCGCTGACGGCAGGCACGGCCGCGCTTGTCATCCAGGCCTACCGCGACACGCACCGCGGGGCGACACCCTCGCCTGAGCTCGTCAAGCAGATCATCATGAGCACCGCAACGGACCTTCACATACCCGCTCAGAACCAGGGCGCGGGTCTGGTCAACGCGTTGCAGGCGGTCCAGATGGCCCGCTCGATTCAAGACTTCAACGGCACACCGCCGCTAGCGGGAGGCGGTCTTCTGCTCTCACCGAACTCGATCGCCAGCACCGCCGCGCCGGGGCACACCACCGTGGTCCCGGTCAAGGTCACCAACACCGACGCGTCCAGCATCACCGTCTCGCCGACCGTGCGCGTGCTCGGCGCCGCGAAGTCGATCACGGCTGGCACCCTGACCCTCAACCCCGCCACCGACCCAACATTCGTCTACCAGAACGGCGCAACAGTGGGAGACGTTCACCAGGTCACCTTCAACGTCCCCGCGGGGGTAGATCGCCTCGTCTCCCGAATCGCCTGGCTCGGGAACGACGGCGCGCCGGGCGGCCGAACGGTTCGAGAAACCCTCTTTGACTCCTCCGGCCGGATGGTCGCCCAATCGCGGCCTCAGGGCCCTGGCGGCGGGTTCGGCGAGGACGAGATCCACAATCCGGCCCCGGGCAGGTGGACGCTCGTCGTCTTCGACCCGAGCCGTGCATACAACGGACTACTCAGCTATGCGATCACCGGGGCCCGATTCCAAACGGTGCACGGCGCCGTCTCGCCAGCGTCGAAGACCTTGCATCCAGGCGCTTCGGCGACCTTCCACGTGAAGGTCAGCACTCCCTCCTCGCCCGGCGACCGCGCTGAGGCGGTCGTGTTCTCGACCTCGATGGGTAGGGAAGAAGGGAAGGCCGGCCTCGGTGCCGAGCAAGGCACCATCCCGATCACGACCCGCGCACTGGTGCCTCTCGACAGGAACGGCGGGTCGTTCAAGAGCGAGCTCACCGGCGGCAACGCGCGGATGGCGTTCTACGGTCAGGAACTCGTGCAGCAATTCGACGTGCCTAGGGGCCGTGCCGATATCAACATCGACGTGACCGTGGACGCACCTGGCTATCAGCTCTACGGCTTCCTCGTCGACCCCAACATGTCGCCGGTCGACGTCCAAGGCACCTCTCTGCAGGATGGCTCAGGCACGAACCTGCAAACTCTGCACCTGACGTGGGCGAATCCAGTGCCTGGGCGCTGGACCCTCGACCTCACGCAGATCAACGGCATTCAGTCGATGCTGACCAGCGTTCCGGTCAGCGGCCGCATCAGGTTCGACCGGGCCCAGGTCAGTGCGACCGGACTGCCCGACTCCAACCACAAGCTGGCCAACGGCGTGCCTGTGACCGCGACCATTCACATCGTCAACAAGGGGAACTCGCCGGCGGAATACTCGATCGACCCACGCCTCAACGAGGACACCGTGATCTCCTTGAACAGCGTCACCCCAACGTCCGGGGCGCTGCCAATCGCGAGCTTCCCGTGGCCGCTGTTCGTCGTGCCGCCCTTCTCCAGCAAACTCAGCATCGCGGCGTCATCCACCGTCCCGATCAACTTCGACAGCAGTCCCAACTTCGGCTACCCCGATGTCCTCTCGGTCCAGCGGGGCACCAACGCAGTGGTGACGCTCCAGGCTCCGGACATCGCAGCCTCGCTCTGGTCTTGCACACCGACGGAGATCACCACAGGACTGGCGGTCTCGACAACGTACTCGTGCGGTGCAGACGCCACCACCAAGGCTTTCGATCCAGCAGTTGACTCCTCTACTGGCAACATCTGGTCCGCTCTGGAAGGAACTACGGCAACCTACAACCCGCTGGTATTGCTGCCCGGCCAAAGCGGCAACATCACAGTCACGATCACTCCGAACGGAAGCAAGGGAACCAACGTCTCCGGATTCCTCGCAGTCGAAACCTTCAACTTCCTCACCGACAGCTCTGACCAGCTCGTCAACCTTCCGTACAAGTACAAGATCGGCTGATCAACCCTGGAGGCTGCGCGTCACGAAAGACGCGCAGCCTCCTAAAAACCCGGGACGAACGCAGGCCAGCGGGTGGTTATCCCAGGGAGGCAGCTCCGACGCATAATGGGAGAGCGGTGTTGAAGCTCAGGGTGGTGTTGCTCGTCGCGATCATGCTGCTGCTGGGGGCCTACGTGACCGCAACCTTGGCCCTTGGTGCAACGGGCCTTGCCGCCAAGCAGTCGTTGACCCAATCGATGAGGTCACTAACGCACGTGGCCCCAGCCCCTGTGGATACCCACCCAACTGCGAACGGCCAGGGCGGGAGCACAGCCGACGGACCTGTCTCCCGAGTACTGCTTCCTGTCTCTCCGACGCCCACCAACCAGACTTTGCGCGGCCAATCGCAGCGCGCCACCTGCACCCCGCCCTCTAGGCCGCCGGGCGTGATGGTTCCCGACTGCGCTGTACCGTAGTCGGGGACCTAGTCGGTCGTGCCAGTTTCCACGTCCCGTGCTTGCTGCCCGCCAGCAGGCATGGCGCTCACGGAACCTACGTAGCTGCGACAGCAAGACGGGGAGATTCGTTCCGCCGCTTCGCGGCGGGGCTTTGGTCTTGGTGATTGCGATGGTCGGCGTGGCAAGGTGCTGCATCTTGCGGAGCGCGCCATCGCGACCTGCCCACGGCTGGCCTTGGTGCTTGAGCAAGTCGTTTCAGACGATGACTGAAGTCCGGATAGCCCGCGAAATAAACTCAAACCCCTTGAAATCGATTGACTCGAATCTTGGGCAAGTGGATCGATAGGCAGAACTCGGTTGCTCGGTCTACGCAATTGGTATAACTGGGTTATACTCGGACTGTGAAGACAGCCATCTCGATTCCGACCCCACTCTTTCAGGCTGCGGAGAAACGGGCGCGCAAGCTTGGCATGTCTCGCAGCAAGCTCTATGCCCAAGCTCTCGAGAAGCTGCTCGATGAAGATCCCGACGATGAAGTCACGCGCGCCCTCCAGGCGGTTTACTCCAAGGGGAAATCGACCGTCGACCGAGATCTGGCCGCGGCCCAGCGGCGAGCGACAGCTGAGAGGTGGTAGCGCGGAGCGAAGTATGGTGGGCCGACCTCGGCCGACCACAAGGTTCGGCACCGGCCTGGCGTCGGCCCGTTCTAGTGGTTTCCGCTGACGCGTTCAACCGCTCGCGCATCAAGACGGTGACCGTAGCGACAATCACATCGAACCTCCGAATGTCTGCTGCGCCGGGTAACGTCGCTCTTGCGGCGGGGACCGCCGGACTTGATCGCGATTGTGTCGTGAACGTCAGCCAGGTCGTAACTCTCGACAAGACCACTCTTGAGACCCGTCTGGGCATTCTTGACTCGATGCACATGCAGGAAGTCGACGCGGGACTGCGGCTGGCCCTCAGTCTGTGAGGCACGAGTCGTACAGTAACGCCAGCGAAAAACAGTGTGTCCGGCATCTTCCGCCTGCATACTGCCCAGGTAACCCAGTTGCCAGACAGAATCCGCTTCGATCGATTGGAGGTAATAGGTGATCCACGCATTGCTGGTAGTTGCGGTCATTCTTTTCGTGCTCTGGTTGCTGTTCCACGCGACCGGAGGTCTGATCAACCTGATCTGGATCGCAATTATTGTGCTGGTAGTGCTCTGGCTGTTCGGATTTATCCGGGGCCGCTCAACGCGCTAATACTGGCAACCGCCGGACAGGCCACACCGCTCACGAACCTGGATTAGAAGCTGTTGGTTCGTTAACCTGATCTCGTCAGTTGAACGAATCCTCCGCGGGGCCGGAACCCAGTCAGCTGCTGAAGTCGCTCGCGCGTAAACCGGCCGACGAACAGGGGTACGAACTGCGGAACCCTTGAATCGGAGAGGTTTTGGAGCGATTGGCGTGCGACGAGATCGATGGACTCCTCCGACACGACGCCACGATACTCGACCTTGATGTTGCTTATCTCGGACGCGACTTGCCTGAGAACAGTGGCATCGAAGGCACCTTGCACTCGACCGAGGGTGCTCCACCTGCCATAACAACGTCAGCAATAGCTGACCCTGGGATGAGCCCTGCCCACTCTGTTGTTGCTGCAAATGTTTTGGGGCACGCCAGATCGTGGGATGAGTGCGAACGACTCTACGGTTAGCGCTTCGGTGGCGCGTGTGGCGACCACGTACCCGATTGCGGTTGATTCGGCTGCTCATGCGAGCCGAAGATCGCGACGCGATCCCAACCGCCGCTTAGGAAATGAGCCCGATGGGCTACTCTCTGATCGCTCTCGTCGGCCCTCAGTTGTGCCATGCCTTGGCACGTGGTCGCGACGCCGGCTCACGCACCTGGCCCGGAGTCACCAGCGACTCTTTGCCCTGCGGCTGGTCGACCGGGGCCCGAAAGCGCAGGGAGTTCACTTCGACCCCGATCATGGTCACGTTACCGAGTAGGTAGAAGTAGATCATGAGGAGGAAGAGGATGCCAAAGGTCTTGCCAAAGTTTGAGCCGACGCCGGTTAGTCTCAGATAGAGCGGAAAGATAAGCGCCAGGCCTTCGACCAGAACGCCAGCGATAGCGGCTCCCACCCACACCTTCCCCCAGTCCAGGCGCCGGTTTGGCACCACGTAGTAGATGGCCAGGAAGAGCACGAAGCCAAGTCCGAGGCCGAACATGATCTGGAGCACGAAGTCGACCCGCCCATTGGCGAGCACCGTCGGCAGGTAGGGCAATTGGTTCAACAGGCCGAGGATGGTGGTCGAAACGATCGTCAGGCCCCCGAAGACCGTCAGCAGCAGCACCATGCCGACGCTCATGAAAATGCCTTTGATCAGCGGCCGTTGTCGGGTGTGGTAGATGACCGCGAACGCCTGCTCCATGGTCCGAAAGAGACCGGCGCCGCTCCAGGTCAGGCCGGCGAACCCAACCAGGAAGAAGATCCCGCTCTGCTTCTGGAATGTGTTCAGCGTCGCGAGCACCTCCTTTTGGGCGTTCGTGTCGGGGACGATGGACGCGATCGTTCCGTAGACCTGGTGGGAGCTGACGCCGATGTACCCAAGACCGACGCCGAGTAGAGCAGCCATCACCAGTGCAATCGGAAACAGCGACTGTAGGAAGTTCCAGGCGAGTATCACCGCCCAGTTAAAGGCGTTGTCCTGGCCCATCTTTATGAAGAGCCGCCCCGGCGGCATTTTCATAAGCTCGTCGATGTTCGATCTGATAGCGAGGATTAGCAGAGGCCGAGTCCCGGCCACTCCTTGCCCGGCGCGGCCCGTCAAGCCATCGGTCGCAACTGGTCAGGCCTTGGAGGCCGGCCGCGATGCAGAAGGTGACAATTGCCTCTTGAGCAAGGAACGCAGCCGGGCATTCCAATAGGCGATGCGTTGGCCGACCTTTTCCAGTTGAGCGAGGACAAGCGTCATGTTGTACTGGCTGCGCTCACGGTCGCTCTCATCTGACTGCGAGCCAACGACTTGCCGAATGCGTTTGATAATCGTCTCATCCATGGCCAAGATCTCGGCATAGAGCCGGACCATGTAGAGAACTTGCGTCAGCGTGGCCTCGTCTCGGACATGCTTCGCGCTTATCGGTTGAGTCGAAACGCTAGACCCATCGCCGGTGTCGGCCTTAGTTTGGCGGCGCTGCTTTGGGATGATCCGCGCCATTTACCTCTTTATTACCGGCTCGCACGTAATAGTGTCAGCAACTAAACTCGGTGGCCTCGAGTCAGACCACGAACCGCGCGGCCAAAAAGTCTGTGCGCCAGCGCTCTTGAGAAAGTTGCTGATTTTCTTTCGCTTAGGCGCGTAGAACGACATCTGTAAAGCTGGCTCACTTTGGCGTCTCAGACTCACTCTCAAGGAGATCTTCATGAAAGACCAGGTTCGTGGCAAAGCGGAAGAGATCAAGGGCAAGGTCACTGGCGACCGCGGCTTGGAGACAAAAGGCAAGGCGAGGCAGGCGGTAGGGAACCTCAAGCGCACCGTCCGCGACGTCAAAGAGGACGTGCGCGAGGGCGGTCATTAATCTCCGGGCAACGTTCCGAAGCCGCAGGACCCAGTGCGCCGGACATCAATTGGCCGACTGGCTGATCACCACCATTCCGGCGATGCCCACCACGTAAAGAACCAGGACCAGCAACGAGTCCGGGCCGAGCCGCAGGTACTGCTTTCTCGGGCGAATGACCAGCCCAGCGATATAAACAGCAGTCAGCAGGATTCCCAGCACGGCCAAGAAGGCGTCGGTCTTGGCCGCGCTGCCAAGCACCGACTGGCCCGCGATGAGGGTGGCAGGGAAGAAAAGCACGGGCAGAAAAGCGTTACCACCGAAGATGTCGCTGACCGCGAGCTCGAAATCCTCGATGTGGACAGCGGCCAGCCCGGTGGAGAGCTCTGGGAGCGCAGTCGCGGCCGCGAGCACAGTCCCGCCGAACACCGCACCGCTCAAATGGATTTGTGCGGCAATGGCGCTGCCGCTTTCCTCCACTAGAACTCCGGCGGCAAGCGTGACCAGGCCTGCGCCGGCAAAGATGCCAAGGGTGACCATCGTCGATCGCGGTTTGCGGGCTTTCGCCCGGCGGCGGGCGCCGGCATCCGGCCCGGCCCCACCGATGGCCTTCCAGGGAAGGCTCTTGCTGGCACGCCATACGATGTACAGACCGCCGATCCACAGCAGGACGATCAGGAGCGCGCTCGGGTCGATGCGGGCTACGACCACATTTTTGGGGAGCAGGAACGCCCCAATCGCCACCGCCAGCACGGCGATCACGAGCGTTCCCTCCAGCACTTGCACCAGGGACGCGGTGACGTTGGTCAGGGGGCGGCGAGGGACTCCGAACCCGTCGAGTGCCACCAGTACCAGGGTCTGGATGGCGATGCCGCCCAGGATGTTGCCGGTGGCGATGTCGAAGTTGTGCTGCACCGCCGCCGCGCTCACGATCGCGATCTCGGGCAGATTGGTGGCGAACGCCAGAAGGATCAGGCCACCAAGCGCTTCCCCTAGCCCAAATCGTGAGTCGATCTCGTCGGTGGTTTTTGAAAGCTGGATGCCGGCGAACCAGATGGCACCCGACGAGACGATGAACACACCTGCGAGGACAGGAAGGCCGAGGTGCGCCATTACCTCACCCGCCGACGCGCGGGCCACGCCGGCCATCCGCCGCTAGTGCCGATTTTCCGAGCCCCCTCCGATGCATTTCCAGAGGCAGGTCCCCAGGTCACTAGAGGTAGCGTGACGCGTCGCGATTCTCCCACGAACCCAATTATCGCCAGGCTGGTGGGAAGCTTCGCCAGCCTTTTGATCTGGACCTGCGGGAGCGGGGAAACACGATGCTAGTTGACGGTACGCAACGGCCTTCCGTGAATTCGGCCCGCGATTTTTTGTACACGTGGCGGCGAGCGGTTAACCGCAAGTCATCAAGTCATTTAGTAGTTCATGTAGTAATTCAATCGACATCGGTGGCTGAACCGCCTGAAAACGTTTTGGCAAGGTCGTCGGTCTCGTCGACCGAGAGGTTCTGCAATGCACCCACGCCGGCTCCTTTCGATAGTGATAGCTGTCGATGCCGCGTCGACCGTCTATGCGCGAACCGCATCGTCATCGTGTGATCATCGTGAGTCGATCGTTCTGATCAGTAGGGCGGCGTAAGCGGCCGGCTGAACACGACCAGGCGGTGATCATAGGTGCGGGCGGTATCCATGTACTGGCCGAAGCATGTGATCAGGACCAGCTGCTGGGCGGTAGTGGGTCCGAACACCGCGACGTCGGTCGACACGCTCAGATCGAGCGATGCCACTCGGGTCACGACATAAACCACCTCGTTACCCGCGGCATCGGAGACGTAAATCCGCGCGCCTTGCTGCAATCTCTCGAGGTGGCTGAAAAGGGCAGGGGAGCCAACTCCTCGATGGCCTGCGATCACGGCATTGCCGGCCTGCCCAGGTCTGGGCCCTGTTGCCAGCCACGACGAGGTCCAGAGATTGTCAGGAACATCCATGGAGCCGTCGCTGCGCAGGCCGACCGCGCCGATCCAGGCATCCACTCCGATCGAGGGTATGCGAAGGCGCGATGGCGTAATCGGGCCGGCAACGACATGGAAGCTGTGGCCCTTGGGCGGCGCAGGGGGCGCCACCGTAACGACCTTGTCGCCAATCAACTGCGTGCCGGGGGGTAGGCCGGCCAACGCCGGCGGGTGCGACGCTGGAACAGCGACCACAAGCGACGCGAGGGCGACGCTGAGCAGAACCGAGAGCAGGCCGAAGGCGAGTCGTCCAGGACCCTGGCGGCGGCTGCTCCTCGCACGGCGATCCCCGAATCGGGTCCTGTTGCGCCGGCGTCCTACGCCGGCCAGGCTCAGCGCGCCGAGGCCGGCCACCACGGTCAGGATCGCGAGCAGCATGCCCGTTACGTTCCGAGGCGCATTCGGAGTCGCACCGCCAACAGTTCCTTCCGGAGCTGAAGTATTGGGCAGGCCGGGCAGGCCGGCCACCATCTTCGCGCTCGCCACGTTGTTGAACAGGTTCGGATCGAAGTAGTTCCCGGGGATTGTGGTGACTTTGTTGATGATCGTTCCGCTCGCCTTGACCTGCACCACCATTGACAGCGTGACGGTGCTCCCATTGACCATCGTCCCGATATTCCAGATGCCAGTCGCCTGGTTATACGTTCCCTGGGTGGCCGTGTAACTCACAAACTGGACGCGCGCGGGAAGCACGTCGCGCAGTTGCACGCCAGTGGCGGTAGAGGGGCCGAGGTTGTGCGCGACGAGCGTGTACGTCACGTTCTGACCGGAGCTGGGCGTAACGCGATTGACCTTCTTGGTCACGCTGATGTCAGCCGACGCACCGGTTACTGTCACCGAGGCCGAATCGTTGCCGGCCACAGGGTCGGTCTGGTCCTCAGCGGTCTTCGTCGCGGTGTTCGTGGTCGCCGAGGTGCTGGTCACGGTCGCGATGATCGAGAGGGTGGCGCTGGCGCCGTTAGCGAGAGCGCCGATGTTCCACAGCCCCGTTCCCGACGTATAGGTGCCCATGCTTGGCGCCGCCGAGACGAAGGTCAGGCCCGCCGGCAACAGGTCGGTGACCTGGACGCCAGTGGCGTTGCTCGGCCCGTTGTTGGTGGCGGTGATGGTGAAGGTGACGTTGCTGCCGAAGTTTGGTGTCGGATTCGACACGACTTTCGCGATCCCGATGTCGGCAGCCTGCCCGGTCACTGTGGCGCTGGCGGTGTTGTTGCCGGCCACCGGGTCCGGTTGCACCTCTGCCGTCTTGGTCGCGGTGTTGGTCACCGCGGTGGTTCCGGTCACCGTGGCGACGATGGACAGCGTGGCGTTGGCGCCATTGGCCAGGGCGCCGATATCCCACAGCCCGGTGCCCGAGGTGTAGGTGCCGGCGCTCGGCACCGCTGAGACGAAGGTCAGGCCGGCGGGCAGGGAGTCGGTGACCTGGACGCCAGTGGCGTCGCTCGGTCCGTTGTTGGTCGCCGTGATGGTGAAGGTGACGTTGCTGTTCTGGTTCGGGGTCGGGGTCGAAGCCGTCTTGGTGATGGCGATGTCGGACGCCTGGCCGGTCACGGTGGCGCTGGCCGTGTTGTTGCCAGCCACAGGGTCAGGCTGCACCTCGGCCGTCTTGGTCGCGGTGTTGGTCACCGCGATGGTCCCTGTCGCGGTGGCGACAACCGTGAGCGTGGCGTTGGCGCCATTGGCCAGGGCGCCGATGTCCCACAGCCCGGTGCCCGAGGTGTAAGTGCCGACGCTCGGCACCGCCGAGACGAAGGTCAAGCCGGCCGGCAGCAGATCGGTGACCTGCACGCCAGTCGCGTCACTAGGTCCGTTGTTGGTGGCCGTGATGGTGAAGGTGACATTGGCGCCGAGGTTCGGGGTCGCGTTGTCGACGGTCTTGGTCAGCTCGATGTCGGCCCGCGAGACGATGTTGGTTGGGTCGGTGGCGGTGTCGTTCGTGGTGTTGGTCTGACCGCCGCCGCTGACGCTCGCCGAGTTGGACACGGCATTCGCCGCACCCTGCAGGACGGTCACAGTCACAGTGATCGGTGGATAGGACGACCCGCCGGCCAGGGCATCCGCTCTGGTGCAGGTCACGGTTTGCCCGACCGGAGCGGGGCATGTCCAACCGGCGCCTGCCGCCCCGGTGGGGGTCAGTCCAGCCGGCAAGGTGTCTGTGACGGTCACCGTGCCGCTGGTCACCACGTTGCCGGAGTTGGTGGCAGTCAGGGTGTACGTGGATGTCGATCCCCGTATCAGGGGATCGACGTGGCTCTTGGCAATCGTCATGTCGGGCGCGTTGACCGTCACCCGTTCCGCTCCCCCGCCCGCGTATGCAGCTGACTTCGTGCCTGCGACAGTGGTGCGGGTCGGGTCAAGGTAGGTGGCGGTGGCCGGGTTGCTGTATGTGCCTGGCGCGACGCTGGCCGCGACGTCGACAGTGAAAGTGATGACGACCGATCCGGAGGCCGGGATGGTGAAGTTGCCGAATGCCGGGTTGGTGGCCCCTACAACCGGGTTGACGATCGCAGGTCTTGTCGCTCCACCGTTGAGCACGACGCTGCCCGTGGACGCATATGTGAACCCGGCAGGTAGGGTGTCCGAGATGCTGACGCTGGTGGCGGCGTCGGTGTTGGCGGCGTTGCTTACCGTGATCGTGTAGGTCGCCGTCGTCCCGGCGACTGTGTTGGTGACGCTCGGCGTGCTGGTGGTCTTGATGACAGTGAGAGCGGGCAGGCACTCGGCTCCGGACGACGATCCGGGGATCGCCCCTGGAGTGGTGGTCTGGACAAGGCCTGCCGACCCGTTGACCGAGCCGTATGTCGCCGCGTCGACGGTGGTGGTGCCGTGGGCACCGCCCGCAACGCTCGTCTGGGCGGGTGGAAGCGCGTTCGAGGTGATGATCGCGCCACCCCCGCCTCCGCCTCCGGGACCGTGGTAGTTCGCAGCGCCGGTCAGACCGGTGGGCCATGCGTCGGTGCCGTCGCCGCCGTTCGCTCGGATCGTCAGCCCGTTGACTGTGCCGGTGTTGGTGGTGACGACGACACTGCCGCCGGCCCCGCCGCCGCCGCCGCCGTCGTTAACCGGCGTGACGCCTACGCCGCCGTCGGCGCTGATAGTGCCCGTGCCCGCCAGTGAGCCGGTGCGGATCATGACGATTCCGCCACCGGTACCCCCAGACGATGCAAACGCTGCCGAGTTGTTGCGAGTGCCGGCGCCGCCGCCGCCGCCCAGGACTACCCGCGTCGCCGCCGCGGGAAAGGCGGCACCGCCGAGACCGCCGACAGGCAGGTTGGTGTTCCAGCTATTGCCGCCCAGGCCGCCCTGCCCGCCGTTGGCGCCGCCGCCACCTCCCGAGTTCTGGTCGTTGGCAACCGGGTTGGAGTCGGTGCCGCCTCCGCCCGCATTGCCAGGAGCGCCGCGGGCGGCGTCCCCACTCGGGTAGCCGTCCGCAGCACCGGTGACTGAGGCGGCAGTGATCGCGTCGTATAGAAAATGAGGAGTACCCGCAACGCCCTCAGCTTTGTAGCCGTGATCGCCGCGTCCGGTGGCGACGACGTAGTCGGTGCCTGCGTCGGGTCCTCCGGTCTGCGCGACGCCCAGGGCGCCCTTGAATCCGAGCTGGTCGACGGCGATCGTCTGGGCGTTGAGGTTGAGCGCGCCGGCCACGTCGATCGCGAGCACACCGCCGGCGTGGAGCGCGCCGTCCCAGGGGGCGGCGGTGAGACCCGCGCCGAGGGTCGCGCTGGAATATTGCGGAACCCGGATGACCTGGAACGTTCGGAAGCCGTGTGTGGCCGTAACCGCGGCGGAGAAGTCGTAGCTGTTGACCAGGCCGTTGCCGGCGCCTGAGCCGGCAATGGTGACCACGCCTGCGACCACGCCACTTGCCGCCGAGACGTACTCGTAAAGGCCGGTCGAGCGAAGAGCAGTGGTGCCACGGCCTGTCGCGCCGTCGCCGTACGTGACTGCGTTGGTCCCCTGGATGTCCGCGTCCTGCATCTGGATGATGAGGAGTAGGTCTCCCGCCGCTATAGCCGACGAGGCCGCTGGGATCCTGGCGCCGACGGAGATGGTGGTGGCCCCGGCAGCGGCGCTGGCGGTGGCCGGGTAGTAGGAGTTCACGACGCCGGTCAGAGCGGCGTTTGGCCCGTCGAGACCCGGCGTGACACAGCCTCGGGCAACAGCGGTTACCAGCTGGGGGGCTTGAAAGACCAGGGCTGCGCCCGCCACCAGGGTTGCGATGGCTGGCACCAGCCACGCGCGAAGGGGGGCCCGGGCCCGCCGCTTCAGCGGCAGGCGTGCGCTACTGCGCCACCCGTCGTCCGCGGCGGTTGGCTGAGCCTGAGAACTTGCTTTTCTGCGTCGCATGGTGGACCGCATCTAATTGGATCGGTAGCTCTATCACAAGTTCCGGCCCACGTAGGAACGTGACTCCGCCGCTAATCGCGCCTCAGAGTAGCTGCCAGGTACGCGCCTTGTCCCGAACATGCGTACGCTCGGTACTCGAGATCAAAGCTCGGAAAGGACGATTGGTCAGTCATTCTTGGCGATTTAACGCACGGCGCCGCCTTGCTGCTCGCGACTATTTATTAATGTGGCTGGCTGGTGGCTCTTCCTGTGCCATCCCCTGGCCGGGCGGCGGCGGATTCGAGCCGTGGTGGCGCCACCCTCAGAACTCAGCGTCCTCGAGTCCGTTGCACTACAACGATGAACGCCCTCACCGCAGCTGCGGCCTTCGGCCTCCCGCGTCCATAGGCGCGCCAATTCGACGGCCAGACGCCACTATTATTGGAAGACGCGCGAGGCTGGGAGGGCTATTGAGTGATTATTCCGCAACGCCAATTGCGGCCTGACGTACTTTCTGAATCCCACAGGCCTCCCAGGGGGTCTGTATCAAAGCTCGAGCGCCTCGTCCAGCCGCGACAAGAGATCGCGCGGCGAAAAAGGCTTGGTCAAGTAGGCATCGGCGCCGGCGACTAACCCCGCTCTGATGTCGGATTCCTGAGCTGACGCCGTCAGCAGTATTACTCGGGTCGCGGTGAGGTTAGGGTCTGATTTGATCGCATGCAAAATCTCCAGACCCGTCCGCCCCGGCATCTGTACGTCGAGGAGGACCAATGACGGCCGGTGCTCTTGGATCAAAGACCAGGCCTCGTCACCGTCGCAAGCCTCGACGACGTTGTAGTCGTCGGTCCCGACAGTTGCACGCACCAGGATGCGAAGGCTAGGTTCGTCATCGGCGATGATCACGGTGCGGCGGATGCGTGCTGAGGCGGTCGGGTTGTTCCTCACTAATGCGCTTCCCGAGGCGTGAGGGCGTCTGCGATGAAAGCCGCCGCCTCTTTTGCGGCGCCTGAGTGCTTCTTCAGCACCGCTACCGCACCCGCTGTGCGCAGTGCAAGAGTTTCTGTGGCGTCGAGTTCCTTGATGGTCACCACCACTACCGGAAGCTCGCCGCGAGAAGCGCGCAATCGGGCGAGGAAGTCCTCGCCGCTGGCTGCCGGCAAAAGCAGGTCGAGTACTACGGCGCGCGCCGCCATCTGTCCGATGAGTTGATCGGCCGTCTCAGCATCAGGAGCCCAAACTGAGCTCAGGCCCTTAAGCGCGAGCTCGGCTTCCAGGAGTCGGGCGAAGCCGGAGTCGTCCTCGACGATGAGAACGTCTCCCAACTTGGCACCGGGGCTGGCTGCGCGCAACGTGAAGTGAAAGCGAGAACCTTGCCCTAGCCCTCCCGACTCGACGCCGACGCGGCCCCCATGCGCTTCGATGATTCGTCGGCTGATGGCCAGGCCTAGACCTGTACCCGAGATCAGCCGGCGGTCGGCGTTGGCGACGCGGTAAAACTTGAAGAAAAGCTTGGATAGCGCCTCGGCGGGGATGCCGAGCCCGTGATCCTGGATTGAAACTTCAACAGCGTCGCCAATGACGCTGGCGCCTATTCGGATCGCGCCTCCGGCGGGCGAGTACTTGCGCGCATTCGACAGCAAGTTGATGAGGACCTGGAGGATTGCATTGGCGTCGGCCATCACCAGTGGAAGGTCTTTGGGCAAATCGATTTCGATCGGCGTTCGAGGGTTATCGCCCGCAGTGGTTACTGCGCGCGCGATGAGCGTCGGCAAGTCAGCCGGGCCGAGATCCAGCCCCTTGTACCCCCCTTCCATTCGCTGGAGGTCAAGGAAGTCATTGATGAGCTCTGTGAGGCGCCGGCCTTCGTGGAGCATGGTTTCGAGGTACTGGTCTTGTTGCGCTTCTGAGAATTCGCGAGTAAGGAGCAGCTCCGTGAAGCCGACCAGGCTTGCGAGTGGGGTGCGGAGCTCGTGGCTTACCATCGCAATCAGCTCGTCCTTCGCTCGGTCCAGCTCTTTCGCCGCAGTGATGTCGTGGAGCACCATCACAAAGCCGACCTGCCCGCGCTGAGATGTCAAAACGGCGGGGGAAACGGTGACTTCGAGTTCCCGACGGGGGTCGAGGATTGTCATCGCGAAACGGAAGGACTCGGCTGGCAAGCGAGAGGCTCGCTCGAAGTGGGGCTGGAGACCGGGACTATCCTCCACCCGGGCAGCGAACAACGCCCCCAGCAGCCTCATCGGCTGTCCCAGGGCTTGTTCAACAGAGATCCCGGTCAAACGACTGGCCTCTTGGTTCCAATGTGCCACTACGTGCTCACGATCAACGAGGATCACCCCGACGCCGATCGCATCGATCAGGGCCGTGAGCAAGGCCAGACGAGTCGCAGCGGAGAGATTCGCATCTTTGAGATCGGCCTCTGCTCGGACTTCTTGTGTGACGTCGCGCCCCACCGCGTAGATCAGTCCCGCCGGTTCCGCCGGAATCGCCGTCCAGGCCAGCCAGCGGTACGTGCCATCGCGGCATTCGTAGCGATTCTTGAAGTTGACAATCTTGGCCCCTTTGGCGAGCTTCTCGACCACGTCGACTGTCGCGAGTCGGTCGTCGGGATGGACGAAATCGAGGAAGGGTCGCGCCATAAGCTCGGCATCCGTGAAGCCGAGCGTTTGGGTCCATGCAGGATTGAGATGCTTGAAGAAGCCGTCATACCCAGCCACGCAAAGCATGTCAACGGAGAGCGAAAAGAAGCTTTCGTACATGGCGCCTGGCATCATCGAAGAACTCATCTCTGACCGAGCAGTCGACGGAGCATCAGGCCAGGTCACAGCGATCCCCAATCAAGGACATCCGGTAGATCTCGAGTCTGCCTGAGCGCCCACGAACGGTGGACTGGTTGGTCAGCTCGCTCTGCAGCATGTTGGCCACAGCCTGGTAGACGGGCAGCACCATCAGAGTTGGAGCGCTTCTTCAACCCGAGTTAGGAGGTCCAGAGGGGAGAAAGGCTTGGTCAGATAGAAATCAGCACCGGCGATCAAGCCCGCCTCCACATCCTTCTCCTGCGCCCTGGACGTCAGGAGGATCACTCGGGTCGCCACGAGGCTCGGGTCCTCCTTGACCAACCGCAGCACCTCGAGGCCGCTTCGCCCGGGCATCTGCACGTCGAGCAGGACCAGTGACGGCTTGTGCTGCTGGATCATCGCCCAGGCCTCCGCGCCATCGGCGGCCTCGACCACCGTGTAGTCGTCGGACTCGATCGTGGCGTGCACCAGCAGGCGCATGCTCGACTCGTCGTCGGCGATGAGCACGGTCCGTAGGATCCGCAGCCCGGGCGGGATGCGAGTTCTCATCCGGCCACCGGGGCGAGAGTCAACGCCTCGGCGATCAAGGCCACCGGGGCCTGCGGGGAGCCGGCCTGCTTGGGCAGAACGGCCATCGCGCCCGCCGTCTCGAGCGCTGATATCTCCCCGGGCGCGAGTTTCTTCACGGTCAGTACGACAACCGGGAGGCGCGTGCCACCCCCCGCCCGCATGCGAGCGAGAAAATCCTCCCCCTCCATTGCGCGGACACCGTCCTCGTATGCGCGTTGCGGCTGCCTGAAAACCAGGCATGCCATCCAGACGCCAAGGATGTACCCCACCGTGAAGAGGGCGAAGACCGGGCCCACGACTCCCAATTACTCAATGTTTGCGCGCAAAAGGTCCCAAGTCGCCGTGCGTTGACACTGCCCGCCTGCCCTCCGTTTGCAGGGGCCTTATGGCCCGGAGCTTGGCGGTGGGGGCCTTCCGATCTCAGAGCGACGGGTTTACAGCTGGGCCTGTACGTCCGCGCCTTTCGGAGGCGGGCGTGACACTGTGGTACGCGCTCTCGGGACCGCCGGCATCGGGGATCTGTTAACCGCAAGGTCATGTAGTAGTTCATGTGGCAATCCTGGCGATACCAGTGGCTGAATTGCCCTCAAATCCTTCTTGCGGGGCGTCGAATTGAGCTCAAAACCCGCGGAAACAGTCTCAGTGGACGAAACCGCTTAGATTTTCGGGACCGTGAGGCTCCGGGTTCAAATCCCGGGCCCCCAACCAGTTTCCTGCGCGACCGACATGGTCGAGCGAGTCTCGATGCAGAAAGCGCTTCGCCCTTGGACGGATCGTTTAGGGACTCAAGGCGAAATGGTTTGACAGCTGATGTTCTTCGAGGCCTAGCAGACCGTCTTTTACGATGCCGCTTGCGATCTGTGTTGGTCGCCAGCTTCAACTGATCCCACATTCACTACGTACGTGCCGGCGAGTTTGTCGTGCCAGCCTTGCTTCTGTGGGTCGAACGCGACCCAGATCACGCCCAGGAAGAGGACACTGATGGAAACCACCAGCCCAAGCCAGCGGATGACTGCCGTCCCAACGCCAACCAGTTGGCCGTCGGTACCCACGACCCGCAGACCGAGAAATCGCATGCCGACAGTCTGCCCGCCTCCTACCTTCGACCAGAAGACGCCGAAGTAGAGCAGCGACAAGAGGGCGCTGGGACCGGTATCCGCGAAATCAAGCGCGCGCGGGTGGAAACTGAGTTCAGTCAGGACGCCACCGACGAGAGCCAGAAGGGCAGCGTCGATCAACTGCGCCAGCACGCGAATCCAGAATCCTGCGTGGCGCGCGGTCAGGGCATCCATTTCTTGTCTGGCTTCCGGCCGTGTTGGGTTCATGAGACATGACCTCCTGCTGCAAAGTCCGCTCCCCGGGCCATAGCCCGCGGCGTTTGCGTATCACCCCCGGGACAATGCTCCACGTCCGTTGCTCCGCCTGCCAGCGCCCTCAACGCATTGAGGACCACGGCCACGTCGATCGCCTCCTGGAAGACGGCACCGGCCACAGGTGACAGCACCCCAAACGTCGCGAGGACCATCCCGATGCCAGACAGAGCCATGCCGACGATCACGCTCTGAACTGCAATGTGACGCGCCCTCCGCGCAATGAGGATCGCCTCAGCTACTCGATCGAGACTGTCAACCACGATGACTGCATCCGCGGCCTCCGACGATGCGGTTGCGCCACGCGCGCCCATCGCGATTCCGACGTCGGCCGCGGCCAATGCTGGCGCATCGTTGACCCCGTCTCCCACCATCACCGTAACCGCGCGCTCGCGCTCCCATAGGACTGCCTGCACCTTCTCTGCGGGTGTCCGCTCCGACAGCACTGCGTCTACGCCCAAAGCTGAGCCCACCGACTGCGCGACATCGTCGCGGTCGCCACTGAGGACGACGATCCGGCTGATGCCTGACCGGCGTAGGGCGGCAAGTGCGTGGGGGGTGTCGGCGCGAATCGGGTCGTCCATAACCAGAGCGCCAGCCACCTGCCCATCCAAAGCGACAAACACGCTCGAAATTCCCATGAGCTCGATTCGGCCGCGTAAGCGGACCGCAGCCTCGGACAGGGCCTTGCCGGATGAGAGCCACTTCGCCTGACCCAGCGCGACTCTCCGTCCGCCCACCGCCCCTTCGATTCCTTTGCCGGCGTGCTCCTGGACCGCGGTGGGAAATTCGAGGTCTAGGCTTCGTCGGCGCGCTGCGGCGACGATGGCATTTGCGAACACGTGCGCTGACACCTGATCCAAGGACGCGGCCATTCGCAGCACGGTGTCGGCATCGGATGCTCCGAAGGTCTCAACAGATGCGACTCGGGGCGTCCCCGCCGTCAGCGTGCCGGTTTTGTCAAACACGAGCGTGCGGGCTCTGGCCAGGGTCTCGAGCGCCCCACCGCCCTTGACGATGACGCCTCGGTTCGCGGCCCTCGAGATGCCGGCGACGATGGCTACCGGGGCGGCCAAGATCAATGGACAGGGTGTCGCGACGACGAGCACGGCAAGGGCGCGAATCGGGTCGCCGGACACAGCCCACGCTGCCGCCGCCACCAAAAGCGTGAATGGTAGGAACCAAAGTGCGTAGCGGTCCGCTAATCGCACGAAGGGAGCCTTCGATACCTGAGCTTCGCGCACCAAGCGGACGATGCCGGCGTACGTGCTCTCCTCGGCAGTCGTGAGCGCGTGAAAATCAAATGGCGGTCCTGCGTTCACGGTGCCACTGCGCACTGTTTCGCCGATGAGACGCTCGGCCGGCCGCGATTCGCCGGTGAGCGCGGATTCGTCGAGGACCGCGGCGGCTGAGGCGATTACCCCGTCAACCGGAACGATCTCGCCAGGCTTGACCAGCAGCAGGTCGCCTCTTTTCACCTCGGTGATGTCCGGCGAGGTGAGTTTGCCGTCCTCGTAGCGGTGCACGACGTGTGGTGCTCTCGCCAACAGCGCGGAGAGCTCGCGGCGCGCACGAGAGCTCGCGTAGCGCTCCAGTGCCTGACCGCCCGACAGCATCAGCCCGACCACCGCACCGGCGAGGTACTGGCCAAGGATGAGCGAACCCACCATCGCCAGGAGTGCGATGAGATCGACGCCCGTCTCGCGATGAATGAGATCTCGCGCTACCGAGATCCCGAGAGGGATCAGCGCCACCACGACAGCTGCCGCCCACACGAGGTCGGCGGCTGGGTGCGCCCCGAACAGCCAGAGGGCCGCCCCTGTCACGAGCGCGGCGAGGACTACGACCATAATCGCGACCGGATTGCCTTCGTGCTGCCGGTCGGAGAGTTTCCGGCGGCCGAGTGCGTGGGGCAGCCGGCTTGGAGCCGAGTGGTCCTGTTGGGAACGACCGAGGTGGCGTGACTCCCGGCGCAGCCTGGCGCCAACAAGGCGCCTGGCAGGCGCCGGCTGAGAAGTTGCGTGCTCTGCTCGGCGCTGCGAACCGATCTCAGGCACACCGGGGACCACTAGGGCCACAGACTCGGTCGGGTAAACGGCCATCCCCACGACACCAGGCTTGGTGCTTTCCGCGTGCTGGATCGTCCCGCGAGCTTTGCCGCCTTCGGCCAATACGGCCTTGTCGACCTTGGTTTGGATGAGCGAGTTCGCGCCCGGACTGAGCACCTCAAGGTCGGCCTCAAGTAGCAGACGGATTCTGTTTTTCGCCATCCGATTCAGGCTCGCACGCGAGCGCTTTCTAATACACGGCCGCTCGTCACCCTCCGGAAAGGTCAATCGGCCCTCACGGCCTGACGACGTGATGGCCCGGGGCCTCGTGACTGGAAGTGTCAGGCCTTTCGACCCTATCCGGACTTGCAGGGGGGTGAAACACTGTGGTCATGAATACCCGAACTGGCTTCAAGAGAGTCCTGCTCGCGACCGATGCTAGTGAGGAGGCTGACGCGGCTATTGACGCTACGATCGCCTTGCTCCGTGACTCGCACTCGTCGGCCGAGGTTCGGGTCGCGCATGTCTGGAACCTCGAGGTGCACCATCCTCATGGGCATTGGGACATCGAGGTCAGAAGCGAAGCCGAGAAGCTGGTCGGCGCCGCCGTCGAGCGCATGCATGCGGCTGGAGTGCGCACGGACAGTGAGATCCTGAGAGCCGACAGCGAGCACGTCGCCGACGCCGTCGCGATCGCCGCGCGTGAATTCAAGGCGGACCTGGTTGTCGTCGGTTCGCGTGGGCTCTCCGACTGGCAGTCGATGTTCAAGCACAGCGTCAGCCATCAGGTGCTCCGTGTAGTCGACTGTCCTGTACTGATCGTGCGCGGGCACGCCCCCGGCCCGACTGGCGGGGCCCGCCGAGTGCTGCTGGCCATCGCCGGCGGAGATGACCTCGGCCCCGGTGTCCGTGCTGCGATCGCCTCTGCAGCTGAAACGAAGTCGAAGGTGATGGTCGTCCACGTCGCCCAGGCCATCTTTGGCGCCCAAGGGCTTGCGTATGTCGAGTCGGACGATGAGATCCGAACCACGATGGCGGCTGCCATAAGGCTGCTGGGCGAAGCAGGGGTGACAAGCGAGGGGACTGTCGCTCATGCGGGCCCAGTCGCAAAGACCGTGGCCGAAATTGCCGAGGCCTGGGGAGCAGACGTGATCGTGGTCGGCTCGAGCCGCATGGGGGATCTCGGCAGCCTGATGCTCGGTTCGGTTTCGCACAATCTGTTGCGCACCACCGGGCGTCCGGTGCTGGTCGCAGAACGCGTCCGGCCCTAAACTCGGGAGCTTCGACAACGGACGGTTCGGGGCGGCAATCCTTTGTGGGGGAGGGGGTTGCAGGTGCACGCCTTTAGAGGCTGATGACCACCCGGACTTGGTGGCCCGGACGTTGAGATCGCGGCCGTGGGACCGCAAAATATATGACTACATGAGTCAGCGCTCAGGGGTGCCAACAATTCGCTTTGACGCCACGCTGTACACGATCGCCAACTGGACTGTTTTGCGCTTGCCTGAGAAAGCGAGCGTGAAACTGCCGTCGCGCGGGCAGGTGGCAGTAAAAGGAACGATCAATGGCAATGGGTTCCAGACGGTGGTGGAACCAGACGGCTATTTTGGCCACTGGATGAGGATTGAAGGAAAGCTGCAACGAATCGCTGCTTTAAGCGCGGGTGACACCGCGACCGTCGAAATGGAGCCACTCAAAGACTGGCCGGAGCCGAACGTGCCACAGGATCTTGACACAGCGCTGGCAGCTGCGCCTCAGAAGATCCGAGAGCTATGGAAAGGTATTACGCCGATGGCGCGCTGGGAATGGGTCCGCTGGGTNNAAGCGACGGCCCTGCTGTTTCAACCTTGCCGCATGCACCGACCCGAACCTGTCAAAGAACGGCAGGCTTATTGAGCCGGCGTGATTTGTCGTGTTCGACGTCGTCAGGCCGTACAAGCCCCGCACGAATTAGGTGTGCCATACAGGCTGGTGATCACGGTTAACGGGCCGCCTTTGTCATGACCAGTCGCGCTGGTGCACATGCGCGCGTTACCGATGCCTTGAGTCTGGCCGCGCTGAACGATGGCGACGCGCTTTGCTTCACCCGCGTCCAGGCATCCATCGAGGCGCTGCGCGATCTGCTCGGGGGGCTGGCGTGGTGAACGCCGCGCCAGCGGTCACGGTTCAAAACCTCGTCAAGAGGTACGGACATTTGGTCGCCGTCAACGACGTCTCCCTTTCCATACATGAAGGAGAGATTTTCGGAATCATCGGACCCAACGGCGCCGGCAAGACGACCGCTGTGGAGTGCATCTCTGGGCTGCGCGCTCCCGATTCGGGATCAATCAGCGTGTACGGGCTTTCTCCGCAGAAGGACCGAAACAAGATCAGAGAGTTCGTCGGCGTCCAGTTGCAGGAGAGCGCACTGCCCCCACGGATCAAGGTCGGAGAGGCGGTGAGGCTCTTCGCCTCGTTCTACCCCGATCCCCTCGATCCGGACCAGTTGCTCGAGTCACTGGGCATCAAGCAGATCGTTAACTCCTCCTTCAAAAACCTTTCCGGCGGCCAGAAACAGCGAGTGTCTGTCGCCCTGGCTCTGGTGGGTAACCCCAAGCTCGCCATCCTCGACGAGCTGACCACGGGGCTTGATCCTGAGGCAAGGCGTGAAATCTGGAGCCTCATCGAACGTATGAGAGACCGTGGTGTGACGGTGATCCTGGTGACCCACTTCATGGACGAGGCAGAGAGACTGTGCGATCGCCTCGCGCTCATCAACCATGGGACCGTCATAGAGCTCGACACGCCGGAGGCGATTGCCGCGCAAGCAGGGGGCAGCAGGGTGCGTTTTGTCCCTTCGCAACCGGTGAACGACGAGACTTTGCGAGCGATACCCGGGGTGAACGAAATCGAGAGAAAGGAGAGGTACATCACCGTCACCGGTACGGGCGATCTCGTGGGATCTCTCATCAATGTGCTGGCAGCGATCGGGGTTCGAGTATCAGATGTGGAGGCAAGAACTGGGAACCTCGAGGATGCTTTCATCAAGCTGACGAAGGACGACGCCTTCAGCGTTGGGAAAGGGGTTCAGACATGACTGGTTATCGTCCGGAGTGGATTAGTCACAGGTCGCGCGTTCAGTTCGCCGAACTGCTCAAGGTCCAGAGCAAGCTCGCCTTGCGAGAACCGTATGCCCTTCTGGGCGGGCTGGCACTCCCAGCCATCCTCCTGGCGGTGTTCGGGTTCATCGGACAGGCGCAGCCAGGAAATGTTGGCAGCACCGGGTTGACGATCATCGACCTTTGGACCCCAACCATCTTGGTCCTCTCGTTCATATTCATCTCGGTTTCCCTACCGAACACTCTGGTCAGAGATCGTGAGATCGGCTGGCTGAGAAGGGTTTCCACGACACCGCTTCATCCGTCCAGGCTGCTTGCCGCGCAGCTGATCATCGATCTGATTCTTGCGGCAGCGGCAGTCCTGATAGTCATCCTTGAGGGCGCGCTCGTATTCGGCGCGTCACTCCACGTGCAGATTCTGCCTTTTGCTGTTTCGCTCCTGCTCTCGATCGTCGAGTTATTCGCGCTTGGCCTGGTGCTCGTGGCCTTGGTGCCGACACAGGCGGTTGCACAACCTGTCGCCGGAGTGGTTACCTTCGGTTTGATGTTCCTTTCGGGTCTGTGGGTTAACCCGGCACAGGTGGGCGACCCCTTGCGGACGATCATGTACTACTCGCCGAGCGGCGCCGCTGTTAGGGCTGTGCTCGATTCGGCGTTCAATGGGGGCCCTTCATATGCGGGGCTGCTGACTATGGCCGTCTACACGGTCATCTTCGGATTCGTAGCGATCCGCTATTTCCGCTGGGAGTAGCTCACCGGCGCGAACAAGCGAAGGGAAAAGTGGACGGATGGGCAGCTACGTGCTGGATTTCCAGGAGATCGACCAGACGCAGGTCGCGGTCGTTGGCGACAAAGGCGCGCACCTAGGGGAGCTTTCGCGGATCGAGGGCATTCGCGTACCGGCTGGCTTCTGTGTGACGACGGATGCATTCCGGCGGATCATGGCGAAGGCGCCGTCGGTCAATGATCGGCTTGATCGGCTGTCGCGCCTCAACCCGGATGACCGGGAGGCGATCCGCACGCTGCGCGCCGAGACCCGCCGGATCCTCGAAGGGATCGCCATGCCCGACGATCTTGCGGCGGCGATCACGCGCTCGCTCGGCCGGCTCGGCGAGCAGGCCGCCTACGCCGTCCGATCGAGCGCGACGGCAGAGGACTCGCCGACGGCATCCTTCGCAGGCCAGCAGGACACCTACCTGAACGTCGTGGGGCCGGGGGCGATCCTCCAGCACGTCAGCCGGTGCTGGGCATCGCTGTTCACCGAGCGGGCCGTGACCTACCGCCTGCGGAACGGCTTCGACCACCGGAACGTCCACATGGCCGTGGTCGTGCAGCAGATGGTCTTCCCGGTGGCGGCCGGCATCCTGTTCACGGCCGACCCTGTCACGTCAAACCGAAAGGTCGCCTCCGTGGAGGCCACCTTCGGACTCGGCGAGGCCCTGGTCTCCGGCCTGGTGAACGCGGACATCTACAAGGTGCGGGCCGGCGAGGTCGTCACCAAGGCGGTCGCCACCAAGCAGCTTGCCATCCACGCGTCGCCGGCAGGCGGGACGCAGGAAGAAGCGATCGACCCGGAGCGGCAGGAGCAGCCAGCACTGACGGATGCGCAGGTCGTGCGACTCGTGGAGCTGGGACGGCGGATCGAAGCGCATTTCGGCCAGCCCCAGGACATCGAATGGTGCCTGGTCGATGACGACTTTCAGGTCGTCCAGAGCCGGCCGATCACCACACTGTTCCCTATTCCCGTGACGGACGACGGAGGGAACCACGTCTTCGTCTCCGTCGGTCATGGCCAGATGATGACCGACGCCATGAAGCCCCTGGGGATCTCCCTGTGGCAGCTGACAGCTCTCCCGCGGATGTACGAGGCCGGCGGAAGGCTGTTCGTCGACGTCACCCAGCACCTGGCGTCCCCAGCCAGCCGTGCAAGCCTCCTGGAAGTCATGGGGAGGGGCGATCCGTTGATCAGGGACGCGCTGGAGACCGTCCTGGAACGCGACGACTTCATCCCTTCGATCCCGGACGAGGGTCAGGTCAGTGCGCCGACCGGTAGCGCTCCCGCCCCACTCGAGACCGATCCGGCCATCGTCGCCGGGCTGATCGCGCGCACGCAGGCGTCCATCGCCGCACTGCAGCGCCACATCGGAACCAAGTCCGGACCGGCCCTGATCGACTTCATCCTGGCGGACCTTCAGGAGCTGAGGCGGATCCTGTTCGATCCGCGAAGCCACCAGGTTTTTATGAGCGCGATGGAGGCCACCTGGTGGCTCAACGACAAGCTGCAGGCCTGGCTGGGCGAGAAGAACGCGGCCGACACGCTCACGCAGTCCGTCGCCCACAACGTCACGTCGGAGATGGGTCTGGCGCTCCTGGACGTCGCGGACGTGATCCGTCCGCATCCGGAGGTGGTGGCTTTTCTGCAACATGTCGAGGACGAGGGATTCCTGGACGAGCTGGCCACGGTTGCTGGCGGGCGGGAAGCGCGGGACGCCATCCGGGCCTTCCTCGACCTGTACGGCATGCGCGGCGTCGGCGAGATCGACATCACGAGACCGCGTTGGAGCGAACGCCCCACCACGCTCGTGCCCGTGATCCTCGGCAACATCAAGAACTTCGGGCCGGGCGCCGGCGAGCAGCGCTTCGAGCAAGGGCGGCAGGAGGCGTGGACGAAGGAACAGGAGCTGCTGGAGCGCTTGCGGGCCTTGCCGGACGGAGAGCAGAAAGCCGAAGAGGCCAAGCGGATGATCGACCGCGTCCGGACCTTCATCGGGTACCGGGAGTATCCAAAGTACGGCATGGTCAGCCGCTACTTCGTTTACAAGCAGGCCTTGCTGGAAGAGGCCGGACGCCTCGTGCAGGCCCACGTGCTTCGTGAGAAGGAGGACATCTTCTACCTCACAGTCCAGGAGCTCCACGACGTCGTGCGTACGAACCACGTGGATGATCAGCTCATCTCCCAGCGCAAGGACGCGTTCAGGTCGTATCAAGCGCTCACACCGCCCCGGGTGCTCACTTCGGATGGCGAGGTCATCGCCGGGGGGTACCGACGCGATGACGTGCCAGCCGGTGCGCTGGTCGGCTTGCCGGTTTCCGCCGGGATCATCGAGGGGCGGGCCCGCGTCATTCATGACATGGTCGAGGCCGATCTCGAACCGGGCGACATCCTGGTTACGGCCTACACGGACCCCAGCTGGTCGCCCCTGTTCGTCGCGATCACGGGCCTGGTCACGGAGGTGGGGGGCCTCATGACCCATGGCGCAGTGATCGCGCGGGAGTACGGCTTGCCGGCTGTCGTGGGTGTGGAGCAAGCCACGCGGCTGATCCGCAATGGGCAGCGGATCCGCGTGAATGGAACGGACGGGTACGTCGAGATCCTGATCTAGGGGAGATTGCTGGATACGGTGACGCTGAGGAGGCCGAATCCTCCACTTACGAGTGCCAGCACTGCTGTCGCGTTAATTAAGTTAGCCATTGTCCACGAGCCTGTATTAAATAGACGGAGCGCATGGACACTCGCCTCGTGCAGAAGGGCGTCGAAGAGATCAATCGGTTCTCTCGCGAGGGTGGCGTTCCAAACCAGTTCGAGCGCGACGCTGTACGACTTCGAGCACGACCTCACCGACCCGGCGAACCAATGAAAAATCGACCAAACGGTTGATTCCACTGTGGCTTTTTCGCGGCTAAGGTCTAGCCATGGAACAACTTTCGCTGCGGCTCAAAAGACTGTCTTCGGCGCCCCCAGACATCGTCTACGATTCGCGGCGATGGGAGGACAGGTCGAGGGTCACGGCAGCCGAGCGCCCGAGTACCTTTGAGTTCGTCACCCCTGCAACGGCGCTTGGAACCAAGCGCTCAATGGAGGCGACCTACAGGCACCGGTATGAGATCGCAGCGACGCCGGGAGGTTCGAAGGTCAGCTACAGCATGACCCAGCTCACCATGTCAAATCCCTTGCTTCGGGTTGGTCTGCCAGTGGTCAAGAACCTGTCCTGGCGATTTGCGATCCCCTTCGTGGCAGGCCGTGGATTCAAGATCGCTGAGCAGCGCGCCCACAGGGGAGGTATTCTTCGCGAACAACCAAATCGGGCGTCAGCTCGATGACGTCTCGAACATCGGTGGATTCCACCAACTCAGTGGCGGCGGTTTGCGGGGCTCGCCGTTCACAGTGACCCGTCGGCCCCAGATTTGACTTTAGTGAGGAGGTTCGCGATGCCGCTCTATATGGATATTCATCACAAGATCGATGGCCTGACTGCGGAGGCGATCAAAGGTGCGCACGAACAGGACGTAAAGGTTCAGGAGAAGCACGGAGTTACGTACCACAAGTACTGGTTCGATGCCGCCTCAGGCAAAGCCTTCTGCCTGGTCGAGGCTCCAAGCAAGGAAGCCGCCAACGCAGTGCATCGGGAAGCCCACGGGTTGGTGGCCGATGAGATCATCGAGGTGCAGGAGGGGGCTTAGTCGGGCGGCGTACGCCCCCCAGCGAGACGATCCTCATCAACCCGCCCGGCCGTGGTGCTGTCGGAAGACGTCAGAAACCGGAAGCGGGACGATCTGATCGTGGTCCCAGTCTTCTCAGCTGATTCCGAAGATCGCCTGCAATTCGTCGACGGCGGCGATCTCGGAATCGTCGAGGGTCAGAAACGCCACCTGGTCGTCAAGCATCCGGCTGTGTCGATTCGGCGAGAAGTTCTCGCACTCTGGGGATGACCTTCGTCCCATACAGCTCGATGTTTCTGATCAGGGAATCGGGGGACAGGCCCGGCATGCCGAATTTCAGATCGAAGCGATTGGCGCCGAGAGTCTGTAGATTGGCGGCGATCTTCTGAGCGACCGTTTCGGGTGAGCCGATGAACAGTGCACCCTGCGGCCCGACCTCGAACCTAAACGATTCCAGCGTCGGGATTGCGAATCCCCGCACCTTGCTCATCTTGGTGATGATGTGTAGCCACCGCGGCCAGAACTCTTCGAGAGCCTTCTCATCCGTTTCAGCGACGTGGCCCGGCGAGTGGATGCCGATGGGCAGCGGCTCTCGGCCGAACTTTTCAAGGGCCTGCAGGAACAGCCGAGAGAATGGTCGGAAGCGCGCCGGTGACCCGCCGATGATCGCGAGCATCAGCGAGAAACCATAGTGCGCGGCGCGGACGACCGACTGCGGGCTTCCGCCCACCCCGATCCACGTCCGGAACGGGCCGGCTTCCGTGTACGGAACGACATCCTGGTTGTTGAGTGACGGCCGCAGGTTGCCCTGCCAGGTGACCGGTCCGCCCTTCAGGAGCTCGGCAAACAGGTTGACCTTCTCCTCGAACAGCTCCTCGTAGTTGGCAAGGTCGTAGCCGAAGAGCGGGAATGAGTCGATGCTCGAACCTCGACCCAGGACGACTTCGGCCCGACCCTTGGAGATGGCGTTGAGGGTGGAGAAGCGTTGGAACACCCTGACCGGATCGTCTGAGCTCAGCACCGTGACCGCCGACCCGACGTGGATGCGCTTGGTGCGGGCTGCGATTGCGGCCAGCACAACGTCAGCCGCGGGCATGGGGAAGTCGTCAGTGTGGTGCTCGCCGATCCCAAAGAAGTCGACTCCGACCTGCTCGGCCAGAACACCCTCTTCGACTACGTTGCGGATTGTCTGCGCATGCGAAAGCGGACGGTCCTCGGCGTCGTGCTCGTGATCGCCAAACGTGTCCAGCCCAAGCACAAGAGGGAAGCGGGGCGACCCGCCCGTGGTCTCGCGCGGGGTTTCCGCGGTCGACGACGTCATGACTGCACCGCCGCTGTGTGCATAGCTCGCTCGAATTCGGACCGGGTGAAAACTGCGCCGAACACCGGTCCGCCCGGCTGCAGAATCCGGCCTGCCTTCAGGCTGCCAAGCAAGACGGGGTCGTAGCCGATGCGGTCAATGACATCTCCTACCACATTCGCCGCATCGGAATCGTCCCCGGCCACGCCGATCGCGTGGCGGTCGAGCGAGCCGGCCGGTCGGCGGCCGTCGTCGAGGTACTGATAGGCAATCTGGTTGAGAGACTTGATGACCGTGGATTGGGTGAGCCGCCCCTGAACGACCTCACTGCTCGAAAGCCGCTGATCCTGAAATATAGCCACCACTCCGTCCGCGGGCGCCCAGTAGTTCATCGCGTCGACTACAAGCTTGCCGGCCAACAGGGCGGGGTCGAGAGCCGGGAACCTGTGGAGCGGTATCGACAGCACCACCAAGTCCGCCGTGCGGACCGCATCCGCGGCCCAGCGCGCATCCACCCCTGGCATCACCACCTGCGTGATGAGCTCGAGGTTATCGGGGCTCCCAGAAGTGGCGATCGCCACCTCGAACCCGGCGTCGAGCGCGATCCTCGCGATGACCGGACCCACGTGGCCCGCTCCAAGGACCGCGATGCGCCGCACCGACGACGGGATCACCGAGCCGCTCACCTTCGACCGTCCTCGGCTCGGGCAACCAGGTACGGGTGGAGATGGTCCTGCAGCGATCGAAGGACGTCGGCTAGCGCCTCGAACTGCTCAGGCGTCAACACATCGGCGAAATGCCTCTTGATCGACCTCATGTGCGGCGCAGTCGCCCGCCGGAAGAGGTGCGCACCTTGGGGGCTCACCGAGACGTCGGCTCCCCGGCTGTCAGTGGCGCAGTCGTCCCGCCGAATCAGGCCCCGCCTCTCCATTCGGCCGAGGTGATGGGATAGCCGGCTGCGCTCCCAATCGATCGTCCGGGCCAGCTCAGAGGATCGCATTCGCTTGCCGTGTGCCTCGGTCAGGGCCAGGAGGACCTGGTAGTCGGCGGGGGAGAGGCTCGTTTCCTGCAGCTCGGCGCCCAGGACTCTTTGAAGCTCCGCGGTAGAGTCCAGGAGCGCCCGCCATGTGGCCAGCTCCTCGGAGGTCATCCTCCGTCTGAACGCCGTTCGAGTGCTCGGGTTGTCGGTGCCTGCGGCCTGAGTCGTTGACATACCAGCTATGTTACCCAACTGATTGACGCATCAATCAATTCCGGGAGGAGGTCGCGGCCTGAAGGTGAACGTGACCGGCTACCCGAACCTGACCAATCGGTCAGCTGTTGTCGATCGACCTAAATCGCAGCTCGGCTCCCGTCACGCTCACCAGGCAATTTCGTTGATGGATCGTTGATGGATGCCGGCATAGCGTGGTCATCGTGACCGCATTCGCCCTACTCCTTCGAGACATCTGGCCTGGACTTCTCGGTCTTGCGACAACTGCCGCCGCTATCTATTTTTCGCTTAGAGATGTCAGCGGCTTAGAGTCCGCGCATGGATTTCGGCCAAGCCAGCTATCGCCAATCGACTCCGCCCGCGCTGACGCCATCGCCGGACGCTATGAAGGTCCCCGTGGCCGACGGCTCGAGACATAGCCCACCGGCCGACCCAACCCGCAGCATCACATCCTGTGAGCGGCCATCAATAATGAGCCAGCGAAATGGGAGTTGACTTTGGGCGCGAACCGCGACGGAGGTTGCGCGCTCCTGACTGGGTGTTTTGGCTGGCTGCGCTGGGCGGCCCTGTCGCGGTCACGGCCGTCCTTGTCCATTACAGCCAGCAGACTCAGCGCGACTACGTATTCATATATCTTGGCCTGGTCGCGGTGGTCGGAGTTCTGCGGGGACTCTGGCCTGCACTCACGTGCGCAGGAATCAGCTTTCTACTCGTCGACTACTTTTTCGTCCCACCGGTTGGTACGTGGACTATTGCCGACGAGCAGGACATCGTCAACCTCATCGCCTTCCTCGTTACTGCGGGTTTGGTGGGGCTGCTGGCTTCACGGCGCCGCCGCGCCCTTCTCGCAGCTCAAGCACTAACCCGCCAGCTGAGTGAGTCAAACACGGAACTAGTTCGGCTCAACCAGCAGCACGCGGAAGCTGCGACTGCCGCCCTGCGGCTGGCACGCAGCGAACAACAAATCACAGCCCTTAACGAAACAGACCGACTGCGCCGGGAGCTACTGGCCAATGTCTCGCACGAGCTCCGCACCCCGCTTGGAACGATCCTCACCGAAAGCACCGATGCATCAAGCGCCCAACTGGGCGCCGAGGCAGAACGTCGACTGGAAACCATCGCGGTCGAAGCCCGCCGCCTCAAGGCACTTGTGGATGACATGCTCGATATGACGGTGATCGAGGGTGGCGCTCTCCACCTCGAGTTGGAGCCGCTTGTACTCGGAGACGCGATCTCGGCCGGGGCCGACCGCCTCAAGCGAACAGCTCCAGGCCGCGCTGTGGTCTGGGACCCTGCCGCATCGGCGGTCGAGGTGCTGGCCGATTGGGACCGTCTCGGTCAGATCTTCGACAACCTATTATCGAATGCCGATCGTTTCGCTCCGCCCGACACCTCCATCAAGATTGCGGTGGCGCGTCAAGAGCCGGGTTTGATCGTAGTCCGCGTCATCGACCGAGGACCCGGCGTGCCGGTCGAGCTTCGTGGGCGGATCTTCGAGCGCTTCTTTCACAGCGACGTTGATGCAGCGGAAAAGACGGGCGGGATTGGGCTTGGGCTCGCAATCGTCAGGGGCTTGGTCGAGGCCCACGCTGGTACGGTGGCCCTTGAAGACACCGGCGATGAGCCCGGTGCAACATTTCGTTTCACATTGCCGGAGGCGCCATCTCAGGCGTGAACCGCATTCTGATCGTCGAGGATGACGCTGCGCTTCGAAGCTCCATTCGCTCGATCCTCGAGCGCAACGGGTATGAGGTTCGCGTCGCGGGAGACGGCGCGTCCGGAGCGCGCGAGCTTCAGGCAGGGATATACGATGCCGTTCTGCTCGACATCGGTCTCCCCTACGTCGATGGATGGCAGATCCTCAGTACCCTAGAGGGCAAACGCGGCCCATCGGTGATCGTGATCAGTGCTCGCGGGGGCGAGGAGGATAAGGTGCGCGCCCTTGACCTCGGCGCAGACGATTACCTCGCGAAGCCCTTCGGTGCGGACGAGCTGCTCGCCCGAATACGCGCAGTTCTGCGCAGGGCGCAGCCTATGCTCGGGCCAGGTCCCGCAATTCGCAATGGGGACTTGACCATCGACCTGTCGACCGGCATCGTGAGCCGGGCCGGTGTCGATGTGCGGTTGTCGCCAACCGAATACGGGCTGCTGGCTGTGCTGGCCCGGCATCCGGGCCAGGTAGTCGACCACCGAACGCTCCTGCGCGAAGTCTGGGGACCGTCTTACGGCGATGAGCGCAACTACCTGCGCACCTTCATCCAACGGTTGCGCTTGAAATTGGAGCAAGACCCGAAGAAGCCCGAGATCATCGTCACCGCCGGCAGCCGCGGTTATATGTTCGGCCAGTCAGGGCCTGGGGCTCACTCGACCTGAACGCGTATCCAGGTCAATGCCGGCAGGGCCAAGCGTGCGGCGCCTTTTAACTCTCGAGCGCTGATCTGTTTTGAAATCACGTCGGGCCTGCCGTGCAACTCGACGACCAAGACAACGCCTCCGTCGTCCGCGAAGTCAAGGCTTCGCCAGCGGCGCACCCGCGGATCGACCTCGATTATTTCTGCCAGTGCATCCACCATCCGAGCGCGTACGCGAATCGCGAAGTCACCCGATTCGATCAAGTGAGTTAGTGAAGAAGCCGCAATCGACGTTGGTTTGCGGGTTGGGAAACCGGAACCAGCATTCGCTCCCCGACGACAAGCGTCTCAGGCGGTGGCAGTAGGCCGATCGGCTGTCCGTGTCCTTCAGGCCGCACTACGACCTTCCGGACTACTCCACGGCGAAATCCTACGGCGATCACCTCGCCCAGGAAGCGTCCCTGGGTGTCGTAGACCTTCTTTCCCCAGAGCTGGCTTGGTCTGATGTGGGATATCAGCATGCGACCCACGTTAGGAGCCAGAGCGTCAACGAACCGTCAACGTTCGCGAGCAAACCGAAAGGGGCGCCCAAGGCTTGGGATTTTGTTGACGGTTTGTTGATGCACTGGTCGCTACTGTGTCAACCATGCCGCTCGACGCATGGATGTTGGCCTTGGCGCTGGTGCTCACCATCGTCAGCCTTTTCTACGTAAAGGGATTGGAGAAGTTGCCCTGATGCTGCCCTACATCATCACGGGGATAGTGGCGCTGATCGTCACCTTTTATCTGTTCGCCGCTCTGCTCTTTCCCGAGAGGTTCTAGGCCGTGGTTCTCGACATAATCGGCGTCGTCGTCACTTTCCTCGCCGTGGCCGTGGGAGCCTGGTTCCTCGCCCCTTACCTGGTCAAGGTCTTTCAGGGCCAGCGTGTTTTCCTGAGCCCGGTGCTGCGGCCTATCGAGCGCGGCACCTATCGGCTGATGGGAGTCGACGAGACGAAGGAGCAGACCTGGATCGGCTACGGGGTTTCGGTGCTGATGGTCACGATCGCGAGCCTGATCTTCACCTACCTGGTACTAAGACTCCAGGACAAGCTGCCACTTAACCCGATGGGGTTCGGCCCGGTACCTGCAGACCTCGCCTTCAACACGGCGGTGAGCTTCACCACCAACACCAACTGGCAGAACTACACCGGCGAGCAGACGATGTCCTACTTCTCCCAGATGGTCGGCCTCGTCATGCACAACTTTCTCTCCGCCGCCACGGGCATCGCTATGGCGGTCGCCCTCGTGCGGGGGATCTCCAGCCGCCAATTGAAGACCCTCGGTAACTTCTACGTCGACGTCACGCGGGCGACCCTTTACGTCCTGCTCCCGATCGCCTTCGTGGCCGCCTTGGTCCTCGCGTCTCAGGGCGCCGTGCAGACGCTGGCCAGCTACCCCGTCGCCCATACGCTCGAGGGCGCCGCCCAGACGATCGCGGTCGGTCCCTTCGCCTCGCAGGAGGCGATCAAGGACCTCGGCAACAACGGTGGCGGTCCGTTCAACGCGAACTCGGCCCACCCGTTCGAGAACCCGAACGGCTTCACCAACCAGTTTGAGATCTTCCTCGAGATCTTGATTCCGTTTGCACTGGCCCTGATGTTCGGCCGCTGGGTGGGCAACATCAAGCAAGGGATAGCGATCGCCGCGACCATGGCCATCGTCTTGTTCGCTGGGGTCGGAATTGCTGCCTGGGCAGAGCAGTCGGGTAACCCCGCGCTCACGAACATCGGAGTTAGTCAAGCCAACACCGCGACCCAGGCCGGGGGCAACATGGAGGGCAAGTCCGTTGTCTTCGGGCCCATCTATTCGGCCCAGTTCGCGGCCACCACGACCGGAACGAGCACGGGCTCGGTTGACTCGAGCCACGATAGCTTCACGCCGATCGGCGGCATGGTGCCTCTGGTGCTCATGCAGCTTGGCGAGGTCACTCCCGGCGGCGTCGGCGCAGGACTTTACGGGATGCTCGTCTTCGCGGTCCTGGCGGTCTTCATCGCCGGCCTGATGGTTGGGCGCACCCCTGAGTATCTGGGCAAGAAGATCGAGTCGAGGGAGGTTCGGCTCGCCTCGCTGGTCATCCTCACCAGCGCCTTCAACATCCTGGTTTGGACGGCGATCTCCGTGCTCGTCCCGGCCGGCTTGAAAGGACCGCTGAACCCCGGAGCCCACGGGTTCACGGAAATCCTTTACGCCTTCTCGTCCACGAACGGGAACAACGGCAGCGCCTTCGCCGGCCTGACGGGCAACACCGTTTACTACAACACCGCGCTCGGGATTGCGATGTGGACCGGTCGCTACTTCTTCTACATCCCCATACTCGCCCTTGCTGGTGCACTCGCTGGCAAGAAGATGGTTCCCGCCGGCCCCGGCACGTTCCGCACTGACACGCCTCTGTTCGTCGGTCTGCTCATCGGCGTGATCATCATCGTCGGAGCGCTCACCTTCTTCCCGGCGCTTGCGCTGGGCCCTCTTCTCGAGCAGTTCCAGCTGGCTGCCGGACACCTTCACTAAGAAAGCGATGCAAGACACCATTCAGAAGCGCGAGCGGCGAAAAGGACGAAGCAGCCTTGCCGATCGCACGATTCTCGTTCCAGCCATCCGGTCGAGCTTCGCCAAGCTCGACCCGCGATTGATCGCACGCAACCCGGTCATGTTCGTGGTCGAGGCCGGGGCGGTGATTACGACGATCATCTTTGTCCTCGACCTCTTCAATGGGACTCCCGCCTTGAGTGGACCCAACAACGAGCTGTTCGTCGGTCAGATCACCGTCTGGCTATGGTTCACAGTGCTCTTCGCGAACTTCGCCGAGGCGATGGCCGAAGGCAGAGGCAAGGCTCAGGCCGCCGCTCTGCGGAAGACTCGCTCGGAGACGACTGCACGGCGTCTCGTCGACGGCCGGGAGGACCGCGTCTCTTCGACCCAATTGAAGAAGGGCGACCTTGTCGTGTGTGAGGCCGGAGACGTCGTGCCGGGCGACGGTGACGTTGTCGAAGGCATCGCCTCGATCGATGAGTCGGCGATCACCGGCGAGTCCGCGCCTGCAATCCGCGAAGCCGGCGGCGACCGCAGCTCCGTCACCGGCGGTACCAAGGTGCTCTCCGACCGGATCGTCGTTGAGATCACCGCCAACCCTGGCGAGACCTTTCTCGACCGCATGATCCACCTCGTCGAGAGCGCATCACGCCGCAAGACCCCCAACGAGATCGCCCTCAACACCCTTCTCGCCGCGTTGACGATCATCTTTATGATCGCCACTGTCACACTGCAGCCATTCGCGATTTACGCGGGTACCTCAGTCACCATCACCGTGCTGATCGCGCTGCTCGTCTGCCTGATCCCCACGACCATCGGCGGACTTCTGTCGGCGATCGGAATCGCCGGCATCGACCGCCTAATGCAGCGCAACGTGATCGCGCTCTCCGGGCGGGCGGTGGAGGCCGCGGGCGACGTCGACACGCTGCTGCTCGACAAGACGGGCACCATCACCTTCGGCAACCGTCAAGCCTCCGAGTTCCTCCCGGCACGGGGGGTGGCGACGGAGCGGCTGATCGAGGCGGCCGAGCTGGCCAGCCTTGCCGACGAGACGCCCGAAGGCAAATCGATCGTGACGCTTGCGCATCGCCTCGGTTCCAAGGGATATGCCACGGACCTGGCGATGATGACGTTCATCGCGTTCTCGGCGACCACCCGCATGAGCGGTGTGGATTTCGGCGGCCGGATGATCCGCAAGGGCGCTGATGACACGATGGGGCGTTGGAGCGAGAAGGACTTGCCGGCCGATGTGCGTTCGCAGGTGGACGCTATCGGCCGTTCCGGTGGGACACCGCTAGTCGTCGGCGAGAACAAGGTCGTGCTCGGCACGATTCACCTCAAGGACATCGTCAAGCCCGGGATCCGCGAGCGATTCGCTGAGCTCCGCCGCATGGGCTTGCGCACGGTGATGATTACCGGCGACAACCCGCTCACCGCCGCTGCAATCGCCAGGGAGGCCGGTGTCGATGACTTCCTGGCCCAAGCTACGCCGGAGCAGAAGCTGAAGCTCATCAAGGACGAGCAAGCCCTTGGCCGCATGGTGGCGATGACTGGAGACGGCACCAACGACGCGCCTGCGCTAGCCCAGGCCGACGTGGCCGTCGCAATGAACACGGGCACGCAGGCCGCCAAGGAGGCCGGCAATCTGATCGACCTCGACAGCGATCCCACCAAGCTCATCGAGATCGTCGAGGCGGGCAAGCAGATGCTCATGACGCGCGGCGCGCTCACGACTTTTAGCATCGCCAACGACGTCGCGAAGTACTTCGCCATCATTCCCGCGATGTTCTTTGTCGCGTTGCCGGAGCTCAACGCGCTGAACGTCATGCAGCTGCACAGCCCCAACAGCGCAGTGCTGTCGGCCGTGATCTTCAACGCGCTGGTAATCATCGCCCTGGTCCCACTCGCCCTGCGCGGGGTGCGGTACCGGCCGATCGGCGCGTCGGCATTGCTGCGCAACAACCTGTTGATCTACGGCCTTGGCGGCATCATCGCGCCGTTCATCGGAATCAAGTTGATCGATGTCATCGTCACCGCGGTCCATCTGGCCGCCTAGGAGCCTTCGAAAAGATGTTCAAGTCTCTGTCAAGGGAGCTAGCGCAAGCCATCAGGCTGACTCTGGTATTCGCGGTCGTGACCGGCCTCGTCTACGGAGTCGCCATGACCGGCCTCATCCAGGTCATCTTCCACGACAAGGCCAATGGCAGCCTGATTGTCAAGAACGGGCAGGTTGTGGGCTCCACGCTGATCGGCCAGCAGTTCAGCGCTGACAAGTATTTCCAGGGCCGGTACTCCGCCAACGGGTACGCGGCCGACAACTCGTACGGCAGCAACCTTGGGCCCAGCAACCAGACGCTCATCGACCGCGTGGCAAGCTCGGCCCGGACCACTCGTCAGGTCAATGGTATGGGTCCGAACGACCAGGTCCCGGTTGACATAGTGACCGGCGACTTCAGTGGCCTCGATCCAAATATCACGGAGGCGTCCGTGCTGCTTCAGGTCCATCGCGTCGCGCAAGCACGCAACCTGGATGAGGCGAAGGTGCGGGCCTTGGCCGAGAAATACGTGCACGGGCGGATGCTGTGGATCTTCGGCGAACAGTACGTGAACGTGCTGGAGCTGAATCTGGCGCTGGACAACGGAGAAGCGGGTTAGCCTTACCCTGCACATGCGCTCCTACGCGCAGACCGATGCCGCGGCCACCGAGAAGCGACGCGGTCATTTGAAGGTCTACCTGGGCGCAACCCCCGGCGCCGGCAAGACCTACGCGATGTTGGGCGAGGCGCATCAGCTCGCGCGACACGGCCACGACGTGGTCGTCGGGTACGTTGAGACCTACAACCGCCCGCGTACCGTCGAGCTGCTGGCCGGCCTAGAGGTCATACCGCGCGCCAAAGTCCCATATCGGGGGACGCTCCTCGAGGAGATGCACCTCGAGGCGGTGTTGGCGCGCCGGCCCGAGGTCGTGTTGGTGGACGAGCTGGCGCACACGAACGTCCCTAGCCTGCGTCACACCAAGCGATGGGAGGATGTGGAGGAACTGCGAACGGCTGGCATCGACGTCATCACGACTGTCAACGTCCAGCACGTTGAGAGCGTGAAGGACCTGGTCGAGAAGGTGACCGGCATCGTCGTTCGCGAGACAGTCCCGGATCGCGTACTGGATGGCGCCGATGAGATCCAGTTCATCGATATCACGCCCGAGGCGCTGCGCAAGCGGATGCGGCATGGAAACGTCTATGCGCAGGACAAGGTCGAGACTGCGTTGGCAAACTTCTTTCGGCCTCAGAACCTATCGGCCATGCGTCAGATCGGGCTGCGTCTGGTAGCCGACTCGATGGCACGGTCGCGACACGTGCTCGCGTCTCCCGAGGACGTGCTTGTTGCGGTCTCGGGCGGACCATCGTCTGAGGACTTAGTCCGGCGGGGGTCGCGCCTGGCTCGGCGGCTCGGCGGGACCTGCATCGTTGTCACCGTCCAGACGGACGCGACGCCGTCCGCCCACCTGATGCGTTATCGGATCCTCGCGACGCAGCTTGGAGCCTCGTTCGTAGTGCTGCGCGGCTCCGACATAGCCACCGCGGTCATTCAGGCGGCTCGTGACTTGGCCGTGGAGCATGTGGTGGTGGGCGAGTTCATCACGTCATCGGTCTTGAATCGGTTCCGCCCGACCGTCGTGGACCGGATCATCGACCAGCTGCCGACCTCGGACGTGCACGTCATCGCGAGGCTGGCGCGATGAGCAGTCGCGATGCGGTGCGCCCAGACCCGATGGAGGTGCTCAAGCGAGTCTCGGCGGAGACGCGACGACGGGTCCTTTTCCGCGTGTACCTCGGTTACGCGCGGGGTGCCGGCGCGACCACGGCCATGCTCGATGAAGCGCGCCGGCGATCCGGTCGGGGAACCGATGTGATCGTGGCCGCCTACCGCGTTCACGGGGACGCTGACCAGTCGCTACGCGACGTTGAGGTGCTGGGTGCCGCACGTCATAGGCGCGCGGAGATGCGCCTCGACGTTGATGCCGTACTCGCCCGCAATCCCGAGGTTGTATGCATCGATGACCTTGCCGAGGCGGACGCGGACGGCAAGGCGCGGCTGGAGTCAGTTTCGCGTTTGTTGGCGGCGGGGATCACCGTGCTCGCGACACTGCACGTGCTGTCGATCAAAAGCACGGCAAGCGCTTTCGCGTCGATGCTCGGAAAAGCGCCGCCGCGGCCGCTCATCGAAGACGGAGCCCTCGAGGCGATCGATGAACTGGAGCTCGTCGACATCACGCCTGCCGACCTGCTCCAGCGCCTGCGAGAGCAGCAGATCCTGTCCCCTGCTGAGCTCGCAGTGGCATTGCAGCGCGACCTGCGTCTGAACGCGCTGGAGGCTCTTCGTGAGTCTGCCTTCCGAGTCATCGCCGAGCATGCCGACCGTCAGCTCGTCGGCTTTATGCGCGAGAACGATGTCGACACGCCTTGGGAGGTCCGAGGACGCATTGTTCTGTGCATCGCGCCGCAACGAGACCTCGAACGCAGAATCCGGCGCGCCCACGCCTACGCGGCGGCTCAGGATGCAAAGTTCGCGGTCGTATCGGTCAGAACGAGGCAACTGACCGATGAGGAAAAAGCTTGGATGGGTGGCTACGCGGCACTGACCCATCAGCTGGGGGGTGAGTATGTGCATCTTCATGGCCGGTCGGTGGCTGCAGCGTTGGTCGACCACATTCATGAGTCGCTGGCGACCGAGGTGATCCTCGGCCATAGACGCCGCTCTCGCTGGCTGCCCGGCGACACCACAAGTGAAGTGATTCGCCGCCTGTCCGGCGTTGACGTCCACATCCTGCGAGCGGAGGCGGTGGGCGAAGGCCGAATTCAGGCAAGCATGTAGCGATCCTAGTGCTCGCGCGTGGTGTCTTCGACCGAGCTCTGAACGTGTCTATCGCCGGCGCCGACACCGACGAAGTCGAACGAGTAAGAAACGCCAAGGCGCTCAGGCCAGCGGGCGACTTACTGCTCGCCCTTCAGTCCCCAGCCGGGTCACGGCCGGGTCTCGAGCGATGCGAGGTCGGCGAAGCGCCGACTAGGCCAACCTCGACGAAGCAGACCTGTGGCCGATGGCCACCCCAGGCATCACAGGCGACGAGCGCCGCACGATCGTCGAGATGATGGCCAAGGGCAGCTACGCCTGCATCATCCTGGCCACCGCCGACCTCGACTGCGCCTTCAGGGATCCGGCGGGCAACGAGGTCCGCATCAGCCAGCTTCGCTGAGCCGTCCGGCGATCGCAGTCATGACCTGCGCAGCGCGCCGGCGGAGCAGCCGTCGTGCGTGGCAAAACACGTGACCAGACCGGTCAGGAATCGAGAAGCGCCGGCGACCGAGCCGTAGCTAGCATGACCGCCATGGACATCACCATTCATGTACAGGAGGCACTCGTGAATCCAAGGAATTCATTTGTTGGTCTACCCGTGAAGGACATCGCCAACGCCAAAGCGGCTCTAGCACCCCGATAAGGTAAGCTATCCCTTACCTATGGATGCTCTCTCCCTCGACGACGTCTTCGTCGCCCTCGCGCACCCGGTGCGCCGCTCCCTGCTCGATTCCCTCGCCTCTGGAGAGAAGCCCGTCAACCAGCTAGCCAGCGCCTACAAGGTGTCGCGCCCGGCGATCTCGCAACATCTGCGCATCCTCCTCGATGCCGGGCTGATTGAGGGCCGGCGCGAGGGACGGACCAACTGCTACGCGCTGCGTCCGCAGCAGCTCGCCATCGCGTATCAATGGATGCGTCAGTACGAACGTTTCTGGGACGACCGCATGTCCCGCCTCGGTGGCTATCTCGACCGCACCAATCAGCAACAAGAACGCACCCATAAAGGAGAGCCCTCATGATCGAATCTTCGAGCGACGCCGTTGTTCAGGAGGTCGAGTACGCGCATCCCATCGACGTCGTGTGGACGGCCTTGACGACTGATGATGCGATCTCGCAGTGGCTGATGCCAGCGAGCGGATTCAAAGCCGAAGTTGGAGCAAAGTTCACGATGGCCTATCCGGACGGGCAGGGCGGCCGGGGCGGTACGGTCGACTGTGAGGTGCTCAACGTCGATGAGCCGCACCGTCTCACCTACACGTGGACCAGCGGACCGGTCAACACCACGGTGACATACCACCTCGCGAGCACGGGGAACGGCACTAAACTGCGCCTCGAACAAGTCGGTTTCGACTCCATCGAGGGCGACAACAAGCCCTTCCGGAATGGCGCGGAAGGGGGATGGACCCTATTCCTGCAGAAGAACCTTCCCGGTGTTCTGGATTCACTTGCGATTCTTCGGCGCACGGAGGTGCTTCGCAATGGCTGAGAGAAAACCTGCAAAGAGGGCCGCTCAGCAGTCCGCGAAGCGCACCAGTGCTAACGGCAAGACATCCAAAGGATTCAGCGCCGAAGAAAAGGCCGCGATGAAGGAGCGCGCCCGGGAGCTCAAGGCCGAGGCGGCCAAGGCCGACGGGGAAACTGAACTGCTTGCGGCGATTGCAAAGATGCAGGAACCAGATCGCACCATGGCCAAGAATCTCCACTCTCTTATCAAAGCCGCAGCACCGGCGCTCGCGCCGAAAACCTGGTACGGGATGCCCGCGTACACCAAGGACGGCAACATCATCTGCTTCTTCCAAAACGCGGGGAAGTTCAAAGCCAGATACCAGACGCTCGGCTTCACCGACAAGGCGAAACTCGACGACGGCGCCATGTGGCCGAACTCGTACGCGCTCATGAAATTGACCGCCGACGACGAGGCAAGGATCCGCGCGCTCGTGAAGAAAGCAGTGAGCTGAGGAGATAACTTATGAAAACCATGACATGTCAACAAATGGGTGGACCATGTGATGCTGCGTTCCATGGCAACAAGGCTGATGAGGTCATAAACGCGCAAGACAAGCATCTAAAGGAAATGGCCGCAAGCGGTGATGAAACGCACAAAGCCGCCCGGGAGAGCATGAAGGGCAGGTGAAAAAAGCCCGTAGCAGGAATGGGGTGGTATATGAAAACAAAGAAGGCTTTTGCTGCTCTTCCCGAAGACTGATCGGTCATCAAGGCATGTCATCAACAGGGGGCGTGGCCGCGAAGTTCCAATAACTCGGCGGGCTTCGCACCATATGGCGCGAAGCCGGTCTTTCCCCCAAACAAATGTCGGCTTAGTTGAGACCCCCGAACAACCGGGTCATGATCGGCACGATGCTGTCACAAGCGTGCGCCAGGCGGGGAAGGCGGAAAGCGGCTTCCATGGTCCGCAGCAGCGAGTAGTGGTTGCAGGCGGTGCCGTCCACGAGATCGCTCATTGTTGAATCAGGCGGTCTAGATTGGCCTGGTCAAGGCCATTCACCTCGACGAGCTTTTCACGCGACTGGTGGCCGGCGACCAGGCTGACGGCCGAACGCCGAACGCCGAGCGCGTCCGCCACCGCCTGGATCAGTGCCCGATTGGCCGCGCCCTCGACGGCGCGCGCTGTGACTCGCACGTGCAGGACCGCGCCATCCCACTCCACACTGGTGCGGGAGGCGCCTGAGTGAGCCCGGACCACTAACCGCACCATCCAGCTTTAACAGATTGAGGCTAAGAACCTCGACGATGCCGCCCTATCGCTAGCAGATGTGGCCTGTTCGTCTATCTATGTGGGGCGGGTCGGAGGTTAGGGGTTTATCGGGATAATCTGCCAACGCGCCGGCGGGCCGGAGCGACCACAACAGGCCGGTGGGTGCGATGCAACACTGCCTCAGCCGCACCGGCAGCGACGTCACTACCGATGAACCCGATGGCGCGCGCTCCGATTACGACCATGTCGGCCCCTCCCGCTACGACCTCGCGAGCTACTTCCGGGGCGAATCCCCGGCGATTGTCGATCATGCGCCGCCGCACATTCAATCCCGCCTTCATGAGGGTGGCTGCAGCCGCGGCGACTGCTTCCTCGTCTGGGTTTGAGGCTGAAGACAAATCGCGGCTCTCGCCGTCGTCGCCCAACGTGCGGTCCACGCACACGACCTCGACTTCGGCATTGAGCGCACGAGCGAGCTCAGCGGTCACGGCCACGGGTCTTTCAAGGTCGCCTTCGCCGTCAACAACCAGGACGATCCGTCGTGGCTCAGCAATTGTGGCGGCGCCAGTGGGGACGATGACCACCGGGCAATTTGCTCTCATCGCCACTTCGTGGCTGACGCTGCCAAGCAGGAGTCCGGTCAGCTCGCCCCGACCTCGAGAGCCCATGATGATCAAGTCAGTTTCGAGACGGGTTGCCGAGCTCAATATTTTTTCAGCGACAGCGTGCGGGCTGCAGGTTCCTACTTCGCCCCTTGCATTGACGCCGGCCGCCGCGAGCATCTTCACGACGTCATCAACCAGCTCGCGTGTCGCGCCGTACTCGCGACCGCCTAGTTCCCTTGCCTCTTTCTCCGGTGCCCCGGGCACAACGATGCTCAGCACTGTGACTCGGGCCTTGAGTCTTGGCGCCATGTGAACCGCCAGGCGTGTTGCTTCCCACGATTGTGAGCTGCGGTCAATTGCGAGCAAAAGGTGCTTCATGAGGCAAGGCTAGGCCTCAACCACCAGCCAATGCGACTGCCGATCGGCCCTTGTCGAGGGGACCTTTTGGCACAGGTTCGAGCTACCGGTGGGGCATGGGTCATCGTCTTGGCCTGGCGAGCTGGCCTCGCCATGGCAGCGCAGGACCGCTATGGGACCTTTGGCCCCCGTTTGAGGGGTAAGGGTCCCCTCGGAACAGCTGCCGCCGAGGGCTATGGTGGGCTCGAGATGCGAGTCATACGTCGGGTCGACCACCCTGCCGCCAGCACCACAGTCCGTGAGCTGATGGGAAAGTCAACGGTCCGCGCCGAGCTGCGGCAATCCCTGGTGGACGCCGCAGCCCGGATGCGGGTGCACCGGACAAGTGTTCTGGCGGTGCTCGACGATCAGGCGATCGTCGGCGTCATAACTGAGCGCGACTTCATGCGCGCGATTGCCGATGGCCGCGACCCCGCGGCCACGCAGGTCTCCGAGTACATGACTCACGATCCACGGACCATCGAGGCCGGCAAGCTGGCTGCCGAGGCGGCGGCGATCATGATCAAGCATCACGTTAGGCACATTCCGGTGACCGAGGGCGGTCGGGTTATCGGGTTTCTCTCGGCGCGCGACCTGCTTGCGCTGACACCCTGGCCGCTAAACCTGCCGATCGGCGAGAACTGGTGAGCTTTGGTTAACTTTGGGTGGCGCCCCGCATGTTCTTACGGGGTAACTCGAAGGTCGAGGGGCGCTCCGCTCCTATTACGTTGATTGGGTTGGCGGTTCGGTCGAGATCACAAGGATTGGTCGCTTGGAGTGCAAGACCAACTCATGGCTCGCGCTACCGAGAAAAAGTTCTGCGACACCACCTCTGCCTCTGCGGCCGACCACGATCAGGTCGGCATTGACACTTTCAGCGACCTTTGCGATCACGGACGCCGGCCGGCCATCTTCCATGATTGTCTGGTACCGGATGCCCGCGTCTCGCAGGCTCTTGCACCACTGACCCTCAAATTCCTGCTTCATTCCAGCTCGCCACTCCTCGTCGAACTGAGGCGGCACGACGGGGGCCATGAAGCTGGCGTCAAAGTAGATGGGCGGGGCAATCGCGAAGACGGCAACAACTTCGGATCCCATCCCCTTGGCCATCCGAACCGCCCACTTGATGGCAGCCTCGGAATGCTCGGAGCCATCAACACCAACCACGATTCGTCGAATGCGCCCGCCATCTATAGCCATATCCAACTCCTCTAATACGTCTGCGACGAGATGAACATCGTCGATGTCGGACCCTCAGGACAGGGCTCTTGGCCCCCTTTAATTGAGGGCCATTGACCTAGCGGCAGGCTTGCCGGCAAGGTCGTGGCCATTAGTGCCGGCACCAACAGGGGGCCCAGCCTGGCGAGAGACTTAGCCCGGCTGGACACCCCGGTCACCTCCGGCATCAGCGGACGGCATCCGGAACACGCGAGTCGACCTTTGCCGCCAACGAAGCTGCCCATGTGGTGGCGCGCTCGAGCTCCCCGGCTTCCAGCACGGGGTACTTTCCGGCGACGACGAAGCTAGCCCCCGGGTCTATGACTGTGGCGCCCGCTCCACGAAGCCTGGCCGTGATGCCGGCGCCCGCTGAGCCAGAGAGCCACCGTGGCCACCTCAAACGGGTGTCGAATCCCGCGGCCGAGATCCCCTCCAGCTGTCCCCTCCCCAACTGGTCGAAGAACTTGGCAATCGGCTCCGTCATTCGATGCGCCTCGGTGGGGCCGCCGACCACCACGAGGTCGGTCTTCTTCGGCAGCACCAAAGGCGCTTCGTCAACAGAGAACAGCTGAGCTGGACCGTGGTGTCGCAACTCACGTGCTATCGCTTCGGCGACCTCCTGTGTGTTTCCATGCCGCGATCCGTAAATGACCACGCTGTTCACGGCAAATCACCTCCGTCGAGTCGCGATTGGATGATGTGCGCCCGACATGACCATTAATGCGCTCGCATGGCCGTTTTGAAAGGGCCGAACGTCATGCCAAGTTCGGGCCCCTGGGCCAGAGCCACATCCGCCCGATCCGCGGCGTGGATTGGTCCCTCTCTAGGGAGCCCTTGCCAGCACATCGCGTACGTCGCGCGCCACCTCGACGTCCTCGTGGGCGTGGATCACCAGCGTGCGGACGCTTGCGGTGGTGGAGCTGATATCGACGTCGCCGGAAGCCTGCGCATTCAGCGTCGGGTCGATCGCCAGGCCGAGAAAACCCAGCCCGCCCGCCGCCGCCGCCCGCACGGCTGGTGCATTCTCGCCGACCCCACCCGTGAATACGACTGCGTCGAGCCCACCCATCGCGGCGGCCATCGACGAGATGCAAGCGCGAAGTCGGTGAATATAGACGTCAAACGCGAGCGTTGATTTCGCGTCACCCGCTGTGGCGCGCTGTAGAAGCTCGCGCATGTCGCCAGTGCCGGCCAGCGCCACCAGCCCAGACCTCCGATCAAGTGCGTCGTTGAGCTCCGGCTCGGTCAACCCCGCATGCCGTTCGAGCCAAAGCAACATTCCTGGGTCGACGCTACCTGAGCGAGTGGCCATGACGAGGCCTTCCAGGGGCGTGAACCCCATCGTGGTGTCGACCGAACGGCCGCCCCTGACCGCTGCTAGCGAGGCGCCAGATCCGAGGTGACATGTGACCACGCGCAGCTCGCCCTCGGGCTTGCGGAGCAGCTTTGCAGCCATGCGCGCGGAGTACGAGTGGGAGAAGCCGTGAAAGCCATACCTCCGAATCCCGTGGCGCTCGCGCCATTCCTCAGGGATGGCGTATGTCGATGCTGCTGCCGGCATATGTGAGTGGAACGCGGTGTCAAAGCACGCGATCGCTGGTGTGTCCGGAAACGCCTTGGTGGCGACAGCGATTCCCGCAAGTGCCGCCGGCAGATGGAGAGGGGCGAGGTCGGTGATCGTCGCGAGGTAATCGATCACTTCAGGGCCGATCCGCACCGATGCGGAGTAGCGCGAACCCCCGTGAACTACGCGATGGCCAATAGCTTCGAAGCCATCCATCGCACTGACCGCCTCTTTCAGCATGTCGTCTTCGAAGCGCCCGGCCTTTGCGTCGAATTCGCGTTTCGCCAGGATCGCATCGTCCGGACCGACAAGGCTCACCTTAAGCGAGCTCGAGCCGGCGTTGACCACCAGTACGCGCATACCGCGTCCTAGTACGGCCAGATCCAGCGGCGAATGTGATCGGGATCGTCACCGAAGTCACGCGTGTACTGCCTGAGTCGCAGTCGCTCGTCGGCCATCTCCTGGCGGATATGCCCGGCTTTCGAACCCAGGCCTGGAACGCGGTCGATCACGTCCATCACCAGGTGGAAACGATCGAGGTCGTTGAGCATGACCATGTCGAAAGGAGTCGTGGTCGTCCCCTCCTCCTTGTAGCCGCGCACGTGGATGTTCTGGTGGTTGGTTCGCCGGTACGTGAGGCGATGGATCAGCCACGGATAGCCGTGATGGGCGAAGATGACCGGCCGGTCGGTGGTGAACAGGGCGTCGAACTCATCGTCTGACAGACCATGCGGGTGCTCGCTGGGCGGTTGTAAGCGCATGAGGTCGACCACGTTCACGAAGCGGACCTTGAGATGGGGGAGATGGCGCCGAAGGAGGTCGGTCGCGGCCAGCGTCTCAAGCGTCGGCGTATCTCCGGCGCAAGCCATCACGACGTCGGGATCGCCCCCCTGGTCGCTGCTCGCCCATTGCCAGATTCCGAGTCCGCGAGTGCAGTGTGCCACCGCCTCATCCATAGAAAGGTAGTTGAGGGCCGGCTGCTTGCCGGCCACTATCACATTGACGTAGTTGCGGCTGCGAAGGCAGTGGTCTGCGACCGAGAGCAGGGTGTTGGCGTCCGGAGGCAGATAAACACGTATGACCTCGGCCTTCTTGTTGACGACGTAGTCGATGAAGCCGGGGTCCTGGTGGGAGAAGCCGTTGTGGTCCTGGCGCCNNATCGAGTCGATGATGTGGATGAATGCCTCATAGCAGTTGAAGAGGCCATGCCGACCCGTGAGCAGATAGCCCTCGAGCCAACCCTCACATAAATGCTCGCTCAACACCTCCATGACACGCCCATCCGGGCTCAGATGATCGTCACCCGGCAGCACCTCGGCATCCCACGCGCGGTCGGTCGCTTCGAAGACGGTGCCCAGTCGGTTGGACGCGGTCTCGTCAGGGCCCATGATCCGGAAGTTGTTGGGATTGCGAGCGATGACGTCACGCAGATACGCGCCGAGAACGCGCGTTGCCTCGCTACTGGTGATGCCAGGCCCGGGAAACGCCACCGCGTAATCCCGGAAGTCGGGCAGCCGTAGATCCTCCAGTAGGGCCCCGCCGTTGGCGTGCGGATTGGCGCTCATGCGTCGCGCGCCGCGCGGAGGTAGGGCAGCGAGCTCCCCGACTAAGCGACCGTTACCATCAAACAGCTCCCCTGGGCGATAGTTTCGCATCCATTTCTCGAGGATCTGCAGGTGTTCCGGCTTGGCCTGGAAGTCGGTGACGGGGACCTGGTGGGCGCGGAAAGTTCCCTCGACGGGCAGCCCGTCGACAGTTTTGGGCCCGGTCCAGCCTTTGGGCGTGCGCAGCACGATCATCGGCCAGCGGGGAGGTACGCTCTGGCCGCCTCCGGCAGCTTCTTTTTGGATTCGCGCAACTTCGTTTAGGCAGATATCCATGGCCGCCGCAAGGGCCTGGTGTACGGCCTGCGGCTCATCCCCAGTCACGAACAGAGGCGCATGCCCGTAACCCTCGAGCAGCCGTTCCAGCTCCTCTTCGGGTATTCGGGCGAGCACCGTCGGGTTGGCGATCTTGTATCCGTTCAGATGCAGGATCGGCAGGACCGCGCCGTCGCGCCGCGGATTCACGAACTTGTTCGAGTGCCAGCTGGCCGCCAGCGGTCCTGTCTCCGCCTCGCCGTCGCCGACGACACAGAACACCGTCAGGCCGGGGTTGTCGAACACCGCTCCGTAGGCATGCACCAGCGCGTATCCGAGCTCGCCACCCTCGTGGATAGAGCCGGGCGTTTCGGGCGCTACGTGGCTCGGGATGCCACCCGGAAACGAGAACTGACGGAAGAGCTTGCGCAGGCCGGCGGTGTCCCGGGTGATATCGGTGTAAACCTCGCTGTAAGTGCCTTCCAGGTAGGCGTTGGCGACCGCCGCCGGGCCACCATGACCCGGCCCCATGACATAGATCGCATCGAGGTCGCGCTCTTTGATGACCCGATTCGCGTGTGCGTAGATCAGGTTCAGGCCCGGGGTCGTCCCCCAATGGCCGAGGAGGCGCGGCTTGATGTGCTCGAGCTTCAGGGGCTCGATCAGTAGAGGGTTGTCGAGCAGATAGATCTGTCCGACTGAAAGGTAGTTCGCAGCCCTCCAATAGGCGTCGATGCGGCGCAGGTCCTCTCGACTCAATGGAGCCGAAACAGTGGCGCTATCTGGTCTTCCGAGCCGTCCCCGATCGCTAGTGGTCATTCCTTGCTCCTGGCCATGATGCCCGAATAGCAAAAGCGGTTTCGTGGATGTTGACCCGGTGAGCGTCGCCCGATCGGGTCATCCGGTGGACGCGAACCTTGTGCCGCCGGCACCGGAGGACCGGCGCTCTTCTCGAAGATGCTCCAACCAGCGCAGGTCGAAAGTGGTCAACCAGTGAGACTCGATCGCAGGCATGAATCGCAGATGAGCGCTGCCGACCTGTCTCTTTCCGCCATCGCTCTGCAATATCCGAAATGACCGCTGCTTACGCATTGCGCTTACCTTCGGCGGCAGACGCCGCAGCCGTGTGGCTTTCGGCAGGCTCGGACTCGCCACGTTGGCCAGTTATGTGCTCGCCACCTGTAGCTCCTGGGTTCGGCGCCGCAAAACGTACCTCGAGCACGCCGGCAACCTGGAGGACAGCCGACTCCACAAGCCTCCGGGCCGTTCCCTGGTAATCAACTGCCACCGTGGCCACCCCGTCGGCGACTTTGACCGGGGACCCGGCGGTCACCAAGCCGAGCTCGGCCAGCCGATCGTTGATCTCGCCTTCAATCCGCTCGTCCGTCCGGGCGATGACCTTGACCAGGTCCCGGCGGCTGACAATCCCGACTATGCGGCGCCCGCTCATCACCGGGACTCGCTTCACGTTGCTATTCAGCATCGCCCTGGCTGCTTGCGCGACCTCGCTCTCGGCGGTGACCACGACGACGTTTCGCGTCATGACCTGTGCGACCTTTCGCGGAGTGCTGCCGGAGGTCGGCGCCAGCGGCGTCGCTTGAGAGCGCGGATCTGGTCTCGCCTCCATGGGGATCAGGTCAGCCTCCGAGACGATGCCGACGAGACGCCCAGTCGAGTCGACCACCGGCATTGCAGAGATGCCGTGTTCCACCAGGAGCTCGGCCGCCGCCTTGATTCCCGTCTGCGGCGTGACTGTGATTACGGGCTGAGACATGATCTCGGTTACCTTCATGCTCCTAACGCTGACGCCTGCGGCCAATTTGCGATATGTACGGGTGACCTTGCGCGAGCGGGCCGTTCGACCCTGACCCCGCATGCAGCAAGCGAGAGTTAAATGGGGCGCATGACGAATGCAATCGCCCAGACTCCGTCGCCGATGCTGTCAGGCATCGAGCTCATCGAAGCTGCGCGACTGAGCCCTACTGAGGTTGTCGCCCGGCTGGCCAGTGCCGAGTCAGGGCTGCCGGCTCAGGAGGCGGCGGTCCGGCTCCGCTACTTTGGTCCCAACGCCATCCGGAGCCACGGTGCGCAGCCTCTGGCGGTGCTCGGCCGTCAGCTACGCAATCCGCTTCTGATCCTGCTGGCAGCAGCGACGATCGTGTCGCTGATCGTTGGCGAGCGCACGGACGCGATCATCATCCTGGCCATCGTCGGCCTCAGCGTCGGCCTCGGGTTCTTCAACGAGTACCGATCCGAGCGAGTCGTCGAGGCACTTCACGCCAGCATCCACCACCGGACGCTGGTGCTCCGAAATGGAGCTCAGCTCCCGGTGGACGTCACCGAGGTGGTGCCGGGTGATGTCGTGGTCCTTCGGACGGGCGACCTGGTTCCCGCCGACCTGCGATTGCTCGAAGCCCGGGAGTTCGAGTGCGACGAGGCGGTGCTCACTGGTGAGGCGATGGCAAAGACCAAACGGCCGGAGCCCGAAAAGCAGCCGGACCTCATGGAGCTGGGGCTGCGGTCGATCGCCTACATGGGCACTACGGTGCGTGGCGGGACTGCCACCGGCATCGTTCTCCAGACTGGACCGCGGACTGCGTTCGGCAAGATCGCGCTCCGGCTGGGCGAGCGGCAGCCGGAAACGGTCTTTCAACGCGGGCTGCGAAGCTTCTCGATCCTGCTCGTGCGCGTGACCGCGGTCCTGGCGGGTGGCATCTTCATTGCAAACTCGCTGCTCGGCCGGCCGATCCTTCAATCGGCGCTGTTCGCCCTTGCGATCGCGGTCGGGCTCACCCCCCAGCTGCTTCCGGCTATCGTCACGGTCAGCCTTGCTTCGGGGGCTCGCCGGCTCGCTCGCCAGGGCGTCGTCGTTAAGCGACTGGTCAGCATCGAAGACCTTGGAAACATCGAGATCCTCTTCACCGACAAGACTGGCACTCTCACCGAAGGCAGGATCAGCTACCAGGACGCGATCGACCCGGCGGGGGCGTCGAGTGATGAAGTGCTGCACCTCGGCCTTCTCTGTGCCTCCGGCGTGAGCCTGGACCCTGGAGCATCAGGCAATGCCCTGGATGCGGCGTTGCTCGGTGCCGGAGTTCCTCCGTCCGGCTATCAACGCGTCGACGAGTTGCCCTTCGATCACGAGCGGCGCTTGATGTCGACCCTGGTCGAAGGTCCCGATGGCAGTCGCATGCTCGTGACAAAGGGAGCTCCGGAATCTCTCCTGATCCGTTGCGTCAATGTGGCTCCGGTGGCCCAGGCTACTTTGGACCGCCTCTTCGCCTCGGGCGCGCGTGTGGTCGCGGTAGCGACGCGCGCCTGGCGGGGCGAGCCTAAATGCGCTTTGTCCGATGAGCGGGACCTCGAGCTGAAAGGTTTCATCACGTTTCTTGATGCCCCCAAAGCAGATGCCGCCCAGTCGTTGGCTCAGCTCAAGGCCCTTGGGATCGAGGTCAAGCTCGTCACCGGCGACAACGCGCTGGTGGCGGCATCTGTCTGCCGCGCGCTCGGCCTCGACTTCGGCGAAGCGATCAGTGGGCCTGAGCTCGAGAAGATGAGCGACAAGGAACTGCTGGAGCGGATTCCGCGGACCGGAATATTCGCGAGGGTCTCGCCAGAACAGAAGTCGAGGATCATCACCGCGCAACGCGGCCTCAACAAAGACGTCGGCTTCCTGGGGGATGGAGTGAATGACGCCATCGCGCTGCGCGATGCCGACGTAGGGATCTCAGTCGACACAGGCAGCGAGGTTGCCAAAGACGCCGCCGACATCGTCCTGTTGGGCAAGGATCTCGGGATTCTCGCCGGTGGTGTTCTCGAGGGGCGGCGGATCTTTTCCAACACGATGAAGTACATCCTCATGGGGACCTCTTCCAACTTCGGCAACATGTTCAGCGCGGCGGGCGGCTCGCTGCTGTTGAGCTTCCTGCCGATGACCCCCACCCAGATCCTGCTCAACAACCTGCTCTACGACAGCGGCGAGATGACGATCCCGACAGACAGCGTCGACCCCGAGCTGCTGGAGCGCCCGGCCCAATGGGACATCCACTTGATCCGCCGCTTCATGCTCTTCTTCGGCCCGATCAGCTCGATATTCGACTTCATTACCTTCGGGGTCATGATCTTTCTGTTCCACGCGCGCGGGAGCCTGTTTCAGACTGCGTGGTTCACTGAATCGCTGGCGACGCAGAGCCTGGTCATCTTCGCCATCCGGACGCGCCGCTCCCCGTTCTTCCGCAGCCGTCCTGGGCTGGCGTTGACGGTGGGCACCATCGGCATCGTGGCGGTGGGCCTCTTCCTCCCGTTCACGCCCCTCGGCGCCTGGTTCGGGTTCACACCCCTGCCTTTCGGTTTTCTCGCGATCCTGGCGCTGATGGTTGTCGTGTACTTGACGCTGGTCGAATTCGGCAAGTCGTTTTTCTTCGGCCGCCGCCCGCGTGGGCCCCACCTGCCGATTGCCGGCTTCAGGCGACCGGCCGCGGTGCGGAGAATCGAGCGGCTGGCATCGCGTTGGACCGTGCGCCCACGAGCGCGATCGTTACCAGGGGGCCGCTGACCCTGGATTGTTGGAGCCGGGTTCGCCCAACGCGCCCCGGCTCCAGGTTCGGAATTTAGGTTCGGTCTGATCCTCAGTCGCTTAGCTGGAGACGAGCGTGGTTTGTCGGGTCTCGTGAGGTGCGGTTTCCGCGACCGGCTCCTTGACTCGCCGGGTCCGGTCGACGAGCACGGGTATGTTCGCCATCTTGATGACCTGGTGGGTGACGCTCCCCAGCAACATGCCCTGGACGTCGGACAGGCCTCGGGAGCCCATCACGATCAAGTCGACGTTGTTGATTGACGCCGTTTCAACGATGGATTTCGCAACGTGTCCTGCTGCGACGTCGTTCAACCGGCCTTCAGCGGTGATGCCGGCCATGCTGATGAGCCTGACCGCATTGCCGACGAGCTGTGTGGCTTGAGCCGGGCTTTCGTTCGAGTAAACGACCGCCCGGCCTCGGTCGTGCTCGCACACGTGCAGGACGAGAACGTCACTCTGGAACTTTCGCGCGACCTCGATCACGGTTGGCAGCGCCTGCTGCGAGTAAGGGGACCCGTCTATGGCGACCATGATGTGCTTGAACATTTCGTTCACCTCAACTCAGGATGAGATGAGTGTCAGCCGGCGCCGGGCGCAGAGGCAGGGTCGAATGACCCTGCTGAAATGTGACTATCCGCGGTCGCTCTGCGAGGCGTCTTTCGCTACACGTGGCCGCGGAAACGACGCCCGCTGATCGTTGCAGGGTAGATGGCGATCCAGTAGTCGTGCTCGCCGGGCGCCAGCGGGACAACTGGGCGTGCTCGTAGAGCGGCTGCGAACGGGTCGCTGCCGAGGGTCACCTCCTGGGCCACCCCTTTCAGGACGACGCTCCAGCCGACCTTCTCGGCTTCGTCCCATTCATCGACCTCGAACGCGACCCTCGAGACAGTCGACTGAGCCAGCTTCGTGCCGGTCCCGGTCCGGAACACGACGATGGTGCCGTCTGTGGAGTAGTTGACAGGAAAAATTTCGGTGTCGCCTCCGAGCGGAAAGGCGATACGGCCGAGGTCTCGCGAAGCGAGGAGCTCACGGCACATGGGCTCCGAGAGGACCTCAAGGCCGCCGTCCATCGGGTACACATCACCTTTCATTGCTGTCTCTCCCTCGCGGACAGTTTATGTGCCATTGGTGCCAACTCCGCATTGGGCGTGGGTGTCGTCGAGGCGGAAGGAGAGCGTGTTGTCTACACCCACGACGCCGCGGCGGACGCGAAGCCAATCCACGCAAGTCTTGAAGTCAGTGTCGACTCCGACCGTCACGACATCCTTTGTCATCACGTCTCCAACCGTCCAGGGCACTTCCGGCACCTCCGCCTCAAATGTGGGGGTGTGGCTGGGATTCACACAGGGCCGATGGTCCCGGCCGTCCTGGGCCCCGGTCTCGTCTGGAGCAAGCCTGGCGGCTATGCCAGCCTCGGCTGGGCCTGGACTTCTACTGGCTGCCTGGGCCGTCCAAGCTCAACAAAAAGGACCTCGGCGAAGGCGATTTCACCCGCGCCTTGAGCGGATCCGTCGCGTTCAGGGTGGCCAGCTGAGTCAGAAATCACAAACCCGAGGGTCGCGATATTACGAGAACCATTATAATGGTTGACGTAGCATGGGCAAGGCACAACCGGCAGCTGAACCAGATCTCGGGCGTTTCTCCGACCCGGCGCTAGTCGTCCTGACCTGCTTGGCGGACGGGCCTAAGCACGGGTACGCGATTCTTCAGGAAAGTGAATCCCTCGGCTTCCCGCTGAGCCTGGGCACGTTGTATGGCGCTCTCAACCGCCTTGAACGGCTGAGGCTCATTGAGGCGGAGGCTTCAGTCGACCGCCGACGACCCTACCGACTGACCGACACTGGGGTCGGCCACCTCAAGTCGCGCCTCGCCTCTTTGAATCGCGTCGTGCGTTATGGCTCACGAAAGTTGGAGGGTGCGCGATGAAGCTGCTCCTCCGGCTGTATCCCAGGTGGTGGCGCCGGCGATACGGTGCGGAGGCGCTTGATATTTTGGAAAGCCGCCCCGTCACTCCGTCTGTGTTCTGGAACGTAGTCATTGGTGCAGTGGACGCATGGCTGAATCAAGGGATGCCGCCGAACAGTGCCGGCGACACCAACCAAGGCGAAAGCGAGGGTGGGTATTTGATGACCGGCAATCGCAAGCGAAACAAGCGCGCCGCATCAGTGCTCGCCCGTGTCGGTCTCGTGGTCCTGGTCGGGGCCGTCGTCTTCGTCGAGAGCTACCGCACGATCCAAGGGCATCGAGACGGAGCCGCTGGCCCCTTCAATCCGTTGGTCGTGATAGCGATCGCAACAGCCGGAATGGGCCTTTGGGTCCTCCTGACCGGGCGCCGTCTCCATGACTGGCCACGTTGGCCTTTTGAGGGCCGTGCGCTCCGGCTCGCCGGAGCTTATTGCTTGGTGGGCGACCTTCTGGTTGTCGCATTGGCGGTGAACCGACTCGACGGATTGGCGTTTCTGCTCGGCGCGCTACTAGCTCTGGCCCTGGCAGCAACGACTCAGGTCGTCCACAGTCGACGGCCGGGCATCTGAAGAAACCGTGCTGGTCGAGTGATGCGGCGACATCACGTCTCTGAGGCTATGCCCTAACCAGGGCTTATGATCAGAAAAGCAACGAAATCCTACGGAGGCAGAGATGGCAGGTCCAGTAGTTCACAGCCCTAGCGGTCAGTTACGCCCGCGATTCGGGACGGCGCGGCGTGACGATCTTCCGGGGTTCATCGGCATCATGCAGATACTCCACCAGGAGCCAACTTCGAGCGCATTCGCGCGCCTCCTCACCGCACAGCAGACGCCCGACGACGAGATCCCCCTCGCGCACGTCTTCGAGGAGATCTCCACGCTGGCCCTGCACGGGTTGCTGCCGGGGGACCTGCTTTTCGACGCCTTTGCAATCGACATCTATTGGAATGCGCTCAGCGCGCGAATAACGGAGGTCCGCAAGACGACCAGCAACGACAAGTTCTGCGAAAACTTCGAGATCGCGAACGAGCTTGCGATTGCCTACCGCGAGGAGCGACCGACAAAAGTTCTGCGTGCCTGAAGGCATCTGGCAAATGCTCCGGATGCACGTCTGGCTTGCCGGCTATTCGGTGTAGCAACGGTCATCGTGGGGCCCTTTGGCGGAGATCAGAGCCGCCCTATCGCCGCCCTGATCGCCTCACTCGTGACGGACGGGTCCTCGACCCCGACGACCAGCTTTGCATAGCTCTCGTCCCGCAGGTGGATCGCAATCGCGCGTTGCGGATCGTGCACGTCCCAGAACGCCCATTCTCCATGCTCGACGAAGCGCCCCGCCGTGATGACGCCCGGGATGTTGGTGCCGCCGACGCGCAGGCCGTGCCACACCCGACGTGCCTCGTCCGCGGCGGAATCGACCGAAGCGATGTGCTGAAGCGGCACCTCGAATTGGCTCTTCATCGCGAAGAAGCGATCCGCGCCCTGGATATGAACGATGAGGCTGGTGCTCGTGAGCTCGACTTTCGCCATGGCGCCAGCCTATGCGATCCGGGCGGCACGCAGGTGACTTCTGAGCTCAATCCAGGCGACTCTTGAGCACTCATCAGTCACAACCTTTCACGCTTCCATGGCAGTGGTTGGGATAGAAGCCCAACCACGCCATAGACTGCGACCATGACTGAGATCTTCGTACCGGCGCGGATCGAAGTGATGACGCTGGGCGAGGCGTGGCTAGGGATAGCGGCGGCGATTCTGAAAGGCGGTGTCGTAGGGAGCTGGGAAGGACAGCCAATCGTCGAGGTGTTCCGCGCGACTCTCGACGTGCATTCACCCACGGTGGACGATCCGATCATTGCCAAGCACGGCGATCCCGAACGGTTGGCCTGGATGCACGCGAACTTTACCGACCACACCCGAGTGGCAGAGCTCGGTGATGCCGACAGCTACGCGACGCGCCTGTATGACTACGCCCACGCGGGCCGCGACCAGATCCGCTGGGTGATCGACCGACTGACCGCCAATCCATGGGCGCGCGATGCGACGGTCACGACGTTCCAGCCACTAACCGACACCAGCTACATCCCGTGCGTCAGCCTGCTCGACTTCTGGCTCGTCAAGGGCGAGCTACAGCTCGGGGTCTACGCTCACGCCATCGACTTCGGGACGAAGGGCTATGCGAATCTCGTCGAGCTCGCAGTACTACAAGCTCGAGTGGCTGGCGACCTCGGCGTCGGGGTCGGCACGCTGACGATGAGCGTGAAGTCGGCCCACATTTATCAGACCGAGCTTGGCCTGATGCGACGCATCATCGCGGCGACCTAGGGTCAACCACCCGAAACGCGAGTTACGCCGAGACCAATATCAGCGTCTTGGTTTGGCGCGTGCGGTACTCACGGCTCGACTCGACCGGCCGGCCAAGCGAGGCGCAACCCGACTCAAGGTCGGCTACGAAACGGATGATGCCCGGGATCTATGTATGAGCGCAGGGTTTCGGTTGGGCGCAACCAGTCGAAACAACACGAGGCGACGAGGTCGACCAGGAACGTAGTTCATGTAGGGTGGATCATCCCTAGGGGCTGGCGTCGATTGGCCGCAGGTATACCCAGGCGCCGTTCTTGACCTGGTAGACAGACATTGGCGGCGAGGTGGCGTCTCCCTTGGCGTCGAAGGAGTAGGTGCCGGCTACGCCTTTGAAATGCAACGTAGCGAACGTATCCAGGACTTGCCGCCGGGTTGGGATTCGGCCCTGGTTGGCATGGATGGCTTCAGTTATCGCCTCGATCAGGATCAGGGCGCTGTCGTAGGCGGCGAATACAAATGAATCGATGCCGATATCCGGAGTGTTCGGAAAAGCCTTCCGATAGGCGTCCACTGCCGTCTTCGCGGCCGCATCGGAGCTCAGGGTGAGGTCAACGTCGGGAATTGTGCCCACCATCCCCTCGGCGTTGTCTCCGGCGTCCTTGGCGCAGAGCGGGTCGTTAGCCAGGGCATCGTCGACCAGAAAGTACCCGCCACCCGTCATCTGGGCCCGAGCCCCACAAGTGCCGCTGGCTTGAGCCGGACCGACTGCGTAGATCGCCTCTGCACCCTTGGCCTTTGCCGCCGCCAGGAACCTAGTGAAGTCGGTGGTCCCCATGGCGAGGTCCTGCCGGAGCACCAGCTGACCGCCGGCGCGGGCCAACTCCTTGCCGAAACTGTCGATCCTCAACGCGCCGAATTCCTGGTGCTCGTTGAGCGCAGCCACACGCTTGACGTGGTATGTGGCGACCGCGAAGCGAGCCATAGCACGTCCTTGCGCGGAATCTGGCGCCGCGATTCGGAAATAGTTATTGCGCCCATTCGCACGAAGGGCCCTGGGTATGGGGTTGCAGAAAGGAGCGTCCAGCGTCAGGCAGTCGTTGGTGTTGGAGGGGCTCAACATCACAAGGTCCGCGGCGTTGGCGATTGGGATCTCGACGGGCGCCACGTTCGAATTGATGGGGCCGATCATGCCCAGAACGCGGGGGTTGGCGGTCATCTGCTGCAAGTTCTGGGCGCCTTTCTCCTCTGATGCCTTGTCGCCGAGGGCATCGTCCAGCGGCATGTAAGCGAGCTTGAATCCCCCGATCTCAGGGTGCTGGCTTATTGCGAGCTGGATCGCCTGTTGAATTGCGAGCATGTAGTCGTGGTTCTGCGGGCTCGAAATCGGCATGTCGCTGGCGATGATGATCTCGGTGACCGGGTTCGGAGGGCTCGAACTGGGACTCGTCTGGCACGCGGTCACGACGAGGCCCAAAAGCATCAGTTGCGAGAGCGCTCTCAACCTCATCGCGATAGTTGCAGCACCTCGCGTACCCGGTGGTTGCCCGTATCGGCGACCAGCAAGTTCCCGCTCGAGTCGAACGCGACCGCTTGCGGAGCGTTTAGCTCAGCCTGGCTTGCCGCGCCACCGTCACCTTGGAAGCCGACCCGGCCCGTCCCGGCCACCGCCAGGATGTGGCCCGATCGGATCTCGCGAAGCCGATTGTTCCCGGTATCGGCGATGACGATATCGCCGTTGCCGCTGATCGCGACTCCGTACGGGATGTTGAGACGGGCGTCGAGCGCGAGACCTCCATCCACGCTGTCACCATAGATGCTGCTGCTGCCGGCGATCGTGCTGATTATCCCGGTGCGGTGGTCAACCATACGGATGCGGTTGTTCCCGCTGTCTGCGATGTAGAGGTTCTCCAGTTGATCGATCGCCAGGCCAGCGGGAAACGACAGTTCGGCGCTGGTGGCGGCGCTACCGTCTCCCAGGAAGCCGGCCTGTCCCGAGCCGGCATATGGCGTCGGCATGCCGCCGGGGCTCCACCTCCAAATGCGGCTCTCCGCTCGGTCGGCCACGTACAACGTGCCGTTGGTCGCCACCGCCAGCCCTCCCAGCGGCTCTTTCCAAACCAGACCTAGCCCGCCCCGGGTACGACCTAGCGAGACTGCGAGGGTCAGTGTGCGGTCTGACCTGAGTTTCCAGACCTCCAGGTTTCCGTCCCGGCTCATAAGCAAGTACAGCAGGCCGCTCGTGTCAAATGCAAAGTTGCTTGGGTAGGGCAATGACACCGAGGTGGCCACCGCGCCCTCGCTGAGGCGGCTTGCCCCGCCGCCCGCCAGCGTGGCGATTCTTCCGTCGGGGGCCACCCGGCGGACGACGTGGTTGCCATAGTCGGCGATGTAGATGAAGCCGCCGGGCCCGGCCGCGACGTCACTCGGTCGAGAAAGTTGAGCGGTGACCGCTGGAAAGCCATCTCCCGCGTAGCCGCCGCCAGGGTACGTTGGACCTCCGGCGTCGGTGCCGGCGATCGTCTTGATCCTCGGGCCTGAAAAGGACGTTGTACTCGGCGGCCGGACAGCCAAATAGACGAGGCCGGACGCTACGAGGGCAACAACCAACGCCACCGCCACCCAGGGGTGGCGGATGGCGATGACTTTCCAAGGTTGCGGTGGCGGTTTGACGGGTTCGGCGCGGGACGTCACGACGCGCTCGGCGCCCTGGCGGACGATCCAGGTCGCGATTTGGGCGCGCGTGTTGACCGCCAGCTTCTCGCGGAGGTGCTCGAGATGACCGTCCACCGTCCGCTCCGAGATGAACAGCCGACCGGCGATCTCTCGGTTCGTCAGGCCTTCAGCCACCAGCAGGGCGACCTCCTGTTCGCGGGGGCTAAGCCGGACGGCGGCGGCATCAACTGGGCTGGCGCACATAGCGGTACGGGGGTATTGAACACCCAAAACGGGTACCGGGTCGGGTACCTGAAAGGGTCCTTTGCCCGCTGTTGGCGACACCGGCAGCAGACCTAGCGTCATGGCATCGACCAGCCACCCCGGCCCGGTCCACTGCCTAACAGGAGGGCAATCGAAATGGAACTCCGACAGACCGCCCGTCGCGTAACGCCCCGTCAGTTGTTTGTACTGGTCGCCGCAATGCTGGTCGCTTTGATGCTGGGAGTGGTGGCCATTGGCCGGCAATCTCCGCCGTCAACCAGCACCAATCCGCACGCGACGACCGTCGGCCTGACGCCGGATCGGGTCGACCAGCTGGGCGATCCATACTCTCCGCACGACCCAATTGGCGCGCCGTTCAGGGATCCCTACTCTCCGCACGACCCGCTGGTTAAGTGACTCGACAGTGAGGCCGTTCACGGTGTGGCGGGGGTGCGCTCAGACCGCACCCTTCGCCGACGGCCGGCGAAATGCTCGGCGGAGGTGCTGACGCACGCCCCGCGACCCATCGCGCGTCCAGGCGCTCTGAGCCAAGAGACCGGTCTATAAGCACAAAACAGCGCTCGTCGCTGGCGGCGCAACCCGACAACCAACCCGACGCGGTTCCGCGCCAATGAAAGAGAACAGACCCACGGCGCCGAGCCGACATCAGATGGTGTTCGCCTGCGGGTGGTCGCTAATCGACAACTTGACACCGTGCACGCTGACGCCATACTCGGTCCGATCTCGGACGAACTGGGGCTGCAGCGCGTCCAACCGCTGCTGGAGGGGAGGAGACGCATGTTTAGACACCTGGGCATGAAACGTATTGCGGCGACGGTGGTCGGCGGGATCAGCACCCTGGCACTTCTCGTGAGCGGGAGCGCCCCCGCGGTGGCGAACGACGACCAGCCCTATCTGGCTCTCGGTGACAGCGTGGTTTTCGGATACATCACCAAGGCGGGATTCGAGTACGCCAATCCGCACAACTTCGTCGGCTACCCCGACTACGTAAGTCAGGCGCTCCGTTTCAGCACCACCAACGCATCCTGCCCCGGTGAGGCGACCGGTGGCTTCATCTCGGCGACGGGGGCGGACAACGGGTGTCGCCCATTCCGGGCGAGCGCCCCGCTCCACGTCGCATACACAGGCACGCAGCTTCAATTTGCGAAGACGTTTCTTGCGGCGCATCGCAACACGAGGCTCGTATCCATCGGCCTCGGCGCCAACGACGCGTTCCTTCTCGAGACTGCATGTGCCGGCGACCCTCTGTGCATAGCCAACGGGCTTCCGCAGGTGCTCGCCACCATCAGCGCGAACATGCGCACGATCCTCGACGCAATCCGCGCGACTCATTTTCACGGCGTGCTGATGATCGTCAACTACTACTCACTCGACTACAGCGATGCGGCGGCCACGGGGCTGACCCAACTCTTGAACAAGGCAATCACAGCTTCGGCGCGAGCTGACCATGCGGTTGTCGCCGACGCATTCGACGCTTTCAAGTCTGCTGCGAGCACCTCGTTTGCAGGCGGGAACACGTGTAAAGCAGGACTTCTCAACGCCAGCCCCCCGAACCAATTCCTCTGTGACGTGCACCCGAGTCAATCGGGACAGCAGCTGCTTGCACACACTGTCGAAAACACGTACGCCGCCGCGACCCGGGATTGACCTTCGCGAGCCGGCGCGGTCGTCGCGCCGGCTCCACTCGTCGGTCACGTCGGCACTGGCCGATCGTCGCGTGTAGAGTCGAAGTGAGGTGGCCGAGAGGCTGACCAGTTCGCCTGACGTTCGGAGCTGCTGAGGTGGGGGAGATTACCTCCGAGAAGCCGCTGAGCGTTACCGCGACAAGTAGAGGAGAAATCTTATGACTGACGATGAGCGGCCCCACACAACATTCGACTCCGGCCAGCCGGCTACGAGTGACGAGTACTCGCTCACCATCGGCCCGTCCGGGCCGATCCTGCTCCAGGACGCCTATGTCATCCAGAAGATGCAGGCGTTCAACAGGGAGCGGGTGCCCGAGCGGGTCGTGCATGCCAAGGGCGGTGGAGCTCATGGCTACTTCGAGGCCACCGAGGACCTTTCACAGTTTACGAAGGCGGTCATTTTCCAGAAGGGCAAGAGGACCGAGTCAGTTGCGCGCTTCTCGACAGTCGCCGGCGAGCTGGGCTCCCCCGACACCGCTCGTGACCCACGCGGATTTGCGCTCAAGTTCTACACCGAGCACGGCAATTACGACATGGTCGGCAACAACACTCCCGTCTTTTTCATTCGCGACCCCTCGAAGTTCTCCGATTTCATCCACTCGCAAAAGCGCCGTGCCGACAACCACCTTCGCGATAACAACATGCAGTGGGACTTCTGGACTCTGTCGCCGGAGTCGGCGCATCAGGTGACCATCCTCATGGGTGACCGTGGAATCCCGCGGAGTTGGCGGCACATGAACGGGTACTCGTCGCATACCTATATGTGGATCAATGCCGGCGGCGAGAGGTTCTGGGTGAAGTACCACTTCAAGACTGACCAGGGTGTCGAGTTCCTGACGCAGGGCGAGGGGACGGCGATTGCCGGCGAGAATCCCGACGCGCACATTCATGACCTGTGGGCCTCTATCAAGAAGGGCGACCTTCCAACGTGGACTCTGAACGTGCAGATCATGCCCTTCGAAGACGCTGCGAATTACCGGTTCAACCCTTTCGACGTCACCAAGGTCTTGCCGCATGGGGACTATCCCCTTATCAAAGTGGGACGCTACGTGCTCGACCGCAACCCGGAGGACTACTTCGCCGAGATCGAGCAGGCGACGTTTGAGCCGAGCAATTTCATCCCAGGTATCGGGCCATCGCCGGACCGCATGCTTCTCGGTCGGCTGTTCAGCTATCACGACACCCACCTACACCGGGTGGGCACGAACGCGCAACAGCTGCCTGTCAACTATCCGAAGCATGCCAAGGTCAACTCCTATAACAAGGACGGGGCCATGAGGTACCGGAACCCAGGCGATCCCGTCTACGCGCCGAACTCCTTTGGAGGGCCCGCGGCCGCACCCCAACTTTTCGGCGAGGATCCGGCGTGGGAGGTCACGGGTGAGATCGTGCGCGCGGCCCAAGCGCTGCACCGAGAGGACGACGACTTCGGGCAGGCTGGGACCATGGTGCGAGAGGTGCTCGACGATTCTGCCCGCGACCGGCTGGTCTCGAACATCGCAGGGCACGTCAAGCAGGGTGTGGAGGAGCCGGTCCTAAGCCGCGTCTTCGACTACTGGCGCCACGTGGACCACAAGCTTGGCGATCGAGTGGAGGAGGCGGTCATCGGGCGAGCAGCCGCCAAAATCGTTTAGGAACCCGCGCGGAACTGGGCGCTGCCCTGTGCTAGCTCGCCGCCTTCTCCGCGGAGCGGATCAGATCTCGTAGCGACCGTTCAGGGCCTTTTCTCAGCTCACGGCCGAAAAGTAGCTTGACCAGGCGACCCCGCCACCCGGGCGGGAGGCGGAAGTCTCAATTGAATCGCACGAGTGTGCCGCCCTCGGCCGTCTCAGTGAGGGTCAGGTGTTCGCCGTTTTCGACGCCAAACGGCAGACGGACCACAAGATCGATCCAGCGGCGTTGCGAGTCCACGTCGTGGACCTCAATGTCAACTGGCAAACTCCGCCCCAACGCCGGCGCCGTCAGATGGATGGTCTGGCCCGGCTTGACAGGGCCCACTGGGTCGGATGAGAGATACGTCGCGTCGGTCCACTCTCCGAACCGCTCCGGGACGCTCAGCACGCTCCATAAACGATCGGGTGAAGCGTGCGTGACCGACGCAGGACACACGTTGACGATCACGCCTGGAGCTTATACCGGCCCGCTGTGCCACCGCCGCTACGTGGCCAAAGTTGCTGCATTTGTTACACGCAATTTCGCACCATGCAAGTCTCAGGGACGAATCGGCACGGGGTGAGGAAATGTCTCAATTGGTAGGCGGCCAAGAACAGGCGATGACACCGCAGGAGCACCAGCGACAACTGGTGCGGGCCGTCGTGGCCAGCACCATCGGCACTTCGATCGAGTGGTACGACTACTTCCTCTACGGGACGATGGCGGCCCTCGTCTTCCCGAGCCTGTTTTTCCCGAAGTCGGCCGCGCTCACCGGCACTCTCAACTCCTTCGCCATTTTCTTCATAGGCTTCGCCGCGCGTCCGGTCGGCGCCTGGCTGTTCGGCACGTACGGCGACCGCATCGGCCGCAAGGCCACACTGATCGCGACCCTGCTCCTAATGGGTTTCGCGACCTTCCTGATTGGTGTCATGCCGACCACCTCGCAGATTGGGTTGTCGGCAGCTGTGATACTGATAGTCCTTCGCACGTGCCAGGGACTCGGCGTCGGCGGGGAGTGGGGCGGCTCGGTCCTGATGTCGATGGAATGGGGCAGCGCCAAGCGGAAGGGCTTTCTCGCCAGCTGGCCCCAGTTTGGAGTTCCAGTTGGGCTGCTCATATCGACCATCGTCGTAGCCGCGAGCAGCGCGGCCACCGGCTCCAACTTCGCGGTCTGGGGCTGGAGAATTCCATTCCTGCTCAGCATCGTGCTGGTCGGCATCGGCCTATACATCCGGCTGGGCATCATGGAAACCCCGATCTTCCGCGCGATCGTGGCCGAGAAGCGCGTCGAGGCGCGGCCCATGATCGAGGTGATCAAGCTCAACTGGCGGGAGATCATCCTCAGCGCTTTGCTGCGCTTGCCGGAGCAGGCGCCCTTCTATGTGTTCACGGTTTTCGTCTATACGTACGGTGTCACCGCGCTCAAATTCCAGCGCCAGTTTCTGGTCTACGCGGTGAGCGCCGCCGCCCTCATCTCGTTCGTCGCCATACCACTGTTCGGCCACCTCTCCGACCGGTTCGGGCGTAAGCCGATCTACATGATCGGCATTGCCCTGACCGCGGTCTGGGGCTTTGCTTACTACGGCCTGTACAGCACTGCGATACCGATCGTTGTCTTCATCACGATCATGCTCTCGCTGATCCCGCACGACATTCAGTACGGTCCTCAGGCGGCACTGATCGCCGAGAGCTTCACCGGCCGGTTGCGCTACAGCGGCGCATCCTTGGGCTACCAGCTCGCGTCGGTTATCGCAGGAGGCCCGGCGCCACTGATCGCGGTCTATCTTTTCGCGCAGACGAACAACGCGTACAGCATCAGCTTCTACATCCTTGTCTGCTGCGTGATCGGCTTCGCAGCCACGGCGTTGCTGAAGGACCGCTCCAAGTTCGACCATGCGCGCGAGTACGAGGAGCAGGATGTGCAACCGCCGGGCGTCACAGTACCCCCGCTACCACGGGCAGCATGAGCTCAGGCCTGCGGCAGTTGGGTCCGGCGATTTAGGCCCACCCGTCGCGCAGCTCTTTGACTCCAACTTCTCAACCGATTCGCAGCATCCTCTCAGGCGATGCTCATGTGCCCGCGCCACCCTGTCAGTCAGGACCGGCAACGGCCACTGAATCGATAGGAGTTGGAAGCCATGAATACGTGGATCTACAAGATGGTGGCAATGCGTCGTCGCTTCCGCGTCGCTGCTGAGCTAACGCCGCCTGGCGGTTCGGAGCGAATCTATTTGGACCGGCGGTCGCGCAAGTGGAACGGCGTGCGATCGCACGCGGTTGAGAGGAGGCCGGGATGCTGAGTGCAACGTCGGTGCGAGCTGATGGCGACCTTGTGCAGATTCGCCTGCGCCTGACGGCGATGGCCGAGGTCCTCGAGGTGCGGCGACATGCGCTGGCCTGCGATTTGGAGTCCATGCAGGAGGAGGTCCTCGACGAGCTGGACCGCGCACAGCGCGTGTCCGAGATAAATTTCGCCACCGCCCTCGAGTCAGCCACTGTCGATGCTTCGGCCCAACTTGCTCATGCGATAGATGTGCTTGACGCGGGCGGTTATGGCCTGTGCGAAGACTGCGGAGCTCGAATCAGCGCGGCTCGGCTGAGTTTCCGCCCGGAGTCCACCAGGTGCCTGACCTGCCAGGACAGGGCAGACTCAAAGCGTTCGGGCGCTTAGTCTCGCCCTTCGCCAATCCCACGACAGAAGCCTGATACGCGATCGCCCTTCAGGAGCCGCCGGGTCGGGTTTAATCCATCTAGCCCATGTGTGCCTGCTGCAGGGCCGACTCGAGCGACTGCGCATAAGACTGACTGGTGTAGGTCGCTCCACTGATGATGTCGATGTTCGCGCTCTGCGCCTGCAGTGCCTCCGTGCGCAGCCAGGGGCCGGCCTGTTGGCTGATGTACGCCGACTCTGCTCGGTCGGTCGGAAGCTGGACCGCCTGGACGTCGGTGATTCGCCCACCAGAGATGACCACTCGCACCTGTACGTCACCGTAGCGATTTGGGAAATCAGACCCGGTGAAGGAGCCGTTCAGCGCAGTGGGCGAGGGCGAAGGCGGCGGCGTCGGAGCGGCCGAAGGCGAAGCCAAGGGTGATGCTGTTGCGGAAGGTGATGCCGATGGACTCGCCGGGTTGCCAGGCCCTTGGGTTGGAGATGCTGGTGAGAGCGCTGTCAGCTGAGGCGGCGTGACCTTGTAGTTGAGAAGCCAGGCGAGGCCGACTACGGTCACACCTGTGACGATGGTTGCCCTCTTCATTGCAGTCGAAAGACCTCCGTTCGAATTTGGCCAGCCGGAATTCCAAGTGCCTCGAGGGAGGAGCGGACGAGCACCATCATCCCCATCGGTCCGCACACATAAACGACGCGCTCAAAGATGTCTGGAACGAGCCTGGTGAGGCTGGTAGGTGAGAACCACCCGTCGCGGCTGTTTCGGCGGCTGCCACCTTGAGTCAGAAGGTAATCGACCTGCACCGATTCTTCCCGTGAGGAAAGGGCGTCCAATTCCTTCTTGAAAACGAGGTCATTTTCACTGTGAGCACGATAGAGGACACGAACATCGAACCCGTCTGCCGCCATCTCCTCGGCCAGGGGCCGGATGGGGGTGATGCCGATCCCGCCGGCGATCAGCAAGACTTTCGAATTCTTTGGTCGCTCGATGAACTTGCCGAATGGGCCGTCGACCAAGATGGGGGTGCCAGGCTTCAAAGTGTGGATGTAGCTCGTGAAATCGCCGATGTTCTTCACGGTGATGCGCAATCGTCGCCCATTGGGGACAGCTGAGATCGAAAATGGGTGGGCTTGCCACCAGCGCCTGCGGTCCATGAATCGCCAGATTGCAAACTGACCGGCCTCCGCCTCGAATTGGTCAAGGTCCCGGCCGGTGATGTATATCGAGAAGACCCCGCGTGCCTCCTTTTCGACTGCTTGGACACGAAAGCGGTGGCGCCGGTAGGTGGCCAGCGGTCCACCTATACGGTAAAAAACGAGGGAGCCACCGACCACGACGTATAGCGCGCACCAGTACCACACGAACGCGGGGTTTCCCGCGAAGTCGACGCCGGTGGCCAACTGGTGGCTGAACGCGAGCACCACCGCCAGGTAGGCATAGAGATGGATGAAGTACCAGGTCTCGTAGGCGAGGTGGCGTCTTGCGACGGTGACAGACAACACCACAACGACGACGAAGAGTCCAAGCGCGACGATGGCCGCAAGCAGTCCTTGGTAGCTGTTGATGAAGTCAGCCAACTGACTGGCAACGTCCTTGCCGTCCCCAAGCTGGTAACCCAGGGTCTGAAAGACGGCGTGACCGATCAGTAAGCCAATGGCGAGGTAACCATTCCATTTGTGGAGCACCGCCATCCGCTCCAGGCCGAATGCGTGCTCCAGCCACGGCACCCGAGCCATGAACAACAGCTGCCAGAGGACGAGGTAGGTCCCAAGCAGCCCTGTCACACGGCCTATGCCGTTGTAAAAGTCGGATGGATTGCGGGTGATCTCGAAGCCCGAGCTAAGCCACCAGAAGCCCATGATGGCCACGGCGTTGACAATAAAAACGGCGTAGGCAAGGTCTGACCTCGACCACGCTGAATGCGCTCGGCGGGGCACGAATTCCGTCTCGGGAGTACTGGCTAGTGGCCTCAAGCTGAGCACCAAGGCTAGCCCGCGTTCATTGGAGTTCCATTGGGGCGGTCCGAGGTAGTCTCCAATCCGGCTCCAATCCAGAGTCCCTAACATCGAGTCTGGACTCCCCGCTTGACAGACACCACCGACTTGCATCCGGAACCCTCTGGATCCAGCGTCACGGCGAATGAGCGCCTGACGGCGCTCACTGGCGGACTGCTTTTGTTACTCCTTGCCCTCATGGGAGTAACAGTTCTTAGCGTCAGGCGGTGGCTGCCGGAGCATTTCTTGCTTGGATTTCTGCTCATACCGCCGCTGGCCCTGAAGATGGCTTCCACCGGCTACCGGTTCGTTCGCTACTACGCCGGCGATCCGCAGTACCGGCGCGCCGGGCCGCCGGAGCTCCTCATGAGACTCACCGCGCCGATCGTTGTCATATCCACGCTGGCCATCTTCGCCACGGGAATTGACCTCTGGCTGTTCGGGCTGCGCTTTGGGAGCATCTGGGTCGAAGCCCACAAATTGAGCTTTTACATCTGGCTGCCTGCCGCCGCAGTCCATGTCCTCGGCCATCTCAGTCGGACCGGCCAGGCTGCCGGTGAGGAACTCTCGGATTCCCATTCGAGGACAGCGCTCACGCGGCGGTCGCTAGTCGTCGGCAGCCTTGTCGCCGGTGTCGTGCTCGCCGCCGCCAGCCTTACCTATGCGACCCCTTTCATCTTCTTCAGGGACGGTTAGAAAGTCGCAGTGAGCTCTGTCCTGGTGATCGAAGATGAAGTGAACCTGAGTCGGATTCTGGCCCGGGTCCTCGAAGAAGAGGGCTTTCAGGCTCTGGTTGAGTATCGAGGGGACACCGGCTTGGAGGCCGCCGTAGCCAAAGCGCCCGATGCAGTCGTGCTCGACCTGTCGCTACCCGGCCTTGATGGGCTCCATGTTTGTCGCGAGCTTCGTGCCCGTGGAATGCGTATGCCGGTGATCATGCTGACCGCCCGGGACGCCGTGCCGGATCGCGTCCGCGGCCTCGATCAGGGCGCCGACGACTACCTCGTGAAGCCTTTCGCGATTGAAGAATTGATTGCGCGGATCCGAGCTCATCTTCGCCGCGCCGGAGAGCCTGCCGAGCGGTTGGTGGTGGCCGACCTGGTGCTGGAACCGAGTGCGCGTAGGGTGCGCCGGGCAGGTCAAGAGCTGAGCCTCACGGCTCAGGAGTTCGATCTACTGGAGTTCCTCATGCGTCACCGAGGGCAAGTCATGAGCCGTCAGCGGATCCTCGACCACGTCTGGGGTTACGAGGCAACGCCGCTGTCCAATATCGTCGACATTTACATTCACTACCTGCGCGACAAGGTCGACAACGGCCACAACACAACGCTGATCAAGACCGTGCGCTCGGTCGGCTACGTACTGCGAAAATGATCTTCGGCAGCCTTCGAAAGCGACTTCTACTGACGAATGTCGCCGTGATGGCGGCAATTCTGGTCGCACTTGGCGGGGGCATCCTGCTGGTGATGGACCGCCTTCTGGTCGCTCAAGAAACGTCCACCGTCGAGTCGGATCTGCAACGTGCCGTGATCGAGCGCCGCGAACTGACTCAGGACGAGTTCCAGAGCCGGCACACCTTCTTCACCTCCGGCACCTTTTTTGTCATTTGGGACAATTCAGGCAACGTCACCTTCAACCCTTCGGGCGCCCCCACTGCTCAGCTCCGATCCAGTGCGATGACCGCTCTGAGCGGCCATGCCGGCACCGTCCCGGTCAACCTGCAGCCGAACCAGCCCGCGTTGATCGCCTCGCAGGTCATCACTGATCAGGGCGTGACGAGTGGTGTGCTACAGGCCGGACGCAGCCTGGAGCCAATGTTTTCAGTCGAGCGGGAAGCCCTTCTGGTCATGCTGGGCGCCGGTTTGGCAGCCCTTCTGGTGATCGTCGTCGCGGGCTGGTTTCTGACCGAACGCGCGCTCGTCCCGATCAGACAGGCCATGGATAGACAGACTCGATTCACCGCGGACGCCTCCCATGAGCTGCGCACCCCGCTGACCATCATTGACGCCGGCCTGCAGGTTTTTGGGCGTCATCCGGACCAAACCATCGGCGACAACGCCCAGCTCGTCGATTCGATGTCAGCAGAGACCCAGCGTATGAAACGACTGGTCGATGATCTTTTGACCCTGGCTCGGGTCGACTCTGGTCAAGCTGAACTTCGCCTTGGCCCGACGGACGTTAGCCAGCTCGTCATCTCAACAGGCAGAGACCTGCAGGTTCTCGCTTCCAGCCGCGGCGATCGCCTGGATGTCCAGTCAGAACCGCTGATTGAGGGCCAGGTGGACCCTGACCGGCTTCGGCAACTGCTGGTAATCCTGGTGGATAACGCAATTCGTCACGGCGAGCCGGGCGGGACAGTTGATGTCAGATCTGACACGGTCGGCCATGATCTGCGCCTGGAGGTTTCTGATCGCGGGCCTGGAATCCCGGCTGAGCACCACAGCAAAGTTTTCGAACCGTTCTACCAGCTGGATGGCAGCCGTTCAGGGAGCGGTGCGGGGCTTGGTCTCGCCATCGCCCGCTGGATAGTCAGCGCGCATGGGGGCACAATCAAGCTGATCGACAACGATCCCGGCCTGGTGGTCCGGATTGTTCTTCCCTTGCGCGGTCCACTCGACGAAGCTCAGCGTGGACCGGGGCACACGCGGAGTACCGCGAAGGACGCGGCTGGAAACCCCAATCCATCTTCTAGCGCCTGACCGAGTCATTCGCTTTGCGCCGCGTCCAGGAGGTGATGGGAATGCCAATCACCGTTTACGTGGTCGACGATCAGGCGCGGGCCGAGGCAGTTGACGCCGTCTTCGACAACTTCACCTTGATCGACCGAACTTTCAGCCCATACCTGCCTGAGAGTGCAGTGAGCCGAATCAACCGCGGCGAGCTTGAGTTGGGCGCCGCCGGACAACTAGTGAATCAGGCGGCCGACCTCTGCCGACTTTACGAACGTGCAACCGATGGCTATTTCTCAGCCTGGATCGAAGGTCGCTTCGATCCATCCGGTTTGGTCAAGGGCTGGGCGATTGACCTCGCCTGTTCAATCCTCGACGTCTACGGCTACTGCGACTATTTCGTAGACGCGGGCGGCGACGTCCAGACCCGCGGCCGAAATGCCAGTGGCAGCCCATGGCGGGTCGGCATAAGACATCCGGTTGAACGAAACAAGGTCGCTCGGGTGATGTTGGCCAGCGGTTTGGCGGTCGCCACGTCCGGCACTTATGAGAAAGGTGAGCATATTCTTGACCCTCACACTGGCAAACCCGCTGACGCTTGGCTCAGCTTTACGGTAACCGGGCCAGACATCCTTCAGGCCGATGTATACGCGACCGCGTGTTTTGCGATGGGAATCTCAGGACTCGACTTCATATCGCGGGTTGCAGGATATGAGGCGTATGCCATCGACCGCCGGCTACGTGCCCACTTCACTGAGGGAATCGACGCGCTCTGCGAGCCAGTTGCAGAGTGAGGCCAATCCTCCGAGCGCTCAAGGACCCTTGGTTGCCGAGATGATTGACCCGATGACCTAGGCGCCGTTTCGATGGTTCAATCTCCGAACATCCTGTACGAGCCGACGACGGTGACGGGCTGCGCGACAGGAAGCTCGACGCAGCGCTGGGGTAGATCCCGCAGGAACTCGGCAAAAGCAGCTATGCCACCTAACGTGTTTGCGGCGTCGTCGGAGTCGGTGGTGAACACGTGCATGAAGGTGACCCCGTCTTCAAGGCGCAAAGTCGCGTAGTGCACTTCACCGGGGTCTCGTGCCGCCAGCTCCTCATAGACCTTCTCGACCAGTCGCTGGTTCTCATCGGCGGATTCGGGTTTTGTCTTGTAACGGATCACGCTCTTCATCTCGCGTCTATCTCCTTGCACGGCCGAAGAGGACATCGCCGCCTCGTGCGGCCTGGATTAATTCAGCTTGCGAGCGGCTTGGCCACATCTGAAGTAAATAGTTGTCCGACACGGCATTTTGCCCCCGACCCGCATGCTAAGGCGCAGCAGATCGCAGAGGCGCTTAGCGGATTCCCTCCCAGAGCTGGCGCTCCGCGCCGTCCGGGTCGTTGACAACGCCCGAGGCCGTATCGAAGCGCATCACAGTCCTCTTGCCGGCCTCATACGGTTTCCATCCGGGATCGCCGGTGCGGGCGAAGGCCACCCACGCGCGGTGCATCTCATCGGCGATCGATTGCGGCGGATTGGGTCCCGTTAGCCTGTCGTTCCAGTCGGCGTCGAGGGTGTCGAAAACGAATCCGACTTCCAGCGCGTGGCAGGCGCCAAGCCGGCCGCCGAAGAGCGGCGATCGCCAGGCCATTTCGTAGACGTGGGTTGACCCGCCATTGCCGGAGTGGGCCTCGGCGAGCCTTACGGCCGGGATGCGGAAGAACCAATCGGTGCTGATCGCCGCCAGCAGGTCTCCCGGTGTCGCACCTGGTCGGGCAGCCGAGTAGACCTCGATCGCGTTGGTAGGGAGCCGGTAGGCCGCCGCCGCCATACCCAAGATGTTCTCGTCGATAAGGTCGATTGCGCCGCTTGGCACCATGAACAGGCGCTGTTCCTCGCGGTTTGTGCCGAGCAACAGGTCAACTTCGCTGCTCGCTCCGGCGGCGATGCCGTCGATGGGCATTGCGGCAAGGAGGTGGCCGTCGATCACAGGCTCGAACGGCATCAGATTCGCGGCGACCTCGCCCCATTTGACGGGGTCGGGCACCGTGAATGCCTCGGCACTGAGCATCACCTGGGCCTCATAGACTTTTGCCACCGGCGCCTCAGCGATCGCGGCACGGTCCGCCGGCACGCCGAGCTTCTCGGCCAGGTAGCCGCCGACCCTGGTTGCGGTTGCCGCCGACAGGGCGTGGTGAGCGGCCCCGCTCTCGGCGATCGCGCGCTTGAACAGACCCTTGGCGCGAGGCATCGAAAGGAGCGTCCCGACACTCATTGCGCCGGCCGACTCGCCGAAGATCGTGACGTTGTCTTTGTCCCCACCGAACGTTCTGATGTTGTCCCGCACCCACTCCAGCGCCGCGATCTGGTCGAGCAGACCGAGGTTGGCGACTCCGTCGTTTAGAAACAAGAATCCATCGACTCCGAGCCGGTAGTTGATGCTGACCAGGACCACGCCATCACGCGCGAACCGGCTGCCATCGTATGCCGGCACCGCTCCAGTTCCGTTGGCGAAAGCGCCGCCGTGGATCCAGACCATGACCGGCAGCCCCGTCGCCTTTGGGTCGGGCGTCCAGATGTTCAGATTGAGGCACTCGTCTCCCTCGATCGCCGGCTCCGGGAGGAGTACGTCGAATGGCGAAAAATAAGGCGGCTTGGGAACCGTCGCGCCGAAGGCGAGCGAGTCCCGTACCCCGTCCCACGATGCGGCCCGTTGCGGCGGCCGGAAGCGGTTGGCTCCGAATGGGGCGGCGGCGTATGGAATGCCTTTGAAGGAAGCAATTCCATCGATCAATGCGCCGCGTAATTGGCCTTGCGGCACGGCGACGACGACATCGGTGACACTCAAGCTCATGGTTATGACCTCCAGCCCCCGCCTACCGCGATCGGCTGGATTGTGCCACATCGCCGACCGTTCAACTCGAGATCAGCGCCGGCCCCGACCCCAGCGGTGAAGCAGAGCTAGCCCTAAAACTCGGCGGCCGCGTGACGAGAGCGCCGGCGCCTCATCTATTAATGTGCTCGGGTGCACGCCGCTCGAATGCTGATGGCAGTAGATCTTCATGCGGCCGGCGAGCCAGGTCGGGTCATCCTCGGCGGCATCGCTGACGTCCCGGGCAACTCGATGTTCGAAAAGAGAACGCATTTCGAGCAACACCTGGACGGGATCCGGAAGCTGATGCTGCGTGAGCCTCGCGGCTATCCCGCCCTGTGCTGCAACGTGGTGCTGCCGCCCACTGATCCCCGCGCGGCCGCTGGGTTCGTGATCATGGAGCAGACCGAATACCCGCCGATGTCCGGCAGCAATATCATCTGCACGGCGACTGCCCTGCTGGAAACGGGTTATATCGCGGCGGTCGAGCCAACCACCGAGTTCATCCTCGAGGCACCAGCCGGCCTGGTCGCGATCACCGCGAGGGTGGAGGCGGGCAGGACCAAGAGCATCACCTTTGAGAACGTGCCCGCTTTCGCCGTGCACCTGGACACGGCGGTCGAGGTCCCCAAGCTCGGTACGGTGATTGTCGACGTCGCCTACGGCGGCATGTACTACGCGATTGCCCAGGCCGAACCCCTCGGCTTCCGGATCAGTCCTGACGAGGGGAAAGACCTGGTGCGAGTGGGGGAGATGATCAAGGCAGCGGCGAGAGAGCAGCTCCCGGTCACGCATCCCGAGAACCCGGCGATCAGCGGAGTGTCGATCATGCAGTTCTCGGGCCGCTCCACTCGCGCCGGAGTCGCACGGAAAAACACTGTGGTCGTTTCGAGCGGTCAGTTTGACTGGGATCGGCCCGCAACCTGGACCGGCATACTCGATCGTTCCCCGTGTGGCACGGGTACTTGCGCACAGATGGCTGTCCTGCATGCCAAAGGTCAGCTCGGGCTCAATGAGGATTTCGTCCATGAAGGCATCCTGGGCACCACATTCACCGGCAAACTCGTCCGCTCGACGAAGGTCGGCCTCCACCCAGCCGTGGTGCCGACCATCACCGGCTCCGCCTACGTCTATGCGATCTCCAACTACGTCCTTGACCCCGATGACCCGTTCCCCGAAGGGTTCACCGTCGGAGATATCTGGAGCGTGACCGATCTAACTGATTAGCTGAAGTAGCCGACCAGGTCCACGATGACGTCAGTGGATCCCGACGAGTTGTAGAAGCTGATCGAACCAGTGGTGCCGAGCATCGCGACAACAAGGTTCGGCACCGTCAGCGCCGCGGCCCAGTTGAGATCGGACGTTGCCGGCCGGCTTAAGGTGGACGGGTACACGGTGAGGAAGCCAGGCCTCGTTGTGTTGGTCACCGTCACGTTCAAGATGACCGCGGTTGCGGTGGTCGGTACGCCGAAACTGCCCCCGACCGCAAGGGTGAAGGTGCCGCCGGGCCCGAGCGTCGCATGGCCGCGCGTGTCAGCGATTCGACGCGGAGCCTGCGGGATGAACAGCGCTCCCGAAGCGGTGCCGGTGGTGAAATATCCGGAGACATCGACGATCACGTCGGTGCTCCCAGAGCTGTTGTAAATGGTCACCTTGCCGCCGGACCCTACCGGCACGATGACCCGGTTGGGCACGGTTTGGCCGGCTTTCCAGTTCAGGTTGGAAGCGGTGGGGCGCGCCACGCCGGTGGGCCAAACGGTCAAGAAGCCTGATGCTGTCGTGTGGGTGGCAGTGACATTGAGAATCGCGGCTGAGACACCGGCGACTGCAGGCACGCCGCCGGCACCTGTGACCTGAACGTCGAGCGTGCCGCCGGCGCCGAGCGTCAAGCCCGCATTTGGCTGCCCGCTCCCAGGACGGGTATCCGTGATGCGAGCCGGGGTCAGCCCCACCTGCTGGCCCGCGGTGCCGCTGGGCGCTGAGAAATAGCCCTCCAGATCCGCCACCACGTTGGTCGAGCCGGCCTGGTTGTAAAACGTCACAGCTCCGCCGGTGCCCACTGGCACCTCGACCAGGTTGGCCACAGTTCTGCCCCTCGTCCAGTTCAGGTTGGAGGCGAGCGGCCGCGCGTTTCCGCTCGGGTAGGCGGTGAGGAAGCTCGCTGCGGTTGTGCCGGTGACAGTCACGTTAATGACCACGGCGGTGGCGCCGGCGGGAGCGCGAGGAGCCAGACCAGTGACGGTCAGGTTCCGCGACCTGCCTGGTCCCAAGGGCCCGCCTGCGCTCCTCATATCAAGGAGCCGGACCGGCGTCAACGAATTGTAGGCAACCGGCACGGCAGGCGAAAAGCTGAACGACTTGACTACGTTGTGCGATGCGACGAACACCTGGCCGCCCGCCTCCGCCGGTGTCGAGAAACGATTGATGCCAAAGCCGGCGCTCTGATAGATCTGTGTCCCGGTGGTGGCGTCGAAGGCTGCCAGGCCGCCGCCGTCGCTCGCCGCCCAAACCGCGCCACCCGCCACGATCGGGGGCCCGTAGGTAGTTGAGCCTCCCGTGTTCCAGTCGGGGGCCGCACACATCGAGTCACACGGGTTGAATGAAGGCGTCGACGTGTTGAGGTTGAGAGCTACCAACCCGTGGCCTTCGCACTCGACATAGACGAATGGAGCGGCATATGCGAACGAGCCGAAGGTGGCGTCGGAGGTATTGCCGAAGCACACGTCGGCCTGCGCGTACGTGGCCGGCTTCGGAGTGGGGAAGCTCTGGCCGTCTTTGCCACCCAGGCTGGTCGGGTTGAGGAGGAAGCCCCCACCGTGCTTGCCGGCCGTAAACATGAGGGTGGGGCTGATCAACACCGGGCTCGCTGACCCAAGGTCGGAGTCTGGGCCGCACCAGTTCGCTTGCCAGTCGTCAGGCTGGAAGAAGGTTGGCGAGGTGAGGGTCGGGCTGACCCTGACGACTGAGTCGCTCATTGACGCCCCGCTGCAGGGGATCGCGTTCCCGGTCGCGAAGAAGACGTTGTGGGATGTGTCGTCGACCACCACTCCACCTGCCGCCCAAACGCTTTCGGCGCCCGACGGCGTCTGGAAAACATTCGATGTGCTGACGCCGTCTGTGGGCACGCCGACCACCCAGCCGTAATACGGGGTGCTTCCGTCAAAGCAATCACCGGCGCGACCGCCAAACGGCACGTAAACGTAACCGTTTGCTAGAGCCAGGGCGCCTCTCTCCTGTTGGATCTTCCAGTCAAATCCGGTCGGCGCAATCAAGGTGCTGAGCACCGTGGTTCCACTGGTGAGATCGAGACCGAAGAGCCTATATGTGGGCGGGTTCGCTGGATTGGGGTCGGCGATCTCTGCCACTGCATAAATCCGATTTGCGGCGGTGTCGATCACAGGGGTGCCCAGGATTCCCATAGGCGCGACGTTGCCACATACCCAACCACCAGCCTGAGGCGTTCCGAGGTTGTGGCTCCATACAACAGAGCCGTCCGTCTGGTTAAGCGCGTACACGGTGTTGTTGAGGGTCGCTACGTAGACGAGACCGCTGTAGATCAAGGGTTCCGCGTACACCTCGTCGTCCAGTACGGGCTGCGTCCACCCTGGCGTCGGGCTGATGCTTGCCGCCGTCGAAGGCAATGGGTCGTTGCCAGTGTGAGCGTTGTCGTGGTGGTAGTTGGTCCACGAGCCGTTCGCGACGATGGGCGCAGCGGGGGCCTGGGTACTGCTTTGGGCTCCGGCGTGGACTAGCACCGCGGCGGCGAGCGGCATCAAGACGACAGCCGCCGCCGCTAGTCCAACTCGCCTGAGCTGTCTTTCTTGCCTCCGGATTCCGTCAGGGTAACCGGAGCACGTTTTCGCTGTCGAGCGGGGTAGACAGTTAGCCGCTTGGTCCGATCATCGGGCGTGGCCGAAGTACATGAGCTCCCAGATCGCGTCGTCCTTGTAGGTCTCGACCAGCTCATCAGCGCGATATCTCGAGATCTGGAGATCACCGACAAATCGCAAGTAGGCGCCGTCGAAGTTCATCAGCCTGGCAGCGATGCGCTTGATGCCGCTGATGGCGTCAACCATGCGGTTTGTCGACAGATCGTGGGTGCGGGTGAACGAAACGACGTACCGATCCTCCCCGTCTCGATACGTGTAGCGCGTCGTCGTCGCCACCGGCTTGCCGGTCTTCTGGTCGGTGCTTTTCGAAGTGACGCCCGTCGGACAGGTCGAGATTCAATCGAAGTAGCGGCGCCAACGACTTCTGCGGCTCCGCAATATCTTTGTTCATGAACGTCACCACGAGCTTTGCTCCGTCGGCCAGGTGCGCGTCGAAGTACCACCATTCGTAGGTACCTGCCGAGTCGTCGGTGCGCTTCCCGTCCTCCCATGGCGCGATCGAGGTGGGCGACAGGCCAAGACGCTCGAAGTCAGAGGGTGAATCCGCCATGACCGCCAGCTTGCTCGCCATCAACCGTTCCTCCTGCGTCGACATCGTCTTCATGAGGCATTCCCGTTGGCCGCAGCCATCGCGGTACCCAGGCCTTTGCGGGCGGCGCTGATGTCCAGGTGTCCGTAACCCGCTGTTACGAGGCGCCGCCAGCGCTCGGCGATGGCCTCCGCGACCGGAGTGACTTCGCCTCCGGCGGTGGCCGCCTGGGCGAGATCGAGATCTTTGAGCGCCCACTCCAGCGAGAAGTCAGGTGAGTAGTCGCCGCTTTCCATCTTTGCCAGCTTGGTCAATGCGACGCCGGATGCCAGCGGGCCGCCGGCCACTACCTCGCGCAGCGCCGAGTGCGCCACGCCCAACCGGTCGGCGAGCGCGGCCACCTCGGCCGCCGCTTCGATCTCGAACGCGAGCCATGTGTTGAGCACGAGCTTCATGCGGCTGCCCGCGCCGGCTTCGCCCAGCCACACCGGGCGTCCAAGAGCCTCGAGCACCGGCTCGATGATAGGCAGTGCGCGCGAAGGGCCTGAAGCAAGAATGACGAGGCGGCCGCTTAGAGCCGGCTCACGGCTGCCGGAGACCGGCGCGTCAACGAATGCGACATCGGGGAACTCACGCTCGACCTCAGTTCGCAGGGTCTCCGTGGCTTCGACCCCAATGGTTCCCATCTGCGCCCAGACCGCGCCGGGCCGGATGAAGTTAAGGGTCCTCTGTTCCAACATGACTTCTCTGACCGCATCTGCCGTGGGCAGCATCGTCACCACGACGTCGGCTCGGTCAACTGCCTGATCTGGCTTCCCGTGGGCCGTCGCACCACGCTGGGCCAGCGTGGCAGCTGGGCCCGGCGTGCGGTTCCACACCGCGACCGCGAAGCCCTGGTCTAGCAAACGCTCTGCAAAAGCGGCGCCCATGGCGCCCGCGCCGAGGATCGCAACAGTTGGGCGTGGGGGAGGGGTGTTGGTGGTGTCACTCATTGTCTCTTCTCCTTTCAGACTGACTCGGGCGAGGGTCCGCCGACCCGCACCTCGTCGCTGACGATGTCTTCGATCCTGCGCAGCGCCGATGGGTCGAGCTCGAGCTCGGCCGCGGCGATCGCGTCCTCGATGTGCTTGGGGTTGCGGGTGCCCACGATGGCGACGTGGACCGCCGGGTTGGCGAGCGTCCAGGCAATGGCAAGGCGGCTCACCGATGTGCCCAGCTCGAGCTGCGCGAAGCGGTCCAGCGCTGAGACCACCCGGAGGTTTCGGCGGTACGGCTCGCCCTGAAATACGTCGCTCTTCGACCGCCAGTCGTCGGGCGAGAATCGGGTTTCGGGGCTAAGCGCGCCACTCAGCAGGCGTGCCCGAGGGGGCCGTAGACGAGCACCCCGATGTCGTGCGCCTTCGTATAAGGAAGGACGGACTCCTCGATGTCGCGGCGGAAGAGGTGGTACACGGGCTGCAAGGTCTCGACCGGGAGGGTGCGGCTGAACTCATCCATCAGGTCCGCATCGAAATTGGAAACTCCGACGTGGCGGATCTTGCCCGCTGCCTTCAGCTCGGCCAGGGCGCCGGCCGTCTCTTCGAACGGAACCTTCGCGTCCGGCCAGTGGACCTGGTAGAGGTCGATGTAGTCCGTGCCAAGTGCCTCCAGGCTCGAGTCGACGCTACGGCGGATCCAGTCCGGGCTCGAGTCACGCTCGACCCCACCGCCGGCAATCGGGCGGAGGCCTCCCTTGGTGGCAATCACCACCTGGTCTCGCGGCCTTCCCTTCAGCGCCTTCGCCAGGATGGTCTCGGACGCACCGAAGCCGTACGCCTGTGCCGTGTCGAAAAAGTTGATCCCGCTGTCGGCCGCCCGCCGGATCGCCGCCACGGCCGCTTCCTCATCTGTGGCGCCCCAGTCGCCGCCCAGCTGCCAGGTGCCGAATGCGATGGGCGAGACCTCTAGCCCGCTGCGCCCCAACCTGATCTTCTCCATGAGGGTCCTCCTTCGAACTAATTACGGACGGAACGTCTCGTATCGTATAATAAACGGCATGAAAGCTGCAACTATTCCGATCGGGACAAAAAGAGGCCGGCCCCGCAGCGGGCAGACCACCAAGGCGATCCTCAAGGCAGCAGCCGAGATCGTCATCGCGTCAGGCCTTGCCGAGATGACGATCGAGGGCGTGGCCGAGCGAGCCGGCGTCGGCAAAGCCTCGATCTACCGGCGCTGGCCGAGTAAGGGGGCGCTGGCCTTCGACGCTGTGGTCGACGCCATCCTGGCCGCTGAACCCACCCCCGACACCGGCAGCCTGGAAGGCGATCTAGCGCGTGTCGCCGAGAGCTGGGTCCGGCTGGCGAACGTTCGCCGTGGAGGCCGTACGCTGGCGCACTTCATCGCAGAAATACAGAGTGACCCCGATCTGGCGGTGGCCTGGCGCGAGCGTTTTGTGGACCGGATCCGAAGGGAACGCCGGCCCATCATCGAGCGCGCGATCGCGCGAGGCGAGATAGCTCCCGGCAGCGACCCGGAGCTGATCATGGATGTTCTTTACGGCCCGCTCTACCACCGCTACCTGAACGGGCACCTGCCGCTCGACGAGTCGTTCGCCAGACGGGTTGTTCGGATGGTGGCGGCCGCCGCCCTGGATGGTGCAGCAGCCTCCGAGCCGCGCCATCTGCTCAAGCCAAGCTCTTGACAGCCTTGGCGACGTGTCTTTTTGACGTAACCCTCTGAACTCAGGGCCTCAATTCCTGTGAAAGCAGGGGCCAGTGCGCCGTGCCCGCGCATGGCGACTTTATGAGAGCCGAAGTAAACAATGTGGCGTACATGAGGCTGCCGGCGCGGAACGAGTCCGAACGTGTCATCTTCGCGCTGGCCGCAGAGGCGGAGACGAAAGATGCATACAGCAAAACTCATCCAAAGCGCGTCGCGAACACCGCCGTGCACATTGGCATGCGACTGGGACTTCGCGAGGCGGACCTACTTGCCTTGTACCGCGGGGGCCTCACCCACGATATCGGCAAGATTTTCATCTCCGACGCAGTGCTGCTCAAACCCGGACCGCTGAACGCCGAGGAAGAGAGGCAGATGCGTGAGCACACGGTCATCGGAGAGCGCATCGTCAAGCATCTCCCGTCCGCCGCGGACATCCTGCCCATCATTCGGCACCACCATGAGCGGTTCGATGGCGGTGGTTACCCCGATGGACTGTGCGGGCACAAGATTCCCCTGTTGGCAAGGATTGTGTCGATCAGCGACGCCCATGACGCGCTGTCGAGTGACCGCCCTTACCGGGCTCGGCAAAATCAAACGCAGGCGATCGAGACGCTGATGCGAGGCGCGGGCCAGCAATGGGATCGGGAGCTGGTTTCGCTTTTGCTATCGGAATTGCCAGCCACTCGCTTCGAGTTGGCCAGTTGACCTGGAAGTAAGCCACTCGGCTGAACGCCAACGTCAGGAGCGGCGTTAAGTCCGAGTCAGGCTTGCGAACAGGGGGAACGAAACATTTAGGCCCTGAGTGCCGTTCAATGTGTAGGAATGCTCGAAGCAGTATTAGGCGCAGCCGTGGCGATTTCGATTCTTTTTGTCTTGAATCGTGGACGTTTGGCCAGCGGCGCCGATCATGAAGTTTGCTGGTCGTGCGGGCAGCGAAATCAACACAAGCTGTGGTGCCCGAACCGGTAGAGACGGTTCGCAAATCGCACTAGCGGAGGGCTTCGAACTCCGCGTCGGTCAGCTCGATCTCTAGCGCCGCCAGGTTCTCCTTGACGTGATCGAGCGACAACGTGCCGGGAATCGGCAGCATCGCCGGCGACCGCCGAAGAAGCCAGGCCAGCGTGATCTGTCGCGTTGTCGCTCCATGCCTCTCGGCGATCTCGATGAGTGCGGGGCCACCGTCGCCGCGCAGTGGAAAGAACGGTACGAACACAATGCCCTCGGCTGCGCAGTAATCGACGACTTCCTCGTACTTGCGCTCTGAAAGGTTGTAGTGGTTCTGGACTGCGGCGATGGGAACAACTTCCCGGGCACGCTTGATCTGGCCGATGTCGACCTCGGAGATGCCGATGTGGCGGACCTTCCCCTGGTCCTGGTACTCCTTGATCAAGCCGAGGCTTTCCTCGATTGGAATCTTCGGGTCGACGCGGTGCAGGTAGTGGAGGGAGATGCTGTCAGTCCTGAGCCGCTGAAGGCTTTTCTCGAGCTCCGCACGCAGCACCTCTGGACGGCCGCTACCACTGTTACCGCCCTTCGTTGCCACGACGCACCCTTCGGGAAACGGTGACAGAGCCTCGCCGATCGTTTCCTCGCTTTGTCCGCCTTGGTATGAGTAGGCGGTGTCGATCATCTGCACGCCGGCGGCGACCGCCGCTCTAACGAAAGCTACGTGGTCCGGCGTTTTCGTCAGCCGGTTGGTACCCAGGCCGATCCGAGTCACGTCGATGTCGCCAAGCCTCACGAACTTCACGATGATGATGATGCCGGATCGAGATCTAGGACAGCGCCAAGCACAGCCTGCTATATCCCCGGCCCGTGGACCCCGCCGTCGGGGCTCTCGGTTATCTGCGCGACATCTTCATGCTGGCGAACTCGGCCAAGCGGGCCGGCCAGCACGGCAATCGTCGCTGTCATTCCAATCAGGCTGCCGATGACGATCGTCGCGGGCGCTCCGAGAGCTCCGGCCATCACTCCACCGGCCAGATTGGAGATGGGTCGGACGCCCCAGAACACGGTGCGCATAGTGGCCGTCATGCGCCCTTGCAGCCGGCTCGGTGTCACGGCCTGGCGGAGGCTGACCTGGCTCACGTTGTAGATGGAGTCGAAGATCCCGCCAAAGAACATCAAGCCTCCGAGAACCAGAACTGGGGCGCCGAGCAGCGCGAGCGGCCAGGCAAGAAAGGCCAGCCCGAGGAGCACGTTGGAGAGGGCCAGGGAATTACCGACACCGACCTTGCGTACGACGGTTCCCACGACCATCGCGCCGATCACAGCCCCTGCCCCTCCAGCGCCAAAAACCAGACCGAAGAGGCCCGGGCTCAGATGCACGTTGCGATAGGCGAACAGGAACAGAGCTGGGTCCTGAAGGTGGAATCCGATGCCGCCGATGGTCAGCATGATGAGGAGTGCCCGCAGGATCGGATCGTGCAGCACCAACCTCAGGCCTTCGCGGATCTCGGCAAACACGCCGGTTTGAGGTGCCGTCGGATGGCGCGGCGAGTCCTCAGGTTGCCGGATCCAGATGATGCTGACGACCGAGACGACGAAAGAGAACGCGTCCGCCAACATGGCTTGAGCGGCGCCAATAACCTGAATCAGCAAGCCTCCAAGGCTTGGTCCGATCAGGCGCGAACCGGAAAAACTGACCTCGAGCTTGGTGTTCGCCTCGAGGATGTCAGCCCTGCTGACAAGGCCCGGCACGTATGCCAGGTACGCAATGTCAAAGATGACAGTGCCCACGCCGAGGACGATTGCCACGACATAGAGCTGAACGATGGAAAGCACGCCGAAAGCCGCCGCGACGGGTATCGACAGAATGGCGAGCGCCCGCACGGCATCCGCCACGATCATCATCGGCCGCCGCCGAAGTCGATCGGCGAACACTCCCGCGAACAGCGCGAGAACAGGAAAGGCAACCTGCTGCGTCGCTGCGAGCAAACCGACCTCGGCCGCTGTTGCGTGCAGCTGCAGGATGGCGATGGTGGGCAAAGCGATGTTTGTCACCTCGCTGCCAACCACGCTGATGGTCTGGCCCGCCCACAATTTCAGGAAATCTGCATGCCGCCAGAGGCGGTTACCGCCGAGCATTGAGCCCAAAACCTAGCTTCTTGCGCGAAGCACCTTCACCTGAACGTCCCTTTCGTGCCAACATCGACTCCGTCGATGTTGTGTCATCCGCGCCGCGAATCACAAGCCGCGCAGCCAAGAAAATCCCGCTTTCGACTTGCCTAGCGCCGGCTGAGACGCGTGAAGCTCCTCATCCTGCTCACGTTTCCGGAGCCGATCCGCAACGTCTACCGCGATGGCATCATGAGGGCCTTTCCGCAGCTGGAGGTTGACATGGTCGACCACCACAGCAAGGTGGGTCCGCACATCGCTAAGGCAGACATCCTGGTCACATTCGGCGCACACATGGCCGATCACGTCCTGAGCGAAGCCACCAGCCTCAGGTGGATTCAGGCGCTGGGCACAGGCGTTGATGGCATCGTCGATCGCCCCGCTTTGCGCGATGGCGTCATCGTGACCAACCTGCGCGGTCTCCACGGCTCATCAGTATCGGAGGCGGTGCTCGCGATGATGCTCGCTCTTTCACGCAACCTCCCTCGCACGGTTCGAAGCCAGGACGCGGGTCGGTGGGACCGGTTTCCGGTCAACCTGGTCAAGGGAAAGACCGTCGGCATATTGGGCGTCGGTGTCATCGCCGCCGAGCTGGCGCCGCGCTGCCAGGCGCTCGGGATGACCGTGATCGGGATCACATCGGCCCCTCGAAGCGTCGCGGGTTTCGACCGGATGGTCCCGCGAGACGAGCTGCTCGATGTAGTCGGCGAGCTCGACCACCTTGTGCTCCTGATCCCGTACACGAGCGAGACCCACGGCATCGTCGGTGCGGCGGTTCTTGAACATATGAGGCGATCGGCTTTCCTTATCAATGTGGCCCGAGGCGGTGTCGTCGATCAGCCCGCACTCGTCGAGGCCCTACGGGAGGGGCGGATCGCCGGCGCGGGCCTTGACGTCTTCGCCGAGGAGCCGCTGCCTGAGGAACACCCGTTGTGGAAGATGTCCAATGTGCTCATCACCCCCCATATGGCCGGCTTCCATGCCGGTTACCCGGATGAGGCGCTCCCGATCGTCATCGAGAATATCCGCCACTTCCTGGCAGCAGACCTCGACGCCATGACCAACGTGGTTCGCCGTTGACCACGAACGAGCGAAAGTGAGCGATCGATCAGAGCGTCTCAACCACCCGATGCCCACCCGAGAACTCGAGCGTCGCTGGGGCCTGATCCGCACGGCAATGGAGCAGCGAGGGATCGACGTCCTGCTGGCTCAGGCCAACAACGACTTCATGGGCGGGTATGTCAAATACCTGACGGACCTGCCGGCCACGAACGGGTACGTGATGACTATCGTCTTTCCGCGCGACGAGCCGATGACCGTCATCAGCCAGGGCGCTTTCGGCCTCGACCAGCGACTGCCGCGGGAAGGCGACGGTGTTCGCAGGGGCGTTGGACGGCTGATGGGTACCCCGAGCTATGCGTCCGCGCACTACAGCGCCGGATACGACGCGGACCTTGCGGCACAGGCGCTGGATTCGTATCGCGGCGCGACGATCGGCATGCTTGGAACGGCCGCGATCTCCTTCGCTCTCATCGATTCGCTGAAACGCGGTGCGCTCTCCAACGCCAAGTTCGTCGATGCGTCCGACCTAGTCGATCCGATCAAGGCCGTTAAGAGCGACGACGAGCTGGCCTTCGTCCGTCAGACGGCGGCGGCGCAGGACGCCGCGATGAGCGCCGTGGTCGCGGCAATCAAGCCGGGGATGCGCGAGCTGGAAGTAGCCGCGATCGCGGAGCACGCCGGTCACGACATGGGCAGCGAGCAAGGGTTGTTCCTCGCGTACTCGAGTCCTGCAGGATCGCCCGGCCAGATCGTCAACCGGCATTTGCAGAGTCGTGTCCTGCGGAAGGGGGACCAGTTCAGCCTGCTCATCGAAAACAATGGTCCCGGCGGCTTCTACTGCGAGCTCGGACGAACAGCCGTCCTGGGGAGACCCACCGAGCAGATGCAAGAGCAGCAGGCCTTCGTGCTCGAAGCCCAGCGGTTCTGTCTGCAGCTGCTCAAACCCGGAGCTGATCCTGCAACGATCTGGCACGACTACAACCGCTTCATGCGCGAGCAGGGCCGGCCGGAGGAAAAGCGCGTCCACTTCCACGGCCAGGGCTATGACATGGTCGAGCGGCCGTTGGTCCGCTTCGACGAATCAATGCCGATCGGCACGAATATGTACTTCGCGCTGCATCCGGCCTTCTCCACTGAGCGGACCTACAGCTGGGCTTGCGACAACTTCCTTCTCAACTCAGAGGGCGCTGTCGAGCGGCTCCACCAGACGCCTCAAATCATTTTCGAGGTCGATTAGGGCAACTGCAGGCTAGGCCGGCGGGATCACCGGCACCAACAGGTGAGAGTTGTACTTCCCGCCCGTGTGAATCACGTGCGTACCCAGGTTTCGCGTTACCGAATGCGCCATCGACACGACGCCGGGTGGGTACTGCTGGATGTCGGTCGCCTGCACAAGCAGCCGAAGCTGCTCGCCTGCGGCGAAGCGGGTGCTTGACGGCCAGATCTCGATCTCGACTGGAACAACTTGCCCAGGCTCGAGGCGACTTTCACGGCGATGTGGATGCCACGGTTGCTCGGCCGTGGAGCGCTCCTCGTCCAGCTCGCGGTGTGACACCCGCAGCCACCCAAGGGCCACCGGTCCATCCTCGAGCGCGTTCAAGAATGAAAAAGGCACCAGGTTGCCGCCGCTGTCGAGCTTCTGAACTCCGACAAAGAGATCCATGTCGTCAGCGCCTTCGGCCTCCACCCACAACATCAGCTTGATCGGCCCGGTCAGCTCGGTTGGGGCGGCGAAACGATGAACGAACTCCGCACGGCCGTCGGCACTGCCATCAGCCGGATACCGAACCTCAGACTCGTTCGCAAAGCTGGACCCGGCCAGGGATTTCGAGGCAGCGTCGAGGTACAGCTCTTCGTAGCGCGTCCGGGCCAGGGGCCACTCCGATTCGTCTCTCATCTCTCCTTCGTAGAACCTATCTCGCACCTCCAGCCGCATCTTTGGCCACGACTCGACCTCATTTACGAGCCCTTTCAAGAAGCGATCGAAGAAGAGCCTCAGCCGCTCGACGTTCTCGGGCTGGTAGTAGTACTGCCACTTCTTGCGTCCGTGCACTGTGAGCCATTTGTGCTTGCTTCGGATGTGTTTGAACCCTTCGAGCGTGCCGCGGGTGTGAAGGCCCTGGTCGGACCAGCTGGCAACGACGTACGCGGGCACCTCGACCTTGCTCAGGTCGGCGGTCTTGCTCTCCCAGTACGCATCCCACAGCGGGTGCTCGGCGTACATCGTGACGGTGTCCTCGACGCGCTGATTTGAATAAGGGACGCGCCTCGCGCGCCACATGGGACCGAAGCGGTTTTCCGGAATCCCACCGTGGTATGCCATCTCGCGATAACGATCGCTCACCCCTTCCCAGGGATTGATCGCCGCCAGGTGCGGAGGCTGCTCAGCCGCGGCGCGCCACTGGACGATAGCCAGGTAGGAGACGCCGGACATGCCGACATGGCCGTTGCTCCACAGCTGCGTCCCGGCCCATTCGATGAGGTCGTAGATGTCCAGCGCCTCCTGGGCGCTGTAGAAAGTGGCATCGCCTTGCGAGTTCCAGGTTCCCCTGGGGTCGACGTTGATGACCGCATACCCGTGGCGGGTCCAGTACAGAGGGTCGGGAGCCTCGAACCTGGCATATTTCGAGATCCAGGCAGGATCGACCCCGTGGTTGGGAAAGATCGCGTACTTCACGGGGCCATGCTTGCCGTAAGGTCCCCACGCCACGATCACCGGCACTGGACCGGCGCCATCGGGCCGGAAGATGTCGCAGTAGATCTCGACACCATCCCTCATCGGGACCGCAGCGTCGTATTCGATTAGCATGCCGTCGGCGTGGTCGATCCGATGCTGCAGTGGAGGGCACCCGCCTTCCGCCGGAGGCAACCCGGGAAGGTATCTGGTTTCGAACGTCTCAGGTCTCATGGCCGCTCCGTCGAGGCGCCGGCAGGCATCGCGCCGGGGTCCCCTTGCGCTCGGGGCGCGCGGCCACTATGGTACTCATCACGGCGGTAGGGTGGACGCTCGGCCCGCCCCCCGGCGGGCCCGAATTGTGCAGCCGGCCGCGCGATTGGAGGATTCAAATGGGGACACGTAGAAGCCGGTTCGGAACGCTGCTGGCCTTGGGCGTCTCGTTGGTCGTTGCAGCCTGCGGCGGCGGCGGCGGCGGCTCCGCCGTCCCGACCCAGACAGGTCCGCTCAGTCTCGGCGTCATCGCACCGTTCACCGGGCCGGCGGCTCAGTTTGGCAAGCTCCTTTCCGCTCCCTGTGTGGCCGCGACCGACCTCATCAACAAGGCCGGCGGCGTGATGGGCCACCAGATCGGCTGTGTCTCCATCGACGACACGGGTGACGCGGCAGACGCCGTGCCCAACGTGAGCGGGGCGATCGCCACGACCTCCAACTTCGATATGGCCATCGGGCTCGAGAGCAACACCGCGGCGACGACGGTGCCGCTTGTCGAAGCTGCCAAGATCCCGTTCTTCACCACCAACGGTCTCACTCAGTTCAACAAGAACACCCTCCAGTACTACTACCGCATGACGCCTGGTGACGACGCCAACGGCGCCGCCTTCGCCGACTGGGCGGTCAAGCAGGGATTCAAGAACGTCGCCATTGTCTTCCAGAACAACATCGGCTCCGAGGGCAACCTGCCCGGGCTCGCGTCAGCCATGCCGAAGTTGGGTGGCTCCATCGCGATTCAGCTCACCATCCCGGCGGATGCCGCCTCTTACTCCGTTGAGGTGGCGCGCGTAATCGCGAAGAAGCCTGACGCGCTGATCTGGTCGGCCGACCCGCAAACCACTGCGACGTTCCTGTCCAACTACAAGCAGCTGAACAACGGCGTCCTGCCCGCCATGGTCACTGCGACCGACTCTTTGACCCCTGACTTCTTCAAGGCGGTCACCAAGGTCGTCGGCATCAATTACGTGACGAGCAACATCTGGCTGGTCGGCTCGTACTTCGACCAGACGACTCCCGCCTTCAACACCTACAAAGCCGCCCTGCTCGCGGACACGAAGACTCATGACATCGCTCCGGTTTTGAGCACTGTCGGCCCGCCTGCGGGCGCGTACGACGGCATCAATATCATGGCGCTGGCGATGATCATGGCCAAAACCACAGTTGGGTCGGCTTACAACGCCGACATCCTCAAGGTCGTCCAGCCAAGCGCAGGCGCAGTGGTGGTCGGCAACTATGCCGACGGCATGAACGCCCTGGCAGCCGGCAAGACGATCCAGTACGTCGGCGTTCTGGGCCAACCCGCCTTTGATGCGTCGCACAACTCGGGCGGCCAGTTCTCTGCCACCAAGTTCAATGCCGATGGCAGCGCCACGCTGGTCGGGACCATGCCCGGAGCCGAAGTCCTGAACCTGCTTGGGTAGAGGCGCCCGCCGCGACTCAGGTCGTCCGCGCGTAGGTAGGGTTGTATTAATGCTGCGCACCGCGCGGACGGAGGACACCCCGTGCAGCTGCTGATCGAGGCGATCGGCTTCGGAATCGCGGCCGGCGCCGTGATCGCGCTCGGCGCGGTCGGCTTCTCGCTGCAATTCGGGATCAGCAGCATCCTCAACATCACATATGGGTCCTTGATGACCCTCGCCGCCTACATCGGGCTGTTTCTGATCGACCTTGGTGTCAATCCGTGGGTGACGCTCGCGATCGCGGGCGTCGTGGTAGGCATCGCGTCGGTTGCGTTTCATCGCTGGCTGCTGGCGCCTCTGGCCAGGCGAGGCACGAGGCCGTTTGCGATAGTCATCGTCACCGTTTCGGCGGGGGTCATCCTTCAGTACGTCATCCTCGCCGTCGCCGGGCCCGAAACGCAGAGCTACGGCGATCAGGGCGGGCAGACCTTCCACTTCTTGGGCACTACGCTGGGGGCCAGCCAGGTCGCGATCGTCGGGCTCGCGGTCGTGTTGATGCTCGCGCTGCATCTCCTTCTCACGCAAACCACGCTGGGGCGGGCTATGCGGGCAACCTCTTCTAATCGGATTCTTGCTCAGAGCTGTGGCATCGATACGGACCGGATGAGCGATGTTGCATGGCTCCTGTCGGGGTGGTTGTGTGGAGCCACCGGAGTCGCGCTGGCGATCACGACCGCCGGCTTCGATTTCAGCATCGGCCAGGTCTTTCTCATCCCGATGATCGCTGCGGCAGTATTGGGAGGTGTCGGCCAGCCATATGGAGCGATGGTCGGCGGCCTGGTGGTGGGGCTCGCGAGCGAGCTGGCGGCGGCATACAGCAATCCCGCCTACCGGGAGGTCGTCGCCTTTGGCATCCTCATCGCGATCCTCCTCATCCGTCCCAGGGGCTTGTTCGGTGCCGCGTGGGCGACCAGAAGGCTGATGGCGTGAGAGCTCGGCCGGGAGGACTTTAGCCATCGGCGCCTGGGAGTTCTATCTCGTCGTCCTTCTTATATATCTGGGCACCGACCTTCTGGCGGCGTGGGGCCTGAACCTGGAATTCGGGGTCGCAGGCGTCGCCAACCTCGCATTCATCGTCACCATCGCGGCGGGCGCTTATGGGTACGCCATCTTCACCATCGGGTCGCCGACCTCCAACGGCAACTTCCAGCAGTACGTAGGCGGCTTCAGCTTTTCCTTTCCAATCGCCTTGGCCGCAGGCATCGTGGCCGGCGCCGTAGTGGGCGTTCTCATCGCGATCACCGGCCTTAAGCGGCTTCGCCAGGACTACCAGGCGATGGCCATGCTCGTCGTTTCGCTTATGGCGGCCACTGTGGTCAGCGCGGACACGCCGTTCCTTAACGGGAATGCCGGCCTGGTGATCTTTCCGTCTTTCGCCCCATTCTCAGACCAGGACCCTGAGGTCCAGCGGTGGGCCTACGTCGGCATAGTTTTCGTGGCCTGCCTGGGGGCCTACTTCATCCTTCGGCGGTTCACGGCCGGCCCTTTCGGCCGCACCCTTCGGGCGATGCGCGATGACGACCTTGCCGCTCAGGCCATCGGCAAGGACGTCGTCGTCCTTCGACTCGCGGTCCAGGCCGTCGGCGGGGCGTTCGGCGGCCTCAGCGGCGCCCTGCTCATCGCTTTCATCGGCGGCTGGTCCCCCAGTGCCTGGGCGTACATCGAGACCCTCGCACTGCTGACCGCGGTGATCGTCGGCGGGATGGGCAACGATCGGGGAGTGACCGTCGGCATGTTCCTGATCGGCATCCTGATCCTCCAGGGGGTCCAGTTCTTGAACGACGTCCCCGCGCTCAAGGCGCTCGAGTCGTATGTCAACCGCACGGGACTGATCCATGACTTCGGCTGGATCGTGCTGGGCACCCTCACCATCGTGTTCATCTGGCTTCGCCCGCAGGGGATCTTCCCGGAGCGGCGCCCCCGTTACGGCGGTCAGGCCACTTGACCGCCGCCACGGGCCCGATCCTCCAAGTCAAGAACCTGTCCAAGAACTACGGTGGCGTGCAAGCGGTCGATAGAGTGTCCTTCACCGTCGAGCGCGGCTCGATCACCGGCCTGATCGGGCCCAACGGCGCGGGCAAGTCGACCGCCCTGAATGTCATCGGGGGCCTTCTCCCGCCCGCGGGGGGCAATGTCGTCTTCGACGGAGTCGACGTGACGGGACAACCGATGCACCGACTGGCCCGGCACGGCCTCGTCCGGACATTTCAGCTCGCCAGGGTGTTCGGCAACCTCACAGCGATCGAGAACCTGCTGGTCGCCGCGCCCGCCCACCGTGGCGACAGCCCTTTTGGAATCCTCGCGGGGAAGCGGTACTGGGGGCAACAGGAGCGGCAGCTGGTCGAGCAGGCGCGCGCTCTGCTCGCCTCGTTTGGCATGACCGGCAAGGAGGACGAATACGCTCGCAACCTGAGCGGTGGGCAGAAGCGCGCGGTCGAGACCATGCGTGCCTTGATGATGAAACCCAAGCTTCTCCTGCTGGATGAGCCGATGGCGGGACTCAGTCCCAGCCTTTCGAGGCAGCTCGAGGACATGTTTCTCCAGCTCAGCGCCGGCGGCCTTTCCCTCTTGCTGGTCGAGCATGGGCTGGACACCGTGGAGCGCATCTGCGGCAAGGTGGTCGTGATGGCGCAGGGGAAGGTCCTCTCGGAGGGCCGCATGGCCGAGCTCCGCACCCGCCGAGAGGTGCAGGACGCGTATGTCATCGGCTGAGCCTCGTGTATCGGAAGCCGAAGCTGGCATCGCGCTGGCGGCGCGAGGCATCGCGGCTGGGTACAGCGAGATTCCGATCGTGAGTGACGTCGACGTCGAGGTGCGTCATGGCCAGGTCGTCGCAGTGGTGGGTCCAAACGGGGCCGGCAAGAGCACGCTGCTGAAGGCGATCCTTGGCATCGCGCGGCTGCTGGGTGGCCATATCGAGCTCGACGGAAAGGACGTGACGGGCCTTCCTCTGCCCCGGCTCGCAAGGCTGGGAATCGGCTACGTACCGCAGGCGGAAGACGTGTTCGAAGGCCTGCGAGTGCGGGAGAACCTGGACATGGGCGGTTATCTGGTCAACCCCCGCGAGCGGGCGACCAGGATGGAAAAGGCGCTCGAAGTCTTTCCGCAGCTCCGGTCCAAGCTCAACCGTTATGTGGAGACGCTGAGCGGAGGCGAGCGCAAGATGACCGCGATCGCACGGGTCCTCATGCTCGATCCGAAAGTACTTCTGCTCGATGAGCCGACCGCTGGACTCTCACCCGAGCTGTCGCGCGTGGTGCTCGAGGAGCAGGTCCGAGCCCTCGGCCGGCACGGCAAAGCGGTGTTGCTGGTGGAGCAGAAGGCGGTGGCCGCCCTGGGCATCGCCGACTGGGCTTACATGATGGTGCGGGGACGTGTCGTCATGTCCGCGCGTGCGGTTGATGTCCTTGGCGACCCCAAGATGAGGGAGATCTTCCTGGGCGCCAAGGGGCCCGAGCTGGAGGCAAAGGTTTGAAAGCGGTGCGGGAGTAGCGCCTTAGACGGAGGCAGTCGGCGCTGCACCTGTCTTGAGGGGCAGCTTCAGGAGCCGCGCCGCGTTTCCGTAGAGGACCTTCGCCCGATCGGACTCATCCATCGGCATCGTCTTGATCGTTTTGAGTTCATCGAGCGGCCAGCGCTCGCCGTTGTCCGGCCCGAACGGAAAATCCGTGCCGAACAGGATGTGGTCGGCGCCGAAGAAGTTGAGCGCAACCTGGACTGCCTCCGGCGAGCCATTGCTGATGCAGTCGTTGTAGAAGAGGCGGAAGTGGTCCAGCGGTTGGCCGGTCAGAGCAGGACCGCTTTCGCCCAGGCCCAGCTTCGCATACTCCTCTGAGCTGGTCTCGGCAAAAGCGCCGATGCGTGCTGCGAAATGCGGAATCATCCCGCCCATGTGATGCGTGACGAATTTGATGCTTGGAAAGCGCTCGAACACCCCGCCGTATACCAACCGCGCCATTGCGAGGGACGTGTCGAACGGCCAGGCGAGGACGCGATCGAGCACGTCCTTTCTGATCCACGAGTAGTAGTTCGCGTGTTGAGGATGGATCCAGATCGGAAAGTCGAGCGCCGCCGCCCGCTCGTAGAGCGGCCACATGGACTCGTCATCGAGGGGCTTGCCTTCGATGTTCGAGAAGATGAGCACACCCTTCAGGCCGAGCTCTCCGTGGATTCGCTCGAACTCTTCCATCATCACTTCGTCGACAACCGGCAGCACGCCGACCCCGACGAATCTATCGGGCCGCTTGGCAGCGAAGTTCGCGATTGAGTCGTTCGCTACGCGCGAAAGCCGGTGGATGTCGGAGCGGTCCATGCCCAGCCATACAGGCGGCCGGGCCAGGATGAGCACCTGCACGTCGAAACCGTGCTCGTCCATGTAAGCGATCCGGGCTCCGTGCTCGAAGTTGTGCGGGCTCTGCGCGCGAAGTGCGGCGAGCTCTTTGCTCGGCTTCACCTCAGCCAGGGCTTCGATCAGAGGCATTGGGAAAACGTGGGCATAGGCGTCGATGACCATCCCGCCTCGATAATACCTGCGAAGGTAGTGAGTAGCACCGAAGGCTTCATCGGGCAGTCGATGAGGCGTCGCGAAGATCCGCCCCTGATCCAGGGAAAGGGCCGCTACGCCGGGGACAATCACGTTCTCGGTACCGCTTACATGGCAGTGCGTCGTGCCGGTGTGCCGCGTGGCGATGGCCTCCAGGTCGACGTTTCAGGGGCACTCAACATGCCGGGCGTCCTTGGGGCCTGGATTGCAGGTGAGCTTGGTCTGGCCGACGAGTTCATGCCGGACCCGAATCCCCAGCAACCACTCGCGGTCCGCCGGCCTGTGCTGGCCAGGCAGGAGGTGCGCTTCGAAGGTGATGCCGTGGCGGTCGTGCTGGCTGAGTCGGAGTACCAGGCCCACGACGCGATCGATGCGATCGATGTCCAGCTGAATCCGCTCTCCGAGGTGACAAGCGCCCTTCCCGGGCAGAGCTTCCGCATCGGGGATGCGGAGCGATCAATCCAGCAAGCACCCGTCAGGGAGAGGCAGCACCTTTCGATGGCACGGATCTGCGGCGCGGCGATGGAGCCCAGGGCCGCCTTCGCCGACTGGAGAGAAGAGGAGAACAGGCTCTACATCCGCGCCAGCGTCGGCGGCGTGCATGTCCTGCGCGACACGTTGACGAGATGCCTCGGGCTCGAGCGCGGGCAGGTCGTCGCTCTGGCGGAAGACGTCGGCGGCAGCTTCGGGGCGAAGAATCACCCCTACCCCGAATACATCATGGCGGCCGCGATCAGCCGCCTCATGAGACGCCCCGTGCGCTGGGTGGCCGGCCGATCCGAGGACGGTCACACGACGGGCCAGGCCCATGCCGCCGACCTCGACCTGGAGATCGCCTCCGACCGTGATGGACGGCTGCTCGCGCTGCGCGGGAAGATTTTGTGGACCGTCGGAGCCTACCTTGGCCGCGGTGCGTTGCAGGAGAGCAGCATCGCCGCACACGCCATGTCCGCGTACCGGATGTCTGCTTTCGACATCGAGGTGGCATCGCGCCAATCGGACACTCCGCCGGCCGCGTTCATTCGCGGTGGCGGGCGCCCGGTCGGCAATTTTGCAGTCGAGCGGATGATGGACCGCCTCGCTCGGCGCATAGGCCTCGACCCGATCGAGCTGCGCCGCCGCAACCTCGTCGGGCCGGCGGAGATGCCTTACGACACGGGCCTCAACTCGATTGTGTACGACGGCGGCGATTACCCACGACTCCTTGAGCTGGCCATCGAACGAGTCGGCGCCGCGGCAGTCCGCCAGCGCCAGCTCGCCGGCGAACCGGTTGGGGTGGGCGTCGCGATGTGCGTCGAGTCCACAGGAATTGGCATGCCTGAGCCCTCGCGCGTGGCAGTTCTGGCGGACGGCACCGTCCGGGTTTTCGTCGGCAGCACTCCTCAAGGCCAAGGGCACCAGACCTTCATCGCGCAGGTCGCCGCCGACCGGCTCGGCTGGCCAGTCGACCGCGTGGACGTGCGAGCCGGCGACAGCCGCGACGTCGCTTTCTCGTTTGTCACGGCGGGGAGTCGCAGCGCTCTGGAGGTCGGCAACTCGGTGGCGCTGTCCGCAGCGGCGGCGCGGCGCCTGCTTCTCGAACGTGCGTCGCAAAAGCTCGAAGCGGCGGCAGAGGATCTCGTGCTCGACGTCAGCGGGGTTGGAGTTCGTGGCGTTCCGGATCGCCGCATCAAGCTGAGCGATCTCGTGGGTGACGGGCTCGAGGCGGCGGAGGTCTGGGATTCGAAGGGCAAAGGCGCGTGGGCATCTAGCTGCCATGCGGCAGTCGTGAAGGTGGATGCAGAGACTGGCGGCGTCGACATCGAGCGCTATGTGATCGCGCACGATTCCGGCCGCTCGATCAACCCCATGTTGTTGGACGGCCAGCTACACGGCGGCTACGCGCACGGCCTCGGCTACGCCCTCTTCGAGGAGGCGCTGTACTCGCCAGATGGAAACTTCCAGTCACCGAGCTTTCTCGATTACACGATCGTCAGCGCCCCCGAGCTCCGAGTCGAGCCCGAGCTGATCCACACCGAGACCGCCACGATTCACAATCCCGAGGGTTTTCGCGGAGCGGGCGAGGCGGGGACGATCGCGGTTCCGGCCGCGATTGCCAATGCGATTGAGGATGCGCTCTATGCGATGGGCTATGAGGTGGCCGTGGACTCCGTGCCGGTTACGCCGATGAAGCTGTGGAACCTGATACGCGTAGCCCCTCGGCGAGCACCTTCGGCCGGGCGCGCGCAGGGCGCAGGTTAGCGAAAGCGCGCGCAGGGCGCAGGTTAACGAAGGCGCTCGGCGAGCGCTTTCTTTGACACCTTCCCGAACGTAGAGAGAGGAAAATCGACCATCAGCTCCAGGCGCTCGGGCAGCTTGAACTTGGCCATGCCTGCATCCAGAAGGAACCTCGTGAGGGCTTCGAGCGTGAGCGTGTGGCCTTTGCGCACGATGACGCAAGCGCACATTCGCTCGCCGAGGACGGGATCGGGAAACGGCACGCAGGCGACGTTGCGTACAGACGGGTGTGTGAGGATCACGCTCTCCACCTCTTCAGCGCTGATCTTCTCGCCACCGCGGTTGACCAGGTCCTTGATCCGCCCCTCGACGAGGTATGACCCTGATGGGTGGAGTCGCATGAGGTCGCCCGAGCGGTAGAACCCATCCGCAGTGAATTGGCGGGCGTTGTAATCGGGCACCCGGTAATAGCCGCGCAACGTGTAAGGGCCGCGCACCGTTAGCTCGCCAACCTCGCCATCGGCGACCTCCCGGCCGTCCTCGTCGGTGAGCCGCACCTCGTCGTCGGCGCTGACCGGCCTGCCGACGGTCTCGAGCCGCACGTCCTCGGGGTCATCTCGTCGCACGAAGAACAAGGTGCCTTCGCTCATTCCGAAATTCTCTTGAACGAAAGCGTTGGGGAAAGCTTCGGCCATCCGTCGCCGGACCTCGGGCTGCAGGCGCTGGCCACCTGACTGTAAGAGCTCGACCGAGGTCAGGTCGCGGCGGCTGTGCGCTGGGTCCGCCAGCCAGCGGATGTACAGGGCGGGCACACCCCCGACGTGGGTGACCCGATGCTTTTCGATGAGCTCGAACACGTCGGGCGCCTTGGTGCTCGTCCCGATGACGACGCGACCGCCCGCCATGAGGAACCCCTGCACGCCGGGGCACGCGAGCGGCATGTTGTGCGCGAGCGGCAATACGCAGAGCTGGCGGCTCTCGGCGGTGATGTCCTGGACGGCAGCCGCTGCTCGCGAGTTGTAGAGGTAGTCATTGTGTGTTCGCGGTATCAACTTTGGGATGCCGGTCGTTCCGCCTGACAGGAGCAACACACACGGGTCGGTTGGATCGACGTCGATGGGGGGCGGGGGAGCGGTTGGCGGAATGGCCTTCAGCTCGTCGAGTGTGAAGGTGTCGCGTAGCCCCGCGTTGGCGTCACGGACCTCTCGCGCCAGCTCCGGGTCGCTGCCGAAGTACGCAACGGCGTCGGCCAGCTTGACGAAATGGTCGATCTCGAGCCGCCGATGCGGCGCCAGAGCCAGGATTGGGATGACGCCGATCTTCTGCAGCGCGAAATACACCAACAGGAACTCGGCAGAGTTGGGCAGGTGCACGACCACTCGATCGAGGCGGCGCAGACCGCGCCCGTACAGAAAACCGGCGAGGGAAGCCGACCTCTGCCCGAGCTCCGCATAAGTGATCGTCTCCTCACCGCTCTGCAGCGCGATCCTGTCGTGATGCCTCGCGAACAGCTCGCCGAAGACGGCGTCGAGGGTTTCGTCGCGCCAGTAGCCCAAGCGCCTGTAGCGTTCGGCAAACTCCGGGGGATACGGGACGACCCCGTCTAGACCCATCAGGTGGTGGCCGAAAAGCCGCCATCGATGACCACGATCTCGCCGTTCACCATCGGGTTGCTGGCGATCAAGCTCACGATGGTGATGGCGACCTCATCAGGCGTCACGCACCGCTTCAGTGGTGTCAGGCTCGCGCGCCGCTCCATCAAGCGCTCGTAGTTATCGCCCAGGGCGTTCTCCATCCACTCGCCCGACATCCACCCAGGAGCCACGGCGTTGACGCGGATCTTCGGACCGAGGGCCCCCGCCAGGGTCCGAGTCAGGTTCCCAACCGCCGCTTTGCTGGCGGCGTACGGAAACGGCTGCGGGCCGGGTCGGAGTCCAGCGATGCTGCAGAGGTTGACCACCGCGCCTGACCCGGAGTGGTTGAGCATAGGAACGCAGGCGCGCGTGACCTGATACATGCCGCGCACGTTGACTGCGAACACGCGGTCCCAATCCGCCATGTCAAGACCGTTGATATCGGAGGGCGGAGTCGGCACCGTCGTGCCGGCGTTGTTCACCAGGGCGTCCAGCCGCCCGAGCTCATCCTCGATACGGCTGACCATCGCCAGCACCTGTGATTCGTCGGCGACGTCGGCCTGAACTACCACCGATCTGACCCCAAGCGCGGCGACCTCGTCCGCCACCGCCTGGGCGGCATCGCGGCTACGGCTGTAATTGACAGCCACGTCGTAGCCATGCCTCGCCAGCTCGAGGGCGGTGCTGCGGCCGATGCCGCGTGTGGCACCGGTCACGAGGGCAGCGCGGGTGCTCGCGGTTGGGCTCATCGCACCCCGCGGCGCGATTCCGCCGACGGCTCGCGCATAAATCCGAGGACGCGCTCCGCGTTCCCATGAAACACATCTTCCATGACCTCATCCGCGTACCCGAGCTCGTCCCATTCGCGGAAGACGCGCTCGTACGCCAAGCTGGGGTAGTCGCTGCCGAACATCACCTTGTCGCGGAGCCGACCCCTGACGTCCTTCTTCAAGCTGTCGGGAAAGTACTTCGGCGCCCAGCCCGATAGCTCCCAGTAGACGTTGCCCTTATGCAGCGCGACGGCCGTCATCTCCTCGATCCAAGGCCATCCCGGGTGCGCGGCGATGATGGTCAGCTTCGGAAAGTTGGCGGCAAGATCGTCGAGGGCGAGGGGATGCGCGTGCCGCAGCCTCGAGCCCAACCCTCCAGGAAGCCCCGCGCCCATACCTGTGGTACCCACATCGATCATCACTGGAACCCTCAACGCATCGATGAGCTCGAACAGCGGGCGCAGGCTCTCGTCGTCGACGGCGAACCGACCCATGATCGGATGGAAGTGGAAGCCCAGCAGGTGGAGGTCTTCGATTGCATGCCTGGCGTCCTCGAGTGCGGCCGCGCCCTTCAACGGGTCGACCGCCGCCCAGCCTTGAAGGATCGTGCCCGGGTGCCGATCCCGCAGCTCAGCCACGTAATCGTTGCTGCAAGGCGGCGCGCCGGTGACGGATTCAATGTCGAAGGCGACGAGCACCGCCTCGACGCCGGCGTCCTCGAACTCCTGGATTACCTGGTTTTCGGTTTTCGCGACCCACTCACGCTTCCAGTAGGCGCCGAGCGCTTCAGCGAACGGCCCATACGAGTCGATCCACGGCTGCGTACCGGGGTAGCAGTGCAGATCGATCTTGCGCATCTTGCCCGGGTGCTCGCTAGGAATCAGGACTCGGACGCCGCAATCGTCCCGGGATCCGCTTCGCCTGCGGGCTCGCCTTCGGACAGGTTGGTCAGCTCCAGCAGTCCCGGTCCATAAAGGTTCTCGAGCTCACTCGGCAGGTCCGCGTACATGCGCTGTACGAACAGGTCGTGGCGGATGTAAGACTTCACCAGGCTCGCGGCCAACGGGAAATCTCCGAACATCACCTCCCATTCGCGCCCGTCGCGAGCCAGGGCCCACAATGCCCACCTTGAGTCGACAACCAGCGCGAGGTGGCGCGCTTTTCGAGACGCGTAAAGCGTGCCCTCCGTGCTCGCGTGCCGCATGACCTGTCCGCGTGGCGGCTGGAACGGCAGGTGGCCGAAATGGACGATGACGAACTGGACGCCGCGGCCGGCCGCCTCGTCAACAGCGGCAGCGAGTCCCTTGAGCTCCTCTGTCCGACCGCTGAGGTAGACGCGACTGCGGGCGCGTGACAATGCGTCGGTCGCTCTCTCGGTCGCGCCAGCGAAGCTGTCCAGGCGCGAGAGCGCAACGCTGCCGTCGCGGACCGGACGGTCCGGCAGGTTCTCGAGGCTCATACGGGCCGCCTTTACCTTTTCGCCGAATTCCTTCTCCAGCGCGCTGAGCAGAGCTTGCGGGGGCACCGCCGCATAACGGGCAGGCCGCTCGCCGGTCAAGATCGCGGCCCTGCGCTGAACCAGGCGGCGCAGGGTCTCGTACACCTTCGGCTGCGGCACCCCTGTGTCGTTGGCCACGCTGTAGCCGGTCGCGCCTTCTGACATCAGCAAGCCGACGTAGGTGCGCGCTTCGTAGCGGGAGAAGCCGAGCTGGATCAGCCGCTCTGCGATGGACGTGGCGGATTCATTCATCTGTATTCATGCCGCATCCGAGCCGGGGGCTCTGCGTCACTACGATGGTAGTGCGCAACATTGGCATCGGATGCTAGCACAGCCCGGCGGAAACCCCGAGCCGCGGCCGGGGCGCCTGGAAGCTAGCCCGGCGCCAGGGGCTGGCCGTTCAAGGTGGCCTTCAGGTCCACCGGGACCGGCGCTCGAAAGGTTTGAGCAGCGTGGCAGGCTCGCTCGGCGTGAGCCACCAGCTTGGCAACCTGTGATTCGGGCGCTGGGCTGGTTACGTGGAGATCGAATGTCACTTGCTGGAAGGCGCCCGGCGGGCCGCCCAGGTCGTACTTGTCCGCCACGCTGAAGGTGGCGCGGACGTCGACGTCGGCCTCTTCGATCGGGACCTCATACAGGGGCGAAAACTTCGCCAATTGGGTAAGCAGTCAAAAAGCTGCGCCGGCGAGGAGGTACTGCAAGGGCGCGGGTGCCAGGTCGTCGCCGCCCCGCTCCGGGGGCTCGTCGGACTCGATTTGAAACCGGCCGACCCGGCCGACCATATGCATGTCCTTGTCGATATGGGCGACCGCCCGCTGGGTCAAGACCGGAGTCTTCATGGTGTTTGCTCGTGTAGCGTCGTAAGCCTTTTGCATTCGGTCGCCGTCGACGCGGGTGGGCTTGTCGCTCAAGTTGCGTCCTCCCAATACAGAGCAGAACCTTTCCCTGGCAGCAAGATAGCAGCCGGCCGAGAGACGATTTTTCTCTTGCGCGCAAGGGGCCCTATAGTCCGCTGACATGTCGGCGGATCAGGCCTTGGCAAAATCGTCCCGAAGGGCGTCGGGGTGGATCACCTTGCTTGTGATCTTTGGGTTTGCTTCGACGGTCGAGGCCTTCACGGTGTCGCATGTTTTCCGGTTCCTGCCCCTGTACCTCGCGACGGTGCAGGTGCCGCCCGCGGAGGTGCCCGCCTGGACCGGGTACCTGAACGCCGCATTTTTCCTGTTCGGCCTGCCGTTGGTCCCGTTCTGGGGTGTGTGGGCCGAGCGGTACGGCCGCATCCCGATCATCGCGCGCAGCGCTTTCGTCGAGATGGTGGTCTTCGCTGTGCTCTGGTTCGCCCAGAACCGCTGGGAGGCGGCCTTCGGGCTGCTGCTGGTCGGATTCCAGCTCGGCAACACAGGAGTGATGCTCACCGCCCTTCGCGCGGTCACGCCGAAGGGTCGGGTTGGTTTCGCGATCTCCCTGTTTGGCGTCAGCCCCTCACTCGGCTTCGCACTCGGCCCGACCGTGGGGGGCTGGCTCGTCGACCACCGCGTTCTCGACCTGCACAGCTTGTTCGCTCTCGACGCCGCGATGTCGCTGACCGCCGGCGTGATCCTGCTCGCATTCGCGAGGGAAGGGCTGCGCCCGCCCGCGCCCGCGGGCTCTGCGGTAAGCCTCGCACTCGGTGCGCTGCGGACGGCGCTGACTGGACGAACCACGTTGATCGTGTTCGGCGTTTTCGGCCTGGCCTACTTCGCGCAGCAGATTGCCAACCCTTTCCTGCCGCTTCTCGTGATCCGACTCATCGGGGGTACAGCCGGCGCCGCCGGCCAGATCGGCATCGTCTTCGGCGCATCGGCCCTTCTGGGCGCGCTTCTGTCACCGCTTGCCGGCGCTGCCGGCGACCGCTTTGGCTTTCGTCCACTGCTTGCTGGGGCCTGCGTGCTTGCTGCGGCCAGCCTCGGGGGCCTTGCGCTGGCGCCCAGCCTGGTGTGGCTGACGGTCGGCGCCGTCGCATTGGGAGCTGCGACCGCTACGGCGATCTCGATGGTATTTGCCCTTCTTGCCACCTCCGTTCCCGAAGAGCGTCGCGCCACCACTCTCAATCTGGTCTTGCTGCCTATCTACTTCTCATCTGTGGCGGGCGCCGTGGTCGGGGCGGTTTTGGTGCGCCAGGGGCTCAACACCGTGCTGTTCACCGGAGCAGGGATCTCCCTGATTGCGGCACTGCTGACGACCAGGTTGCCTTCGGCTTCGCGGGCGAGTACCTAGCCCACTTGCCGCCGGAACCAACTGCATTAACCGGATTCCATCTGCCTTAAGTAGACGCGAGGCGAAGCCGGATAGGCAATTCGCCTGGTGAAGGCTATGACTTGTAGCCGCGAACATGCGGCACAGGCGGTGGTTCGCGCGTAGAGTCGGACTTCGGACCACCGCAAGGCTTTGCGTTGGTTCCGCCAAACGTTTAGCCCCGCAAGGGTCGCCCCATGGGCGAGAGGAGATTTGCCATGTATGGAACCGTAGCCAAGATGAAGCTAAAGCCCGGCGCCGAGGAGAAGATGATGCACGCGATGGAGGGCAGCGCGAACGCCCAGGAGGGCCACGTAGCAACCTACGTCTTCAAGTCGGACGCCGACCCGAACGTGCATTTCGTGACCACGATCTTCGAGAGCAAGAGCGCCTACAAGAAGTTCTCCGACTCGCCTGAGCAGGACAAGCGCTTCCACCAGATGCGGGAGCTCCTCGCCGCCGACCCTGAGTGGCACGACGGAGAGGTCATCCACCACGAAACGAAGGTCGAGGCACACCGCCACTAATCGACTGATCCACGCTGGCTCCCCCNNCGATCGCATTTCGCGATCGGCAGGCCGGGTGGCCATTGCGTCCAGACTGCTCCAGAATTGACGCATGAGCAAGCTGCGAAAAGTCACCCCTGAATACGCCACCCCCGACACCTTGCAAACCTCTGGCATGGTCCGGCGCGCGGGCGTGTCCGCGTCAACGGTGGGAGCCAGCAAGATCTGGATGGGGGAGTCGCATATGGCGCCGGGGACGGTGTCGGGCGCGCACCACCATGGCGAGAATGAAACCAGCATCTATGTGCTGTCGGGCAAGCCGGTGTTCATTTTCATGACGGACGGGGTTGAGGAACGGCTCGAGACCAAACCGGGCGACTACGTTTACGTGCCTCCTTTCGTGCCCCACATCGAGTCAAACGAGCTCGGCGAAGAAGAGGCGGTGGTCATCGTCGCACGCTCATCGCAAGAGGCGATCGTCGAGAACCTCCACTCACTCGAACCTTAAACCCCGCCTGCTACAGCTTGCCCAAGACCTCTTGGGTGTGCTCCCCAAGGGTCGGCGGCGCGCCCTTGTGCCTGACGGGCGTCCTGCTCATATGAATCGGCGAGCCGACAAGGCGTATTTCGCCGAGAGTCGTGTGCTCGAACGGAAGGACCTGGCCTGAGGCAACAACCTGGGGGTCTTCGAAGACCTCGCTGATGGTATTCACCGGCGCGACGGCGGCTCCGGCAGCGCTGATCCTGTCAACCCACTCGGTCACCGTCGCTGTCGCCAAGCGTTCACCGATCGCGGCTTCGAGGTCGTCGCTATGTGCGACGCGATCGGCGTTGGTGGTGTACCGCCGGTCGTCTGCAAGATCGGGCGCCTCCAACGCTGCACAAAGGCGCGTGAACATCGAGTCGTTCGCTGCGCCCACGACGACGTAGCCGTCTGCGGCACGAAAGGCGCGGTATGGAACTATCGCGACGTGGGCGTTGCCCTGATGGCCCATCACCTCTCCGGCGACAAGGTAGACCGACGATGCGTTGATGAGAGTCGCCAGCTGCACGCCCAGGAGCGACAGCTCGATCCGCTGGCCCTTGCCCGAACGTTCTCGCTCGTATAGCGCGGCGCAGATCGCGGTTGCAGCATGAAGACCTGTGGCCACGTCCAGGAGCGCCACTCCGGTCTTGACCGGCGGACCGTCAGGCATGCCGGTGAGGCCCATCATTCCGCCGAGGGCTGAAACCATGACGTCGTATCCGGCGCGGTCCTTATAGGGCCCCGTCTCACCAAAAGCGGTCATCGAGCAATAGACGAGACGCGGGTTGTCGGAGGCGAGAGTTTCGTAGTCCAAACCAACGCTGCCCATATAGCCAGTCCTGAAGTTCTCGATGACCACGTCAGACTCCGCGGCAAGGCGGCGTGCCGCCTCTCGGCCTGGCTCTGTGGCCAGGTCGATCACCACGCTCTTCTTGCCACGGTTGAGCGAGAGGAAGTAGACGCTCTCGCCCTTGATGAAAGGTGGTCCGAACGCTCGCGAGTCGTCGCCGGAACCCGGCCGTTCGATCTTGACGACCTCGGCCCCGAGGTCTGACAGCAGCTGGGTGCAGTACGGGCCCGAGACCACACGGGTGAAGTCCAGCACGCGGATTCCGGTCAGAGCGCTCACGCCAAGAGGGTAGCGTTGTCGGCGAATCAGGCTGACGTATCTAGCAAATAGCAGGAAAGCACCACTATGTCCCGCTTTAGCACTCTTAAACACCTAAAAAATGTGTATTTGCTATGGTTGGAGCGTGGCGAATCGTCTGCGGATCGGACAAGCGGCCGAACTGTTGCGCGTGAGCCCGGACACCGTGAGGCGGTTGGTGGATGGCGGCCAGATCAAAACCGTCCGTTCGGCCGGCGGGCAGCGCCAGATCGACGGAGCCGCGCTTGCTGCCTACATGGCCGCCCAGCCGCGTGCCGATTTGCCTCCTGTCGTCACCGAGTCCGCACGGAATAAGTTCTCCGGGATCGTCACGCGGGTGATCAAAGACGCGGTTGCAGCCCAGGTCGAGATCCAGGCGGGCCCGTATCGCATCGTGTCGCTCATCACCCGCGAGTCGGTCGACGAGCTCGGGTTGAAGCCGGGCGTGGTGGCCGTCGCCTCGGTGAAGGCAACCAACGTCGTGATCGAGCTACCACGTAGCTAGGGAAGGGGGTCGGATGCGTCTTCGTGTCTTGTCTTTGTTGGTGTCGCCGGCGTTTCTAGCTGCCTGTGGGAGCGGCGGGACCATTCAAGGCTCAAATCTCAGCGATTACGCGTCGGTATTTGCGGCAGCTTCGCTGACGGACTCTTTCAAAGCTCTGGGCTCCGCCTTCCAAACGGCTCACCCGGGGATCACAGTGCAGTTCAACTTCGCGGGCACGCCCACGCTGGTGACGCAGATCGAGCAGGGTGCGGCGGCTGACGTCTTCGCCTCCGCGGACACGACGAACATGGACAAGCTCAAGGCCGATGGCTTTACGTCGGCAAACTCTCAGGTGTTCGCGCACAACAAGCTCGAGATCGTGGTCGGCGCCGGCAATCCCAAGCACATCACCGGCCTGGCCGACCTTGCCAAACCGGGCGTCATTTACATCACCGAGGCGGCTACGGTTCCGGCCGGCAAGTACGCCCTTCAGAGCTTGGCCTCGGCAGGTGTGAAGGTGACTCCGAAGAGCCTGGAGACAGATGTGAAGTCGGTGGTCAGCAAGATCGAGCTGGGCGAGGCGGATGCGGGCATTGTCTACGTCACCGACGTCAAGGCCGCGGGCAGCACGGTGGCCGGCGTCCCGATCCCGGACTCGGTCAATGTGATCGCCACCTACCCCATCGTCGCGATCAAGGGGACCCCAAACCTGGACGTCGCCGACACCTTCATCGCCTACGTTTTGTCCGCGGATGGCCAGGCGATGCTGCAGTCGTTCGGCTTCCTGCCGGCCTCCTGAGCCTCCCGTGAGACGCGAACGCGTCCCGATCGCTGTCGGGATCCTGGCGGCGAGCGGGGCGGCCTTTTTCATCCTGCCTCTGCTCGGTCTGATCGTCCGGTCTCCCTGGGGCGACGCGATCAAAGCCCTCACTGCGCCCGACACGGTTGAGGCCCTCAAGCTGTCGCTCGTCGCTTCGCTGTCGGCGACGGTGATCGCACTCGTTTTTGGGGTGCCGCTGGCGTGGGTCTTCGCCAGGGTGGAGTTTCGCGGTCGCAATCTGCTCCGCGCGCTGACCACGCTCCCCATGGTTCTGCCCCCTGTCGTGGGCGGGATCGCGCTGCTGCTTGCCTTTGGCAGGCGGGGGCTGGTGGGTTCCTGGCTCGATTCCACATTTGGCATTACCCTCCCGTTCACGACCGCGGGCGTTGTGATGGCGGAGACCTTTGTGGCGATGCCCTTCCTCATCATCACCGTCGAGGCGGGCCTGCGCTCGATGGACCGGCGCTATGAAGAGGCCGCCCGCACGCTGGGCGCGAAACGCTGGACGGTGTTCACGCGAGTCACCCTCCCGCTCATTGGCCCATCGCTGTTCGCGGGCGCCGTGCTGTGCTGGGCCCGCGCGCTCGGAGAGTTCGGTGCGACCATCACCTTCGCCGGCAACTTTCCAGGAGTGACCCAGACGATGCCGCTTGCGGTTTACCTGCTCCTGGGGACAGATCACGAGGCCTCCTACATCCTGAGCCTCGTGCTGCTCGTGATCTCGCTCGGAGTGCTGGTTGCGCTGAGGCACCGCTGGCTCGGGTCCGCATGAGCCTGGAAGCCAACGTGCGATTGACGCTCGGCGCCCTTGACCTGGACATCGAGCTCAGCGTCGACGAGGCAGAAGTGGTCGCGCTGCTCGGGCCAAACGGTGCGGGGAAGACCACTCTCCTTCGTGCTGTGGCGGGCCTGGTTCCGCTGACCTCGGGATATGTGAAGTTGGACGGGCGGGTACTCGAGGACGCCGCCTCCGGCAAATATGTCCCGACCGAGCGGCGCTCGATCGGCGTCGTTTTCCAGGATTACCTTCTGTTCCCTCACCTCAGCGTCCTGGCGAACGTCGCCTTTGGGATGCGGTCGCGCGGCATGCCGTCGCACGAGGCGGCCGAGAAAGCAGCGCAATGGTTGGACCGCGTGGGACTGAGCGCCTACGTTCAAGACAAGCCGGATGCGCTGTCAGGCGGCCAGCGGCAACGAGTGGCCCTGGCCCGTGCGCTGGCTCCTGATCCACGACTCCTGCTTCTAGACGAGCCGCTGGCGGCGCTCGATGTGACGACGCGGGCCGAGGTTCGCCGCGATCTGAAGCGCCACCTGACAACCTTCCCGGGCCTCCGTCTCGTCGTCACCCACGACCCGCTGGAGGCAGCGATGCTTGCCGACCGGCTGGTCGTCATGGAGAACGGGAGGCTCGTCCAAACCGGCACCCCGGCCGAGGTGACAGAGCGGCCGCGATCGCAGTACGTGGCCGACCTGGTGGGAGTCAATCTGCTGAGGGGACAGGCCGACCACGGCTCTGTGCGCATATCTGATGATTCGGTGATCGCGGCTGCCGCTGCTGAGTCGGGGGACGTCTTCGCGGTGATCCACCCGCGCGCCGTGGCGCTTCACCTGCGGCGTCCCGAAGGCAGCCCCCGCAACGCGTGGCCGGGTCGTGTCAGCGGGGTCGAGATGCTAGGAGGTCGGGTACGTGTGAGGGTCGAGGGCGACGTTCCACTGGTCGCGGAAGTGACACCAGCCGCAATCAGCGATATGCAGGTGGCAGAGGGAGGGGAGGTTTGGGTGTCCTTCAAATCCACCGATGTCGGGGTTTACCCGGCCTGACGCCGAAATCGAGCGCTGCCGTCCATCCGTTACCAGGAGGAGCCACTAATGCAACTGAGCGCCCGCAACCAGCTCAAAGGTCAAGTCGTCAAGACCAAGGCAGGAAATGTGATGGCCGAGGTCGAGGTCAAGGTGAAGGCCGGCAACATCGTGGCCGCCATAACCGCCGGATCGCTGAAGAAGCTGAAGCTCGAGCCCGGCGATCGGGTCACCGTGATCATCAAGGCCACCGAGGTCCTGATCGGCAAATAACCGTATTCGGCCGTTTGGCGAGCGCGGAGAATTGACCATCGTGATCACGTTTCGCCGCGCATCGCCAGAGGCTGCCGACGAGCTGACCGCCTTGACCCTCGCATCGAAGGCCCACTGGGGCTACGACGAAGCATTCATGGAAGTAGCAAGACCGAGCCTTACCGTCACTCCTGGATATCTCGAGGCGAATGACTGCTGGGTCGCCGAGATCGACGGCAAGACGGTTGGATGGTTCAGCCTGGTACCCATTCCCGACGGTCTCCTGCTCGACAACTTCTTCTTGCTCCCCGCGAACATCGGGTCGGGCGTGGGCCGGCAGATGTGGGAGGAAGCGGTACAGCGGGCTCGGGCCCAAGGCGCCAAGCGCATGACCCTCGAGGCGGACCCAAACGCGTCGGGCTTCTACGAACGGATGGGAGCCAGGCTGATGGGAGGCGTCACGGCTCCGGATACGGGTCGGGAGCTGCCGGTTTATGAGATAGAGTTCGGATCCAATGTCTGACAACTGGAGCCGGTACAGGCTGCAGCGCAAGCTCTTCTCGATCGGCGAGGACTTCTGGATCGAGAACGAGCAGGGCGAGCAGGTCTACAAGGTGGACGGGAAGGCGTTCAGCCTTCGCGAGACTTCGTGCTCGAAGACCCCAATGGATCTGAGCTGCTGACCATCGAGTCCAAGCTGCTCGCGGTCCGGCCAACGATGAAAATCCTTCGCGACGACAAGCTTGTTGCGACGGTGACGAAGAAGCTTCTGACCTTCCTCCACCAGCACTACACGATCCAGGTGGAGGGGGGGACCACCTACGAGGCGGAGGGCAACATCACCAGCCACGAGTACGAGATCACGAGCAACGGTACCGCGGTCGCCCACATATCAAAGGATTGGTTCACGGTCACCGACTCGTACGGAGTCGCCATCGGCCCAGGACAAGACCCGGCCCTGCTGCTGGCATCCGCCATCTGCGTCGACGAGATCGCTGAGGAGCAGAGCGAACACCACTGAGCCTGCCTAGACGCGAGTGGACGTCACTCGCGCTCAAATGTGCGCCGGCCGCGTGCAGGGCTCCACGACTCGACAACCAGGCGATCGCCGGCCTGGTTCAGATGGGTGATGACCGCCTCCTGGATGTCGATGACAAAGCGATGGGCGGGGTCATCAGACTCTATCTCGGTGGCGGTGCCGGCGATCTTCGCCTCGCCTTTCCAGGCAGCGGGCGCGCTGGAAGGCGGATCCTCGGTCGGTCCGTGAATCGCGATGCGCGGATCTCGACGCAAATCCATAGCCTTCACCGCGCGCGGCATCGATCCTAGCCGCAGTTGTCCGTCGACGAGCTCCACCTCGGTGCCGCTGATGCGAGGTGAGCCATCGCGCCGCAGCGTGGCCATAGTGAGGTGCTTGCGCGACGTCATCAACGACCGCATCCGTGATGCGAACTCGGGTTCAGCCGCCTCGAGCTCGCCCCAGCTGGCCACGTGATCACCATACGGCTGTGCGCGGGCCGATCTGCGATCGGATAATGTGCGCGGCGACCGTTAGGGGCGCGGCTGATTCGAGGGGGAAAGCAAATGGCTGGGCAGATCGATCTGGGCGGAATCCACCACATCCGGCTGACCGTCACCGACATCGAACGAAGCCGCAAGTTCTACACCGAGCTTCTCGGATTTGAGATCGCGGCGGAGGCGCCCGCCTCCCATGACCCGAAGTCCGATCCCAGCTACCCCGTGCTCTGGGGCGGTGTTGTGATGGCAAGAGGCAACTACCTCCTAGGCCTCCGACCCGTGGCCGCCAAAGAAGACAGCTTCGACGAGGATCGAGTCGGGCTCGACCACCTGAGCTTCAGTGTCGAGACCAGAGCCGCCCTGAACGCTGCGATCAAGGTCCTCGATGAGCGCGGGGTGAAACGGGGCGAGGTTCGCGAGCTGACCTCCTTCGGGATTTGTGTGTTGCCATTTCGCGACCCCGACAACATCCAGCTTGAGCTCACGTCCCCGATCTGACGTTCAGGTCAGCGGGGTGCCGAAGCGCTCCGCCGATGCGACCTCGGACAGCGACTTCCGCTTCTTCTTTCCTTTTCCAAGCTTGCGCTTCGGGTAGCCAAAAGGAACGACTGCAAGAACCTCATACGTGTCGGGCAACCCGACCTTCGCGCCGACGCCGTCAAGGTCACCGAAGCCCGTCCAGTTGGAGCCAACTCCTTCGGCCCAAGCGACCAGGATCATCGACTGAATGGCGCGGCTCGCGTCCGATACGCCGAACTCGCTGTCGCGCTCATACGCAACGACGATCGCGGCGGCTGAGCTTGCGACGTAGCGCCCCGTGCTGATGAGGGTACCGAGCTCGCGCAGGGCTTCGCGGCTTGTGACCAGGACGAAATGCCACGGCTGGAGATTCATGGAGCTCGCGGTCAAGCGGCCCGCCTCGACGATTCGACCCGCGAGGTCGTCGGGAATCGGTTTGTCGGCGAACTCGCGGACGGCGAGAACGGTTCTGACGCTCTCGAAGACGGGATTGACCATGCGCTGATTCTGCCAGTTACCGACCCGCATCGAAAGTGGTCGAGCTTAGAATACCCATGGGGGGTATAGTTGGAGCGTGCCCGGCTACGCGAAAGACAAGCTCAAGATCCAGGCCCGCCTACGTCGCATCGAGGGCCAGGTACGTGGCATCGAAAAGATGGTCGACGACGACCGCTACTGCATCGAAGTTCTGACTCAGGTAAGCGCGACGCGGGCTGCGCTCGAGAGCGTGGCTCTTCAGTTGCTTGCTGATCACACCGAGCATTGCGTCGCCGAGGCGATTCGGTCGGGTGGCGGAAACAGGCATGTTCGCGAGCTGAACGACGCCGTGCAGCGACTCGTAAAGAGCTAGGGGTGGGGTCCGTCCTAAGCGCTATCGAGCACGCGCTGCAGATCTCGCTCTTCATGTTGTGGGAGGTCTTGTGGCCGCTGGCCCTCGGCTTTCTGATCTCCGCGATGGTCCAGACAGTGGTGTCGAAACGGGCCGTGGCCAGCACGCTCGGGCGGCCTGACTTCAAGGGCTTCCTTCTCGCATGCGGGTTTGGTGCGGCGAGCTCCTCCTGTTCCTATGCCGCAGTTGCGGTGGCGCGATCGCTTTTCCGTCGTGGCGCCAGCTTTGTCAACGCGATGATTTTCGAGTTCGCATCCACCAACCTGGTCTTCGAGCTGGGATTGGTTTTGCTGATCCTGCTCGGCTGGCAGTTCGTCGCTGCGGAGTTTGCCGGCGGCCTGCTGATGGCAGTGATCCTCTGGATCGTCTTCAAGCTCACGCTCCGCACGCGGATGGTCGACGAGGCGAGGCGCCAGGCCGAGCGTGGAATCGTGGGCTCGACGATGGAAGGCCACGGCGAGCACGACATGTCGATCACGGACGGGCCTTTCCTCTCACGGTTGTTCTCGGGACGCGCGTTCACCGCCATCTCGCACTATTTCTTCATGGATCTCTACAGCCTGTATTTCGACATGGGAATCGGTTTCCTGGTGGCGGGAGCCCTCGCCGCGTGGGTGCCGAACAGCTGGTGGCAGGCTCTATTCCTCACCAATCAGCCGGGGCTCAACGAGTTCTGGGGCCCACTGATCGGTCCCATCATCTCCATGCTCAGCTTTGTCTGCTCGGTTGGAAATGTGCCGCTTGCCGTCGTGCTCTGGAATGGCGGTATCAGCTTCGGTGGCGTGATCAGCTTCATCTTCGGAGACCTGATCATCCTTCCGATTCTCAACATCTACAGGAAGTACTACGGCCGCCGAATGGCGCTTTATCTGCTTGCCGTTTCGTACGTTGCGATGGCCCTTGCCGGCTTCCTGATCGGCGGAGCGTTTCAGCTGGTGGGATGGGTGCCGTCGAATCACCACGTGGCGCTGCTCGAGACGGCTCCAACCTGGAACTACACGACCTTCCTGGATATCGCTTTCGTCATTCTCATGGCCGCGCTGGCGTGGCGCTTCTTCACCACCGGCGGCCCCGATATGCTTCGCGCGATGAGCCACCCGCCGCACGACCTGCCGACGTCGGCGATCGACCCCGTATGCGGCATGTCGGTCGATACTTCGACGGCGAAAGAGAACGTCGACTACCAGGGCACCACATACTATTTCTGCTCTCCCGGGTGCAAGCAAAGCTTCGCCGCGGATCCGGCGAAATACGTCGGCAGCCAGAAGGCCGGGCACAGCCACCACTAGCGCTCGCCGTCCCTGTGCCCGTAATAAAATCGAACTCGGTGAGTGATTCTTGACACGTTTTCAGGCCCCCCCTATAGTCCGACCGAACCATGGGCACGGCCTACCGGACGGGTCGCCCGCCCATTTTCAGCGCGCCGCTCTCGGTGGCGGTCCTGGCGGCCATTCTGATCGCTGGGTGCGGTAGCACCGCGCAGGGCGCGACCCCAAAGACCTATACAGGCACCCTGGCCTTTGCGAGCTTCAACCCGTTCACCGGGCCCGACGCCAGCTTTGGGCCTGAAATGTCCGCCGGCTGCGCTCCTGCAGTGCAGCTGATCAACCAGGCGGGCGGGGTTCTCGGCCACCAGGTCCGGTGCTTCACGGTCGACACTCAAGGTGATCCCGCGGCGGCCGGGCCCGCGGCCCAAAGGATGGTGGCTACCACCGGGAACCTGGTTGGGCTGAACGGGCCGAGCTCCGACGAAGCGCTGGCCACCGTGCCGATCATCAACGGCGCACACATACCGATGTTCGCGGACACCGGCCTCTCCGCCTACGACCACAACCCTTATGAGTTTTTCTGGAGGCTCACCCCGCCGGACGACGCGGCGGGCGTGGCGATGGCGGTCTACGCGTTCAGGAAGGGCTACCGGCGGGGCGCGGCGATCTTCGGGAATGACCCAAGCTCACAGGGCAATGTGCCCAATCTGTTGTCTGCATTCAAGACGCTTGGTGGGCAGATCGTGCTGAACCAGTCGCTGGCTCTCGACCGGACGTCGTACAGCACAGAGGTCCAGGCCTTGATCGCTGCCAAGCCAGATGTGATCTTCACCGAGGCCGATCCGCAAACCGATGCCGCTTACCTCAGCCAGCTGAAGCGAGTGCACTCGCTGATCCCGGTGATCGGAACGCAGCCGACCGTGCAACCGCCGTGGGGAAAAGCGGTCGGGGCCGCAATCGGCAACGCCAACCTCACGCGGATCTACGCAGGGGCTCAGCCCTATGCGCCGTCGCAAGGACCTGCCTGGGAGGCCTTCAACCAGGCCTTGCTCGCTTCGGCCGCGGACGTGCCCCAGCCCGAGCAGTGGAGCGATGACCCCTATAGCGAGACGTGCTACGACGCCGTCGTGATAATGGCGCTCGCCATGATCATGGCCAGGACGCCCGATCCGAGCTTTTACAACAAGTACATTCCTCAGGTGGTCGCAGACGCTCCTGGCGCGCTGGAGGTGCACTCTTTCAAGGAAGGCATGGACGCATTGGCAACGGGCAAGACCATCCACTACGTGGGTGCGGGCGGTCCGATAGTGCTCGACCAGTACCACAACTCATCGGGGGCGTTCGAGCTGGTTGGATATGAGGCGAATGGGTCTACTCCGCTGCTCGCCACGGTCAGTGCGGCCGACATAGCCAAGCTGCACGCATAGCAATGAACCTCGGCTCTTTGCTTCACGGATCTTCGCGACCGGCGAGCCCGACGGGAAGAACGATCGGCACGCCGCGCATGTACGACCTGGTCACGACTGTCCTGTTTGCCGGCCGCCGTCGCCAGGCGTTTAGCGCGCTGGCGGTGGCGTCGGGAGCGCGCACGGGCGATCGGATCCTGGACGTGGGTTGTGGGACCGGCTACTTCGTTCGCATGCTCGCCGAAATCGCCGGACCGCCGGGCTCCGTGGTCGGAGTTGATGCCGCGCCGGAGATGATTGCCCACGCGTCGTCACGATCGCGCTCGGCTGCCAACGTGTCGTTCGAGGTTGGAAGCGCCGGCGCGCTCAGCTTTCCTGGCGCCAGCTTCGACGTTGTGGTTTCGAGCCTGACGATGCACCACGTTGCCCCGGCCGAACAGCTGGCGGCGGTGCAGGAGATGCGGCGCGTCCTCCGACCCGGTGGCACGCTTTTGATCGCGGAGTTTCAGGCCCCGACGGGTCACGCCTGGAAGTTGCTGCTGGGCCCGACCGGATTGACCGCGATGGGTCACGCGGTTCCGCACGTGGAGGCGCTGGTCGCGACGGTGGGATTCACGGAGATTCGGCGAGCCAGCGTGCCGCCGGTGCTTCAGTACGTCCGAGCGACGAATGCGCGGCAAGCCGGATCGGCCTAGATCAGCGACCCTCGAGTGCCAGGCGCACGCCCACGACCAACGATTTCGGCCAGGTGCTGCAGTTCCAGCAGCAAAAGAATTGCGTAAGCCCAGCAGGCCCATTCCCGCAGTACTGCTCCACCGTCCTGCGCTGAAATTCGCGGCGAGCTGCCTTGCCGTCGTGGGTCTCCTGATTTCGGCGTGCGGCAATACGCCGCCGAAGGTGTCCTCAGGCACACCCGGGGCGCCGATTGCCGGCGCCCCGTCTTCGAGTCCCCTGTTCACTCTCAACCCGACCCAGTTCGGTCACCTTCCGTCTGCGAGCCCGCCGACGCTCAAGTCAACTCTGCCCATCAGCTGCACCGGTGACGTCGGCAACACCGATCCCGTCGCCATCGTGACGATCATTGGGAAGACGGGCACGTTTTTGCGCGACTATGCCGACGAGGCAAGCCCGCAGAACTTCTGCTCCTTTGGGCAAGGGGTTGCGGTGACCGAGATCCTCGACCCGCATCATGTCGTCATTTCCAGCCCGGTGGCCGCTGTGGTCGAGCTTCCGTCAACCCAGGTATTCGAGCTGGGCATTGCCGGCAGGCTTGTCGCCGTGGCGCCAGACCTGTCGCAGGTGCTCTGGGTTTCCGCCACGAGCCCAGCCACGTTACACGACTCTTGGGACGCCGGGAACGTCACGCTTCAGACATACCCTCCCGCCACCACGGGGTGTGCGGACGCGGACACGGTATCGCGCTCCGGCGCCTTCACGCGCGACGGTCATTTCGGCTACGCGTTGTGGGACCAGAGCCCGAAAGGAGCCACTTTCTTGAACGTTGTGGGGAACCGGGCGCTTGGGTTCGCACTGGTTCCGCCGGCCGCCGGCTGGGGCCGGCTGGGCGGTCCGCGCATGGCGGTCTGGTCGCCGGTTTCGGGTCAGCTGTACTACGAGCAGCAGGGCAACGTCTGGCGCTGGACCCCGGCCACCGGCGCCGCGCAGTTCACGACAGGCGTCAGCTGGATCGACCCGGCGATATCGCCAGACGGCAAGCGAATCGCGTATGCCGTGCGCGGGTCAAACGGTGTGTCGATAGTTCACATCATCGATGCGACAAGTGGCGCGGACCTGGGTACCGTGAGCTCGGATGGACGCAGCCACCCGTTCTTCTTGACCAACGACCTGATCTGGCTGAGGGGCGATCAAAGAGGATGCGTGGCGGGCAACCCTTCTACATTCGTGTATGACCTGCGCGACCAAACGGAGACGCAGTCGAGTCTCGGCCAGGTGTGGACCACTTGGCCATCGACAAGTGCCCTTGGCGGCTGAGCGGTAGCCGACATAAGACATAAATAGATGAGGAGATAAAGGAATGGCGGCAATCAGCAAGGCGGAAGCAGTCTGGAACGGCGACCTCACCAGCGGGAGCGGGCGGGTCAAGCCGGCGAGCGGGGCGTTCCCTGAGCTGCCCGTGTCATGGTCGAGCCGAGCCGAAAGCCAGCATGGCAAGACCAGCCCCGAGGAGCTGATCGCGGCAGCTCATGCAGCCTGCTATTGCATGGCTTTTTCCAACGGCCTGTCCAAGGCCGGTCACAAGGTCGAAGAGCTGAACACCACGGCCGAGGTGGAGTTCGTGCCCGGCACCGGCATCACGAGCTCCTCGCTCACGGTGCGGGGTCGGGTCGCCGGGATCGACGAAGCGGAGTTTCAGCGGCTGGCAGAAGAAGCCAAGGAAGGCTGTCCCGTCTCCAAGGCCCTCCACGGCAACGTCAAGCTGAGCGTGGACGCGCGCCTGGAAAACTAGCGAGAAGCGGCGGGTCCCGTCACCGCGGGAAAATCGACGACACCCTGGAGGCGTAGGTCGTGCAGATGCGCCGTCAGCCATTTGCGCGGGTCGTCGATCGGCTTGTTGCCGTCGAGATAATCCCAGCATTTGCCGCTGAGGTCACGGCCCACCAGCAGGAGGCAGGCGGGATGGTTCTTTCGCTGCCAGGCCTTCAAAACCGGATTCAGGTAGATCCTGCGCGCCGGAGCGTGCTCCGGCATGGTCAGCTCACCGGCGTAAAGGTCTTCGCCCGCCTGCACGATGACAGCCCCGGCGGCGAGCGTGCCGCCCAGGTTCTCCACCTCGAGCTCGATAGGCTGGCCAGGCGCCGGCGGCGTGGTGAAGCTGAGGCGTGGCGCTGGCCTGACGGCGTCTTCCCAGCGCTTGGTCGCCAGCGCGGTCGCCCGCCTGGTCGCCATGTCTGCCCTGGTGGCAAAGACTGCGGCCCAAAGCGCCAGCAAAGCGGTCGCTATACCCAAGCCCAACAGCAAGTTGTCCAGTTCGCTACCCCTTTCGTCTGAACGGCGCCACGCCTGTAATCCGGCGAACACCGCCGATCGCAGATCGTACTCGGCCCCGCCGCCGATTCAGCCGGCTATTTCTCCGCGCCGGTCGGAGGTCGTTCGACAGGTCTCGGTGGGTGACGCTCGTCGTAGCTCCGTAACGCAGGCAGCGCAATCGCGCAAACGACCACGCCGACCACGCAAAGGATGCCACCCGATAGGATCGACGTCCGAACACAGTCCAAGCACGCTAGGTCCGCCGAGGCTCTGAGCGATCGCGGGGAAGAGGGCCATCGGCATGCCGAAGAGCATCGCGACGATGTCCACCGCGTAGGTTCCCACCAGCTCTGGGCGGCTCCGTGCATACCGAAGCCCCTCGAGCACTCGCGCGATGCTTGGCCTCGCCGCGTCCGCAGGCGGAGGCACTGCCCGCATCAGCAGCAAGCAGACGAGGCCCACCACGAAGGTGGCCACGTCCACCAGGTAAGTGACCGGCAGGCCGGCGACCGCGATGAGCACGCCCGCCAAGGCCGGCCCCGCGATCATGCCCACGGTGCCGCGCAGGCTTCCGAGCGCGGCAGCCGCCTTCAGCTCATCGCGATCGACAAGCCGGGGGAGTAGGGCGTCGAGCGAAGGCCGCTGAAGGGCGTCGAACGAGCCTTGAAGCGCAGCCACTGCGAAGATCAGCCACATCAATGGTTGCGCCAGCAGGGAGTTGCCGGCGAGCACCAGGCTGCCAACCATCAGGCCGGCTTCGCTGAGAAGCACCATCGTTCGCCGGTCGGCAGCGTCCGCGAGCGCGCCGCCAAGCATCGCGAAAACGATCAGCGCTGCCAGCTCGGTCAGCCCGAGGAAGCCAACCAGCAGCACGCTGTGCGACAGCTGGTACACCTGGTACGGAACCGCGACGACGGTGATCATGCTGCCGAAGAACGAGACCAGCCGGCCGATAAACAGCAAGCGGAAATCGCGATGACGGCGCAGCGGGGTGATGTCGACGGTGGCCAGCTGGAGCCATCCGCGCCGCGGCTGGGTCGCGGGCGGCTCGGCTCCAGGAAGATGCGACATGGCGAGGGGCATCATAGGTGCGGCGTATGCTTGGGATGAGATGGAAAAAGCGACTTTTGCGGGCGGATGCTTCTGGGGTGTCGAGCACCTCTTCAATGAGATTCCCGATGTCATCGACGCGGTTTCCGGTTACACGGGCGGCAGCCGCGACAACCCGACGTACGAGCAGGTCTGTAGCGGTCGGACCGGCCACGCCGAGGCGGTCGAGGTCACCTTTGACCCCGCGAAGGTCAGCTACGACGAGCTGCTGAACGCCTTCTGGAACATGCACGACCCCACGACGCTGAACCGCCAGGGCCCGGATCACGGACACCAGTACCGGTCAGGGATCTACTTTCACGGCCCGCAGCAGGAGGCGGCCGCGCGCAAATCGGCCGAGCAGGCGCAGCGATACTTCGACAAGCCGATAGTGACCGAGATCGTGGCCGCCCCACATTTCTGGCCGGCCGAGGACTACCACCAGCGGTACTTCGCGAAGCATCCGGGCCACGGCTCGTGCCACTGGGTCCGTGGCTGGGTCCCGGCAGAAGCCGCCAGCAACGCCTGACCTGAAGGCTGATCGCTAGCTTGGCAGGGTTGGCCGGGGTCTCCCCGGCCATGACTTTGTTCAATCGATCTCCAGGCGTCGCCGGGATCGCTTCTTAAATAAGTCCCAATCCTCGACAGCATTCAATGGAAGCTGAAGTAACGCCCGAGTAGGCGCCGGGCCCTGTATCCAGGGCCTGTATCGTGGTGCGGATGTTCGATCGCTGGGGCCGTTTTGTGTACCGACGCCGCTGGGCCGTGCTGGGCGTATCGGCGGTCCTCCTGGGCCTATCAGTCGCCGGTATTCTCGGCGGCGCACCACTGGCCGGCAACGGAGGTTTTGGCGCCAACCTGGCGTCGGGCCAGACCGCGAAGCTGATCACCGCCGAGATTCAACCTGAGCAGGCTCCGACCGGGTCCACCATGGAGCTCATCGTCGCGAGCACCACGCTGACCGCCACCGATCCGGCTTACCAATCAGCAGTCGAGCAATCCATAGGGGCCCTCTTGACCGACCCGCGGGTAGCCCGTGTCGATACGCCATACAACGTCGTCCCGGCGAGCGCCCAGTCCAGCTACATCTCGAAGGATTCGCACGAGGCGCTCGTCATCGTCCACTTCAAGGACACGTCCGTCATAGCTCAGAAATATGAGCCGCAGGTCGCTGCAGAGATACGCCCCAGCGCGGTCAAGGTGTACGTGACGGGTCAGGTGCCCATCAACCTCGCCTTCAACAACACGCTCGAGCAAGACCTTCAGCGCGCCGAATACGTGGCGCTCCCGATCACGCTGATTCTCCTCGTGCTCATCTTCGCCTCCGTCGTCGCGGCCCTGTTGCCGATCAGCGTTGGCGTCATGGCGATAGTCGGCGGGGTCGGCGGCACGCTGTTCCTCGCGCGTTTCACCGACGTGTCCCAGTACGCGATAAATGTGGTGACCCTGATCGGGCTGGGCGTGGCGATCGACTACTCGCTGTTCATCGTCAACCGCTTCCGCGATGAGCTCGCGGCCGGGGCATCACGCGAGGACGCAATCGCGACAGCAATGTCAACGGCCGGCCGCGCGATCACCTTCTCAGGCATCACGGTGGCCGTGGGCCTGTCGGCGATGCTGTTCTTCCAGGGCACGTTCCTGGCCTCGATGGGGGCGGCGGGCGCGATTGTGGTCGCTGTCGCAGTCGTTTACGGCCTGACGTTCCTGCCGGCGCTGCTCTCGCTGCTCGGACCGAGGGTGGATCGTTTGAGTCTCCCATTCCTCGGCAGGCGCAAGCCCGCCGGCACCGGCGCATGGCATTCGATGGCCATGTGGGTGATGCGGCGACCCTGGGTCGTGCTGGTGCCGGCGCTCGCGATCCTCCTGGTCGCCGGGACGCCGTTTTTACAGCTGCGACTCGCGAACGGCGATGTCGACCAGCTGCCTCCAAACAACGAGGCGCGCCAGGGCTACGACATCCTCGTGAACGATTTCCCCGGGCAGGACCAGACCACCATCGAGGCGGTGGTTTACTACCCGGATGGCAGCCCGCTGACCGCGGACCATGTCGGGGCAATCTACGACCTGACAAGACGACTTGCGGCCCTGCCCTATGTCCTGCATGTCAGCAGCATCGTGAACGTGAACGTCGTCCCGCCCCTGACGCGCGAGCAGTATCAGAGCCTGTACTCGGGGCCGGCGACGCAGCTGCCGAGCGCACTGCAACAAGCCCTCACGTTTGGCGCCGGCACGCACATCGCGCTCATCAGCGTGGTCACCAACAAGCAATACACGAGCGACGACGCGCGCTCGATCGTGACGGCAGTGCGAGGGGAAAGTGTGCCGGGTGGCCAGGTCCAGGCAACCGGAGCCACAGCTGTCGACGTCGACATCGTCAACTACATCCTGCAGCGCACGCCGATCGCGGTCGGGTCGGTGCTGCTCGTCACCTACGTTGTTCTTTTCCTTCTCACCGGCTCCGTGATACTGCCGCTGAAGGCAGTGCTGACCAACCTGTTCTCGATCTCGGCCTCGTTCGGGGCCATGGTCTGGATCTTTCAGGAGGGTCATTTCAGCCAGCTGCTCGGCTTCTCGCCGCAGTCGATCGACCCGAGCATCCCGGTGATCCTGTTCAGCATCGTGTTTGGGATGTCGATGGACTACGAGGTGTTGTTGATCAGCCGGATCCAGGAGGAGTACAGGCGCACCGGTGACAACCAGGCGGCCGTTGCGATGGGCCTCGAGAAGAGCGGACGGCTCATCACGGGTGCGGCGGCGATCATGGTGGCGGTGTTCCTCGCGTTTGCCCTTGCCAACGTGGTGATCATCAAGGCCATCGGCGTTGGGCTGGCGATCGCGATCGCAGTCGACGCCACCATCGTCCGGATTCTGATCGTGCCATCGATAATGCGAATCCTCGGCCGCGCCAACTGGTGGGCGCCAAAGCCGCTCGCCATCCTGCACAGCAGGATCGGCGCAGGCGAGGTCGGTCGAGCCCCGGAACCCGTCTAAGTCGCCGGCGTCAACCGACTCAACTAGCGTGGCAGGGTTGGCCGGGGTCCCCCCGGCCATGACTTTGTTCCTCCTCCATCTGAACGTCGCATGGAGTGATCATTCGTGATTAATCCAATCCCGGGAGTGAGAGCAGCGCTTGCGGCGAAGCCGCACGCGCGATGAGAGAGAACCGAACTGGTTCTCTCTCATACGTTTTTGGGGGAGTAGAGGTCGATGGAATTCAGGTCAAGTGGACGGCGCTGGACTGGCCGGCGAGCTGGGGCCGGGGACGATCGGCGCTTGCTGACCGGGGCGTGGGAAGCCGCGGCCCTGTCGCGGGTTGCCGAAGAAGGGCCCAGGTTGGCCCGGGCCGGGGTGCCTTGGAAATGCTCCGAAGGCCGGCCGTTGCACGGCGGTTCCATTTACCGGAGCGATCCGGTTGGAGGCGACGGCGCTGGCAATGCCCAGGACGACCCCGCCGACCAGCAGCGCGCCGCCGAGGATGCCCAGGGTTCGGTGCTTCATGGCTTTGAAGGGTCCCCGCGGAGCAGGTCTCGCGCGTGCTGGAACTCCTCCGCTTTGATCTCACCCGACGCGAATCTGCGCGCCAGGATGTCCTGTGGGGATTCGGCCGGCGTGGGTGCACGGCCCACCAGGGCAGTTCGCGGCAGGGCACGAATCGCCCAGATGGCCAGGAGTACGATGCCCGCGACGATCGCCAGCCAGGACAATCCGCCAAGGATCATGAACAGGTAGCCATACGAGCCCGGCAGGTTGTGTGGCATGAACATCAGTGGGATCCTCCGCTGACCACAATTCCGGGCCCGGGGCGGGTGGTTATGGGTTGGCCCTGGTTGGTTCCGGGTTGGCCCTGGTAAAACCCGTCGTCGCCTTGTGAGACCGGCTGGCCGCCCCCGGTGGTGACGGTGCCGGCCTGACCGGTGACGTTGCCCGGGATCGTCGTGGCGCTGACCCACGCGATCACGGCGACAGCCGCCGCCGACGCGAGAGCCACCGCGACCGTCAGGTCGCGTAGCTTCTGGACCGCGGTGTCGCGGACCATGGCCATCTCGGTTAGCCGTCTCACAGTAGACACGCGACGATCATCTCCTACCTGCCTGAACCACGCCTGAGAGAAGCCTTAGAACTTCCTCAGAGAATCTCCACCGACTGGGCCAGCGGCAGCTCAACCTCGAACGTGGCGCCGCCACCCTCGGTCTTGGTGACTTTGACGTGCCCGCCATGGGCTGCGACCACCGCGCTGACGATGGACAGGCCGAGGCCAGAGCCGCCGCTGTCACGGCTGCGACTTGGGTCGGCTCGATAGAACGGTTCGAAGATGCGCCCAACGTCCCCCTCGGCCAACCCGGGGCCATGGTCCGCCACGGACATATGCCCGAGACCGTCGTCGGTCGCGACGACGACCTCGATCGGCGTCAGTTGGGGGGTGTGGACGAGGGCGTTGCGCAGCAGATTGCCCATCACCTGGCGCAGGCGCGTGTCGTCTCCGGTGACGATCACGGGACCGTTGGCACTCAAGCTGATCTCGCGGTGCGGAGCGACGACTCGCGCGTCGGCCACAGCATCGTTGGCGATGGTCCGCAGATCCACGGCCGCTTTGTCAAGAGGACGTCCCTGGTCCAGGCGGGCAAGGACCAGAAGATCGTCGACGAGGCCCGTCATACGAATCGACTCTTCCTCAATGCGGCGCCGCGCCGATTCCGAGTCAGTGGGCGACTCGGCGGCGCCCCTACGGAGCATCTCCGCATAACCACGAATCGAAGTCAGCGGAGTGCGCAGCTCGTGCGACGCATCGGCGATCACGCGGCGCAAGCGGTCGTTCGACGCGGTGCGTTCGGCGAAGGCGGCTTCGATCTGGCTCAACATGTCGTTGAGGGCGAGCCCGAGCCTGCCGATCTCCGTCTTGGGCGTGGCAGGTTCGACTCGGCGCGTCATGTCGCCTGCCGCGATGTCCTGCGCCACCGCGCCCATTCGCTGCAGCGGTCGCAGACCGATGCGAACGATGAGCAGCGCGAGGATCACTGTCGCCGCCACGACTCCCAGGCTGATCTTCGACTCCAAGATCAGCATCTGACTCAGGGTTGACAGCTCATCTGTCAATGGAATTGCCAGGACGACGAAGTTGCCGTTGAACGAGTCCTCTGGCCAGTCGATCACCCTGTACTTCTCGACGCCGCCGGTGCCCTCGACGGTGTAGGCCGGGCTGGGCTTGTCGATCCCACTGTTCGCCAGCTTCTTAGGTAGCACCGGGAGTGCGTTCGATGGGGCAGAGCCGACGGTGGTGACAACCTTAGGCGAGGCAAGGAGGCTTCCGTTCTGGCTCACCAGCTCGAAGACCGTGCCCGGGCGGTAGCCGAATGAAGATCTCGGGCCTTCGTCTGGACCGCCAAGCACGCCGACTGCGGCTTGATAGTTGCTTGTCAGCTGCACATCGACGCGGCTGATGAGAAATTGCTGGAGGAACAGGTAGACGGCGATGTCTGAGATGAGCAGGCCGATGACCACCAGAGAGATGACTCCGAGGAGAAGTCGCCCACGGAGCGACTGGATCATGGCCTCGGGGCGCGGAGGACGTAGCCGACGCCGCGGACCGTTTGCAACAGCGGCGGCTCGAACTTGTCCACCTTGCGGCGTAGATAGCTGATGTAAGTCTCGAGGACGCTGGCGTCGCCGCCGAAGTCGTAATGCCACACGTGGTCGAGGATCTGGCTGCGGGTCAAGACGCGACCCGAATTGACGAGCAGGTAGCGCAGCAGTCGATATTCGGTGTTGGTCAGGTCGACGACCTGGCCGCTACGCCTCACTTCGTGGCCCTCGTCATCCATCTCGAGGTCGGCGAGCGTCAGCTTCCCGTCCTGCGCCTCGCCGCCGCCGTGCCTTCTCAACACCACGCGGACCCGAGCCACCAGTTCCTCCACGCTGAACGGTTTCGTCACATAGTCGTCTCCGCCGACCGTCAGCCCGTGGACTTTGTCGTCCGTAGCGTCTCTCGCGGTCAGGAAGATGATCGGGACCTTGTGGCCGGCGGCGTTCAACCGCTTGAGGACCTCGAGACCATCGATGTCAGGGAGCATCACGTCGAGGATTACGAGGGCAGGGGAGAACTGGCTGACGGCCGTCACCGCGCCGCGGCCGGTGGCCGCCGTCTTGACGCTGAACCCTTCGTAGCGCAGGGCCATTGACACCAGCTCGGTGATGTTGGGCTCGTCGTCGACGACCAGGACTCGCGCGCCTTCCCCGTCCTTGCTCACAGCTTCAATGCTGCCTGGATTGCCTGTGAGTTTGCTGAGAAACCCATGTGGACTAGCTTGGTTTTGGCCATCCCGCCAACCGGCGAACCGATCCAGCGCGGTCCACCAGGCGGGTCGGCAGCCGGCCCTCCTCGAGCCACCGGATGGCGGCCTGGCCCATCACGATGGCAGCAGTCGAGGCGATGTTGGCGTCGACGCAAGTGGCGGCCACCACAGTGGCGGTCCGCCAGGGTCCATCGCTGGGGAGGCCGGTGGCAGGGTCGATGATGTGGTGAAGTGCAACGCCGCCGCGGGTCCACCGACGGACCGTGGTGCTCGACGTGGCGATGCCGCCCGACCTGATGCTGATCGTCTCCTCGCCTTCCTCGATCGGAGCACCGCTGTCCTCGCTGGTCTGGATCAGCCATCCCTCGGCGGGCGGATCGCCGGCCACCGAGATGTCGCCCCCAAGGCTGACGAGCACACCACCGCGGCCGATCCTGGAGATCGCCGTCGCTGCCGCGAGATCGGATGTGAGTGCTTTGGCGGTGGCGCCGAGATCAAGATCGACGTCGCGCGGCAGCCGCACGGTTCTCGCAGCCTCGTCAAAGGCGATTGCATGCCATCCCGGAATGCGACTCACCACCATCTCGATCGCTATGCCGTCTGGGGGCACGGCGGCGAAGTCTGCGTCGTAACCAGCCAGCTTGACCGCCGATCCCACAGTCGGGTCGACCGCGCCGCCCGTCAGGCGTGCGCCGCGAAGCGCAGCGGCGATCAGCTTCGTCAAAAGCGGGCTGATCACCACGTCGCGGCCGGGTGTCGCGTTGAGCCGGCTCAGCTCGCTGTCGTCGTCAAAACGGTTGGCGGCAAGATCGACTGCTCGTACGACCTCGTCGACAGCTGACTTGGCAGCGGCCAGGTCCGGCTCGTGCGTGACGATCACCCGGAGCGAGCCGCCCAGCGCGCGACCGTCGGCGATGGCGACCGCTGTTCTGGATTGTTTCAACTGGGTTTAGCGGCCGGTGGCGGAGGGGGCCGGCGCTCCACCCGCCTCAAGGCGAGAGCAAGGACCGGGCAGCTGTCGACGGCTTTCTGTGCGTGGGGCATGAGCGATCCAGGAATCGGGCCTGGCGCGATGATCGGGTAGCCCCAATCATCCAGCGAGATCCGCTCCGGAAAAAGCTCAGCGCACAGCCGGCTGCCGTCGCATTTGGTCCGGTCGATCCAGAGCTCGGTCTGCGCCACTTCAGGAGGCCCGCCTGCCGCGCGCGCCTGCAGCAGCCACAAACTCCGGCTCGAAGACGTTCAGCGCCGATTGCAGAAATGCCACGGCGCCATCCGGATGGCGGCACGCACCGCGGCCCTTGACCATGGCGGTCCAGCGGTGCAGCTGCGGGAGGTCGCCGTTATCAGCCTGGCGGGCCGCGATCCGCGTCGTCGCGGCCGAGAGGCTGCGAAGCCCGAAGAAGCACGGCCCGCATTGGGCGGCGCTCTCGTTGGCGAGGTGCTGCAAGATCCGCGCCGACACATCGAGTGGGTCGGCGGTCTCGTCGAGGACGCTGACCACTCCGCAGCCGAGCGATCCGCCCGCCGCGCGCAGGCCGCTGGGATCGAGGACCATCGACCCTGCTTGGTCCGCCCTGATCCAGCCGCCGAAGTAACCGCCAAGCAGCACGGCGCGCGCTTTTCCGCTCACGCCACCGGCCAATGCCAGCACCTCGTCGACGCTGCAGCCTGAGGCGACCTCGATCACGCCAGGCTTCGCCACCGCGCCGCTCACCGTCAAAAGGATTGTCCCGGCTGCGTGGTGCCGGCCGAGGGACTGGAACCAGGCATCCCCGTAGCGTGCGATCAAAGCTGCGTGGGCGAGACTCTCGACGTTCTGCACCAGCGTCGGGCGCCCATCCACGCCTCGCTCAAAGGGTCGCGGCGGAGTGGCCAGCGGAGCGGCGACGCCTGAGTTGACAAAGTTGACGGCCGCGGTTTCCTCGCCGGCGACGTAGCTTGGCGGCGCACCAAGAAGGGTCAACCTGGCGAGCTCGGCCGGAGGCCGTTCGGCCAGGGCGCGGGAAATTGCCGCAGCGGCTGCTCCATGAGCCTCACCTATATAAAGGAGAGTTCTGCTAGCGCGGACTGCGTCCGCAGCGAGCAGCGCGCCGTCGATAACGAGATGAGGCCGCAGCGCCATCAACGTCCGGTCCTTGCGGCTGAGCGGCTCGCCTTCAGCCCCGTTCGCGATCACGACAGCAGCGCCGCGCGAGCGGCTTTGGACCGACCTCCATTTGACGCCGACCGGAAACGACGCGCCACCTCGCCCGACCAGCCCGCTTCTGTCGAGGGTGTCGATGAGCGCTCGGTCGCCGCGCGGCCGATGACCGAGCCGCTGGGTATGGTCTCGGAAGCTCTCCGCGCCGGCAGCCGGCGGAGGGCCCGAGAAAAGGCTGAGCGTGGTCACTTCACCACCTTCCTCGAGACCCGCTCTCGGAACCTGGCGCGATCGGCTGCGAGTGGGTCCGGCGACCTGAGCAGCAGTCGGGCGCCCACAGACACGACGACGGCGGAGATGCAGACCACATCGATGGCCAGCATCCACCCCGACAGGGTGTCGGTCCCCGTGCCGAAGCCGTGCACGACGGCGATGGGCCATGACGCGTAGGAGAGCCAGTGGATCGCGCGCCACGCCGAGTGGCCGATCAGGCCGCGCACCAGGCTGGTGACGGTGATGGCGATGAGGAGCTCAAATGCGATCACCCCGAGGCCGAGCCAGAACGTTCGGTAATAGGACGAGAACGGGATGACCGCTGCCAGCCACCCGAGGTGCGTGAACGGGTCGACCACGGCGGTGACGATGTGCAGGGCAAGGAACACCACCGCGGTCAGAGCGAGGTTGCGATGAAGGCCGGTGGTCAGGAAGCGAGGCCAGCTCGGAACCTCGAAGCGAAGGGAGGACAAAACGCCGAGCACGACCACCGCGCTGAACAGCACCAGGGAGACCGCTCCGGCACCCCTGGTGGTGTACCAGAGGATGGTGTTATTCATCTGAGGCGCGGGCTACGAGCCGCCGGAGACCGCGACGCCTGAGCTGGACGACGAGCTGACCGGGGTGGGGGAGGACTGCACGCCAGTTGAGGGGCCGCCGGTGGACGTCGAAGTGGTGCTTCCGCTGCTCGTCGACGTGCTCGCGGTCGCACCCGAAGTGGTGGTGGCCGTTCCCGGGATCATGTTGGCGCTGACAGTGCCGAGGATGCCGACGCCCGCGATGGCGCCGAAGGCCAGACCGGCGGTCAGGCGGTTCAGCAGCCTGGTCGCAGCCTCGCGAGCCTCGATTCTCCTGTCAGTCATGTTCTCGTTTTCCATCATCCCCACTCTGGCGCCCTGCACTGGACCCTTGCTGTGAGAAACGTGTGAGTTTGCTGAGAAGTAACGCGCGAGCCGGGCCCGATGAGGCAGCGTCCTGACAGTAAACTCTGGATCGTCGCCCTCGTAGCTCAGGGGATAGAGCAGGACGGTCCTAACGTCAAGGTCGGGGGTTCGATTCCCTCCGGGGGCACCAAATGCATTTTTCAGAGGCGCCCGCAGGAGCACATTCCTGCATGGTGGCACGACGGGCGGTGCTGGTCCAAATAAGAGACCGTGTGATCAGGCCCGGCGAGCGAAGCGAGGCGAAAGCCTTACGCCTTCGGAGTCACCTGGCCGTTCAGCGGCGGCAGGTAAGGCATTGGGTCGGTCACTGCGTTGTTGACCCGAAGCTCGAAGTGAACGTGGGGTCCCGTCGCCAAACCGCTCATGCCTTCGAGTCCGATGCGGTGCCCGCGAGCGACGAGGTCGCCGACCCTCACGTCAGTCTCGAGCAGGTGCCCGTAGAGGGTCATGATTCCGCCGCCGTGGGCGATGATGACGTAGTTGCCATAGCCCACGTTGGTGTGGGCGACCGCCACGACGACACCGTCGGCAGCCGCGGTCACCGGCGTGCCGTAGGCTGCCGCCAGGTCGATTCCCGTGTGGAAATGCGGGTACGGCCCCAGCGGCGGCTCCAGAAGCAGCTCGCTCGGGCCGAAGGGCTGAGTGATTCGCGCGCCGGCGATCGGCCACGAGAGCCTGAGCCCTGGGAGCGTGGTTCCCACCGGGAGCTCGCGCGTCACCATCGCGCCGCCCGCTCCGACCTGGGCCTGGCTCCAGGCCGCCTGATATGCCTCTTGGATCAGCTGCTGCTCCTGCTGCTCGAGCAGGGTCGCCAAGGCTGCTGTGACGTCGGGTGGTTGGTTGGTCAGGCCGGCCTTGGCTGCCGTGAGCTGTGACATGAGGATGCCGAGCTGCGCGGTGATGTCGTTCTGCTGGGCGATCGCAGAGTTCAGAGCTGTCAGGTTGATCGTCAGCTGGGCGACCACGCCGTTCTCAGTGTTCAAGGCGGCAAGCCGGGCGGTCTGGTCAGCCTGGAGCTGTGCGAGATCGGCTTCGAGGGATGCCTCCAGGTCGTTTGCCCGCCGGGTCGCCACGATCAGGTCCGCGGCGGCGACGAGCGCGTCGTGAAGGTTTCCAGCCCGGGCAATCTGCACGAGCCAGGAGTCTGGCTGCCTGGAGATCGCCACCGCGAGTGAGGCGACCTGGGCCTGCTCAACGTCGATGCGACTCTGCGTTGTGCCGATGTCGGTTTGAAGCTGGGTTATCTGGGCCTCGATCGCTGCAACCTTGGCTTCCTCGCTGGCGATGTTCGCATTTAGGTTCTGCTCGCTCGCGGCCGATTCCAAGAGCGCCACGCTCAACTGCTCTTGGCTCGTCAGCGCCCGAGCCAGATCGCCACCAAGGCGTCTTCGAAGCTTGTCGTAGGCGGCCTGGTTTGGATCGGGCGGTGGGGGACAGGTCACGCGTGAGCCTGAGGTGCCTGGGTTCGGGCAGGTGGCGTAGCCCACCGCGATTCCGCCAGGTACCAGCAAGCCGATCAGCGCGCACAGTGTGACCAGTCGCGCGAGTGTTCGTCTCACGCGCGCATTCGCCGAAATCCGAGCATCGCCGTAAGCGCGCCTAGTGCAAGACCAGCCACCATGACGGCGGCAGCCACATAACGCACGGAATTCGGGCCGACACCTGGAAGGATTTGCGAGTAGGTCTGCGACCCCAGGCCGGAGGCCAGCGTCCAGACCCCAAGCACTGCCGCCGCGGCCAGCGCGCCGGCCAATGCCCCGGTCACCAGGCCTTCGGTGACGAAAGGTCCGCGCACCATCCAAACCCGGGCGCCGAGAAGACGCGTCACCGTGACCTCGCTCTGACGCGCAGCGGCGATCGCCCGCATCGAGTTGGCCGCAACCGCGTATGCCACCACTGCGAAGAGCAGCAGGAGGCCGGCGCCGATGCCGCCGATGACCAGGGCGATATTGCGCAAGCGGTTGTACGTGCCGGGGTCATAGGACGTCGGATACGTGGTGTCGACCGCGGGGTCGCCGACGACCTCCGCCGCGATCGCGGCAACCTCTCCAATCTGCTTCGCCTGGACGTCGAGGCTGGCCGAGAACGGGTTGGAGCCGGCGAGGCCCGCCAGCGCACCGAGCCCCGGTCTGTTTTGTGCGTCCTGAAGCGCCTGCTCAGCACTGATCTCGGTGACCGTGCTCACATGGGGGTCGGCACGGAGCATGTCCTCGAGGGCGGCGACCGCCGACGGTGAGGCGTCGGTTGCGAGATAGACCCGGACTATCGATGCCTGGCCGGCCTGCTCGCCGGCAACGGTGGCGATCGAGATGCCGACCAGCGCGAGCATCCCGCAAAGGACCAGCGTCATCGCCATCGAGCCCAGGGCCGGCGCCGTCAGCCGGAGGTCGCGAGCCCAGCTGCTCAGGCCGCTGAGGACGACCAGGCGAAAGCTGTTGTCTGCGAGCGCGATAAGCCGGCGCCACAGCGGCAGCCTGGCCGGCGCGGCGTGCCCATTCTTGCGTGTGCGGGATGCTGCCGGACGGATTCGCCGCCACAGAGAAATGCCGGGGTGTTTGCCGTTCGAGGGCGAGCGGTCTCGGCTCACCAGGAGCTCTCCGCTCGGCAGCCGCAGGACCCGGTGTGCAGCGAAGGTGGGACGGTGAGTGGCGACGATGACAGCGGTGCCGTTGGCAGCAGCCTCCTCGAGGAGCCGCATCACGATCTGAGCGTTCTCGTCGTCGATCGACGCAAGCGGCTCGTCAGCCAGAAGGACCTTTGGCCGGCCGGAGAGCGCACGGGCGACAGCAACGCGCTGGCGTTCGCCGGCGGAGAGCTGGTGCGGATACGCGCTACGCCGGCTCCCCAGGCTCAGTCCCTCGAGCGCGTCCAGTGCGCGCCGCTTGATGGTTCGGTGCGGGACCTCGGGGTCGGCGATCTGCATCGCAAAAACGAGATTTTCAAGGGCGGTCAGGCGCGGCAGGAGGCGCTGCTCCTGGTAGAGGAACGCCACGTCGCGGCGGATGCGGCCGAGCCCTCGCCGCCACCACCGATGGAGGCCGTGCCCCTCAACCCAGACCTCTCCGCGATTCGGCCGGAGCTGACCGTGAATCAGCCGGAGAAGTGTGGTTTTGCCGGCGCCGCTGGGGCCGGTGATCTCGACAATCTCGCCTGGGGCGACCGAGATGCTGATGTTGTTCAGCACCGGTGTCCGGCCGAAGAGCTTGAAGACGTGCGTCAGCTTGACAACCGGCTGGGGCGCCACCGCGCCATTGGTGCCCGGCCCATGCGCGGCCGCCACCCCATTGGTGGCTCGCACGCCTTTGGTGGCTACCGTTTGGAGTCCCACCCTTTCCCGCCCACCAGATTAGTCGAAGCAGGTGACGGGCAGGAGGCGCTAAGCGGACCGAATAGCGGCAACAATTTGCCGCCGCGACCAGGGGTCTAGCAGCCGGTCAGAGAGAGCGGTGCCGCCGCCACCGCGATCGCGAAAAAGCCGCCGGACGGTGTCGCTCTGACCAGGCGGCTGCCATCGCCATTCGGGGTGACGGACCGGTCGGAGAAGGCGCCGAGCACAGTGGCAAAGCCGCTACCAGAAGGCTCCCTTGCCCAGCAGCACGTACAGGATCGGGCCAATGCCCCAGAAGAAGGTGATGATGATCCACAACACCTTGCTCAGCCCGCCCATATCCGCGCGCCCGACGATGTTGATCACGCACAGAACCCAGACGATCGGGTGGAGGAAGATCGCCAACAGAATTTCGATCAGAAGCTTCATCAACAAACTCCCCTAAGTTTTCAGCGCGCCGCGTTTCGCCAATGATTCCAGCGGGTTCAGGATTGCCGGCCACCCGTCTTCTGGGGCGAATGTGCCATCGCCCGCCTGCTCGTAGCGAGTCTTCAACCGTCCGCTGGCGACGCGGCTAACCGCGTCGGCGAACCGGTCCACCTCGGCGTCGTCGTTGTAGGGGGCGAGGCTGGCGCGCACCGCGCCGGGCAGGGCGGTTCGGCGATCCGCCGCCACCTCTCCTTCGACTTCCTCGATCGCTTTCTTGCTCATGTTGAGAAGGTGGAAGACATAGGGATTGGCGCAGAAGCAGCCGTTGCGGACGGCCACTCCCCATTCATGGCTGAGTGCCGCCGCAGCCAGGCCGTGATGGACGCCGTCGATGACAAAGCTGGCGAGGCCCAGGCGCTCTGGCTCCAGGCCGGAGCCGATGCCTCCAAGCACCGTCACGCCGGGAATCTCGCCCAGCGTCTTGAGCAGGCGCCGGCCGAGCTCAGTCTCATGCTGGAGCATCTCGTCGAAGCCGAGCTCCAACAGAGTTTCGATGGCGACCCCGAGCGCGACTGCTCCGATCACATTCGGCGAGCCCGCCTCCTCGCGGTCCGGCAGGTCGGCCCACACAGTGTCGTCCCAGGTCACGATCCTGATCGCGCCGCCACCCATCACCTCGGGAGCTCCGGCGAAGAAGTCGCGCGGGGCGACGAGCACTCCGGCGCCGTAAGGCGCGTACATCTTGTGGCCCGAGAACGAGACGAAATCGAGGTGACCCGGGTCATTCGCCGGACGGATGTCGATGCGTCGATGTGGAGCGAGCTGCGCGGCATCGACCGAGACGAGCGCGCCGTACCGGTGCGCGATCTCCGCAATCTCATGAATAGGGGAGATGAATCCCGTGACATTGGATGCGCCACTCACCGCGACCAGGCCGATGTGGCCGTCACTGTCCTTCAGAGCGTTCTCGATGGCGTCGAGGTCGATGTAGCCGTCGGGCGTCAGGCCCACCATCAGGTGGCCGCTTCGGTGGCGCCATGGCAACAGGTCCGCGTGGTGCTCCATCTCGGTCACGAGCACCTGGCGGCCGTCGAGCCGAGCCTGCTCGGCCGCGATTCGATTGAGGGCATCGGTCGTACCTTTGACAAAGATGACGACCTGGCTCTGAGCGTCGACATTCAGAAATTCGGCGACCCGCTCGCGCGCCTGCTCATACGCCTCGGTCGCCATGCGCGATTTGTAGCCGGTCCCACGGTGGACGCTGGAATAAACGTCCGCGAAACCCGTGACGGCATCACGGACGCGCCTCAGCGGCGGCGTGCTCGCCGCGTTATCGAAGTTGATTCCCGTGACAGTCCCCCCGCCAAGCACGGGCACTGGCAGGTCGACCCCGGCGAAATGTTCGCGCCAGCGGCCGGAGTGTGAAAGGGGCACGTGCCGCCTAGCCTACCCCGATTTGCAAGACCTTTACGTAGACCGGCGTGGCAGGGCTGGCCGGGGTCTCCCCGGCCATGACTTTGTCCTTATGACGCCCGGGCGTCGCCGGGAGAAACCAGTCTCAATTAATCCCATCCATATAAGGAGAAAGAGCAAGCGCCCGCCGATGAGAGGGGACCTTGGGTCTTCTCTCATATCTCGTTTGCATCACACTAGCTCCTAGGCCTAGATTGTGTTGTTCACACGAGTTTTAGCGTGAAGCAGGGCCGTAAGCTGCGGAGAATGGCTGTCAGCACGGAGGGGGCAGACTCCAGCCTGGCCGCTCGGGAGCTCAGCTTCCTCGTCCGGCTCGCGCAAGCGGCCGCCTCGACGCAGCGTCCGGATGAGCTCCTCGAGCTCATCATCCGCGAAGCCACGTCCGCCATGGGTACCGATGTGTGCTCCCTCTACCTCGTTTCCTCCCGAGGCGGCGAGCTGCTTCTGACCGCGACGAACGGGCTCAACGAGACGATGGTCGGCAAGGTGGTCATGAAGGTGGGCGAGGGCATCACAGGGTGGGTGGCCGACACCCGCCGGCCCGCAGTGGTGGCGGACGTGAGCAGGGAGCCGCACTGGAAGTGGGTCCCAGGCCTCGACGAGGATCGATTCCACTCGATGTTGTCGGTCCCGATTGTGTCGGGTCCACGGCTGGTTGGCGTGCTCAACGTCCAGACGGCATACAAGCGAGACTTCGACTCCGGCGACATCGACTTCCTGCTTGCGATCGCCGGCCAGGTGGCCGGGATCCTGGAGCGAAGCGAGCTGCAGAGGGCGATGGAGGTTCAGCTCGCGGAGATTCAGCTGTCGCACGACATTCACGAACGCTTCACGCGCCTCTCGCTCGAGGGCGCCGGCATTCAATCGATCCTCGAAGTCATTGGGTCGCTCGCCGGGGGGCGCGCCGCCCTCTACTCGGCCGGCGGCTATCGCGTGCGGGGAGCCGGCGAAGCATCTGACGGGATGCCGCCACGCATCCACGTGCCCACCCCGCTGGCGCAGGCGGGAGCGCGCGAGGTTCGCATGAACGCGGGCAGGCCCGCTCGATCGATCGACCTGGTGCCAGTCCGTGCCGGGCCTGACGTGCTCGGTCTTCTTGCGGTCGGGGTCGACGAGAAGACCGTCGATTCTCACGGCCGGCGCCGGGCGCTGGAGCACGGCTCGACCGTCCTGGCGCTGGAGCTGGCCAAGGAGCGCGCGGCCGCCGAGGTCGAGCGCCGGCTGCGAGGCGACCTTGTGGAGGAGGTGCTGGCGGGTGGGCTCGAGGGCGACGAGGCCGAGAGGGTCGCGCGCCAAGCGGAGCGGCTTGGGCACCGGCTCCCTCAACGTGCATGGGTGATGGTCCTGGAGCCGGACGATGACGAGACCGAGGCAGCCCTGGCCGCTCCCGGGCGCCAGGACCGGCTCGACTCTGCGCTGAGCGGGATCGTTCGATCTCGCCTGCCCGACGCCCTCACCCTTGTGCGATCCGCATCAGCAGTGTTCCTGGTGCCCGACGAAGTGGCGCCTGACCTCGCAGCCATCGAAAAGCTTGCCGCACAGATACTCGCGGGAGCCGCGCCTCTCATGAAGCCGGGGTCGGCCTCAGTTGGGATCGGTAACCTCGCGAACTCGGTGGGCGAGCTCGCACGCTCCCACCTGGAAGCCAGGCAGGCGCTGCGCTTGACCCGACGCGCCGGCGGTCGAGGCCGCGTCGCCTCCTATCGCTCGCTGGGCGCCTTCCGCCTGCTGCTCGAGGTGCAAAGCCCCGATGCGTTGCGGCGATTCGTGGATGAGCTGCTGGGCACCCTTCTGAGCTACGCGCAATCGCGCGACACGCCGCTGCTCGAAACTTTGGAGGCGCTGTCCGCAGCGCGGTGGGTGCGACGGGCGGCCGCGAGGAACCTCGGCATCCACATCAACTCGATGAGCTACCGGGTCGAGCGAATCCAGGCCCTGACGGGCCTCCAGCTGGACGACCCGGAAACAAGGGTGGCCATCTCGATCGCCCTGCGCGCCCGCACGATGCTCGGGATGTAGCGGCGGGTCTTCGACCCGCCTTATGAGAGGGAACCAGACTGTTCCCTCTCATCGCGTCTGCGGCTACGCCGGAGCCGCTGCTCTCCCTCCCGGGATTGGATTTATTGCGAATTGGTTTCTCCACACCACGGCTTGGAGTGGAGAGGACAAAGTCATGGCCGGGGGGACCCCGGCCACCCCTGCAGCGCTAGGTCTGAACTAAAAGAAAAAGGGCCACGGCTCGTAGCCAGTGGCCCTTCTTGGAAAGTTCGGTCAGTTAGACGTCGGAGTAGAGCATGAATTCCCAAGGGTGCGGCCGGAGGGCCACCGCTTCGACCTCGCGCTTGCGCTTGTAGTCGATCCAGGTCTCGATGACGTCCTTGGTGAACACATCGCCCTCGAGCATGAAGGCGTGGTCCTTCTCGAGCGCGTTGAGCGCCTCGGCGAGGGAACCCGGCACTGACTTGATTTTGGCCTTCTCAGCACCTTCGAGCTCGTAGATGTCCTTGTCGACCGGCTCGGGCGGCATGATCTTGTTCTTGATCCCGTCGAGGCCGGCCATCAAGCACGCCGAGAACGCGAGGTAAGGGTTGGCCGCGGGGTCGGGCGACCGGAACTCAACCCGTTTGGTCTTCGGATTGGTCGAGTACATAGGGATCCGGACGCAAGCCGAGCGGTTGCGCTTGGAATAGACGAGGTTGATCGGCGCTTCGTAACCGGGAACCAGTCGCCGGTAGGAGTTCGTCGTCGGTGCGCAAATCGCAAGCAGAGCCGGCGCGTGCTTGAGCAGGCCGCCGATGTAGTGGACGGCCATCTCGCTCAATCCTGCGTAACCCTTGGCGTCGGCGAACAGGTTCTCTCCGTCCTTCCACAGGCTCTGGTGGATGTGCATCCCGGAGCCGTTGTCCTGGAACAGCGGCTTGGGCATGAAGGTCGCGACATAGCCGTGCTGCGCAGCGACGTTCTTGATGACGTACTTGAACACCATCATCTTGTCGCCCATCTTGGTCAGGGTATCGAAGCGCATGTCGATCTCGGCCTGGCCGGCCGTGCCCACCTCGTGGTGCTGGACCTCGACCTGGATGCCGGCTTCGATGAGCTTCAACATGATCTCCGACCGCAGGTCCTGCTGCTTGTCTGTCGGCGGGACCGGGAAGTAGCCTTCCTTGTGGCGCGGCCTGAAGGCCATGTTCGGCTCGGAGTTCTTGCCCGAGTTCCAGATGCCTTCCTCGGAGTCGATGTAGTAGTAGCCGCTGTGCGCGTTCTGGTCGAACCGGAGTGAGTTGAAGAGGTAGAACTCCGCCTCCGGTCCCCAATAGCTGATATCGGCGATGCCAGAGCGGCGAAGGTATTCCTCGGCCTTCCTGGCGATGAACCGACCGTCGCGGCTGTACGGCTCGCGGGTGATCGGGTCGATGACGTCGCAGATCAGGAAGAGCGTCTTGTGCGAAAGGCACGGGTCGATGGTGGCTGAGTCGGGGTCCGGGATGAGCAGCATGTCGCTCTCATCGATCGCCTGGAAGCCGCGGATGCTCGAGCCGTCGAATCCGAGGCCTTCCTTGAAGCTGTCGACGTTGAGCTCGCTGAGCGGCAGGCTGAAATGCTGCCACGTACCGGGGAGATCGATGAAGCGGACGTCGACCACCTCGACGCCCTCCGCCTTCGCGCGTTCGATAACCTCGCGCGGGCTGGTCTTGCTGCCGGCCTTGGTCGCTACTGCCATCACACCCTCCTGAACCTCATTTGATCTGACGAGCTCGAGGTTCATCGTAGGAATCCAGGGCGGTAATGATCACGGTCTACCCCCACGAATCGGAAGGCCCGTTTCACGTGTGGATGACACGAGAAAAGATATCCACAGGGCGCCGGGCATTGTGTGGGGAACACGAGAGGCTAGAGGCTCGTTCGTCCGATCCACACGTTTCGAGGCGCCCCGGGCGTGCCCTAGCTTTGGCGCACGCAGTCATTCGTGGGGTTTGCCCAGGAGGTGAGGTCGTTTTGCCAGGTGCCAACAATCAGCTGACCGTCGAACACGATGCCGGCGTCGTCTTGTTGTTAGGGCGCGCGCTCATCAAGCGCAAATGGATGCTCGGGATTGCGGCGGGCGTCGCCGGTCTGGGCGCCTTGATACCGATCGCTGTTCTGGCCGACGATCCGACGGCCACGCAAGCCGCGGGCGTTGCAGCCGACACCGTCTGGGTGATCACCGCCGCCTGCCTCGTTATGTTCATGCAGGCCGGCTTCGCGATGCTCGAGGTGGGCTTCAGCCGGATGAAGAACGTCGGCACGGTTGTCGCCAAGGTGGTGACGAACCTCAGCGTGAGCTCGATCAGCTACTGGGCTGTCGGGTTTGGATTTGCATTCGGTGCCGGCGGTCTGTTCGCCTTCATCGGCGGCAGCGGCTTCTTCCCGACCTTCAGCCCTGGCTCGGCCCTGAACCTGCCGGCGCTGGCGTTCAGCACGGCTCCTGCTTCGGCCAAATGGTTCTTCGAGTTCGTTTTCTGCGCCGTGTCCCTCGCCATCGTCTGGGGAACGATGATCGAGCGCACCAAGTTCATCGTCTACATCCTGTTCGGGGTTCCTTTCGCCGCCTTCATCTATCCGCTCATCAGCCATCAGCTCTTCGGTGGCGGATTCCTCATGGCGACGCTGGGCAGCCAGGACTTCGCAGGCTCAACCGTAGTGCACCTCACGGGAGCCACGGCCGGCCTCGCCGGGCTGCTCCTCCTCGGTCCGCGCATCGGGAAGTATGAGAAGGGTCGGCGGCCGAACGCCATCCCCGGCCACAACATGCCGCTGGCCCAGCTAGGTGTGCTCATCCTGTGGTTCGGGTGGTTCGGCTTCAATCCGGGATCCACGCTCAACGCCACCAACCTTCACTTCGCTGACGTTGTGGTCGTCACCAACCTGGCGGCGGCAGCCGGTGCGGTGGCTGCCTTGGCCACGATCTATCTCATCACCAAGACGATGGACGTCGGCATGATCGGCAACGGTGCCATCGCGGCCCTTGTCGCCATCACCGCGCCATCCGGTTACGTCGAGCCGTGGGCCGCGATCGTCATCGGAGCGGTTGCAGGCATGATCGTGGTGGTCGGTGTTCTCGCCCTCGACAAATACCTCGACGATCCGGTCGGGGCGCTGCCCGCCCACGGGTTGGCAGGCATCTGGGGCACGCTCAGCTGCGGCTTGTTCACGGTGCCGGCGCTCGCCAAGTTCAACGGCGTCGGTCAGGGCGGTCTCTTCTACACCGGCAGCTTCCACCAGCTCGGCGCTCAGGCGATTGCCGTGACGGCCTCGTTCGTGACGGTGTTCATCCTCAGCTACTCGCTGTTCTGGATCATCAAGAAAACGGTCGGCCTGCGCGTCTCGGCTCGTGAAGAGATGGACGGGCTCGACATCAGCGAGCACGGCATGTGGGGCTACCCCGAATCGTTCATGCCAGTGCCGGGCGGCATATACCGTCCCGCTGACACGCCGACTGTTATGCCACATCATTCGACGGAGTCGGTACCGACTCACGGGGAGGTGGCGCGAGCATGAAGATGGTTATGGCGGTCATCCGGCACGAGCGGCTGCAGGAGGTGCAGGACGTGCTCGACGAGTGTGGGGTGTCAGGTGTCACTGTGACCGAGGTCAAAGGGTGTGGCGCCCAGCGGGGTTACACCGAGAAATATCGAGGCACCGCAGTGCACATCTCGCTGCGGCCGCGCTTGAAGATCGAAGCCGTGATGCGCGCCGAGATCGTCAAGACAGTGGTCGACAAGATGGCGGCGGCCGCGCGAACCGGCGAGGTTGGTGACGGCAAGATATTCGTTCTTGACATAGAGGACGCCGTCAGGATCCGCACTGGCGAACACGGCGCCGAAACTGTGCAGCATGCAGAGCGCGCCATGTGGGGGCATTAGCCCTTACGGGCTTATGAGGGGGAACCAGTCGGTTCCCCCTCATCGGCGGGCGCTTCGCGCGCGCCTGCTCTTCCTCCCGGGATGGGACTAATTACGAAATAGTCTCTCCACGCGGCGATTAGGAGTCGAGAGAACAAAGTCATGGCCAGGGGGACCCCGGCCAACCCTGCCGCGCTAGTGGCGTGTTGTTTGTTAAGCGGTTGGTTTGACGTCGGCCGAGACTGCTTGGTTCGCCTTCGGACCTTCTTTCGTGGCTTCCGTTGGGACGTGCTTTTCGATCCACGCTCGGATCGGGTTGGCGCTGCCCGGGTAGCCGACCATGCGGTCGACCATCTTTCCGCCTTTGAACAGTGCCAGCGTTGGCATTGCCATCACCCCGTACTGGATGGCGATGTCCTGGTACATGTCCACGTCGATCTTGCCGATCGTGACTTTGCCCTCAAACTCGGCCGCCAGGCGCTCAAGCGCCGGGGTCATCATCCGGCAAGGGGGACACCAGTCCGCGTAGAAATCCACGACCACCGGCAAGCCCGCCGAAAGCACGTCGGCGGCGAAAGTCGGCCCATCGAGGTGCTTGAGGTTATCCATGCCAGTTACAAGCGATGCATCCCGGCCGCTATTCCGCCACAGTGATGCCGTGGATGAAGGGCTGACGGCCGATATCGTGGCTGCCGAGGCCGCCCTGCGGGGACCGTCCCCAGAGGCTTGGTTCGACCGCCTTGACGGCGAGTCAGAAAGCCTGGAGGCCGCTCTGGCATCGGCGCTCGAGCACGACCACGAGCAGGGTTTGAGCCTGGCCGGCGCCGTCTGGCCGTACTGGCTGGCGCGGGACAAGGTCGCGACGGGGCGGGACTGGCTCGGCCGGATGCTCGAGGCATCCGAGTGGGAGGAGCGCACCGAAGCCAGGGCGAGAGCGCTGTACGGAGCAGGCACCCTGGCCTATTGCCAGGGCGATCGAGATCCCTCGCTGCGGTTCCACACCGAGAGCCTGGCGATCGCGCGCGAGCATCGAAACCTGCAGCTCGAGGCCGACGCGCTCATCGGCCTCGCATGCGTCTCTCTGCTCGATCGCAACGCCCTCGTCATGCAGCAGCATGCGCAAGCCAGCCTCGAAGCGGCGCGGGCGGCAGGCGATGAGCAGCGGGTCGCGACGGCCGCCGAGCATGTGGCGGCAGCCGAACGGCTCGAGGTCGAGATTGCTGCCGCAGCCGAACCGCACCAGGAAGCTGCCGTCCAGGAAGCTCTTGATCAACCGGAGGCTGCTCCCCCGGCATAATCGGGCGGTGTCGACAGCTCAAGCTGCGAGGCCACGATCTCAATTCGGCGTTGCCCTGAGGCAGTTTGGCGACCGCCTGTTCGAGGCCGCGCCAGGACTCACCACATGGATCCTTCTGCTCGCGCCGGCCTGGATCTCGATCGTCTTCCACTCGACTGGCGCCCTGATCGTTGCCGGCGTGGTTCTCGTTTACGACGTGTACTGGCTGTTCCGCGCAGTGACTGTCGTCGGCGGGATCTACAGCACGATGCACCGCATGCGGCTAGATATGAAGAAAGACTGGCTCGCCCTGTGCATGGAGGAAGTGGTGCAGGGACGGCACGACCCGCTCCAGTACACCCACCTCTGCGTCATCCCGACCTATACGGAGCCGTACAGCGTGCTGGAACGGACGGTGCAGGCGATTGTGGATTCCAACTATCCGGCGCACCTGAAGATCATCGGGATCATCACGCGCGAGACAGATCTCCCGGGGTGGGAGAACGTGGCGCGGCTCAAAGAGAAGTTCTCCGGCCAGCTCGGCGGGTTCTATCACATCAAAGATCCGCTCGAGCCCGGGATCGTGGTCGGAAAGTCCGCGGCGATGAACTGGGGCGGCCGCTGGATGGTGCGCCTGCTGACCGAGCAAGGTGTCGATCTCAGCAAGGTGTTGATCACCGACCTGGATTCGGACTATCGCGTCCATACACAATATTTCGCCTGGATCAGCTTCCACCATGCCCGCGAGACGCTGCGGGACTATGCGATCTGGCAGCCGGTGCCCCTCTTTCACAACAACATCTGGGAGGTGCCGATGGCGGTGCGCGTGATGTCGGCGATCACGTCGCAGTGGCAGATGTTCCTTCACTCGCGACCTCACCGCCTGGTCGCGTTCAGCAGCTACACGTGCAGCCTGGAGTTCGTCCGCAGGGTGGGCTACTGGGACAAGGACGTCATCCCCGAAGATTCACGGTTTTACTGGAAGGCATTCTTTGAGTTCGGCTCGCGCTTCGCAGTCAAGTCCGTATACCTGCCGATCTATGGGGACTCGCCCAACTCGCGCGATTACGCGTCTACTCATATGAGCCAATACAACCAGATCAAGCGCTGGGCCTGGGGAGTGACAGACGTGCCCTACGTCTTGATCCGCCTCTTCAGACACAAGGAGATCTCACGGTGGCTGCGCTTTCGCCGCTTCTACAACCTTTTCGCGAATCACCTCAACTGGGTGTTTTTGCCTTTGCTGCTGATGTTCGGCGCCTCGGTTCCCCTGTGGGTCAGCACCGACTTCTCTCTAACTGACGTCGGTCAAACGTTGTGGTCGGCATCGAGCGTGCTGCTGTCCACCACCCTTTCGATGGTGATCTTCTTCATGTACTTCGAGTACCTGATCCTGCCGCCCAAGCCGAAGACGTGGCCGCTGTGGAAGAGGATCGGAGTCCACTTGCAATACCTTGCATACCCCGTGATCGGCCTCGTCATGAGCGTGGTCCCGGCGTTGGAAGCTCACACGCGACTGCTGCTGGGCGCCTACCTCGAATACAAGGTGACGGAAAAGGCCTGAGGCGCTATGCCCCACACACCGGGCTGTTGATGATCCACGGCAGGCAGAACTGCGGGCCGGCCAATGCCCAGAGGGTCAGCAGCGCGATGATCGCGAGGAAGATGACGTAGCCGGCGCCCGTTATGAAGTTGCGACCAGGCACCGGCCACGTCTTCCAGCCCATCCTCCTGGCGACCTTTGGACCGCCGATGGCATCGATGAACGGCCACAGAAGGAACACTACGAAGACGACAGGCGGAATAACGAGGGACATGATCAGCTCTGGTCCGAGCTTGAGGAACTGGAAGAGGAACAGGAAGTACCAGTCGGGTCGAGGAACCGTGACCGCGCGTGGATCCGCCGGTACCTCGAGCTGAAGGTCCTTCTGGACGAAGAACGCGAGCAGGCCCACCGTCACGAGCATCACCACGGCGATGATCGGATAGGGCCAGAAGTGGTCGGGGAAGAAGGGGTGCGTGTCCTCATCGGGCATGTCGTCGGCGAGATGGTGCCCGGCGGCGCCCATGAGAATGGGGAAGAGGGCAAGTCCGACCACGACGGGGTACAGGATGTGGTCAGGCCCGATCGGCAGCCTCTTCCATTCCGGCTCGAGGACGTGCCCGCCGTGCGAGTCGACCTCGATGATCGGAATCACGGTGGCGGCGGTCGCCGCGCCCGGTCCGTCCTTCCGCGTGGTTTCGTCCATCACTACATGGGCTCCGAGATGCCGTGGGCGCGGATGAAACGGAAGTGGACGTACATCAGCAGCACGATCAGAGCCGGCAGCAGGAAGACGTGAACCGTGAAGAACCGCTGGAGCGTGGGCGGCCCAACCACCGCTCCGCCCTGGAGGATCTCGCGGATGAACGCGCCCAGCTGCGCGGGTGGGGCCGAGCCAGCGATCTTGATTGTGACCTCAGTGGCGAAGTAGGCCTTGGTATCCCAGGGCAGAAGGTAGCCGCTGAGCGAGAAGACCAGGATGATCAGCAGCATGACGATGCCGACCATCCAGTTCAGCTCGCGCGGCGCCCGATATGAGCCGGTCCAGTAGACCCTGGCCATGTGGATCAGGACCATGATGATCAGGATGTTGGCGCCCCAGAAGTGGATGCCGCGAATGAGCCAGCCGAGGTAGGCGGTGCTCTGGATGTACTTCACGCTGTCGTAGGCGGGCGAATTTCCGATCACTCCGGCATCGGGGACGTAGTACAGCGACAGGAGAATGCCCGTCAGCAGCTGCAGGACGATGAGGATGAACACCATCCCGCCGAAGCAGTAGTAGAAGGCGTTCGCGAAGTTCGGAACCCGTTGATAAAGAGCTTCGTCAACCGACTTTGTGAACGGGTAGCGCTCGTCGAGCCACTGCACGACCGCCAGCTGGATCTCGCGGGGGTGTGGGATTGCCATCAGAAACCGAGGATGATCCCGTCGACGTCAATCGCCGTCGGGTCCGACGCCTGCGTCCACTTGAGGTGCGAAAGCGGGTAGGCCGCGGGCCCGTGCAGTACGGTCCCGTCCAGGTGGTACCGTGACCCATGGCACGGGCAGTCGAAGGACTTGGCGTCCGTGTTGAGGGCGATCGAGCAGCCCAGGTGCGAGCAGTTGATCGCGAAGACGTCGACCTTGCCCTGGGTCTTGACGACGAAGCCGCTGAAGGCCAGCTCGCCCGCTGCGTTGTCGCCGCCGCCGTCCGCCATGATGAACGCCGAGTTGGGGCTGGTCGGAGCGTCGAACTTGATCGCGTCTCCGTCAGCGAGCTGGTCCAACGGCTTGCCGATCGAGACCGTCAAAGCCGTCTTCTTCTGCCCCTTAGGGGGCGCGGGCCAGAGGAACACGAGGATGGGGGCCAAGCCGGTGACGACGGTTGCGGTCATAAGACTGGCCATCCACCAGCCGAGGAATGTCCGGCGGGTAAATCGCGGCTGCGCCGTCGAATCTGCCATCCGGCCCGAATTCTAACGGGCCGGGTTGCCCTAGCGCGAGGGGGGCAGGCCGACCGCCTGGCGCACCTCGACCATCGTATGGCGCGCAACCTCCCGTGCCTTCTCGCTTCCCTCGTCAAGAATGCGGGTGACGATCTCCGGCGTCAGCTCGGCACGCACCTCACGAAACGGCTTGAAGACCTCGATCATCCGCTCGGCCAGAATCTTCTTCTTTTCGCCGCAGCCTATCTGAGCCTTGCGGCACAGGTCCCAGTAGTGCTGCCAGTCGTCGAAGAAGAATTTGTAGAACGCGCATACGTTGCAGGTGCGTGGGTGGCCGGGCTGGGTCATGTACGTGCGCTTGACGTCGGTGACCATGCTCTGCACCTGCTTGCGAAGCACCGCCGGGTCTTGGGTGACGCCGACGATGTTGCCGACCGACTTCGACATGCGCTGCTTGCCATCAGTGCCGCGGATCAGTGGTGACTCGGTCAGCAACGCCTTGGGCTCGGGAAAAACCGGCGTATACGTGCGGTTGAATTTCCGCACCACCTCGCGGATCAGCTCGAGGTGGGGGAGCTGGTCCTTGCCGACGGGGACGCCTTCGCCTTTGACGATGACGATGTCAGCGCCTTGCAGGACCGGGTACGAAAGCAGGCCGAGGTTGACATTGTCGGGATGCTTCTTGACCATCTCTTTGAAGGTCGGCGTCCGCAACACCCAGCTGAGCGGCGTGACCATCGACAGTAGCAGCGCGAGCTCCGCGACCTCAGGCACCTTGGACTGCTGGTAGATGACGCTGCGATTGGGGTCGAGACCGACCGCGATGAGGTCGGCGGTGAGGTCGTAGATCTTGCTCTCGACCGTGTGGCCATCGGGTTCGGTGGTCAGCGCGTGGTAATCGGCAACGAAGTAGTAACAGTCGTACTCGTCTTGTAGCTTGACCCAGTTCTGGCCGGCTCCCAGGTAGTTGCCGAGGTGGAACCTCCCTGTTGGCCGCATGCCGCTCAAAATCCTCATCCGATCCGCCATGTGACCCCGAACTCTAGCGGTACCATGCAGCCAGTTGCCAGACCACGACGCAGCACAAGACGCCCTTGCCGCCACGACCACCGGGCTTGGTTCGCGGGCGCTCCGTAACACGATCCTGGTTCTCGCCGCCAAGGTCGTGGCCCGCCTCATCGCGCTGGTCACGGTCCTCGCGACCTTGAACTGGCTCGGCGCTCCGCGTTACGGGACCTTCACGACGCTGGTCAACTACACGGCAATCGTCAGCGTGGTGCTCGACCTCGGCTTCAACGTCCTTTACGTGCGCGAGGGTGCGCGCGACCGCGCCGAGATCCAGCGCTACCTGCGCAACGTCATGTCCATCCGGGCGCTGATGGCGGTGGTGAGCTTCGTCGTGCTGGCCGCGGCACTGAGCATCGCCGGCCTCGGGGATCTCCTCGCGCCCGCCTTTGCGCTGATGGTCCTGACCTCCTATTCGACCCTCCTCCGCAACACGCTTTACGCGGTCCAGCGCCTTGGCTATGAGGCGATCGCGGTCGTCCTTGAGAGCGCGGTCCTCCTCGCTCTCGTCGTCGCCGGCATCCTGACCCATCGAGGCGTGACGTATTTCGTCTGGGCCTACGCCGTGCAGTACGCCTTCAGCTGCGCCTATTTCATTGTCGTGCTCGCGGTGAAACGAATCGCCGTGATCGGTTGGAGGTTCGAGCCAAATCTGTTGCGGGCCTGGTTCTGGCAGGGCCTGCCCTTCGCCCTCACGTTCGTGCTGACGATTCTCTATTTCAAGATCGATCAGCCTCTGGTTTACGCATTGCGTCCGCATGCGGAGGCCGGCTGGTATGGCGCCGCCTACAAGCCGTTCGAAGCCCTTCTCTTCATACCCATCACCCTGCTCTCGGTCGCTTTCCCGGTGCTGTCCGTGTATCACCGCGAAAGGCCGCAAGAGCTGCCGGACGCTGTGAGCCGTTTCTACAAGGCCCTGCTCCTCATCGGCTGGCCGATGACGGTTGGCATCTTCCTGCTCGCTCCCCCGCTGACCAGGCTCCTTTTCTCTGCCTCCTTTGCCAACTCGGAGCCGGCGTTGAGAATTCTGGCCCTTGCATTGGTCATCGGGTTCGTTAACAACGCTTTCATCGGCGCGCTCAGCGCATCGGACCGCCAGTCGTCGTTCACATGGGCGGCGGTATGGAGCCTGGTGGCGAACGTGGGCCTGAATCTCGCGCTGATTCCAACCTACGGCTACATTGGCGCGAGCTGGGCCACCGTTGCGACCGAGATCGTCCTGTTCATCGCCGGCTGGACACTGACGGCTCGCCACATCGGCAGGCTGCCGGTGTTCAGCCTGAGCTGGCGCGTTGTCCTCGCCGGCCTGGTCATGGGCGTTGCGGTCTTCCCGCTCCGTGATCTTGGAGGGGTTGCGATCGCCGTCCCCGTCCTGGTCGGCGTCGGCGTCTACGCCGTCGCGGCTCTGCTGCTTAGGGCAATCAGCGCCGACGAGATCCGATTCGCACGGCGCGCATTGGCCCTGTCCCGATGACTCCGAAGCCGGTCTTTCTCAAGCCTCGCGGTGCCGCACAACTCGTGCAGTGGGAAGAGATCGCAGTCGACGCGCCCGAAATCGGCTCGCAGACGGTGCTGGACGAGGCCCAGTTCGTCGCCATCGACGTCGAGACAACGGGTAACGCGCCTTTTCTGGTGCTGGAGCTCGGCGCCGAGCGATTCAAGCTGTCAGGCCCACTTTCTTTCTTCGATACCCTCGTCGATTGCCGCGCGCCCATAAATCCCTACGCCAAGAAGCGGCACCACATCGACAGGTCGATGTTGATCGGCGCGCCCGAGTTTCGTGACGCCCGCAGGGCGTTCCTCCGTTTTGCCCAAGGGGCCGTCCTGGTCGAGCACAGCCACGACGCCTTCGACACCTGGCTCGTCGGTCGCGGGTTGGAAAGCCCGCTGCAGCATCCGATCATCGACACCTCGGCTCTTGCGAGGCTCGTTCTCGAGCTGCCCAAGGGCCAGACGCCTGGTCTCGCCCGCCTGGTCCAGGAGCTCGAGCTGGACGTCACGCCGGCCCACGCCGCGCTGGACGATGCGCGCGCCACCGCGATGGTGTTTCGCGCCCTGGTCGCTCGAGCGCGCGAGAAGTTCGGCTGGTCGACAGTCGGCGAGATCCTTGCCGAGCTCCCGCGCCCCGTGGTCGACCGGACTGCGGCTAATCGAACAGGGTCATCTGCAGGTCGGGCTCCGGGTGCTCGAGTCCCGACAACCCAACCCCAATCAGGCGCACCGCCCGCGACTCGACGTGCGACTTCTCCAGCGCAGACCGCGCGGCGCGAAAGATCGTCTCGACGTCGTCGGTCGGGCTCGTCCGACTCACCTGGCGGCTCACCAGGCGGAAGTCCGGCAGCTTGAGCTTCACGTAGATCGTTCGCGCGCGCACGCCCTCGGCTTTAAGCCGCTCGACCACCCGATCCGTCAGCTCGCGAAGCGCCTTATCCAGCTCGGCGCGATCGCTGACGTCGTGTTCGAACGTGATCTCAGCGGAGATCGTCTTCGCCGGCTTGCTGCCATCGACCGGCGCGCGGTCGCGACCTTGGGCAAGCCTTTGCAGGACGGCACCGCCAACTCCCAGCGACTGAACCAGGCGCTGCGTCTCATACGTCGCGAGCTCGCCGACGGTTCTCACGCCCATGGCATGCAGCCTCTCTTCAGTTTTGGGGCCCAGCCCGGGAATTGCGCCGATGGGGAGAGGGGCGAGGAAATCGGCCTCCGTGCCCGGCTGCACGAGCACCAGGCCGTCCGGCTTCCTGGTGCCGCTTGCAACCTTGGCCACGAGCTTTGATGTCGCGGCGCCAACCGATGCGGTCAGGCCGACCTCCGTATGGATCTGGAACTTGATCCGGCGTGCGACCTCGTCAGGAGTCGAGGTGCCGTGACGCGTTCTCGCGGTCACGTCGAGGTAGGCCTCATCCAGAGCCACGCCCTCGACCAGCTCCGGCGAGGTGAACCGGCGAAAGATCTGGTGGACGAGCCGGCTCGCCTCCCGATAACGGGCGCCGTCGGGATTGACCACCATGAGCTGAGGACACAGCTGCAGCGCCTCGTGGAGCGGCATCGCCGAGCGGACCCCAAACGCACGCGCTTCATACGAAGCGCCCATGACCACTGCCCGGCGCGAGCGCCCAGCCACCGCCACCGGTATCCCGCGGAGCTTGATGTCGTCTCGCTGGTGGACCGAGGTGTAGAAGGCGTCGAGATCAACGTGGAGGATGGTTCGCGGCCAATTCTCGGGTCGGGGCATCTGGGTGTCCCGGCCAGTCTGCCACAACAACTTGTGGCTTACTTCCGTTTAGTGCGCTCCTTGTGGCGTCTAGCCCGCCAAGAGTAGAGTCGCCAGTTCCCGATCGAGCACCACCAGTAGAATCCCCAAGGCAGTGAAGGGCGTAATTCTCGCGGGCGGAACCGGCAGCCGGCTCCATCCCCTCACGCTGATCACCAACAAGCACCTGCTGCCTCTGTACGACCGGCCGATGATCAGCTACGCGATCGAAGCCATGGTCAGGGCAGGGGTCTCGGAGATGATGCTCGTCACCGGGGGCACGCACGCGGGAGAGTTCCTGCGCCTGCTTGGCAACGGCCACGAGTTCGGCATCGACAGGCTCTTCTACGCGTACCAGGAAAAACCCGGTGGGATCGCCGAGGCCCTGAGCCTCGCCGAGAGATTCATCGACGGCGATCGCGTGATGGTCATGCTCGGCGACAACATCTTCGAGTGGTCGCTCCGAGCCTGCGTCGAGGCTTTTGCGAAGCAGTCGAAGGGAGCCCGGGTCGTCCTCACTCACGAGGCTGACAGGGAGCACCTGCGACACCTCGGGGTGGCTCATCTGAACGGCGCGCGGCGCATCCAGCACATAGTCGAGAAGCCGGATGAGCCTCCCAGCGAGTTCGCGGTGACCGGCGTCTACTTCTATGACGAGACCGTATGGCGCGTGCTCTCCGAGCTGAAACCATCCGGCCGCGGCGAGCTCGAGATCACCGACGTGAACAACTGGTATCTCGACCACGGCCTGATCGAATACGACATAGTCGAGGGCTTCTGGGGGGACGCCGGCGAGTCGATGCAGGCGTACTACCAGGTCCAGGACTTTGTTCGCGCCAACGGTGTGAACCGGGAGAGATGATGTGGGATCGGTGATCGACGGTGTCGTCGTCAAGCAGCTCGTCACCCACGCCGATGAGCGGGGATTCTTTCGCGAGGTCATTCGTGAGTCAGACGGTTTCTTCGACCACTTCGGCCAGTGGAGCCATTCGCTGATGTATGCAGGCGCCACGAAGGCCTGGCACATACATAAGAAGCAGACTGATTGGTGGTACGTCATCGGGTCCTTGAAGGTCGCGCTTTACGACACGCGTGAGGGCTCGCCGACCAAAGGCCAGCTGATGGAGCTGCTGATGGGTGACCTGAATGCGACCTGTCTCAAGATCCCACCGGGCGTAGCACACGGGTGCCGTGCGCTCGAGCTGAGCCACTTGCTGTACGTCACGTCAAGCGTTTACGACCCCGCGGACGAGGGCCGGATTCCACATGACGACCCCTCGATCGGCTACGACTGGACCGCAGGCCCCGCCATCAAATGAGCGTCCGATCGCCGAGACGCCTCCTCATCGCGGGGGCCGCCGGTTTCATCGGCTCCAACTTCGTGCGCCTCCTTCGCACGACGAGGCCTGACGTCGAGATCACCGTGCTTGACAAGCTCACCTACGCAGGGAACCTGGCCAACCTTGCCGAGTTCGAAGGACAGCCCGGCTACCGGTTCGTCCAGGGCGATATATGCGACGAGAAGGTCGTGAGGAGCCTGGCGAAAGAGGTCGACGGCATAGTCAACTTTGCTGCCGAGACACATGTCGATCGCTCGCTGATGGACCCGTTTAACTTCATCGAGACCGACGTTCGCGGGACAGCGGTGCTGTGTGAGGCGGCGCGTGAGTTCCGCCACGAGGTGTTCCTGCTGGTCAGCACCGACGAGGTGTACGGCGAGGTCATGGAAGGACGCTCCAAAGAGGACGACCCATTCCGGCCACGCAGCCCGTACTCGGCCTCCAAGGCGGGCGGCGAGCACATCGCGCACGCATATGCGGCGAGCTTCGGCCTCCCGCTGCTGGTCACCCGGGGATCCAACACCTACGGGCCGTATCAGTACCCCGAGAAGCTGATCCCGGTTCTCCTTACGAACGCGATCGACGACCTTCGGCTCCCCCTGTACGGTGAGGGCAGGGCGGTGCGAGACTACGTCTACGTCGAAGACCACTGCCGGGCGATCGACCTGGTCTTGCACGAGGCGCCCCTGTCAGGTGGCGCCTACAACATAGGCACCGGCCGCGAGTCGAGCGGGAGACAGGTGGCCGACGCTGTGCTCGACATCCTGGGCAAGCCGCACAGCCTCATCGAGTACGTCGTCGACCGCCCTGGACACGATTACCGGTATGCCGTCGACGTGACGCGGGTCACCCAGCTGGGCTGGGAGCCGGTGGTGGATTTTCGCGATGGCCTGCTCAAGACGGCCGACTGGTACCGAGAGCACGAGGAGTGGTGGCGACCGTTGAAGTCGGGCGAGTACTGGGAGTACTACAAGAAAAACTACAAACCGAAAATATGAGAGGAAACCCCCGGTGGTTTCCTTTCATCGCCAGGCGCTTCGCGCGTGGCTGCTTTCCTTCCGGTATATCGATCGGATTGATTCACGACTAGTTCTCCCCACGACGTTTCGGGGTGTGGGAGACAAAGTCATGGCCGTGGAGACCCCGGCCAACCCTGCCGCGCTAGAGGACTTTTTTAGCCCCCAAAGGGGCTTGGGGGCATCGGGCGCCAGGTGGTGCCATCCCACCAGAAGTGTCCGTCGTCTGAGCGCTGTGCGGCCGGCGGAACCTCATGCTCTGCGTCCCTCCACGCAGCGCCATCCCACCATGAACGACCGTCTTCAGACATCTGGAGGGGGGCCGGAGGTGAAGCGACCGCGACCGCTGCGGGAGTCTCCGCCGCCACCGGCATTGCGCCCGGGGGAGTCTGATGGGCTGGAATGAGCTGAAGCGCCGGCCGGCGTCGCGACCAAAGGATGAAACCGCCGGCTCCGATGACGCCGAGCACGAAGAGGGCGGCCACGATTAGACCGATGGTCTTGAGGCCTTCGAAGGGCGAGCTCGAGACCACCTTGGATTCCGGCCACTGGTCCGGTGGGATCGTGTACGGAGGCGTTGCATCGAACTGCTTCTTGGCCTGCGTCGCCGCCACGGAGGCGAGGTCGTTTTTGTTGGACACGAATGTGACGAGGACCAGGTCGTTGCCCTTGACGAACACGAAGGCGTCGGCATAGATCTTGTGGACCTTGTCGATCAACCTCACGCCGTAGTACGTATCGATGCCGGAGATCGTCAACGCTTGGAAGAAGCTCGGGTCCGCCTTGTCTGCGGCTTCCGACTGCTGAAGCCATGCCTTCGCTCCCTTGGCCCCGGTGAAAGTCATGACAGCCTCGACGATGACATGAGCGTTCTTAGCGGTGGCCCACGAGCGTCCAAAGCCGGTCAAGAAGCCATCTTTGGTCAGTGCCCGCGCCGTCGCTGCCGCGTCCGGGGCGGCCGTGACCTCGGCATACTTGGCGGCGTCGAAGGGGCCCTCGAAAATGCCCAAGGCCGCCTTCGGCGCCTCTTTATATGTAGTGCCGGGCGGCTTGATCAGGATTCCGTCGAGCCCAGGCGATGGAGTGGGCGTGGCAAACGCTATTACTGAGTGAAGAAGCAAGATCGCGGCGAGCCCGAAGGAACAGAGCAGGCGCCTCAACGGATCAATCCTACTTAATCGCGCCGAGGCCGCCTCCGGCATAACCCTTTCCGGCTCAAAACAAGTTGGGCACCGGCAGCCGGCGGCTCCCGTCCCACCACGATGTGCCGTCTAGCCCTTCCCAATGACCCGTCCGGCGATTCCGCGCCAGTACCATTTCATGTAGCGCGGCAACCACTGCCACAGCTGGAATCGGCTCTGTCCCGCCGTTCGGTCACGCCAGGTGGTCGGCACCTCGGCGACCCGCATTCCCAGCAGGTGCGCTTTCACCGTCAGCTCGATGCCCAGCTCAAAGCCGCCGGTTGATTCGATCGTCACCTTTTCGAGAAGGCGCTTCGAATAGAGGCGGAAGTTGCTGGTGGCGTCGTGGATCGGGATGCCGGCGAGCCAGTGCAGGGAGAGGCCTGCAGTGCGCGACATCGTCCGCTTCAGTAGTGGTCCTCCGAGCTGGCGTCCTCCGCGCATATAGCGCGATCCCGCCACGACATCGGCTCCTGCTCGGGCGAGCTGATACATGGCGTCGATGTCGCCGGCATCGTCTGAGCCGTCGCCCATGGTGACCAGCACATAGGGCGCGCGTGCCGCGGCGAGCCCGGACTTGATCGCATTGAGAACCCCTCGCCCAATCGTGTTGCGGTGCAGCTGGAGCTCGGGGATGTCAGGCTGCAGGCGCTTGACGACCGGCACCGTGGTGTCCCCGTCGAAGTCGTAGACGACGAGCACCTCGAGCGGCCGAGTTCGAGATCGCTCGACGACGCCGCGAAGCGTGGGCACCACGTTCTCGCCCTCGTTGTAGACAGGGATGACGACGCTAAGGGCCGGCGTCTCGGCGCCGGCGTTCAGATCCGACCTGCCGCGATCTCGTCCCGCACCCACGGGATGACCTCGTCGAGCATCTGGTCCAGGGACGTCGTGGCCTCGAACCCAAGCAGCTCTCGAGCCTTCCTGACGTCGGGGACGCGCCGCTGCACATCGTGCTCGTAGGGCGGATCCGAGATGAGCTTCAGCGGACGCTGGGGTCCGTGGACTTTCAGCCAGATCAGCTCCGCAAGCTCACGGACAGTCGTCGATTTTGCGGTCGACAGGTTAAAGGATTCGTTCAACGCAGCATCCGACTCCATTGCCAGACGGATGCCGTGCGCGAGGTCGCCGCCATACGTGTAGTGCCGGACCTGACCGCCATCGCCAAGTATGTGCAGCGGATCCTGGCCTTTGATCACCTTCTGACAGAGGTCGGGGACCACATGGCTCATCGCGAGCTTCACGTTGCCGCTCATGACTTCGTGGTCCCGCAGCGCGCGCCTCTCGCCGACCCCGACGCAGTTGAACGGCCTCACGATCGTGTATGGGAGCTTGTATTGCTCATGCGCTCCGCGAGCGAAATACTCGGTCGCCAGCTTTTGAAAACCGTACGTCGATCGGGGAGGGGAACTCGTCAGCTCGGCCCCCTCCGGGCTCGGAAATATGTCCGCTGATTCGTAAACCATGCTGCTTGAGATGACAGTGATCTTGCGCAGGCGCCCGCCGCGGCTCGCGCTGATCGCGGCGTCGAAGGTGGCCGCGCTGATCCTTTCGTTCTCGGCCAGCAGGTCATAGGCGAACTCGTGAAAGTAGGAGATGCCGCCGATCATTGCCGCACCCGCGACCAGGTGGTCGCAGCGCATCGCGTGCTCGGTCAGCAGCTCGATGTTTTTCGCGTCGCCTTCGACCAGCTGGTAGTGAGGGTTGGTGTCATATGAGCGTGTGACCCGCCCGTACTTGCTGTAGTTGTCCACGCCGACCACGTCGTAGCCGGCCTCGAGCAGCTCGGCCACGAGGTACCCGCCGATGAATCCAGCAGCCCCGGTGACGAGCGCCTTCACCCGATCCCCAGCCGAACTGTGGCCCGCAATTGGAATTCGCCAGCGTGGCAGGGTTGGCCGGGGTCCCCCCGGCCATGACTTAGTATTGCCAGAATCCGTGCGCCGCGTGGAGCACCTCTAGAAAAACCCCATCGATATACCGGAAGGAGAGCGGGCGCGCGCGAAGCGCCCGCCGATGAGAGGGAACCATCCGGGTTCCATCTCATAACCGGATAGGGCCAGTAATTCCCCAGATGTCGATCACGTCGCGCCCCTTCAGCTGCAGCTTCTTGTACGCCTTGTGAGGGGCCGCCACGATGAGGATGTCCGAATCGGCAAGCACCTTCTCCACCGGAACAAACGACGGGTCGTCGATGAAGGGATCGGTGCACAGGACAAGCGCGCCTTTGAAGGCGGCCAGCTTCCGCAGCTTGTAGCTCAGTGAGGCGCGCGGGTCGTCTGACTCGCCCTTGAACGCCATGCCGAGGATGCCGACTGTTCGCCCGGCGAGCGGATGGCGCAAGTTGAGGGTGTCCACTATGTAATTCGGCAGCCCTTCGTTGATCTGCATCGCCGCCTGCCCCATTGGAAAGTGGTCGGGGGTGAATGCTGAAAGCTGCATCGTGTCCTTCAAGAGACAGGGCCCTGCAGCGAAGCCCGGTCCGGGCAGGTCGGCAGCGCGCGGGTAATCGCGCCGGATCGCGTCGAGCACGTTGTTGTAGTCGACACCCGAGCGGTGCGCGATCTGAAAGAACTGGTTGGCGATCGCGAATTTCATGTAGCGCCACGTGTTGGTGAGCAGCTTTGCCAGCTCTGCCTCGAGGGGCGTGGTGCGCACCACGGTCACGCCCAGCGGCTTGAACAGCCGGCTTGCCATCTCGAATCCGCGATCCGTGCTGGCGCCGATCAGCTGGGGCAGGCTGCGCATCTCTTCGAGGGCGTGCCCCTCCGCGATCCGCTCCGGGCAGAACACCACCTCGAGGTCGAGGCCGGCGGCCTTCAAGCGCCTCTCCACCGTTTCGGTCGTGCCTGGAAACACGGTGGAACGAAGCACCACCAGGCATCCGTCTCGTAGGTGGGGCACCAGGTCGTCCAGCACCTTGTCGAACACGCGCACCGATGGATTCATGAACTCATCGATTGGCGTGCCGATGACGAGGATCACGGTGTCAGTTCGCGAGAGGAGCCTTGGGTCGGCCGCGAGCACCAGCCGGCCGCTGGGAAGCAGCTTGCGAAGTAGCTCTTCGGCACCGTTCTCGAGGAACGGCACGTTGCCCGATCGAACCTGCTCGATCTTGGCCGCGTCGATGTCGTCGATGCCGACTCGGTAACCGCTGTCCGCGAGCGACAGCGCGAGCGGAAGGCCAACGTGGCCGCAGCCGCCGACGACTACGACGTCAAGGTGGTCCATGGCCGCCAAATTATGATGGCTCGTTGGTGGCCCCATCCTCGTCTTGAGCAAACATAGAGGGGGTGCGCCGGGATCCGGCTTCGCCGGGCCCGCCGCAACAGGGGGGGAGTCCCCCCCTCGCGACAGAGGGGGTGCGCCGGGATCCGGCTTCGCCGGGCCCGCCGCAACAGGGGGGGAGTTCCCCCCCTTATGAAGCCGACCAAACCCGGCAAGTCCGGGCCCGCGGTTCTCCTCGATATGCGGCCCGTCCAGGGTCCCAGCGCTCAGCGCGGGGTCGGAACTTACGCGGCAGGGCTCCTGGGCGGCCTGATCGCCGAGGGGTTTGACTCGCGGCTGACCCTGCTGCTCGACGCCGACCTCCCCGAGCCTGATTTGCCTCCCGGCTCTTACCGGCTGGCCGGGTCGCGGCGTCGCTATCACGGCCAGCTGTCCGCCTACGAGGAGGCGGTCGCGCTGGGCGCTGATCTTCAGCGCATCCAACCGGGCGTCTATCACGCCATCGATCTGCGGCTCCCCGGCCGATCGCCTTGCCCTCTCGTGGTCACGCTGCACGACCTCATCCCCTGGGCGTGGGGCGGTCCGCGGATGCGCGGCGAGAGGCTTCGGTACTGGCTTGGCAAGCGCCTGCTCAAGCGGGCGAACGCCGTCCTGGCGGTGTCGAGGGCGACCGCCGCCGACGCCGAGCGCTTCGCGGCGGTCGATCCGAAGCGAATCAGCGTCGTCTATGAGGCCGCGGATCCCACCTTTCAGCCCGGGCCTGCTGCTGCCGGCAGAGTCACTGAGAGGTGGGGAGTCGAGCCCGGTTATCTGCTATTCGTGGGCGCGCTCGACGCCAGGAAGGACCCGGCGGGCTTGCTGCGCGCTTGGTCGGTCGCGAAAGCAGCGCTGCCAGGGCTGCAGCTGGTGCTCGCTGGGGTCCCCGGCCGGCAGGCGCCGCCTTCCATGCCCGGAGCCACGATCCTGGGACCCGTCGACAAGGTGGACCTGGCTGATCTGTATACCGCGGCGGGATGCCTGGTGTTTCCCAGCCGCTACGAGGGTTTCGGGTTGCCCTGCCTCGAAGCGATGGCTTGCGGCTGCCCCGTCGCCGCGTACAGCAACTCCAGCCTGCCCGAGGTGGTGGATGACGCCGGGGAGCTGGTCGAGGACGGAGATGCAGAGGCTCTGGGACGGGCGGCGGCCGAGCTGTGCGCGCATCCGGATCGGGCGCGAAAGGCCGGTCTGGAGCGTGCCCGCGCCTTCAGCTGGCGCAAGACCGCGCGCCAGACGATTTCCGTATATGAAGCCCTACTGAGATAATCGGCCAGCTTTGTCAAGGGTCGCAGTCATCGGCGCGGGGTATGTCGGGCTGACCACAGCGGCATGCCTGGCGGATCTCGGCAATGACGTGATCGTTGTCGATATCAACGCTGTCAAGGTCGAGCAGCTCAAGCGTCATCACGTGCCCTTCTACGAGCCCGGCTTGAGCGAGCTGGTCGAACGAAATTGCAAGGCGGGGCGCCTCACCTTCACCACTGCGTACGACGAGGCGGTGCCCGGAGCGGAATACGCGATCATCGCCGTCAGCACTCCCGAGGGCGAGGGCGGCGAGGCGGACCTTTCCTATGTCGAGGCGGCCGCGACCTCGATCGCCGACAGCATGGACGGCCCTCTGGTGGTGGTCAACAAGTCAACGGTCCCACCGCTGACCGGCGACATGGTCTCGAGAGTCCTTCGGCAGCGGAATGGAAGGCACCGAGCCGAGGTGGTGTCGAACCCTGAGTTTCTCCGCGAGGGGTCAGCCATCCAGGACTTCATGCACCCGGATCGAGTGGTGATCGGCAGCCACGACCCGGTCGCCGCGGCCAAGGTATCCGAGCTCTACGCTCCGCTCGAGGCGAAGATCCTGATCACTCCAAACATTTACACCGCGGAAATGGTCAAGTACGCGTCGAATGCATTTCTCGCCGCGCGCATCTCGTTCATCAACGAGATCGCACGGATCTGCGAGCGCGTCGATGCCGACGCCAAGCTCGTGGCCGAGGGCATGGGCCTCGATAAGCGGATCGGGCCCAGCTTCCTCGACGCGGGGATCGGCTACGGCGGCTCGTGCTTCGGCAAGGACGTGAAGGCGCTGGCCGCGCTGGCCGAGCGCTTTGACTACCATCCCGACCTTCTCAACGCCGTCATGGACATCAACCGCGACCAGCGGATGCTCGCCATCGACAAGCTGCGCGAGTGCCTCGACACGCTGGAGGGTCGGATCATCGGGCTTCTCGGGCTGGCGTTCAAGCCGAACACCGATGACCTTCGCGACGCGCCAAGCCTGGACATCGCGAGGGTCCTCATCGCAGCCGGCGCGGAGGTTCGAGCTTATGACCCGGCCGCGATGGCTCGAGCGCGCGATCTGTTGCCGGATGTCGAATATTCGGCCGACGCCTACGCGCTGGCTGACGGCGCCGACGGATTGGTCCTGGTCACCGAGTGGAACGAGTTCCGCCACCTCGACCTGGCTCGTGTGAAAACCTCGATGCGCAAGGCGGTGATGGTCGACGGGCGAAACATTTACGACCCGGCGATGATGCGCGGGCTTGGTTTCACGTACCGCGGAATTGGCCGCGACTAAGCAACGCGCGGTGGTGTCGGGAGGAGCCGGGTTCATCGGCTCTCACCTCTGTGAGGCACTGCTGGGTTCGGGCATGCGCGTGGTGGCGCTCGACAACCTGCTGACAGGGTCGCCCGGCAACGTCAGCGGGCTGCTGGCGGATCCTGACTTCGAATTCCGCAGGGCCAACGTCAACGACGAGGTCGTCGTCGACGGAGACGTGCGTTACGTCCTTCACTTCGCGTCCCCGGCGTCGCCGCCTCAATACGATGCCAACCCAATCCACACACTCAAGGTGGGGACGCTCGGGACCATGAACATGCTCGGCCTGGCCCGCACAAAGGGCGCCACGTTTCTCCTCGCGTCGACCTCCGAGGTGTACGGTGACCCGCTGGTCCATCCACAACCGGAGACGTATTGGGGGAACGTCAACCCGATCGGCCCGCGTGGTTGCTACGACGAGGCAAAGCGATGCGCCGAGGCGTTTGCGATGGCGTACCACAAGGCCCACGGCGTGGACACCCGAATAATCCGCATCTTCAATACGCACGGGCCACGCATGCAGGTGCTGGACGGCCGGGCGGTGCCTAACTTCATGGCGCAAGCGATCAGAGGCGAGCCGCTCACTGTCTACGGCGACGGTTCCCAGACTCGCAGCCTCTGCTACGTCTCTGACCTCGTACGAGGAGTCCTTGCCGATCTCGAACACGGCGATGAGCTGCCGGTCAACCTCGGCAACCCCGAGGAGGTGACTGTGCTCGAACTGGCGCAGACCATAGTTCGCCTCGCCGGGTCGAAGAGCAAAATCGAGTTCCGCGAGCTGCCTGTCGACGACCCGAAGCAGCGGCGTCCCGACATCAGCCGGGCTCGGCGCCTGCTCGAGTGGGAGCCAAAGGTCGCCCTGGAGGAAGGCCTCGGCCGGACCCTGGAATACTTCCGGACCGTCGTATGACCACACCCGAACAGCTCAAGAAGTTCGTTCGCAATGTTCCCGGCTATCCGCAGCCTGGCGTGATCTTTCGCGACATCACGCCGCTGCTTGCGCGCAAGGAGCTCTTCCGCGAAGTCGTCGCCCTGATGTCCAAGAGCTGGGGCGATCGGCCGCCGGACCTCGTCGCCGCCATTGAGGCTCGAGGGTTTATACCGGGCGCCGCCATGGCGGTCAAGCTCAATGCCGGGTTCGTGCCGATTCGAAAAACGGGCAAGCTTCCCTGGACGACGATCGCCGAGGGTTATCAGCTCGAGTATGGATCAGACCAGCTCGAGGTCCATTCGGACGCTGTGGAATCGGGTCAGCGGGTGCTGATAGTCGATGATGTACTGGCAACAGGCGGCACCGCGGCCGCCGCGGTTCGCTTGATTCGCAAGCTAGGCGGCGATGTCATCGGTGTGCAGGTTTTGATCGAGCTCGAAGACCTGGCCGGAAGAAAGCGGCTGCCCGACGTGAAAGTGGTCAGCGAGATTGTGTATTAAGGAGAGGCGCTGCATTTGAAAGTCAGCTCCAAGGGAAGCGACGTCAAAGACATGAACCTGGCGGCTCAGGGCCAGGACCTCATCGACTGGGCGGCGCGAGAGATGCCGGTGTTGAACTTGATCCGCGCGAGGTTCACTAAGGAGCAGCCGCTAAAGGGACTGAAGCTGGCAGCGTGTCTCCACGTGACCAGTGAGACTGCCAACCTCATGCTCACCTTGAAAGCGGGTGGTGCCGATGTGGTGCTTTGCGCTTCGAACCCGCTGTCCACCAACGATGCCGTCGCCGCCGCCCTCGCTGGGCAGCACATGATCAGCACGTACGCCATCCGCGGCGAGGACAACGACACCTATTACGGCCATATCGAAGCAGTCCTCGATCACCTGCCGGTCATGACCATGGACGACGGCGCCGATCTGGTGTCGGTGCTGCACAAGTCGCGCCAGAACCAGCTGGGCGAGATCATCGGCGGTACCGAAGAGACGACCACAGGCGTCGTGAGGCTTCGTGCCATGGCGGAGCGCGGCGTGCTGCGTTACCCGATCGTCGCCGTCAACGAAGCCGACACGAAGCACATGTTCGACAACCGATATGGAACTGGCCAGTCGACCATTGACGGCATCATCCGCGCCACCAACGTGCTGCTAGCCGGCAAGACATTTGTTATCGCGGGCTACGGCTGGGTCGGTCGTGGCCTGGCCTCCAGGGCGAAGGGCCATGGCGCCGACGTGGTCGTCACCGAGGTCGATTCGGTGAAGGCGCTCGAGGCAGCCATGGATGGCTTCCGGGTGATGACGATGGGGGAGGCGGCGCGCGAGGGCGACATCTTCGTCACCGTCACCGGCGACGTCAACGTTATCGACCGCCACCACTTCGAGGCGATGAAGGATGGCGCCATCCTGGCCAACTCGGGGCATTTCAACTCGGAGATCAACCTCAAGGCCTTGGACGAGATGGCGACAGGCGTGCGCCAGGTCCGCCCGTCGGTGCAGGAATACAAGCTGGGGGACGGACGACGCCTGCACGTGCTAAGCGAGGGGCGACTCATCAACCTGGCCGCAGCCGAAGGTCACCCTGCAGCGGTGATGGACATGAGCTTTGCGAACCAGGCCCTATGTGCCGAGTACATGGCCAAGAATGCGAGCACGCTAGAGAACAAGGTTTACGACGTACCGGCGGACATCGACGCCGAGGTCGCCCGCCTCAAGCTCAAGGCGATGGGGATCGAGATTGACACCCTGACCGAGGAGCAGCAGCGCTATCTGACTTCCTGGGAAGAGGGCACCTGAGTGTCCTCAGGTCCCGGACACTAGCCCACGTTCGGGCCAGCTCGGCGCACGTGGGTGCTGGGCGGAGGCGGCGCTAGGGGCGCCGCGCAGGTCGGGGTGCTCAACGGGCTGCTGGAGGCGGGCCTCGAGCCACCCGTCGCGGTCGTCGGATCCAGCGTAGGGGCGCTGAACGGAAGCGCGATCGCCGCCTATCCGTCGCTGGCCGGGATCCTGATGCTGCGTCAGGTCTGGCTGTCCCGCCAGGCCCTGACTGTTTTTCATGCCCACCCGCTGGGGGTCATCCTTTCGGGGCTCCGCCACGACCAGCTCAGCGCCTTTCCTCAGGAGAACGTGCGCCGCCTGATCGACCGTGCCCAAGCACTGACCGGCATGACTACCTTCGAGCAACTTCGCGTCCCCCTCGCCGTCGTCGCGACCGACCTCAACGCGGGCAAGCCGGTGGTCTTCCGGTCAGGCCTGCTGACCCCTGCGCTGCTCGCCTCCACCGCCATCCCCGGCCTTTTTCCATCTGTCAAGATCGACGGCCGCGAGCACCTGGATGGGGGCGTCGTCGACAACACGCCGCTCGATATCGCCATCGAGGACGGTGCGAAGGAGATCCTGGCGATCAGCCTCATGGGAGGGGGTGAGTACGAGGCCGCGCCCCACAGCCTGCCCGAGCTGATAGCGCGCACTTTGCAGCTGACTCTGCACCACCAGATGCTCAGCGACTACGAGCGGTTGCGCGACCGGGCCAGGATCGTGGTCCTTTGCCCGGTCACAGCACCCACGGCGACGTGGGAGATGAAGCGCGAGCATATCGAGGCGGTGATGGAGTCGTCCCGGGCAGCGACGGCGGACCTACTGGCGAAACGGGGAACGAAAGCCTTACGGCACTCCGGGATCCATTACCTGGACCTCCGGTCCGGGCGATAAGCCCGGACAAAGACCTCCCCGCTCGCCGGGGAGGTCGGCCACGTTTCAGCGTGGCCGGGTGAGGGGTGTCGAACTGGCACCATCCTCAGAGGTACTATCACCACGTCCCAGAGGTATGAACCTGGCGCCTGGGGTTGGGCCCAACACGGAGGCTCGGCTTTGCCGGCGTGGGAGATTCAAAGGAGGACCAACATGTCCCGGGAGCCGGCCTACAGCGTCTTCACTTCGGAGTCGGTCACCGAGGGCCACCCTGACAAGCTCGCCGACCAGATCTCTGACGCCATCCTCGACGCGATCCTGGCCAAGGATCCACTGGCGCGGGTGGCGTGCGAGGCCGTGGTCACCACCGGCCTGGTGATCGTGGTCGGGGAGATCACCACCGACTGTTATGTGGACATTCCGCGAATCATCCGCCAGACCATCCGCGAGGTCGGCTACACCCGTGCCAAGTACGGCTTCGACGCTGAGACCTGCGGCGTCATCACCAGCATCGACGAGCAGTCGCCCGACATCGCCCAGGGGGTCGACGTCGGCGGGGCCGGCGACTCCGGAATGATGTTCGGCTACGCCTGCGACGAGACGCCCGAGCTCATGCCGCTCCCAATCACCCTTGCGCACCGCCTCGCCAGGCGCCTCGCCGAAGTCCGCCGCAACAAGACGCTCAGCTACCTCCGACCCGACGGCAAGGTCCAGGTGACAGTTCGATACGGCCAAGACGGCAAGCCGCTTGGCGTCGACAATGTCGTGCTCTCTGCGCAGCATCATGAGGAAGTCGAGACCGAGCAACTGCGTGCGGACATCGCCGAGCATGTGATCGATGCGGTCATCCCGGCCGAGCTGAGAGAAGGCGGCCTTCGCTCCTACATCAACCCCACGGGCCGTTTCGTCATCGGCGGCCCAGTGGCCGATGCCGGTCTGACCGGTCGCAAGATCATGGTCGACACGTACGGCGGCTACGCCCGCCACGGCGGCGGGTGCTTTTCGGGTAAGGACCCGACGAAAGTCGACCGCGCCGGCGCATATGGAGCTCGGCACGTCGCCAAGACGATCGTCGCGTCCGGGCTGGCGAAGCGGTGCGAGGTACAGATCGCCTACGCGATCGGCGTCGTCAAGCCGGTGGCGATTCGCGTCGACACCTTCGGCACCGGAACCGTGCCGGACACCACGCTTTCGACGGCGGTGAGCAAGCTGTTCGACCTGAGCCCCCTTGGGATCATCAAAGAGCTCAACCTGCGGCGCCCGCTCTTCCGCCAGGCTGCGGTGTACGGCCACTTCGGCCGCACGGACATCGATGCCCCTTGGGAATCGACGACGCGGGCAAAGGAGCTCGCGGAAGAGGTCGGTTGACCGCGCGGCGATCGCAGCAAGGCGAGAAGACCGTTGCGGTGATTCCGGCCGGCGGAGCCGGCACCCGGCTTTGGCCGCGGTCGCGCCGCTCGACACCCAAGCATGTTCTCCCTCTGGGAGATAGCGGCCGGCCGCTTCTGCGCGAGACCTACGACCGCGCCTCCAAGCTGGCGACCGAGGTCTTCGTCCTGACGGAGACCGGTCAGCGCGAGATCATCCAGAAGGTCCTTCCCGAGATCGATTCGGCGCATCTGATCCTCGAGCCGGCGGCGAGAGGGACCACCAACGCGTTCGGGCTGGCGGCGCTCACGTTGCGCGCGAGCCACCCAGATGCCGTGATGCTCGTCCTGCCCGCAGACCACGTGGTCAGCGGTCGCGCGGGCGTGTCGAAGGCCGTGCGCGCAGCTGTCCGCGTCGCGGCCACCAGCGACAGCCTGGTGACCGTCGGACTGAAGCCCAGGTTCCCATCCACGGGCCTCGGCTACATCCACGCGCCGGGGCGAATGACAGACGGTGCGCTCCACGTCAAGCGTTTCACGGAGAAGCCAGACCTCGCCACCGCCAGGCGTTTCGTCAAGGCCGGCGGCTACTACTGGAACCTCGCGTGGTTTTCCTGGCGCCTTGATGTATTCATCGACGAGCTTGGGCTGCATGCGCCTCGACACCTGGCAGGCCTTGAGAAGGTGATGGCGGCCCGGGCCGCAGGCGACGAGGAGACCGCCGCCGCCATCTATAAGAGGCTGAGGGTCGAAGTGATCGACCGGAGCGTGATGGAGAAAACGAACCGCCTGCTGCTCGTCCCGGGCGACTTCGAGTGGGCCGACATCGGCAACTGGGCTGAGCTGGGCGACCGGGTGCGGGCCGACGTTCACGGCAACTCGGTCGAGGGCCAGTCGATTCTTGTCGACACCACCGGAAGCCTCATCCTCGGATCACGGCGCCTGGTGGCGGCCATCGGCCTCGACGACATGATCATTGTCGACACCGAGGACGCGCTTCTTGTATGTCCGCGTTCACGAGCGCAGGACGTGCGCAAGGTGGTGGAGGCACTCCGACGTGCAGGTAAAACCGGCTATCTGTAGTTAACTTGGCTGGGGGATGAGTCACTCGGGGCAGATCAAGTTCGGAACCGATGGCTGGCGGGGGGTCGTAGCAGACGATTTCACGTACGCCAACGTTCGCCGCGTCGCGCAGGGCGCAGCCGAGTACATGCTCTCGCGCACCGCGGATCCGCTGGCGGTCGTGGGCTATGACTGTCGATTCGCGTCCGAGGAATTTGCCCGGGCGGTCGCCGACGTGTTCGCCGCCAACGGCGTTCGCAGCCTCATATTCGACCGTCCATCGCCGACGCAGGTCGCGTCGTGGACTGTCATCGACCGCAAGGCCACTGGCGCGGCGGTGATCACCGCCAGCCACAACCCGTACCTGTTCAACGGGGTGAAGTACAAGCCGGAGACCGGCAGCTCAGCGCCGAGCAGCGTAATCGCGGACCTCGAGCAGCGAATCAACGCTGTGCAGGAACCCCGATCGCCGGACAGCGCGAAGTCAGCTGGCCTAATCACTGTCTACGATCCGCGCGCTTCGTACTACGAGCAGATCGGGCGAATGGTCGACCTCGCCGCCATCAAGGGAGCGGGCCTCCGCATCGTGCACGAGTGCATGTATGGCTCCGGCTATCGGTACATCGCCGACCTGCTTTCTGGCGGGACCACGAGCGTCACCGAGCTGCACTACGAGCGCAATCCATTCTTCGGAGGCATCAACCCGGAGCCGATTCCGCCCAACATCGATGCGGCGCTGGCGGTCATGAGGGCGGGAGGTGGAAACCACCTCTGCATCTGCACCGATGGAGATGCGGACCGGGTTGGGATCATCGACGAGACCGGCCGCTTCATCACGCAGCTGCAGGTGTTCGCGTTGCTGATGCTCTACCTGTTCGAGGTCAGGGGAATGGGCGGGCCTGTGGTCAAGACCATCAACATGACCTCGATGGCAGACAAGCTTGGCGCGGAGTTTGGCGCGGAGGTTTTCGAGGTGCCTGTGGGATTCAAGAACATCGCGCCCAAGATGATGGAGTCCGACGCGGTGCTGGGGGGGGAGGAGTCGGGCGGTTACGCGATTCGAGGACACATCCCGGAGCGCGACGGCATCCTGATCGGGCTGCTATTCGCCGACATGATCGTCAGGATGGGCAAGCCGCTCTCGCAAATCCTGGCCGACCTAGAGAGGCGCGTCGGGCCGCACGCATACAGCCGTCATGACATCCACCTCGCGCGTGACACCTACGACACGGAGCGTAAGCGGATCCTGGACCTGCTTTCGGCCAACCAGCCCGCCGAGGTCGCGGGCGTCAAGGTCGCACGCGTGCGATCCGACGACGGTTTCAAGTTCTACCTCGAAGACGGCAGCTGGGTATTGCTTCGGGCCAGCGGCACCGAGCCGCTCGTGCGCGTCTACTCGGAGGCGGCGACGAACGCGGACGTCGAGGCTCGCCTGAGCGCGATAGAGGACATTGTGGGTCTAAGGTCAAGATGACGAAGGCTGATCGACGGATCTTCGGCGCCCATGCGGCCCATCTGCGTTGTTGCGCCCTCCGCTCCTCGCTTACGCATCTACCGATGCGCGCGCTCCGGTGCTCGGCCGCGCCTGGCAGCTGGACCACCTGGACACCGAATCTCTCGCCGATCACCTCCATCACCTTGCCCCGATCGCATGCCTGATGCCCCCAAGCCCGTTGACGAGTCGCGCGTCGACAAGCCATGGGGTTACGAGCTTCGATGGGCGGCGACCGATCGCTACCTCGGCAAGGTGCTGCACGTGAACAAAGGCGAGGCGCTCTCTCTCCAGTACCACGAGCGCAAGGACGAGTACCAGTACCTCGTGAAGGGCTGCGTTGACATCGAGCTCGGCGGTCCGGACGGCGGACTGACCACCTACCGCATGCGCGCCGGCGACACGCTTCACATCAGGCCGGGCACGCGTCATCGCATCACCGCAGTGGAGGACAGCGACATCTTCGAGGTGTCCACGCCGGAGGGAGACGACGTCGTTCGCCTCTCAGACCGCTACGGACGTGCCACGACGTAAGGCCCTGCCGACGCTTAGACTTCCTCGGGTCGAATGAAGATCCCGCCGGCACCTGAAAAGGCGACGCCAGCCGCGACGGCGGTACATCTCGAGCGCGACCGCAGCTTCCTGCTCTTTGCGGGAGTCGTACTCATGGCGATCGCCCTCGCCTTCAAGTCCGAGCTGCTCGGCGAAGGCCAGGTGTGGGTGCTCGCGCTGGGCATGGTGGTAGTGGCCTCGCCTGCGCTGCTCGGCTACCTCCGCGGAACCGAAGAATTCCCGAGGATCGAGCACTACATCCCTGTCGCCCTGGGGGCGATCACGCTGGCCGGGCTCGCCGGCGGCAATGACAGCGCCGGCCACCCGATCGTGGCCGAGCTCTGGAAATACGGGCTCATCACCGCCGTCTTCGGTGCGGGATTCGTGCTGTCGGCGCGGCTCGATTACCTTCGACTGCGCGGCGCCGAAAAGCGCGGGCACATGATGCTGCAGGAAGCGATCCTGATCCTGGTGCTTGCGGGCGCCTACCTGGTCGTTGTGACCATCCCGTTCAACATCCTCCTCAAGCTGCTGTGGATCTTCACCATCACGTTCCTGGCCTCATATCGCAGCTTCAGGATCAATGGGACGGCGATCGCCCCGCGGCGAGCGTTCATCTTTGCGCTGTTTGTGGGCCAGGTCGTCATGTTCCTGGCCTGGGCGATCCTCGCCCTTTCCATTTACCTGAACCTGAACGAGGGCACCTTCGCCGTGATGCTGCTGTTCGCCTGGTACATCAATCGCGGACTGGTCAGGCACACGGTCGAGGACAGCTTCACGCGCAACGTCGTGGTCGAATACGGAGCCTTCGCCGCATTCCTGATCTTCCTGTTCGTCTCGAGCTACCAGCCAGGCCGCTAACAAAATGAGAGGGGACCCGGATGGTCCCCCCTCATCGGCGGGCGCTGCGCGCGCGCCTGCTCCTCCTCCGGTATGTCGATGGGATTGTTTAAGAAGCACTCCCCGCCACGATTGGTGTGATCAACACAAAGTCATGGCCGGGGGGACCCCGGCCAACCCTGCGACGCTAGATGAGATTTACATTCCCAGGTAGGCTTTCTGGACGTCCTCGGAAGCAAGGAGCTCCTTGCCTGAGCCGGTCTGTACGATGCTCCCCGTCTCGAGCACGTAGCCGCGGTGGGAGACCTCCAGAGCTTTGTACGCGTTCTGCTCGACTAGGAGCACGGGCGTACCCTGCGCATTGATCTCGCGCACGATGCTGAAGATCGTCTCGATCAGGATTGGGGCCAGGCCGAGGGACGGTTCGTCGAGCATGAGGAGCTTCGGCCGGGCCATGAGGGCTCGACCCATCGCGAGCATCTGCTGCTCTCCACCTGACAGCGTGCCTGCGATCTGGGTACGTCGTTCCTTAAGCCGGGGGAAAAGTGTGAAGACGCGATCCATGTCGGCCGCGATGCCAGGCTTGTCGTTGCGCGTGTACGCGCCCATGAAGAGGTTGTCAACCACGGTCATGCGCGGGAAGAGACGCCGACCCTCGGGCGACTGACAAACGCCCATCTCGACGATCGTTGATGGCCCCGTGCGAGTGATGTCGTGGTTATCGAATCGGATGGTGCCCGAGTGCGGATGCATCAGCCCGGAAATCGTGCGTAGCGTAGTGGTCTTGCCAGCCCCGTTGGACCCGATCAGCGCGACTATTTCGCCCTTGTCGACCTTTATCGACACGCCGCGCAACGCCTGGATCCGTCCATAGAACGCGTCGACCGACTCGAGCTCGAGTATCGCCATTCAGCTAGGCCGACTTGCCCAGGTACGCTTCGATGACGCGAGCGTCCTTGCGGACTTCGTCGGGAGCGCCCTCGGCGATCTTCTCGCCGTGGTCGAGCACTACGATGCGCTGGGAGATGCCCATCACCACCTTCATGTCGTGCTCGATGAGGAAGACGGTGACGCCGCGCTCAAGGATTTTTCCGACGAGCGCCATCAACTCCACCTTTTCTTGTGGCGTGAATCCAGCGGCTGGCTCGTCGAGGAGAAGGAGCTTGGGGTCGGTGGCCAACGCACGCGCGATCTCGAGACGGCGTTGCTGGCCATAGGGGAGATTGCGGGCGTACTGGTTCGCCTGCTGCGCGATGCCGACAAAGCGGAGAAGGTCCATCGCCTCCTGCGTGACGCGCTCCTCCTCATGCCGCTCGGACGGCAACTTGAACAATGAATCCCAGAGCTTCGCATGCATCCGGACATGGCGGCCGACCCGCACATTGTCGAGACACGACATATAGCTGAAGAGCCGGATGTTCTGGAATGTTCGGGCGATGCCCAATCGCGCAACCTCGTGGGGCTTGGAGCCGGTGATGTCACGACCGTCGAACACGACCCGTCCCGACGTTGGCTGGAAGAGACCGGTCACGTTGTTGAAGAGCGTGGTCTTGCCGGCGCCGTTTGGCCCGATGAGCGCGAAGACCTCGCCGCGCTTGATGTGCAAGCTCACGTTGTCCACCGCAAGCAGGCCACCGAAGCGCTTCGTGAGACTGGTCAGCTCGAGGATGTTTTCGGAGACGACCGGCCGTTCGCTCATCCGGCGTGCGCAGCCTCGACGGCCGCCTCATCTTCCTGCACGGCCGCGTGCTTGAGCTCCTGCTCCCGGACGCGGCTGGGGAATATGCCCTGCGGTCGCAACAGCATCATCAGCACGAGGATCAGACCGTAAACCAGGAAGCTGACGCGCTGAGTCTCCTGTGCGAGGCCAGGCCAGTCACCGTTCTGAACGTTTAGCGAGTTGAGGCCGAAAGTGTTCGCCAGCGATTCGACGGTGGACGGCAGCTGGGGCAAGATGCTGTTCAGCACGAAATAGATGACGAGGGCGCCGACGATGACCCCCGCGATGCTGCCCATGCCCCCGAGCACCACCATAACAAGCACCGTGACGGAGACGAGGAACAGGAATTGGTCCGGGCTCACAAGGCCAAAGCTCGCTCCGTAGTACGCGCCCGCGAAGCCGCTGAACGAGGCTCCGATCGCGAACGCGAGCAGCTTGGTGGTCACCGTGTTGATGCCCATCGCGGCGGCTGCCACCTCGTCTTCTCGAATCGCCATCCAGGCACGACCCAGGCGCGACCGGTGGAGGTTGCCCACCAGGATCACCGCCCCGATGATCATGATGACGATCAGGACGTAGAAAGCGATCGGATCGAAGCCGAAGCTGAAGCATGGCGCGAACTTCGTGGAGCTCCCGAGCACCGGGCAAACGTCGGGCCGGATGATGGCAATGTTGTTTGCTCCAGCCCACGGGCCGGTGATCCAGGCGGGCAGGCTTGGCGAGTCGATGCCTCCGATTGCGTTGATACCACCCGTCCACTGCGGAAGGTTGTAGGACAGCTGCGGCACGATCTCGCCGAAGCCGAGCGTCACGATAGCGAGGTAGTCGCCGCGCAGTCGCAGCGTGGGAAAGCCGAGGATCACACCGGCAGCCGCGGCCACGAACATCCCCACGAAGATCATCAGCCAGAACGGCAGATGGAAGCTATGGTGCAGTGGCGAGGAGTCGAGCTGGGAGGACGCAAAGAGCGCGTACGTGTACGCTCCGATCGCGAAGAACGCCGCATATCCGAGATCCAGAAGGCCGGCAAATCCGACCACGACGTTGAGGCCGATGGCCAGCAGCACAAACGTGCCGGCGTGTCCAGCCTGCGAGATGAGGGCGCTGCTGCCCGTCGCGTACAGCACCGTGGCCGGGAATGCGAGCGCCAGGATCAGAAGGACGCCATAGATCATCGCATCGCGGTCGCGCATGCGCCGCCTCTGCAGGAGCGCCATCGGAAAACGAGGCTTACGTGCCGTAGGCTCGCTCATTTTTCGGGCACCCTCATTCCGAGCAAGCCGGTAGGTCGGAACACCAGGACTCCGATCAGGATTCCGAAAATGACGACCTCGGTCCACTTGGAACCGATGTACGAGTCGCTATAGGCAGCTATCAGGCCGATGAGCACCCCACCGATGGCCGCGCCCGGGATGTTGCCGATGCCGCCAAAGACTGCGGCCGTGAATGCCACCAGCCCTGTGCGAAATCCGAGGTTATAGAAGATGTTGTTGTAGTACAGGCCCCAGATCATGCCGCCGGCGCCCGCCAGAAGCGCACCAATGAAGAATGTGGCCGCGATGGTGCGATTGATGTCAATCCCCATCAGCTGCGCCGCGTCGCGATCTTGGGCGGTGGCGCGCATGGCCTTGCCGAGTCTGGTCCGATTGATGAAGATGGCCAGCAGTGTGACCAGGATCGCTGCAGTGACGACAACGAAAACATCCTTGAAGCCGATGAAGACGCCGCCGATGGTGGTCTGGAAGCCGGGTCCGTGTGGTAGCAGGTCTGGCACATGGACCGTGGCGGGGCCGTGCCACAGGAACATGACCCCTTCGAGCACGAAAGACATTCCAATCGCGGTGATCAGAGGGGCGAGCCGAGGCGCATTGCGGAGCGGCCTGTACGCGATGCGCTCGATGCCGATGTTGATGGCGCCCATGACCAGCATGACCACAGGGAATACGACCAACAGTGCCACCAGGTTTATCGCGGTGAAGGAGTTCTCATTGAACGAGAAGAAGCCGAGGATCGCCGTGCCGATGTATGCGCCCATCGTGAAAACGTCGCCGTGCGCGAAGTTGATCAGCTCGATGATGCCGTAGACCATCGTGTAGCCCAGGGCCACGAGTGCGTACATGGCACCGTCCGCGAGGCCGAAGATCGAGACTTGGACGAAGGCGGTGGGCTGTGTGAACGCCTCATACGCCAGGCCGATGATGGCCAGGGCACAGATGATGAAGAAGCCGAGGTCGGGAGGGCTCATGCCGCCCACTCTCAGAGACCGGATTCTCGTCAGAGCCGAAGCGTTACTCGCGACGTGGCCCGCGTCCAGTTCCCCCCTCCTTGAGGTTGATGGCGAGGAGGCCCGGATTGGGCCTCCTCGTCGGATTGTGGGCTAAAGCCTAGCCGCCTGTCGCGTAGTTGACCTGCGCCTTCCAAACGTAGCAGTCGTTCGGGTGGAGCTTGCCGCAGACGCCGGTTGACTTTGTCGGGTCGGTGACCGTCTGGACCGTGTAGATCGAGACGATCTTGAGGCTGGTGTCGCCGTTCGCGTCGAAGTCGTAGGTGCCGATCACACCGACGAAGCCGGTGGTCTTGGCCATCTCGGCCCTGACCTGCTCGCGGGTGGGTGTGGAACCGTTGGCGTCAGTGACCGCCCGGCCGATGGCGGCCATCAGTGCGTTGGCGGCGTCGTAGGCCTGCATGGTGTATCCGCCGAAGTCGTTTGCACCGGTGAAGGCCGCCCGGAATGCTGCGATCGTAGCCTGCGCGCCGGGGATTTGGGTGGCGTCCGCGCCGGCGGAGGTGGAGCTCATGACCAGGTCATTGGCCCCGGCCTCGTCGATGCAGTTGGTGGTCTCGATGCCGTCACCGCCGGCGAACGGGACCGACCAGCCGATGTCCTTCATCTGCTTGGCTGGTATGCACACGTTCTGGTCGTCGGTGCCGCCCGCGTAAACGCCCGTGGCGCCCGCGTTCTTGAACTTGAGCAGGATCGACTTCCAGTCGCTGGTCGTCGCCTTCTGGTACTCAGAGTGCGTCGTCGTCCCGCCGAGCTTCTTGAACTCGGTCTCGAATGCTCCCGCGATTCCGACACCGTAGACGGTGCTGTCGTCGAGGATGCCGATGCTGTGGACGTTGAGCGTCTTGTACATGAAGTCCGCCATCGCGGGACCCTGGAAGTCGTCAGTCGTAACGACTCGGAAGTAGTTGTTGGCGTTGCCCTTGCGCAGGTCTTGCGGGTGATATGCGCAGCCCGCGATGTCCTTGGTCAGGCACGGGTTGGTGTTGGCCGGGCTGATCATCGTGAAATGCTGCGGGGCTGCGATCGGGATCTCGGCCTTGGCCACCGCGGAGTTGTAAGGGCCGATCATGCCCAGGAACTTGGGGTCGCCCAGCATCGTCTGGACGTTTTCGACCCCGGCGTCGGCGGAGTAAGCGCCCTGCCGGCAGTCATCGAATCCCGTGAATGCGATCGTGAAGCCGTTGACCCCACCAGCTGCGTTCTTGGTGTCGACCGCGAACTTCACGCCGTTCTGGGTCGCCTGGCCGCCAGTGGTACAGACCGGAAAGTCTGATCCGATCTTGATGGTGCCTTTCGCTGTGGTGCCACCACTGGTGCCGCCGCAGGCGAATGCGAATAACGCCGCCAATGTGAGGATTACGAGTCCCCTACCTCGAACCATACGGTTCCCCCTTGTGTATTGCTTGGGAAGCTTCGGACGGCGTGTTCTCAGTCTCCCCCTCACCCGCCGTCCTCTTCCCAATCTTTCCGATCGGGGCGAGAGTGCGCCGACGACGGGTGCGGCCACGTGGGGCCGAACCACTACTCCAGTCGGAGACTATACCTGCTGCAACTCAGCTTTCAAGGGGGCGCGCGTCAATAGGGGAGCTTGACGCTGTAATCGATGGCCCCCACCAAGGGCCAGGCGGCGACGGGGTCAGGGCTTTGGGCCTCGTAGACGGAGACAATCCGTTGGGTCGTATCGCCTGAGGCATCGAAGCCGAAAGTGCCAGTGACGCCTCCGAAAGCCGTGGTGGCCGCCAGCCTTGCCACCACCTCGGCACGGCTGGGCACCTTGCCACCGGCACCCTTGATCGCCTTGTCGATGGCGTCGTACAGGACGGCAGCGGCGTCATACGCCAGCAATGTGTACGGGCTGTAGGCGGACGGACCGGGATACGCGGCTTTGAAAGCCGCGATCGCGGCCTTGGCGTTGGGCGCCTGCTCGGGGTCGATCGCAGGCACAGTTCCGTAGATCCGGGGCGCGCTGGATCCGGCATCGCGCACACAGGCGGGGTCCTCCGCGATGCCGTCTCCGCCGAGATACGGCGCACCGGCTCCGAGCGCGCCGGCCATCTGAGCGCGGATCGCGCAGCCGTGGTTCGCGGTGACGCCGCCGAAGTAAACGGCCTGCGCTCCTTCCTTCTTAGCCTGGGCGAAGAACGAGCTCAAGTCGAGATTCGCCGCCGGGACGAAATCCTGGTACAGGACGACCAGCCCTCCCAGCTTGTTGAACCGCGTCCGAAAGCCGTCCACGAGGGCCTGGCCGTAGGCCTCATGGTCTGAGAGCACGGCCACACGCAGGAGGTGCAGGTTCTTGTAGCCGAAGTCGGCCGCGGCGGCCCCCTGGAGATCGTTGGTGGTGGCCAGCCGGAAGAAGTTGTTCACCTTGGTCGGCCGCAGGTCCGCGGGCAGAGGGAGGCCGACCTCGTTGCAGGCGACGGCTTTGTGCGCCGGGCTGAGGCCGGCAGGCACGAATAAAGGCTTGGTGAGGCACTGGTCACTCGCTGACGGACTGATCATTGCCAGGTGCGCCTGGTTCGCGACCGGGATGGTGGCCCTGGCCACGCTCGAGTCGAATGGTCCGATGATGCCAAGCACGAGAGGGTCGTTGACGAATGCCGTGATGTTTTGGGCTCCGAGCTTGGCGTTATGCACGCCGTTGATCGAGTCGTCGCGGACGGTGACCGCCACTGTGAAACCGTCAAGCGCCGGATGTTGATGCACGTAAAAGCGCACCCCGTTGAGCGTTGGCGTGCCGGCCCGCCCTTCGACCCCTGAAAGCGGCAGGTCGACGCCGATCTCGATGCCGGCCTTCGGACCGGAGCCGCCGCTCGAACAGGCGGCAAGTGGCAGCAGGCTGAGAGCAGCCCCAAAGCACGCTGTCGACCGGAGCCATGGCTGCACGCGGAGATTGTCGCCGCACGTGTGGGCAAGTTGTCGCTTGCCGGTAGAACCTATACTCGTGATTCCTCTCAGCCGGAGTCATTAGGAGCGCCCGTTGAAGACCGAGTCCCCAGAGCACCTCAAGCCCCGTTCCCAATACGGAGACGAAGCGGTTCAGCTAGCGATCGCCGGCAAATGGGATGAGGCGGCGAAGCTCAACAAGTTCATCATCGAGAGCTTCGGCACCGACGAGGAGACGCAGAATCGGCTGGGCAAGGCGCTGTCCGAGCTCGGCAAGCTGAAAGATGCCAAAGCCGCGTATGAGGTCGCGCTCAAGCTCAACCCGATGAACTCGATCGCGAAGAAGAACGCGGCGCGCATCAATGCGCTGCTCCACCAGAAGGAAGGTCTCAAGGTTGGTGGCACCAGGGTTGACCTCAACCTCTTCGTCGAAGAGATGGGGAAGACGGTCATCACCACCCTCGAGAATTCGCCTGGGTCCGACATCTGCTCCCGGGTCGCGGCAGGCGATGTCGCGGAGCTGAGGATCGATGGCGACGGCGTGGTCGCCGAGACCTCTCGCGGCGTCAAGCTCGGCCTGCTCGAGGCCAAGCTCGCCCGTCGTTTGATCAAGTTCATGCGCGGTGGCAACAGGTACCAGGCAGGAGTCATGTCTTGCGAGGGCACCGCTGTCAAGCTCATTGTTCGCGAGACCTACCAGGACCCGAAGTTCGCCGGCAAGCCGAGCTTCCCGATGCGACGCAAGCGCGAGGTCGAGTTCCGCCCGTACACGAAGGAGAGCCTGCTCGCTCGCGAGGTCGAGATCTTTGCCGGTGAGGACGATGAGGAGACCACCGGATCGGATGCCGTCGTGGAGGGCGGAGAGATCGAGGAAGGCATGCACGCTGTCGACGACGACGCCGAACCCCTGGAATTCGTCGAGAGCACTGACGATGACAAAGATGACGAGGACGACGACGATGACAGCTGATCGACGGTCGGTGGCCCGAGCCCGGAGGTCACTTCACCGACCGTAGTCCTGCGTCGCCTGGACTAGTTCCGCTGGGCGGTGTGCCCGGATTCCGCGACCTCCTGCCCAATGAAGCAGAGGTCTTGCGCGAAGCCCAGGAGTCGGTTCTGGGCGAGATGCGTCGCTGGGGTTACCGGCACGTCATCACCCCGATGGTCGAGAGCACCGAAGTGTTGGAGCTCGGCCTCGGCCCCGAGCAGCGGCGGCGCCTCTTCAAGTTCGCCGACGCGCGCGGCGAGGTCGTTGCACTGGTCAGCGAGCGCACAGTGCCGGTCGCGCGCGTGGTGGCGGGCAAGCTGAGGTCGGCACCCCTGCCGATACGCCTTTGCTACGCCGGTCCCGTGCTTTCGACCGATGAGGGGCGCTTTCAGCAGAGGCGCGAGACCTACCAGGTGGGGGCAGAGCTGGTGGGAGCGTCGGGAGTCGTGGCCGACGCGGAGGTCATCGCCCTTGCGGCACGTTGCCTCGAGGCGACGGGCCTCCGCCGGTACCAGGTCGATGTCGGCCACTCGGAATTTTTCCAAGGGATCATGGATGCGGTCAAGCTGCCGGCCGAGGTAAAGGCCGGGGTTCGCGGCGCGCTCGCAGCGCGCGACTTCGTTGCCCTCGAGGAGCTGCTCAGCCGTACGACTCTGCGCTCCGCCGAACACGAGCTGCTGCTGCGCTTTCCGGCTCTGCGGGGCGGCGCCGAAATTCTGAAAGCGGCGGGCGGACTCGTGCGCAATCACCGCTCGGAGCGAGCCCTGTCAGAGCTCGGGCGCGTTCTGGAGCTGCTGGGCACCTACGGGCTGGGCGACGTCGTGAGCCTCGATCTCGGCGCGATCAGGGACTTTGATTACTACACGGGCATCATCTTCGAGGGCTACGGTCCGGACCTCGGCCGCCCTGTCGCGCAGGGCGGGCGGTATGACGGCCTGCTGGCGCGCTTTGGTCGGCCGGCGCCGGCCACCGGCTTCGTCGTGCAGCTGGATCTCGTTTGGGAGATGCTGACTCGCGCCCCCCGACCACCCGAGCTGCCGCGGCTGGATGCGGCGGTCGCGTGGGATGCCGCCGGGCTCTCGACCGCGCTGCGCCTGGGCTCGACACTGCGGCTCTTCGGCATGCGGGCCGTGGTCGACACGCAGCCTAGGAATCACAAAGACGCGGTTGATTGGTGGCGCGTCGTTGGCGCCGTCAACCTCATCCACTGCCACACCTCGACTTCGACGTCGTGGTCGGCGCCTGGTCGCCGGATGCTGAAGCTGCCGCCGGAGCAGGTGGCCGGGCGCCTTGCGGGTTCGCCGGCATGAAGAAGGAGAGGGTCTCGGTCGCGCTCCCGACCGGTGCGTTGCTGCCAGGCGCGTTGAAGATCCTTGGCCGTGCCGGTGTGGCGAGGTTGAGCGGGGCCGAGCTGGGACGCCAGCTGCTCGTCGATCGGCCGGCGGTACGCGTGATCCTCGTCCGCCCCGCCGATGTCCCGGCATACGTCGACCACGGAGCAGCCGACCTTGGCATCGTTGGCAAGGACGTGCTCTGGGAGTCGCCCGGCGCGCATTACGAGCTGGTCGACCTGCGATTTGGGGATTGCCGGCTCGTGCTCGCGGTCCCGGCATCGTCGAAGCTCGCCGGCCCGGAAACATGGCCGCCACTCTTGCGTGTCGCGACGAAGTACCCCCGAACCACCGCGTCCTGGTTCGAGGCGCACGGCCAATCGGTCGAGGTGGTCCGGCTTCATGGTTCGGTCGAGCTGGCGCCCCAGGTTGGCCTCGTAGACGGGATCGTCGACCTCACGGCCAGCGGCCGCACCCTGCGCGAGAACAAGCTGCGCATTGCGGCCATCCTCGGGAGCTCCACGGCGCGCCTCATCGCGAACCAGGCGAGCCTGAAAACTCGGACGGCCGCCGTCCAGTCGCTGGTTGGGCGCCTGCGCGCCGCCGCCGAGCAACCGGCACGCCCCAGGGTGGCGGCTTCGCAGGCGGCGAAACAATGAATCGGTTTGACGCAAGCACATGGTCGGCGTCGCAGCCGTCTCGCCAAGGGTTCGATCTCTCTCGCTTTGAAAAAGAACGCGCAGTGGTAGTTGAGATTTGCGCCCGTATCGCGGCCGAAGGCGACAGTGCTTTGCGCGAATACAGTGCCAAGTTCGATGGTTGGACGCTACGGAGCGAGGAGAAGTTCGAGGTTGCGTCGAGCGAGCTGGCCGCGGCCGCCGGACGCGTTGACAAGCGAGACCGCGCAGCGCTGGAGTTCGCAGCCACGCGCATCCGCGATTTCCATTCTCGACAGGTCGAGGTGGCGAAGAGCGACCCCTCGGGTCTCGAGCTGATCAGCCGCCCGGTGCGTCGGGCAGGACTCTATGCGCCAGGCGGGCGAGCCGCCTACCCGTCCACCGTCCTGATGACAGCGATCCCGGCTCGCGTCGCCGGCGTGCAGGACTTGGTCCTGGCCACGCCTCCGCGTGCGGATGGCACGGTTCCGGATTCCATCCTCGCGGCGGCGCACATCGCAGGCGTCGATACCGTCTACCGCATGGGTGGAGCGCAGGCGATCGCGGCCATGGCGTATGGGACGGAGTCCATCAAGCGGGTAGACCTGATCGCCGGTCCGGGCAACATTTACGTCAACCTCGCGAAGCGCGAGGTGTTCGGAACGGTGGGAGTGGACGGCATCGCGGGCCCTACCGAGGTGATGATCATCGCGGACGCAAGAGCCCGTCCGGACTTCATTGCTGCAGACCTGGCGGCTCAGCTCGAGCACGACCCGATGGCGGTTGCGGTGCTGGTCACGGACTCGGCAGCACTTGCGGACCGGGTAGAGGAGGAGCTCGACAATTTGCTGCTGGGCCTGGAGCGGGCGGACATCATTCGTGCCGCGACCTGCAGCGCGATCGTCGTGCGCGACCTCGACGAGGCGATGAAGATCGCGAACGAATACGCGCCGGAGCATCTCCTGATAGTCACCGAGGACGCGGCCGCGCGGGCGAGACAGGTCGAGAATGCAGGCGCGGTTTTCGTCGGGGCCTATGCCACAGTTCCGCTCGGTGATTACACGGCCGGTCCCAACCACACGCTCCCGACCTCGGGCGCTGCGCGCTTCGCGTCTCCACTCGGCGTCCGGACGTTCATGAAGCAGATGAGCGTGTTGGGCCTTGACCGCGGCGACCTCGACTCGCTGCAAGAGGCCACCGTTCGGCTGGCCCAGATGGAAGGATTGGGTGCGCACGCGCACGCGGTGGAGGTGCGTCTTGAGTAGAAAGGCCGATGTGACCCGCAACAGCAAAGAGACAAAGCTCCGCGCCAGGGTCGATCTCGACGGAAAGGGCAAGGTCAAGGTCGCCACCGGGCTTGCATTCCTCGACCACATGCTCGAGCAGGTGGCGCGCTACGGCGGATTCGACCTCGACCTGCGCGGATCGGGAGACCTGCACGTCGATACGCATCACCTCGTCGAAGACGCGGGCATCGTTGTGGGCCAGGCGCTGTCGCAGGCGCTTGGAGATCGCGCCGGCATCGCGAGGTTCGCCTCCGCGTATGCCCCTCTCGATGAGGCGCTGGCGCGCGTGGTGATCGACCTGGGCAAGCGGCCTTACCTCTCCTACAACGTGCCGCTGCGCGGGCGCATCGGGACCGTGGAGTCCGAGGTGCTGGAGGAGTTCTGGAAAGCGCTTTCGATCCACGCCGGGGCGACCATCCACGTCGACGTGATCAGGGGGCGCAACCGCCACCACATTGCCGAAGCAACATTCAAGGCGCTCGGGCTGGCCCTGCGACAGGCCGTCGCTCCAGATGGCGGGCCCGGAGTGCCTTCATCCAAAGGTCTGCTGGGGTGATTGCCGTCGTCGACTACGGCGTCGGCAACGTGCGCTCAGTCGAGCGCGCCCTCGTCCATGCCGGGGCTTTCCCGCAGCTGACGGCCGACCCCGATGAGCTCGACGAGGCGGACGGCATCGTGCTGCCTGGGGTCGGAGCCTTTGGGCCGGCGCTCGAGAAGTTGACCGCTGCGGGGCTGGGCAGGCGGATCGTCGAGCTCGCCCGACGGGGGACGCCGATCCTCGGGGTCTGCCTTGGCTATCAGCTGCTGTTCGAGGAGTCGATGGAGCACGGCCGGCACCAGGGGCTTGGGCTGCTGCCCGGCACTGTGCGCGAGGTCGACAACAGCGAGCTCTTGCCGGTGATCGGGTGGTGCCGCCTCACGCAGACGGACCACACCCCGTTATGGGACGGCATCGCGGACGGGTCCTACATGTACTTCGTCCACTCGTACACCCCCGATTCGACCAGGCATTCGATCGGTTCGACAGAGCACTCGCCTGCGGCGGCCTCCGCGCGTCGCAACGTGATGGGCACCCAGTTTCATCCGGAGAAGAGCGGTGCCGACGGTCTCCGGGTCTACGAGAGCTTCGTCAAGCTGTGCGAATGAGCGAACCGCCTGATCACGTGCGCTTGAATCGCGCGCTTTGGGACGGGAAGTCGACTGAGTACGCCGGCATTGGACGGCGGTCGTGGGCAGAGCCGGAGCCAAGCTGGGGGGTCTGGGGGGTTCCCGACTCCGAGCTGAATGTGCTCCCAGGCGTGGATGGATTGGATGTCATCGAGCTCGGATGCGGCACGGCGTACTTCTCCTCCTGGCTGGCGCGACGCGGTGCTCGCGTGGTCGCCATCGACAATTCGGCAAGGCAGCTCGCGAGCGCCAAGCGCTTTCAGCGAGAGTTCGGCGTGGACTTTCCTCTGATCCATGGCAATGCGGAGCAGGTGCCGCTCGCCGATGCCGGCTTCGACCTGGCGATCAGCGAATACGGAGCCAGCCTGTGGTGCGATCCCTATCGCTGGATTCCTGAGGCCGCGCGCCTGCTGAGGCCGGGCGGACGACTCATCTTTCTGACCAACGGGATCCTGGCGGTGCTCACTTTCCCCGACCTGGAGGCGGACGGGCCCCCTGGGACGACGCTGCTACGCGATTACTTCGGCCTGCACCGAATCCAGTGGCCCGACTCGCCGGGAGTCGAGTTTCACCTGGGGCACGGCGACTGGATCAGGCTCCTGCGGGCGAACGGATTTGAAATCGAAGATTTGATCGAGGTGCGGGCTCCGGAAGGGGCGCTGGAGAGATATCCGGAGGTCGCGACCCTTGAGTGGTCGAGGCGCTGGCCGTGCGAGGAGATCTGGAAGGCGCGCAAGCGGTAGTCCTCGCTGGGCAGGGCCATCCGGCCCTACTCGGGCTGCGGATCCGGGCCCAAGGTTGTCTCAGACCCGTTGACGTCGTGTGCAAATTGAGCTAGGGAGGGCGAGCAGTGAGCGCGGTTGATTTTCCATCGCGAGTCGACGTTGTCAGCGTGGACTCGATTGGAGACCCCGCTTTCGTGGTCGATACCCACGGCGTCGTGGTGAGCTGCAACCAGGAAGCGCAGTGGTTTTTCAGCCGTAGGACTGACGCCTTGATTGGTCGTCGATGTTACGACGTGGTGCAAGCCTGCCTGCCTGGTGGAGAGCCGGCCTGCTCATTCGAGTGCCCCTTGATTCAGGGCCCTTGTGTTCTCCCCGGTCCTCCCGCGGTGGAGCTTGTTGGGCCTGGCGCGGGGCATCCACCGAGGAGGTTCGCAATCAACCTTCAGCACATCCCGCTCAGCGACCCCTATGGGAGCCAGTCCGGACTGCTGCACATCCTGACCCTCGCGGGGCCGGTGAATGACAACATCCAGCAGGACGCCATGGGCTTGGGTGCCAGCTACCTCGGCTGAGCTGCCTGTGTCACGTATGGTGGGCCGATGCCGGCCAAGCGAATCATTCCGTGCCTCGACGTCGATGACGGCCGTGTCGTCAAAGGAGTGCGGTTTGAAGACATCCGCGATGCCGGCGATCCAGTTGAGCTCGCCGCGCTCTACGACCGCGAGGGCGCTGATGAGATCGTGTTTCTTGACATCACGGCGTCGTCAGACGACCGGAAGATCATCCTCGAGGTCGTTGCGCGCACCGCGGACCAGGTCTTTATCCCGCTGACGGTCGGCGGGGGGGTGCGCAGCGTCGAAGACATGGCCGAGCTGCTCACGCATGGGGCGGACAAGGTGTCGGTCAATACGGCCGCGCTTGCCGACCCTGAGCTCATCACGCGCTGCGCGGAGGTGTTCGGATCGCAGTGTGTGGTGCTGGCGATCGATGCGCGTCGACGTGCCGAGGGGGAAGGGTGGGAGGTGTTCAGTCATGGGGGGCGACGGCCCGCGGGCCGGGACGTGGTCGAGTGGGCGACGCTGGGGGAGAGCCTGGGGGCGGGGGAGATCTTGCTGACCTCGATGAACAGGGATGGGACGCACGATGGGTACGACGTCGAGCTGCTGAAGGCCGTTAGCTCCGCTGTTCGTTTGCCAGTCATTGCTTCGGGGGGTGCGGGCAACGCGGGGCACATGTACGAGGCGTTGACGGTGGGTGGGGCGGAGGCGGCGCTCGCCGCATCCATCTTTCACTTTGGGGAGCTGAGCATCGGGGGGGTGAAGCAGGAGCTGGCGTCGCGGGGGTTGGAGATCAGGCGATGAGGCCGGACTTTTCGAAGGGGTTGGTTCCGGTGGTGGTCCAGGCGGTGGACACGGGGAAGGTGCTGATGGTCGCGTACGTGGATGAGGAGGCCTGGGTCAAGACGAGGGAGACGGGGCGCGCGTGGTTCCACTCGCGGGAGAGGGGGCTGTGGGAGAAGGGGGCCACCTCGGGCAACTTCTTGGAGGTGGTTGAGGTGCGGTTGGATTGCGACCTCGATGCGGTGCTGTTGACCGTCAGGGCGGCGGGGCCGGCGTGCCACACCGGGGCGGAGTCTTGCTTCTTTAACGAGGTAACGCAGTAGCCAACTGCATACCGAAAGGCACGCTTGGTGGTTCTGGGTGTGGGTGACGGGACTAGGAAGAGGGTGTGTCCGTGACGCCGGGAGGGTGCTGGCGTGCTGGGTGGCACTGGCGCGACGGGCGTAGATGACTCCAATGAAAAGAGCGAAGGGGCTGAGAGATCGCTTCGTGGGAATTGGGGTGCGCTCAAAGGGCTGGGAAGGGGAGTTCTCGTTATGCGCTGAGGGTGCTGGCGTGCTGAGTGACAGTGGCGCGACGGGCGTAGATGAGTTCAATAAAAAAGAGCGGGTAAAAGAGCGAAATTAATGACCCAATAGCCTTGACCGGCCGAACGTTTGTTTGTACCATATTCCTATGCTCGCGACGCAAGACGTCTGTGACTTCGAGGCCGCTGATGAGGTTCTCCTGACCCGCGCCGAGCGCCTGATCGAGATGGGCCGTGGCATCTCTTTGATGCAGCTGATGTTCGCCAAGGAAGCCGCCGAGTTCGCTGCCACCGAGGAGTACGAGGAATGGGGCGCCGCCACCCCCATCGATTGGATTCGCATCCACTGCCACCTGACGGGTCCTCAGGCTGCCAACTGCGTGGCTGCCGGCGAGCACTTCGATGCGCTGCCGCAGACCTTCGTTGCAATGGCCGAAGGTGCCGTTGGTTTTGGCCACATGGTCGCGATGGCCAGGACTGTCGACGCGCTTGCGGCCTCACCCACAGCTCGGGTCTTCAACGAAGAGCGGCTCTTGGCAAAGGCGCGGGAGAACACGGTCGGCAAGTTCCACTACATCTGCCGGCACCTCCGGCATGCCGCCGACCCCAAAGGCGTGACGGCGGCCGAGGTCGACCTGGTCGAGAACCGCAGCCTGCACATCGGCAGCGATGACGATGGCGCCGTCTATCTCAGCGGTGTCTTTGATCCGGTGGGTGGTGCGGCGATTCGCACAGCGCTCGAGCCGCTGGCCCGGCGCTCGGGCGCTGATGACGACCGACCATACGACCGGCGCATGGCGGATGCCCTGGTGGACGTCGCGATGCACCATCTCGACAACGGGCTGGTGCCGCAGAACGGCAGCCAGCGCAGCCACCTACAGGTGACCACCTCGCTTGAGACCTTAAAGGCGCTCGACGGCGCTCCCGCAGCAGAGCTCGAGTTCTCGCTTCCGATCTCGGCCAAGGCGGTTGAGCGGCTGGCTTGCGATTGCTCGATCACCCGCATCCTGCTCGACTCGGACTCGATGGTTATCGATGTCGGACGTGCCAAGCGGGTGATCTCGGGACCGGCGCGCAAGGCGCTCAACGTTCGCGACCGGGGCTGCACCTGGCCGGGTTGCGACCGGTCGGCGACATGGACTTCAGGACATCACTTGAAGCACTGGATCCACGGCGGGACGAATGAACCACACAACCTCACCCTGCTCTGCTACCGGCATCACTGGATGGTGCATGAAGGCGGATGGCAGATCGTGCGCGGCGACGATGGCCGGATGCTGACCATCCCGCCGACCGTTACCTTCGGGCCATCGCCGCGCGGTCCCGACTAGCACCTTCGCCTAGATACCCTTTCTCTAGCGCGGATGTTTATGCAGTCCCCTTGTATACTCATGCGCTCGTGGGAAGGACAGTAAAAGCAGCTGTCGCTGGGGCCAACGGCTATGCCGGGATGACCCTTGTCCATCTCCTGGCCCGCCACCCCGGCGTTGAGCTGGCACAGCTCACCTCCCGCTCTTTTGCCGGCCAGCCATATTCGGCCGTGTTTCCTTTGCTTGACCTCGAAGGCACCTTTCGCTCTGAACCGGAGCTCGACGGTATCGATGTGGTGTTCAGCTGCCTTCCCCACAACGTTGGGGCAAGCAAGGCCCAGGCGTGGCTCGATGGCGGCGCGCGGGTGATCGACATGAGCGCCGACTTCCGGTTGAAAGACGCGGCTCAGTACCCCGTTTGGTACAAGCAGGAGCACCCTGCCCCCGACCTGCTCGGCAAAGCCGTGCTCGGGCTACCCGAGCTCCACGAACAAGAGCTCAAGGACGCGCAGTTGATTGCCGTCCCCGGCTGCTACTCGACCGCTTCGATCCTCGCGCTCGCGCCCGCAGTCGCCGCAGGCGTGGTCGGCTCCGACATCGTCGTCGACGCCAAGTCCGGTGTCAGCGGAGCGGGTCGGTCGCCGGGCATCGGGACCCATTTCAGCGAGGTCAATGAGTCGATCGGCGCCTACGCGATCAACGGCCATCGCCACCTGCCGGAGGTGACCCAAGAGCTCGGGTCGCTGAATGCCAACGGATTGCGCGTCACCTTCGTGCCCCACCTGGTGCCGATGACTCGAGGGATCCTCGTCACCTGCTACTTCGACCTCAAGGGCTCGCTCGCCGAGCTCAACGAGACCTACATGGAGTTTTATGCAGACCAGCCCTTCACCAAGGTGCTCGCTCAGAGCCCGACCACCAAGCTGGCCAGCCACTCGAACCTCTTCCTGGTCAACGTTGCGGCCCAGGGTCAGAAGGCGGTCGTGACAGGAGCCCTTGACAACCTGGTCAAGGGCGCTTCCGGACAGGGAGTGGAGTGCTTCAACATCGCCTTCGGCTTCGACCGAACAACCGCTCTGGAGATGCCGGTCCAGTGGCCGTAACCTTTGCGCGCGGCTTTCGCGCCGGCACCGCGGCTTGCGGGATCAAGGCCTTCACAACGGGGGCCCCCGCGATCCCGACCACACAGCGCGACGACCTTTGCGTCATCCAGTCAGAGCACGGCTGCGACACCGGCGGCGTGTTCACGACCAACAAGGTGAAGTCGGCGTCGGTGGTCATCGATCAGCTGCACCTGCAGCACAACCGCGTCCGCGCCGTCACGGTCAATTCCGGCAACGCGAACGCGTGTACCGGAGCGCAGGGGTTCAAAGATGCCCTCCTTATGGCCAAGCTCACTGCTGACCGCCTGGACCTAGATCCCCACCAGGTGCTGGTGAGCTCAACCGGCGTCATCGGTCGCTACCTCCCGATGGCGGCGATCAAGACCGGGATCACCGAGGCGTGCGCGCAGCTCAGCCACGATGGGGGAGACCGCGCCGCCCGCGCGATCATGACGACCGACACGGTGCCCAAGACCGCCCAGCTCGAGGTCGACATCGCGGGAACCACCATCCGCGTCGGAGGGATGTGCAAGGGCTCCGGAATGATCCACCCGAACATGGGCACGCTGCTCGCGTATATCACCACTGACGCGAATGTCGAGTCCGGGTTGATGGCCAAGCTGGTCAAGCCGATCGCGGATCGCAGCTTCAATCAGGTGACCATCGATGGCGACAGCTCCACGAACGACACTTTCCTGATGCTCGCGAACGGCGCCGCGGGCAATCAGGCGATCCGAGCCGGCAGCGTCGAGGCCGAGGTCTTCGAGGCGGCGCTGCTCGAGGTCGCCCGCCAGCTGGCTCGCGCGGTCGCCAGCGATGGCGAGGGCGCCAGCAAGCTGATCAGCGTGCGGGTGGTAGATGCCCTGTCGGACGCCGACGCACGAACCGCGGCGCGCGCGGTAGCCTCTTCGAGCCTCGTCAAGACCGCCGTCCATGGCGGCGATCCCAATTGGGGCCGGATCGTGTGCGCGCTCGGGTACAGTGGCGCGGAGCTGGCTCTCGACAAGCTTCACCTCAGCGTGGGTGGGCTGGTCGTATTCGAACGGGGCGCCGGGGTCAACGTGGACCTCTCGGCCGTACGGCGCGCGTTCGAGCAGCCGGAGATCGAGATAGTGGCCACCCTTGGGCTGGCGGACGGCCGCGCCGAAGCCTGGGGTTGTGACCTTTCGGAGGAATACGTGCGAATTAACGCGGACTACACGACATGACGTTGACCGTAGAGGAGCGCGCGAAGGTCCTGGTTGAGGCCCTGCCCTACATCAAGCGATTCCACGGCCAGATCGTGGTGGTGAAGGTCGGCGGCAACGCCATCGAGCAGGCGCGGGACGAGACGCTGCTCGACATCGTGCTGCTCCGCTACGTCGGCATGCAGCCCGTGCTTGTGCACGGCGGCGGGCCCGAGATCACAGCGATGAGCGAACGCCTCGGCATCAAGGCAACCTTCAAGAAGGGGCTCCGGGTCACCGACGAAAAGACCATGGAAGTCGTGAAGATGGTGCTCACGGGGAAGGTCAGCCCGGACATCGTGGCGAGCATCAACCGGCTCGGCGGTCAAGCGGTTGGCATGAGCGGCGAGGACGGGCCGTGCATCATCGCCGAGCCACTCAATGAAGCGATGGGCTTCGTCGGACGTGTCACCCAGGTCAACAAGGAGCCGATCACGGCGCTGCTGGGGCGGGGTTACATCCCGGTCATCGCCTCGATCGGCCTCGGTTACGACGGCCACGCCTACAACATCAACGCTGACACCGTCGCCGCGGAGCTCGCGGTCTCACTCAAGGCACACAAGCTGATCCTCCTCACCGATGTCCCTGGAGTCCTCGGTGTGGACGGCAAAGTTGTCGCAGTGCTTTCCAAGGCCGACGCCCGACAGAGGATCGATGCCGGAGAGGTCACCGGCGGAATGATCCCCAAGCTCGAAGCCGCCCTTCGAGCGCTGGACGGTGTGCCCCTCGCCCATATCGTCGACGGGCGCACGCCACATGCCCTTCTGCTCGAGCTCTTCACCGAGGCCGGCATCGGCACGATGGTGACTCCCTAGGGCTATGCCAAACACCCCTGAGCTCGCAGAGCAGTACCTGATGCACACCGGCCGGCGGCTGCCGGTCACGTTTGTTCGCGGTGAGGGCTGTTTGCTATACGACGAGGAAGGCAAGGAGTACCTCGACCTCGTGGCCGGGATCGCGGTCAACGTCCTTGGCCACGCGCACCCTGACATCGCCCACGCGTTGAGCGGCCAGGCGCGGACCCTGATCCACACCTCCAACCTCTACTTCACGCGCCCACAGGTCGAGCTCGCGCGACGCCTCGTCGAGCTGTCGTTTCCTTCTCGCGTCTTCCTCTGCAACTCCGGCGCAGAGGCCAATGAGGCCGCGATAAAGATTGCGCGCAAGTGGGGCACACAAAACCGCGATGGCGCCTTCGAGATCATCACGAGCGTCGGCTCCTTCCACGGCCGCACGCTGGCAACCGTCACCGCCGGCGGGCAGCACAAATACTCTGACCCCTTCAAGCCGCTGCCCGACGGTTTCGTGCATGTGCCGTACAACGACCTCGAGGCAATCAAGGCGGCGACCACGGACAAGACCGTCGCCGTGCTGCTCGAGCCCGTGATGGGCGAGATCGGCATCATCCCCGCGGCCAAGGGCTACCTCGAGGGCGTGCGAAAGTGGTGCGACGAGAAGAACGTGCTGCTGATCCTCGACGAGGTACAGACCGGGATTGCACGCACCGGCAAGTGGTTCGCGTACCAGCACCACGGGATCACACCCGACGTGATGACCCTCGCGAAAGGACTCGGCGGCGGCGTCCCGATCGGCGCGTGCCTCGCATCGCCTAAAGCCGACGTTTTCGAGCCGGGCGACCACGGATCCACTTTCGGCGGCAACCCGCTGGCTTGCACCGTCGCCCTCTCAGTGCTCGCGGTGATCGAGCGCGACGGCCTCGTGGGCCACGCCGCCGAGATGGGCGAGCTGCTGAACGGAGTCCTGCAAGGGCTTGGAGCCAAAGAGGTGCGAGGACTGGGTCTCATGCAGGCCGCCGAGTTCGCCGAGCCTCACGCCAAGGCTTTTCAGGAGCACTGCCTCGAGGCTGGGCTGATCATCAATGCGGTCGACGAGAACTCGATCCGCCTGGTGCCGCCGCTGATCATCACTGCGGAAGAGATCGATCGGGCGCAGGGGATCATGCACAAGGTGCTCGACGTCGGGTGACCGCGACCAAGGGACAGCGCCACCAGGCGATCCTTGCGCTCGTGAACCGCGGCGGGGTCCACACCCAGCAGGAGCTGGCTGAGGCGCTCGCGCGACGTGGCTTGCGGACGACGCAAGCGACCATCTCGCGTGACATTCAGGAGCTCGGCCTCGTCCGTTCTGTGAGCGGCTACCGCAGCTCGGCGTCCCTCGTCCGCGAGTTGGTGCTGTCGGTCGAGCTCGTCGAGCCGATGGCCGTGATCAGGACTCCTCCTGGCACCGCTAACCTCGTCGCGCGGCGCATCGACGAGGCTGCGCTGCCCGGCATCGCCGGCACCGTCGCCGGCGACGACACGATCATTGCGGTGCTGAGCAAGCGGGGGGCGGGCAAAGCGCTCAAAGACCTCCTGGCCCATGTCGAATAGGGGGGGTGGGGGCCGGGATTTGCCTGGCCGCCGCAGCGGGGGGAGTCCCCCGCCAGTAGTCAAGAAACTCGTACTCGCCTACTCCGGCGGTCTCGATACGTCGGTGGCGATCCGCTGGCTCAAGGACAAGGGCTGGGACGTCATTGCGTTCACCGTCGACCTCGGCGAGAAGAAGGACCTCGACGCCATCCAGGCGCGGGCGCTGAAGGTCGGCGCTTCGGCAGCCTACGTCGCCGACGGCCGCATCCCATTTCTCGAGCTGTTTGTGTGGCCCTCGCTGCAGGCCGGCGCCGTGTACGAGAAGGAGTACCCGCTGGCCACTGCGCTGGGCAGGCCATTGATCGCGGCGATGATGGTCGAGGTCGCGCGCCGTGAAGGCGCCAGCGCGATCGCTCATGGCTGCACCGGCAAGGGCAACGACCAGGTGCGATTCGACGTCACCACCGCGGCCCTCGCGCCCGAGCTCGAGGTGGTCGCACCGGTGCGCGAGTGGGGGATGAACCGCGACGACGAGATCGAGTACGCGAACAAGCACGGCATCGAGGTGCCGGCCACCACGCGCTCCCCGTACTCCACGGACGAGAACCTGTGGGGCCGCTCCATCGAAGCCGGAGTGCTCGAGGACCCGTGGGCGGAGCCTCCCGCCGAGGTCTACGCGTGGACGCGCGACCCGCGGCAGTGTCCCGATGAGCCTGCCTATGTAGAGGTCGGCTTCAACGAGGGTCTGCCGGTTTCGCTCGACGGCAAGGCGATCGGAGCGCTGGACCTGGTGACGGCGCTCAACAAGATTGGGGGCGAGAGCGGCGTTGGGCGCATCGACCACATCGAGAACCGGCTCATCGGCATCAAATCGCGCGAGATTTATGAGGCGCCTGCCGCCGTGCTGCTGCTGCAGGCCCATCAGGCGCTCGAAGACATCACGCTGCCCAAGGAGGTGGCGCGTTTCAAGGACCTGGTTGCGCAGCAATGGGCGCAGATGGTCTACGACGGACTTTGGTTCAGCCCGCTCAGGGACGCGCTCTACGCGTTCGTGGTAGAGACGCAGCGCCACGTCACCGGCGACGTTCGCCTGAAGCTGTTCAAGGGCTCTTCGCACGTGGTGGGCCGCAAGAGCCCGATGCAGCTCTATCAGCTATCACTGGCGACCTATGGCAAGGGCGACGTGTTCGATCAATCGGCCGCGGCAGGCTTCATCAAGCTGTGGGGGATGGGGGTGCGCACGTCGGCGCAGGTACAGGGCCGGCTGCACGGGCGCGACCTGGGCAATCTCTTGGGTGAAGTAAAACGGCTAGGAAAGTAGCCGGCGGCGGCAAGCTTTGGGGCGGTCGCTTCGAGCGGCGCCTTCTGCCCGAGCTCGAACGCTTCTCATCGTCCCTCGACGCCGACTACGAGCTGTACCCCTTCGACATAGCCGGCAGCATCGCCCATGCGCGTGGGCTCGCTGCGGCCAGCATCATTTCCGCCGGCCGGCTGACAGCCATCGAGCGAGGGCTGCGGCGGGTGAGCAAAGAGCTCGATGCCCGCACCTTCGCATTCCTCGATACCGACGAGGACATTCACTCCGCGATCGAGCGGCGGCTGACCGAGATCACATCGGCCGGTGCCGCCCTGCACGCGGCCAGGTCGCGAAATGACCAGGTCGCGCTGGACCTCCGTCTCTACTGCCGCGCCGCCGCCAGTGAGCTGACAGCGGAGATCGCTGCGGTGGTTGAAGCCCTGGGTGCCCAAGCCGACCGCCACGCGGGCTGGGCCATGCCGGGTTACACGCACCTGCAGCGCGCGCAGCCGGTCACGGTGGGGCACCACCTCCTCGCCCATGCCGAGCCGCTGCTGCGCGATGCCGCGCGGGTTCGCCACGCTTATGACTCAGCAGACGAGCTGCCTCTCGGCTCTGGCGCGTTGGCTGGAACCACCTTGCCGTTGCAGCGCAAAGTCGTGGCCAAGCAGCTCGGACTCCCTCGCCTCACCGCCAACAGCATTGACGCGGTTTCAGACCGCGACTTTGCCCTTGATCTCGTATTTGCCTGCACAAGCGCAGCACTCCACCTGAGCCGGCTCGGTGAGGACGTGGTGCTGTGGGCGAGCGCCGAGTTCGGCTTCGTCAGGCTGGCCGACGAGATCGCAACCGGGTCGAGCCTGATGCCCCAGAAGAAGAATCCAGACATTGCCGAGCTCTTGAGAGGGCGATCAGGAAGGGCGATCGGCAGCCTCGTCGCGCTCGCCACTGTCTTGAAGGGTCTGCCGCTCGCCTACGACCGCGACCTCCAGGAGGACAAGCCGGCCCTGTTCGCAGCCGTGGACAACGCCCTGGACTCCCTGCGGGCGGCCACCCTGCTGGTGCAGCACCTCGAGTTCGACCAGGCCCGGCTGGCGGCTGCCGCCGCCGACCCGGGTCTGCTCGCCACCGACGTCGCCGAGGCGCTGGTCGGATCGGGCAAACCCTTCCGAAAGGCCCACCAGGAGGTGGGGCGGCAGGTACGGGGCGGAACCATGAAGGCGCCCTGGAACGCTGAAACGTCACTGCTGAAAAGGGACCTCGTCGGAGCTCCCCACCCGCGACGCGTGGCCGCGCGCGCAGTCGAGGTGCGCCGCCAGGCGGCGGCGCTGCTGGGATGGAGCCAGGCGCACCCGCCCCCTCTCCCGCGCTAGGTTGGCGGCAGTTGGCGTTCCTGTCCTCTAGAGTCCTCCCTGATGCTGCTCGCCGTGGACGTCGGCAATACGAACGTGACGCTCGCTCTGTTCGACGGCGAGCGGCTGGTCGCCGACTGGAGGATCACCTCCCATCACGAGCGCACCGCCGACGAGCTCGCTGTGGAGCTCGGCCAGCTCTTCCACCTGCGAGGCCTCGACATGGCGGTAGTGGATGGCGTCGTGATCGCCAGCGTCGTCCCCAATCTCAACCCAGCCCTGATCGAGGTGTCCAGGCGCTACTTGAAGTGCGACCCAGTGATGGTGGGACCGGGCACCAAGACAAGCGTGAAGGTGAGGTATGACAACCCGAAGGATGTGGGTGCCGACCGGATCGCCAACGCCCTGGCCGCCTTCACCAAGCACGGCGGGCCGATCATCGTCATCGACTTCGGCACTGCAGTCACCTATGACGCCATCAACGCGCAAGGCGACTACCTGGGCGGGGCGATCGCCCCTGGCGTGGAGATCTCCCTGGACGCCCTTGTTTCGCAAACCGCGATGCTCCGGCGCGTGGAGGCGGTGGCACCTGACGCAGTGATCGGACGCAACACGGTCGCTTCGATCCAGTCGGGCCTCGTCTGGGGGTTCGTATCCCAGGTCGAGGGAATGGTCCAGCGCATGACGGCCGAGCTCGGGGGTTCGGCCAAGGTGATTGCGACAGGGGGGCAGGCGGCCCTCGTCGCCGGGCTGACCCCAGTTATCGAAAGCAGCGACCCACTCCTTACTCTTGAGGGCTTGCGGCTTATCTACCTCCAGAACTCCGACGGCAGCGTTAGATAGACAAGGTATGACCAACGCACCCGTCTTCAACATCTACCTGCTGGGCAGCTTCGACCACGCCGGGGTGCAAGAGGTCCTGGCCGAGCTCGGCCTCGAGGGGACCCGGCTGGAGGACACGACCACCATCGTCTCCCCGGCTCTAATCGTGCTGGGCACTGGGCAAAGCGCTCCCCAGGGCCTCGCCGACATCTCGATCGCCTTCCCGGCCGATGCCTCGCTCGACGCACTCCGCCATCTCTTGCACCTGGCGATGGAGAACGTGGCGCTGAAGCAGTCGGTCCGCCAGCACGAGGAGCAGGCTCGCCGCCAGCACCGCCAGTTCGAGGAGCTCAACCGCATTGGTATCGCGCTGTCGGCGGAGCGTGACATCGGCAAGCTCCAGACCTTCATTCTCACCACGATGCGGCAGCTCACCAACGCCGACGGCGCAAGCCTGTGGTGGAAGACGGTCGGTGAGGACGGTCAGCCCAAGCTCTCGTTGCGAGCGAGCCAGAACGCCTCCATCGACCAGAGCACTTACCAGGACTTCAAGGTGCCGGTGGACGAGAAGAGCGTGGTCGGCTACGCGGTCACGACGAAAAAGAGCCAGATCTACGACGACGCCTACAATCCGCCTCCGAACAAGCCGCAGGGCGGCAAGGGATTCGATGCGCAGTACGGCTACAGGACGAAGTCGATGCTCACCGTGCCGATGCGGAACTACAACGACGAGGTCGTCGGGGCGGTCCAGCTGATCAACGCCAAGCGAAGCTTCGAGACCAAGCTAACCGTCGCCAACGTCCCGGGCGAGGTGGTCAGCTTCCGGCAAGAGGACCTGGAGATGGTCGAGTCCGTCGCCAGCCAGGCCGCGGTCGCCATCGACAACAAGACCCTCCTCAAGGACATCGAGGAGCTGTTCGACCAATTCGTGACGGCAAGCGTCTATGCGATCGAGCAAAGAGACCCGAGCACCGCCGGTCATTCGGGCCGGGTCGAAGCCCTCACCACGAAGCTGGCAGACGAGGTGACCAGGATCGAGGCGGGCAAGTACCGCGACGTCATTTTCAGCAAAGACCAGCTCAAGGAGCTGCGTTACGCGTGCCTGCTGCACGACTTCGGGAAGATTGGCGTGCGAGAGGACATCCTGGTCAAGGAAAAGAAGCTGTTTCCCTTCCAGTTGGACGGGATCCGATGGCGCTTCGACTCGGTCGAGCGTTTGGCCCAGCTCAGGGCAGAGTTGGAGGCCAAGCGGCGGGATGGTGTCGACGCCGCCACGGTCACTGAGATCGAACGGCGCCTCGGCGCCGAGCTGGACAAGTACCGCATGTGGTTCGAGGCCATCGCCGTGGCCAATGAACCGAGCGTCCTGCCCGAGGACAAAGCATCGATGCTGTTGGACTTGAAAGGGCACGACTTCCCCGACGTGTCGGGCCGGCTGCATCCCCTGATCGCCCCGCAGGAGTTCCATTTCCTGAGCATCCAGAAGGGCACGCTGACGGACGAGGAGCGAATAGAGATTGAATCGCACGTCGCCAAGAGCCACGACTTCCTGAGCAAGATCCAGTGGACGAAACTTTCGCCACTGATGGGAAACATTCCGGACTTCGCGTGGGGGCACCACGAGAAGCTCGATGGTTCGGGATACCCACGCGGCCTGAGAGGGAATGAGATCCCAATGCAGACCCGCATGATGACTATCTCGGACATCTACGATGCGCTCACTGCGCGGGACCGGCCCTACAAGCGCGCGGTCCCTCCCGCAAAGGCGATCGACATTCTCAAGAGCGAGGCCGGCGAAGGCAAGCTCGACCCCGACCTGCTGGACGTGTTCATCGCCAAGCGCGTCTATGACGTGACGGCGTCCAGTTGAGGATCAAGTTTTGGGGCACTCGAGGCACCAGGCCGACGCCCGGGCGCAAGACCCTGAGGTATGGCGGCAACACCACCTGCCTCGAGGTGCGGGACAAGGACAACAACCTCATCATCGTCGACTCTGGCTCGGGCATCGCCGAGCTGGGCAGCGGGCTCAATCAATCCGAGCCGCTGCAGGCGCACTTGCTCATTACGCACACGCATCTCGACCACATCCAGGGGTTTCCTTTCTTCCTGCCGGCCTTCGTTCCCGGCACGCACCTGACGATCGTCGGGCCGTCCGGCTCTGCGAAATCGCTGCAGGCAGCCTTCGCCGACCAGATGGATCCCGCCTACTTTCCAGTGCGCTTGGACCACATGCCGGCCGAGATGGAGTTCATCGAGCGCAACCCAGGCGAGACGTTCGAGGTGGGGGGCTTGCGGATCACGCCTCACCTGCTGATGCACCCGATTCCCACGTTTGGCTATCGGATCGATGAGGGTGACACGCGCTTCGCGTTCGCGACCGACAACGAGATCGCGCTTTTCGCGAACAACGAGAACGGATCGCTGAAGGACCTCGCCAACTGGTGCAAGGACGCGGACCTGCTCGTCCACGACGCCCAGTACAGCCGGGAGGAGTACAAGACGCACGCCGGTTTCGGGCATTCGACCTACGAGGAGGCGCTGGCGTTGGCGGAGCAGGCCGGGGCCAAGCAGCTCGCCTTCTTTCACCACGATCCCGTGCACTCGGACACCGATATCGACGGTCTCATCGAGGAGGCACTCGGCAACCACCGCGCCGCGGGCGGCGCCAACATCGACGCCTTCCCGGCGGCCGAGGAGCAGGAGCTGGCCCTCTAGCCCTTACGCTTTCCGATCGTGACGGAACAGAAAGACGCCGATCTCCCTGAGGAGATGGTCGACCGCCGCGAGAAGCTGGAACGGCTTCGCGCGGCCGGCATCGATCCGTATTCGCGCGGGTTCAAGCCCACCCACACCACTGTCGAGGCGCGCGCCCTGCTCGGGGAGGGCGATAGGACAACCGAGGAAGTTGCGCTCGCGGGTCGGATGATGGTGAAGCGCCTCCACGGCGGCTCGGCCTTCGCCGATCTGCAGGACGGCGCCGGGCGCATCCAGCTGTTCGCCGGCCGCGACATCCTCGGCCCCGCCGCTTTCGAGCTGTTCGCCGATCTGGACCCAGGCGACGTGATCGGCGTGAAGGGACCGATGTTCCGTACACGTCGGGGGGAGCCGACCGTCGAGGTGCACTCGCTGCAGCTTCTGACCAAGGCATTGCGGCCACTGCCCGAGAAGTGGCACGGCCTCAAGGACATCGAGATCCGCTACCGCCAGCGCTACGTCGACCTCATCGCGAACCCTGAGGTGCGCGAAGTATTTCGAACGCGGACACGGATCATCACCGGGCTGCGCACCCTGCTCGACGAGCGTCGATTCGTCGAGGTGGAGACCCCGGTGCTCCAGGAGGTGCCTGGTGGCGGCCACGCGCGGCCATTTCTCACGCATCACAACTCACTGGACCGCGACCTCTATCTGCGGATCGCGCTCGAGCTCCACCTGAAGCGATTGCTGGTGGGTGGGTTCGAACGTGTCTACGAGGTCGGTCGAGTGTTTCGCAACGAAGGGCTGTCGCCGCGCCACAACCCGGAGTTCACGATGCTCGAGTGTTACGAGGCCTACGCGGACTACGACGATGTCATGAAGCTGGTCGAAGACCTCATGGTAGCCTCCGCGAAGTCCGCCGGCCGCCCGCTCGCGACTGCGTACCAGGGTGAGGAGGTAGATCTCACGCCGCCTTACCGGCGAGCGCGGATGGCCGACCTCGTGCTGGAGCACACCGGAAAGCAGGCTGTCGGCAATGAGCTCAACGACCTGTTCGAAGAGCACGTGGAAGCAAAGCTTCGACAGCCGACGTTTGTCATCGACTACCCGATCGAGATCTCGCCGCTTGCCCGCCCGCGGGCTGATGATCCTCGGTTCGTAGAGCGATTCGAGCTGATCATCCTTGGGCGGGAGTACGCGAACGCATTCACTGAGCTGACCGATCCGGTCGATCAGCGTGCGCGCTTCGAGGGGCAGGCCGCCAAGCGCGCCGCGGGCGATGTCGAGGCGCATCCGATGGATGAGGATTTTCTCCGCGCTGTGGAGTACGGGCTCCCGCCATGTGGTGGTCTTGGGGTCGGCATCGATAGGTTGGTGATGCTGCTGACGGACCAGCCATCGATCCGGGACGTGATCCTGTTTCCCGTCATGAAGCCGGAGGCTTAGCGTGCTGCCTCTCGAGCTGATTCGCAAAGACCCGGAGCGCGTTCGCCGCGCCGCGGCGCTGAAGAAGGAGAGCGCGCCGATCGACGAGATCCTGGAGCTGGATCGTGAATGGCGTTCCCACCAGAACGCAGCGGAGACGATCAAGGCCGAGCAGAACCGCCTTTCCAAGGAGTTCGCCAAGACGCGTGACGAGCAGCTCAAGGAGAGGTTGCGCGAGATGGCCGAGCACGCGAAGGCAGAGCTGGCAGAGGCGGACGCGATCAAGGCAAAGCTGGACGACCTTTTGCTGCGGGTGCCGAACATCTTTGACGAATCGGTGCCGCTGGGGGATAGCGAAGCTGACAACGTTGTTTTGCGCGAGTGGGGCGCGAAACCCGATCTTGGTTTTTCGCCGCGCACGCACTACGACCTTGGCGAGGCGCTCGGCATCATGGACTTCGAGCACGCTGCTCGCGTTGCCGGTTCGCGCTTCGCTTTCCTTCTGGGGGAAGGGGCGCGCCTCGAGCGCGCGTTGGTGCAGTTCATGCTCGACGTGCACACACGCGACCACGGCTATACCGAGGTGCTGCCGCCGTTCCTCGTCAACAGCGCCTCGATGGTAGGCACCGCCAACCTGCCCAAGTTTGCGGACGTCGCGTACCGGGTCGAAGGGGAGGACTTGTGGCTCGTCCCGACGGCCGAGGTGCCCCTAACCAATTTTCATCGCGACGAGATCCTTGACGGCGAGAGCTTGCCACTGAAGTACGTCGCGTACTCGCCATGCTTCCGCACTGAGGCCGGAGCGGCCGGGAAGGACACGCGCGGGTTCATCCGCCTCCATCAGTTCTCGAAGGTGGAGCTCGTCAAGGTGACGACAGCCGAAACGTCGATGGAAGAGTTCGAGAAGCTGACTGCGGACGCGGAGGACATCCTCAAGCGCCTTGGGCTCCACTACCACACGCTGCTGATGTGCACCGGTGACATGGGGTTCGCGCAGTACAAGAAGTACGACCTCGAGGCATGGTGTCCGGGTCTGGATCGCTTCCTCGAGGTGTCGTCATGCTCGGTTTTCAACGACTTCCAGGCGATGCGAGCCAATATCCGCTACAGGCCGGCTCGAGGTACGCCGCCTCGGTTTGCGCACACCATCAACGGCAGCGGTCTGGCCATCACAAGGACCATCGACGCCATCATGGAGACGTACCAGCGGTCCGACGGAACGATTACGGTGCCCGAGCCTCTGCGGCAATACATGGGCGGGCTGGAAGTTATCGGGGCGCGCTGAGTTCCTAGAATCCGTGGTGCCCACGGAGGGGTGGCCGAGTCCGGTTGATGGCGACAGTCTTGAAAACTGTTATAGGTGCAAGCCTATCCAGGGTTCAAATCCCTGCCCCTCCGCCAATTTTTTTTTGGCGCAACTCAAACGGTGGACGTCAGGACTGAGAGTCCAGCCGGACTGGATACCGAGAATCGACAGTGAGCGTCCAATCCGGTAAGGGTTTTCCGCAAGATAGGGCATCGCCCATGCGTGCGGGGAACCGACGGCCCACCAGAGACGTATATGGTGAGTTGATGTCACGCGTTGCAGTAGCGAGTGCGCTTGCGCTGGTGGTCCTGGCGGCGTGTGCGCCTCCACCGACCAGCCGCTCCGCGACCCCGCCAAGCAACGCAAGCATCGGTTCGCAGACGCCACTGGGCGCGCCCGGTTGCCAACCGTCCTCTCCATCAGGAGCATTTGCTGCGGAGGTCTACGGGACAGCCACCGGTGGAACCGTGTGGGCGTGGTTCATGAATTCTTATCCCCCCAAGGCTGGTATTGAGGATAAAACGCTGTGGCGTCTCGATGGCCCACGCGTGGGCGGGACTCCCAACTTCACTCTTACCGGCCCGACGGACCAACTCGGGCGTCTCAACTGGGGACCGGCTTTTCATGACGCCTCAACCTGGAGCCGTCCCGGGCATGAGTTTGGCACCGGCCTCTTGTTTCCGGCCGCCGGTTGCTGGACGGTTCACGTGACCGTGGATCAGCTGGCCGGCGACGTCTACATTGTTGTCCGCTGAATTCAGAGATACATGGAGCAGAGATGAAGCTCGGCCTGCATATTCCATCGACTACCTGGGAGGGCGGCGCCAGTCGCCTTGGTGCAAAGCTCGCCGAGGTCGTCGAGGCCGCCGAGTCAGCAGGCTTCGAAACGATCGACGTGGCTGATCACGTCTGGGGGCACCCGGCCACGGGCGGAGCGGAAGCGGGCCAGATCGAGGCGTACACGACGCTTGGCTTCATCGCTGCGCGCACGCATCGCGTTCGTCTTCTTGCACTCGCCACCGCCGTTTCATACCGGCATGCCGGCCTTCTCGCCAAGATGGTGACCACCCTCGATGTGCTTTCGGGCGGTCGCGCGATGCTGGGTATCGGGGCCGGCGACTATCCCGAGGAGGCGGATGGCCTCGGGTTGCCGTTTCCGTCACTGGGCGATCGATTCGATCTCCTGGAGGAAACAGCTCAGGCTTGCCTGCGGATGTGGGAGGGGGATCACGGCGCCGACGAGCCGTTTATGGGAAAGCACGTCCGAATCGAACGGCCGTTGAACGTGCCGCAGAGTCTCAGCCGGCCGCATCCGCCGATCCTGATTGCGGGGAGCGGGGAGCGACGTACGCTGCCCCTGGTCGCCCGCTACGGCGACGCGTGCAACCTGCGGCCCTCGCCAGAGATACCCCGCCAACTAGAGTTGCTGCGCCTCCTCTGCGAGAAGGAAGGCCGCGATTATGACGCGATCGAGAAAACAGCGCCCTTCGGGTTCGACGTCGGCGCGGATGGTTCGAAAGTCGACGAGGTGATCGACAAGCTTCGTTGGCTGGCCAGCATGGGCATCGAATCTGTCTTTGGGTGGGTGGTCGGTGTCGATCACATCACGCCACTTGAGGTCATGGGTCGTGAGGTGATCCCGCGCGCCGCAGAATTGAGGGCGACGTGATTCTGGTCACCGGCGCTACCGGATTGAACGGATCCGAACTCGTGCGGCGGCTCTCCGCGAAGGGCATCCCATCTCGCGCTCTGGTTCGAAACCCTGCGAAGGCACAGCCTCTCGAGTCGCTACCCAACGTCGAGGTCGTGGAAGGTGACATGGCCCGTCCGGACTCACTCACCGACGCGCTTCGGGGCGTTGAGCGCGCCATGCTCATCTCGTCTTCAGACCAGACGATGGTCGAGGTTCAGTCGAGCTTCATCGACGCGGCCCGCCGAGCTGGTGTCCAGCACATAGTCAAGCTGTCAGGAATCATTCCCGAGCTCGACTCTCCTTTTCGCTTCGCCCGGATGCATGCAGAGATCGAGAAGAGGCCCGAGGCTTCGGGAGTCGCCTACACCCACCTGCGCGCAGGCGAGTTCATGCCCTCGTACTTTCGCCAGGTCCCGTCGATCGTGGCCAGGGGCGTCATGGCGCTGCCGATGGCGGATGCCAGGATCGCCTCCGTCGACATCGGTGACATCGCCGAGGTTGCGATTGCGGTCCTGACCACCTCTGGGCACGAGGGCAAGACGTATCCGCTGACGGGTCCGGAATCTTTGACCATGGCTGACGTCGCCGCCAAGTTGTCAGCTGCGATTGGAAAACCTGTCCGTTATGTCGATGTCCCACCGGAGGATGCAAGGCAAGCTCGGATCGCGGCAGGAATGCCGCCTTACCTCGCCGAAGGTTTGGACGAGCTTTTTGCCGAGCGACGGAAAGGCAAGGAATCGACGGTCTGGCCAACCATCCAAGATGTCTTCGGGTGGGCGCCGACCAGCTTCGACGAGTTCGCAAGGCGGAATGCCGCGATCTTCCGCGGCGAGCTGCCCTCCCCAAGGTGAGCTAAGGCTGAGGCCATGCCTTGGGGTCGTGGCCGGTGTTGGGCACGCTCCCGGTTCGCCAGTAGATGGAGTTGCGTCTCTGCATTAGCTCCTCGTTCACGAGGAACCGACGGAGGGCGGCGAAATCCCAATGTCTGCGACCGATTATCTGGTTGACCTCGGACTCCGGGTAGCGCCGTCCGGGCTCGAAATCCTCCACCAGCCAGCGCAACACCGAGAGTCGCTTCTTGTGCTGCGCGGGAATTGCGAGCAGCCGGCCCGCCGTATCGACAAAGTTTTCTAAGACGCGTGCCTTGGATTCGTCCACTTACTTAACCCTACGTTGCACTACGACCTTATCGAGACGGAGCCAGTCCGCGAGCTCGTGCAGCTGGCCCTCGACTGTTCTGACATCCTTCGCGCTCGTATCGGGCTCCATGTGGATCACCGGCACGCGCAGCGTCGACGATTCCCGGTCCGCTTTGGCGTCGAACCTGCCGATGAAGGTCTCGCCGTCGAGCACCGGGAGCACGTAGTAGCCCCAGCGACGCTTTGCCGGCGGTACGTAGATCTCCAGCAAGTATTCAAAGCCGAACAGGTCGAGAAGGCGCCGCCGGTCGTGGATCAGCCTATCGAAGGGAGACAGGGTGGCCGTGCGTCCCTCGAAGTCGCGCCGCAGCAGCCGTGGGTCTGCGACCCATCGCCCGGCGACGCCTTCAACCTCGACGGGTATGCCGATGCCTTCGGCCGCGCGCGGCGATGGTTGGTTCGCTGTTCCCAGGTAATCGGCCGTCGAGAAATTGCGGCCGAGAGCGGCGGGCCGGGCGATCCCGAGTGAGCGCAGTCGCCTCTCAGCCCGGATTCGAATCGCCTCCTCGGTGCCCAGGACGGGCGGATCCTTCGGGTGTACTCGGCGCGCGAGGTCCCAGATCCGCTCGCTGCCTTGGCGGCCCGAGATTGCTATCTCCCCGCGCGCGGACAAGAACTCGAGCATCTGTCCCGTCGTGCGCCCGTCGTTCCAGCCCGACGACGGCCAGGAGGCCACGGCGGCACGGTCCTCGAGCTGGCGGGAGCGCAGCGGCCCACGCGTTTCCAGCTCGGCGAGCAGATAGGTGCGGAACTGGTCGTTGGCCGTCATCCATTCGCGGATACGGCCCGACCAGACAGAGGGGCCGGGCGGCCAGGCCGCCATGACGGCTCGGTACACCGGGAAGTCGGCGGTCGGGTAGATGAAAGCGCGGTGTTCGAACAAAGAGCGCTTCGCGTACACGAGGCGCGCAAGGTCTGCGGGGCGGAAGCTGTTGCCAAGCCTGCTCCACAGCACGAGATGCTCGGTTCGCGCCACAGCAGCTGTTGGATCGAGTTGTAGGAATCCCAGCTGCCGCACGACCTCGACGATGCTCTTCGGCCGGCGGGCATCGAGCATCTGCGCCATCACCGCGATCTGGCGTGCACGCTCACGCGTGATCCGCCTGGCGGGCGCGGCGCTTTGCTTCTTGTTACCCGCAGGCGGAAGCGGTCGTTTGCGCTTCATGGACTTAAAAGATATGACGCCGTCCGCTCGTCCCGTCCTGTTCTCTGGGGCCATCGCGACCGTTTGTGCGCTGGCAGTCGCGCTGGTAGTCACCGCGGGCAACCGGCCTCAGGTCGTGGTGGCAGCGCCTGCCGCCTTACCCCAGTCGACCTCGACATTTACGCCTGGTGTTTTCGCAGGCGGAGATGCGACTGTGTCGACCAAACCGGATATCGCTTTCCTGATGGTCGGTGTTCAGTCGTCCAAGCCGACTGCCGCCTCGGCCCAGTCGGACCTCGCGAGCAAGGCGGCCAAGCTGATTGCAAAGGCCAAGGCGATTGGGATCGCTGACAAGGACATCAGCACATCCGGCTACTCGGTCAACCCGAACTACGTCGGGTCCAACACCACCATCGACGGCTACAGCGCTTCGGAGCAGATCTCGCTCAAATGGCACAACGTCGATACCGCGGGCAACGCGCTCGACGCGCTCGTTCAATCCGGCGGAGCCACGAATGTGAGCGTCGGGTTTGGCCTTGCGAACCCGAAGGCGGCGCAAGCCCAGGCTCGTGCGCTGGCGATCGCCGACGCCAAGACCAAAGCCCAGGCCATGGCTGACGCGGCAGGTGTGAGGCTCGGCCAGGTGATGCGGGTCAGCGACACCTCCTCGTACGGAAGCACGCCGGTGTTTGGGTTCGATGCCAGGGCTGCTGCCGCGCCGGTCCCCACACAGATCCCTGTAGGCGAGCTCGACGTCCAGGTGACGGTGGAGGTGGACTTCGCGATTATCTGAACGCAAAGACGTGACGTTCTTTGCGTTGTGACTTATGGTCGCGGGATGATCAAGGCCTACCCGGACCGGACGTTCCCGGCCTTCATGCGCGTTCTTGGCGATTTGCTCACCATCGCCTGGACCATCGCTTGGGCTGCGCTGGGCTGGCTGATCTACCAGACCGTGTTGGGCCTGCAGGTCATCGCCGACGGCATCACGAGCACGGGGGCCACGTTCAATGCTTGGATCGCGTCGTTCCGCAACGCTGTGCCGACCGGAATCCCATTCCTGAGCCAGTTCCTGCTCGACACGGCGACGACGCTGCAAAGGTACTCGGGTGATCAGCTGGTGTCGGCCGGGCACCAGGTACACCAGGCGATCTTCCAGCTCGCGATCGTGCTCGCCGTGCTCGTGGCCCTGCCCCCGATCCTGCTCGTGCTGGTGCCGTACGGCACCTGGCGGTGGCGCGACATGAGGGAGGTCGGGGCGGCACTGGCGTTCGTGCGCATCGCGTCTCTGACCGGACGAGCTGACCAGGCGCGGGCCGTGCTCGCCTACAGGGCCGTGTCCACGCTCAGCTTTCGCCAGCTGATGTCGGCGAGCGCCGATCCGGTTGGGGACATTGCCGAGCGCCGTTACGACCGGCTCGCGAACGCGATGCTGATCCGGGCGGGCCTTGATCCGACCCGGCTGGCGCCGACAGATCTTCCGGAGCTGCCTGCGCATCGTGGCGATTAGGGACCGGCTGTCGGTATCGTTGTCGCCATGTGCCGGAGCATCAAGACGCTGCGCCATGCCGATGTCGTCGCCACTGACGAAGAGATCCGCGCCGCCGCGCGCCAGTTCGTGCGGAAGGTGAGCGGGTTCAGGGAGCCCACGGGCAAGCACCAGGTGGCGTTCGAGGGAGCGGTCGACGAGATCGCGGTCGCATCGCAGCGCCTCCTCGAGACGATCTCAGGAAACCTGGCCCGCCGCACCGCTTAACCGGCTGGGTTGCGGTTTAGACCTGGCAGCCTCGGCAGAAGTTGAGCGGCTCTCGGTTTGAGCCGAGCTGGCTGATCCTATGCCCGCACCGCGGGCAGGTCTTGCCTCCTTTCATATGGACGGCCATGAAGGAGCGGTCCTGCTTGGACTCCTCGTATTTGGGGTTGGCTAGGATCGCCTCGACCGCCCGCGCCAGCACTTTGGGGATCGCCTCGAACAGAGCCTCCTCGTCCGCCGGCTTCAGCGACGCCCGCCGGCCCAGTGGCAGCAGCCGAGCCTCGAATAGGATCTCGTCCGAATAGGCGTTGCCGATTCCAGCCAGAAATTCCTGGTTTCGCAGCAGGTCCTTCAGCTCATCCCGGAACCGCCGCAGCCGCTTGCGGAAAACTTCGAGGCCCATCTCCGTTACCGAGTCGGCCTCGGGCCCGACCAGTGCCCAGCCCGGCACCTCCCGGTCCAGGTCGCTGACCCAGTAGATCCTGCCCATATCGCGGAAGTCGAGGTAACGCATCTCCTGCTTGCCCTCGACTCGGATCGTGAACACCTCTGTCGCGGGCACTGGTGTCGACCCATCGGCCATCTGGAATCGCCCGCCCAGCATCGGGTTGATGACCAGCCACCTTTCGGATCCGCCGGCGCCCAGCTCGGTGCCAAAAACAAGGTGTTTGCCACGCCTGATGAGTGAGACGATGCGACGAGCGGGCAGCTCATTCGCAAAGTTGTCCACCGGGTACCGAAGCATGTGGGCCTTCTTCGGGTTGACGGTCGCCGCGGTTATCAGCTTCCCCTCGAGGCGTGGTGCGAGTCGGATTCTCAGGGCCTCCAACTCAGGGAGCTCGGGCATGCAGCCAAGATACGGTGCCTAAGCAGGCGCTTTTCGGCGGTCGATTGCCGTCATCCGGCGTTCAGCTGGTGCAGACTGTTCCATCCGCCGGCAGCGTCAGATTGACGAGGTAGAGGATCTCGGCAACCGTGGCGCAAACGCTCACCCCGTAAGACCCGTGGCCGTTGCCATTGCGTGTCAGAAGGATCGAGCCGGCGATCTGCTTGTGTGCCGCGACCGCCCACGCGTAGGGCGTGGCCGGATCATTCGTCCCCCCGACCATCAGGATCGGAGGCGCGCCGTCGGCGGTCAATGGACCCGCCTGGCCGGTCGGCCGCGCAGGCCAGTACGCGCACGGAAGATTCGAGTATTGAAATGACGGTCCGAAGAAGGGCGCGGCCTGTGCGTAGGCAGACCCCAGCTTGTCGTAGGCGGAGATATCCGTCGGGGCAGGGTGGTCCAGGCAGTTGACGGCGTAGTTGGCCTCGATCTCGTTGGCATAGGTGCCGTTGGCTTGGCGCATTAGGTACGAGTCGGCGAACCTCATGAGCAGGCTCCCGTTGCCCTTATCAGCCTGCGTGAGCCCCTGGTCGAGGTCGGGCCACGTGCTCTGGTCATACAGCTCGGCGGCAACTGCTGTCTGCGCCAGAGCGCGTGTAAGTGCCCGGTTGCCGACGGCAAGCGGGGTGGTATCCAGCCGCTGCATCAAGGCGTTGACCTTCGAGGCTGGGTCACCGGACTGCGCATAGGCGCACCTTGGAGCTGCCGAAATGTGCGCGCTGCAATTCGACAGGAAGGCTTTGAGGTTCTGGTCAAAGCTGGCGGCCTGAGAGATGTTGAGGTCATTCGCCGAAAGCGATGGATCGAGAACAGCATCGAGGACCATCGCGCGGATGTGCGTGGGAAACAGGTGCGCATAGTGCTCGCCCAGGTACGTTCCGTAAGAGAATCCGAGGTAAGTGAGCTTGTCGTCGCCGAGGGCAGCACGCATCACGTCCATGTCCCTGGCAGCGCTGACCGTGTCGACGAACGGAAGGACTTTTGCACTCAGCTGTTCGCAGCCGGCGGCAAAGTCTTTGTCGGCCTGGATTGCAGCTGCCTTTTCCTGTGGATCATCGAGCACACCGTCCAGGGCCACGAAGGTATCCATGTGCGGGCCGTCCAGGCAGCGCACGGGTGCGCTGCGACCGATGCCCCTTGGGTCAAATCCGATCAGATCAAATGTCCGATTGAGATAAGCCAGCGCGGGGGCGAAAGCCACGAGAAAATCGATTCCCGAAGCACCCGGCCCGCCTGGATTTACGAGCAGTGAGCCGATGCGTTGGGACGGAACTGTGGCGGGCTTGCGGTTCAACGCGATGTCGATAGTCCCTGCGCTCGGATGTGCGTAATCGAGAGGCACCTGGACGGTGCCGCACTGGAAGCCACCACCGCAGCTCGTCCATGCGATCTGGCCCGCTACCGGTGTTGGCACTGGCGACGGAGTTGCAGTTGCGGTTGGACCGCCGCGCGAGCACGCGCTTATAGCGACGATGGAGGCAATGAGCAGTGCAACCGTTCGGGGACTCACCAAACGAGTCTATCGAGCGAGAGAGTTGAGCCTACGGGCGTGCTCGCGAACTACGTCACGCCCCCGGGCTTGGCACGCACGGCGTCAGCGGCAAGCCCCACCTGTCACGCAGCTGATTCACTCGCACGGCGGACTGGTGCAGCTTTGCTCGATCGAGTCGACCTGACTTGACCGCCGCCTGAATTGCCGACATCGCTTTGCCCTCATAAACGGGGTCGCCGTTGCTCAGCAGGATCAGGTCGTTGCCGGCCGCGACAGCGAGAACGGCCGCTTGCGGCAATGAGTAGCGAGCGCCGACGCCGCCCATGCTCAGCGAGTCCGTCATGATCACGCCCTGAAATCCCAGCTGCGTCCTTAACAGACCGACCGTCGGCGCGGACAGCATCGCGGGAACATGTGAGGCGCCGAGACCTGGCACGTACACCGCAGTCGTCATCACCACGTCGGCGCCTGCGGCGATGCCCGCCTTGAATGCAGGCATTTGCACGCGCGCCCATTGAGCAGCGGTTTCGTTGTCAGTCGGGATGGCGATGTGGGGGTCGCCGGCCGCACCGCCCAGCCCCGGAAAGTGCTTCAGAGTCGCGCCCACGCCGCCGTCGTGCAGGCCTCTGACCGCCGCTGCCACGAGTGGGGCCACTGTCGCCGTGCTGGATCCAAATGAGCGATCGCCGATGACCAGGTCCTTCGGGTTGGTGCGAACATCTGCGACCGGTGCGAGGTCGAGGCCCACGCCGAGCCCGCGAAGGCCGGTGGCGACCCGCCGTTCCTGCGCGCGAACGTTGGCGGTGCCGCCGGCGCCGACGGTCAGCTCGGATGGTCCGGCAAAGGGCGCACGCACCTGGTTCACCTGACCACCCTCCTCGTCGAGCATCACCAGCAGCGGGTGATCCAAGCAAGCGGCGGAAGCCAGGGCCTGCAGGTGGTTCGTCCACACTTTGAGTCCGGCGGCGTTCTTGAAGTTTGGCGCGAACAGCAGCACGCCGCCAACTCGCCCCTTCATCACGAGCGATCGAAGTGCCGGAGAGATCGTGGTGCCAGTTTGCGAGACGACAAGCACGGCGCCGATGTCGTTCTGAAGGCTGGCCGCTTCATCCGCAGCGCTTGGTGAGGCGGCCGGCGACGGCGAGGTTAGGACGACAGTGCCGGTCGATAAGTCGCCACCCAACGAGCCGCGTCGCCAATCCGTCACGACGTGGATTACGGCGGCGACGATCGCCACGACGAGGATCAGCGCTATCAGATTCCGGCGGAGTGCAGGCATGGTCATCGGTGTAACGCGCCTCCGATCGGAGTTATGACGGGGTTGTCAAAATGGCTACGACATGAATGCCGATGCCTTCCGACATTTCTTCGACTATCACTTCAGCGAGAACCGCAGCACATGGGACAAATACATCGCTCCGCTCTCCGATGAACAGTTCACGCGGAACGAGAGCTACTCACATGGGTCGGTCCGAAACCAGATCGTGCACCTCATCAGCGTTGATGAAACGTGGTTCAGCGGATTGCGCGGCGCCGAGATCCCGGACGCGCTCGACCCTGCGAACTTCGACGATCGGGACACCATTCGTAAGCAGTGGGACGCCGTTGAGCAGCGGATGCGCGACTACCTGGCGGATCTTAGGGACGACATGCTCTTCGAGAAGCCGTTCGGGGATGGGGAGGACAAGGACCTCATCGTGTGGCAGGTGCTGCTCCAGGTGGCCAATCACGGCACCGACCACCGCGCGCAACTGCTCAGGCTGCTGAACGATCTGGGCGTTAAGACTGTCTCGCAGGACTACATCTTTTACGCGTACGACCACCCGGTAGAAGCGCAAAAGGGGTCTCCACCCCCGCCTAGAAGCGCTTGATCGCTCCCGCGAGTACCGCGGCGCTAGGTATCCCGGCGAGCACGTACCTGATTGCTGCTGCCGCCGTCGAAACCTGGCCGTGAGTCAAGTCCCCAGATCCCCGCAACAATGGCGAAAAGGATCAAGCCCGCGAGCACGAAGAACAGGCCCATTTGCTTGAGCTTAGTCCGGTCACAGAGAAACGTCCAGTGCGCTCCTGCAACCCTGACAAAGCTTGAGTCGGGAGCGGGAAGGGAGGGATTCCTTCCGCCACCCAGAGTAGGGCTGGTTACGTTAGAACCATGGACGGCGCGAGGCGTAAACCCACACGCGTGAAGGGTGCGTGGCTAGCCCTTTGCAGCGGCCATCTTTGGTCTCGCGTCGGTGGCTTGCCAAGCTGGTACGCCGCTCGCTCCATAGCTGGAGCACCAACTAGAGGGTAAGCGCCACCGTGATTCCGAGGATTTTTCCCAAACTCAAGGTTTCGTCTGCTCGTGAGAGTGCTCGACATCGTAGGCGATGGCCTTGGCGGCCTCTTTGACCCTACCCATCTTCTGGCGGGCTTTGCCCTTGAGTTGAAGTCCCTTGTCGCCGCTGACCTTGCCCTTGATCTCCTCCGTCTTGCCTCGCACCTTATCTTTCATTTCCAATCTCCTTCATATTCGCGGTGAGTAACGATCAAGCGGGGCGCGCGTCAGCAGTTCAAGGCGCGCGGGCCGATGCGCTTCAAACCCGTGATCAGTTAGCGGTTCCAGTGAGAGCAGCACACGGATCAGCCGTAATCGCGTTCGCGGCCGCCACACGTGGCGCCGTAGTGCCCAACGAATGGCGATTTCCGATCCTGCCGCCCTGACTCCCCGAATGCCACCTGACCTTCGCATCGACACATGACCTCCTATCGCGAAAATCCTAGGCCCCGCGAGCGACTTTCGTCGAGTGCTGCTGGTCCCACAGTAGGTGGGTACAAAGACCTTTAGACAGCAGGACTGAGGGCACTCTCACGTCAGTGTTGGCCTGGACTAATTTGGCTACAGCCCCAGGCTCGCGGGGACCATTCCAAAGGAGGCGCTGAGATGATCCACTTGTTGCTCGTGATCGCTGCCGTTCTCTTCGTGCTGTGGCTGCTGTTCCACGCCACTGGCGCCCTGGTCAACTTGATCTGGCTGGCAATCATCGTGCTAGTCGTGATCTGGCTGATCGGTTTCGTCCGCGGGCGCTCCGGGACCTCATGACCGCCTCAAGTTGAACTGAGGGGGCGCGTGCCGGCGCCCCCCTGGCAGCGGGAAGGGAGGGTGTCAAACCCGGTCATCCCGGAGGATCAGCCGCTACTTGCTGATAAGGGATCACGCCGATCTAAAGCACGAAAGGCCAATTGCGACGCCCACCTAACCGCGTGACTCGACCGGCCAGCCGACACTCGCATAGCCGACCTGCCACCGCTCGTGACACCATAAGTGATACCGCTGCCATCACTTAGGCCATCGGGGCGCAAAAGCGGATTCGCCGTTTCGCTGAACCCGGACTAAGCTCAATCTATGGCGCCGTATATCGCGCTCGGGCTCTTCCTCCTTTTGTGCATTGCAGGAGGGATCTGGGGAGTTGACTCACGCCCCGGGTTCAACGGCGGCAGCGATGACCGCAAAGAGCGCTTCTTCTTCCACTCCAAGATCGATTGAGGGTTGTGGTCGGGCTTCCGATCACGGCCCAACAGTACCGGCCCAGTACCGTCTGATCGATGACGGGGCGTGATGAGGACGGCACCCACGCTGAATTCGATGAGTCAGACCTTGAGGATCAGCCGCGACCACCGCGTGATGGTGGTCCGGGTGCTTCTCGTGTTTCCGGGATAAGCGGGGAAGGAGGGGTCCCAACCGTCGATTGGAAGTACCGGGTCCGAATCGCCTAAGGCGATCGGCATGTACAGTCGGTTCCGCAAGCATGGCCCAACGGATTCCGCGCTGGAGGATCGCCTTCTGGGGCGCCTGGGTGCTGGCGGGCATCGTTGGAACCGTGCTTCAGTACCTTGGTACCGCCTCTGGCTGGTTTGGCCCGATTTCCGCTGACGGGGACGGCTGGATCGCGATCGTCGTCAGCTCGGCGATCCTCGCGTTCCCTCAGTACATTGTTCTGCGGCTGCTTATAGGCCACTCATCGCTCGCCGGCGCGATGTGGATACCCGTGAGCGCAGTTGCGTGGCTTGCGGCTGATCTGGCGATCTACGCACCGGCCGAAAGGATCACAAACGCGCTGCTTTCCGTCGGCGCGATTCAGGCATTGATGCAGGACGGGTTCCCATTCTTCACGGTGATCTTTGTCGTTGAGGACATCACGCTGTTCGCCGTCCTCGGTCTGGCGCAAGGCCTGCTGCTGGCCAGGGTCTTCGTGGCAAGATCGGCGGCCCGGCTGTGGTTCGTAGCGAACCTTGGCGCCGCCGTTGTCGTCGGGATCTTTAGCCAGATTCAAATCAACGGCGTTTCCAACCAAACCAATCCAACAGCCGTTGACTTGTGGCTGCCGATCGCGATCTTCGGCGCGCTTTATGCCGCGGTGACCGGCATCGCGCTGGTTGCTCTGCCTCGGCGATACAGCAAGAGCGCTGGTTCAAAGTCGAACGTGCCGTCCGCCGATGAATAGCTGTGCACGATGTCTTGAGACATGACAGGTGTCTCAGTTCAGGACATAGTTCTCTAAAGCTGACGGAGCGGGGAAGGAGGGATTCGAACCCTCGAGGGAGCTTTACACCCCCTACCCGCTTAGCAGGCGGGTGCTTTCGGCCACTCAGCCACCTCCCCGGTCGATCGGGATCGTCGCTCGATTCTATCGGCCGTGACCTCTCCGCATACTTAACGCCCGATGGAGGCACCAGGAGGCCCAGGAGCACCCCCGATGTGGGGTCCCGGTCGCAAGATGGCTTTCGGGGCCGCGCCTGGTTCCAAGAGCAAGCTCTGGTACACGCTCGCGGACGGAGCCCTCAGCGAGGTCTTTTTTCCCTCCATCGACAGGGTGGCGCTGCACGAGCTTCGCTTCTTCGCGTCCGCCAGTGGCGCCCCACCCGTCGATGATGCCAGTGACGGACAGCATCGAGTCAAGTGGTTCGCGCCGGGCACGCCCGGCTTCATCGTCGAGAGCACCCACCAGGAGTACCGACTCACCAAAGAATATTTCTCGGACCCCGAAGAAAATGCACTCCTGATCGCCGCGACCTTCACGCCCGAGCTCCCCGACGTCCGCCTGTATTTGCAGTCCTCGGCCCACTGGCAACCGGGCAGCGAGGGCAACTTCGGCCAGGTCCTCGACACGCACCCTCCAGCCCTGCTGATGCGCCAGCAGGACGTATGGATGTGCATCGTCGGACCATTCAGCCGAGCGACGATCGGCTACTTCCAGAGCTCAGATCTACAGGTCGACCTGCACGACGGCGACGGCTATCTCACGAACCTGTACGACCGCGCGGGGCCGGGCAACGTGGCGGTCGGCGCCGAGCTGGGCATCCGCGCCGGCGCGTTCCAGATCGCCATCGGCTTCGCGCACACGCGTGCGGATGCCGAGGAGGTTGCCCGTCACGTTCTGCAAAAGGGTGCGGGCAACGTGCGGGCTTCATTCGAGCGCGCATGGAGAACCCAGACCGATCTCCCACAGGCCCTCAGCAAGGTGAGTGGCGACGAAGGCGCACTGGCCACGTCATCGCTGGCAGTGCTTCGCTGCCTCGAGGACAAATCGCACGCAGGTGCATTCGTCGCGGCTCCCTGCTCACCGTGGGGCGAGAGCAACCACAACGGCAACCACGTCTACCACCTCGTCTGGCCGCGCGACCTGTGCCGCATCGCCACCGCCCTCCTGGACGCAGGCGACACGGCCGCGGCCCTGCGCGCGTTCCGCCACCTGCAATCGCGCCAGCGCCCCGATGGCGGCTGGTTTCAGAACTGGTTCGTCGACGGTACGCCGCACTGGACCTCGACCGAGCTCGACCAGGTCGCGCTGCCCATCCTTCTCGCCTGGCGCCTCGGCGTCGCAGGATTCCTGGACCACGACCCGTATCCCGTGATGGTTCGGCCGGCCGCCCAGTTCTTGATTCGCGAAGGCCCGCTCACCCAGCTCGACCGATGGGAGGACCTCGGCGGGTTGTCGCCCTCGACGCTGGCCGCCTGCATCGCTGCTCTCATCGTCGCGGCCGAGTTCGCGCACGAGGCAGGCGAGCACGTGGCGGCCAGCCACCTTCGCGCCGTCGCCGACTACTGGAATGATCGGGTCGAGACTTGGTGCTCCACGCCTGGCGGCCAGTACGTCCGCCTCGCCGGCGATCCTGACATTCGTCCGACGGTAGGCGCCGTCGCACCAGAGTTCCTGGAGTTGGTGCGTTACGGCTTGCGGCGACCAAAGGACGAACGCATTCTTCGCAGCCTGCAGGGAGTGGATGCCACCCTGAAGGTGACACTGCCGGCAGGCCCCAGCTGGCGTCGTTACGCCGGCGATCTCTACGGCGAGAAGGACGACGGGTCGCCGTGGGATGGCAGTGGCCGCGGGCGCGCGTGGCCGGTGCTGACGGGCGAAAGAGCCCGCCATTTCTTCTCTATGGGCCTGCCCGCGGCCGAGATCGTGCGGTCGCTCGAAGGTTTCGCGGGGCCGGGACTGATGCTGCCCGAGCAAGTGTGGGATGCGGCGGACATCCCTGCCAAGGGCCTGTATTTCGGTCGCGCCACAGGTTCGGCCTCGCCTTTAGGGTGGGCGCACGCTGAGTATCTCGAACTGCTGGTGACGATCGCCCTCGGCGGTTTCCCGGACATCGTGCTGCCCGCGCGGCGGCGGTACACAGAAGGGCAGGCGCACGAGCCGGCGTTTGTCTGGACCCACCGGCATCAGATCACGCGGCTCGCGCCGGGACGGCGCCTGCGGGTTCAGCTGCCGCGACCGGGCTCGGTCCATTACTCCTTCGACGAGTGGAAGACGTTTGCCGAGGTCGAGGCCATCGACACGACTCTTGGCGTCTGGGTGGCGGAGGTCCCGTCAAACAAACTAGCGGCAGGCAGCACCTTTTCGTGGACGGCTCACTACATGACCGGCTGGGAAGGCAAGAACTACACGCTGACCGTCGGCTAGCGTTCTTCAGAGCGTCCGCTTATGGCTCGTCGGGCGGCTCCAGGTCGTCGAGCCGAAGCTCGTTCGCACCGTCCTCGTCGAACTGGCTGTGCAGCTCGCCGCAGTCCGCGCACCGGTAGTACTCGCCGACGAAGCCCTTGTGCCACACGGCGTAGCTGACGACGCCGGGCTCCTCAACCAGGATCTCCTGCTCGAGCTTGTAGATAACCTGCTCCCAACCACCGGCCTCGAGATCATCGTCGAGGATCACCAGGCAGTAGGGGTGCGGCTCGCCCCAGATCACAGTCACCTCGCCGCGGCGCTCGTCCTCGACGTTGACGATCGACCATGCCTCTGCCGCCTGGCCGCGCGTGCTGCGGACCAGACGAAGCTGCGCCCAGAACCGTTCAGCAGATTCGCGCTCAGCCTTGTCATGCTCGGCCTGCGCCTCCTGGAACGCACTCCACATGCGCAGCAGGTGGTTGCGGAAACGGTGATATGTGGGCAGCAGCTTGGGCTGCTGCTTGGGGGAGCCGATGAGCTGCTCGAATGCATGCTCGAACGCAGCCTCGACTCGCTCCTGTCGGTCGGCCACGTCGGGCGCCCAGGACTCGTCCTCTGACAGCCGCATGCTCTCGTTGAGCACGACCTCGAAGTCCAGCCAGTCGTCGCCGAACTCGGGGACGAACACGCTCTCCACGAGGTCTGCGAGCCTGTGCTCCTCGAGCAGCGCCGGGCTCACCTTGCCACGCGCGTCGGGCCAGCCCTTCCAGCCCATCACGTTGTGGATCCAGTAGTCGAAGATCGTCACCGCGTACTGCAGCGCGGCGGGCGAGGACCAGATCTCGGTCGGCCAGGTGCGCTTGCCGGTCCGAACCTTGTTGTACAGGGCAATGACTTGCTCTTCGTCCAGATATTCAGTTTCCATGGGCTCTTCACTATAGGAATAAGCGGGCAAGGACCCAGGAAGCAGGCGCGGGTGCCGCTAGGAATAAGGCCAGAGGGTCCCTGGGTATAGTGAAATGAGATGGCACCCGCTCGAAGCTTCACTCCCGATCAGGTCTCCCGCTACGCGCGGCACCTCATCCTGCCTGAGGTGGGCGGAGCCGGCCAGCGCAAGCTGCTGTCCTCGAGCGTGCTGCTCCTGGGCGCGGGCGGCCTTGGCTCGCCGGCGGCCATGTACCTGGCGGCGGCGGGAGTCGGCAAGATCGGGATTGTCGACTTCGACACGGTCGATGCCTCCAATCTCCAGCGCCAGCTGCTGCACGGCACGAAAGACATCGGCCGCCTCAAGGTCGAATCGGCGGCGGAGACTCTGCGCAACCTGAACCCGGACGTCGATGTGGTTCCCATCAGCGAGCACCTCAACTCGGAGACCGCGATGCGGATCTTCGCCCCGTATGACGTGATCGTCGACGGCACCGACAACTTTCCGACTCGATACCTCGCCAACGACGCGGCCCACTTCCTCGCCAAGCCGCTCGTGCATGGCAGCATCCTCCGGTTCGAAGGGCGCCTGGCGCTGTTCGATTCCGCGAAAGGCACCGGTTGCTACCGATGCCTCTTCCCCGAGCCCCCTCCGCCAGGTGAGGTGCAGAGCTGCGCCGAGGCCGGGGTGTTCGGAGTGCTGCCCGGAATCATCGGCAGCATGATGGCCTTCGAGACGATCAAGTACCTGCTGAACATCGGCCGCTCGATGATCGGACGTTACCTGCTCTTCGAGGGCGAGGACATGACGTTCCGCGAGCTGAAGCTGCCCCATAACAAGGCCTGCCCGTTGTGCGGCGAGCACCCAACGGTCACTGGGTTGATCGACTACGAAGCCTGGTGTGGCACGCCGGCCATGGAGCCTTCGCAAGCCCAGGCAAGCTAACCTCTCCTTTCAGAGAGGATGATCCAGCTCGACCGCCTCGACGCCACCCGCCTTGACCAAGCCCGTGGGATCGTGCGCGATCTCGGCTCGGTCCTCGTCGCCTACTCGGGTGGAGTCGACTCCTCGCTGCTGCTGAAGCTGGCTCTCGAAGAGCTGGGCGACGGCGCGGTCGCGGTGCTGGCGAGCTCGCCCGCATACCCAGAGTCCGAGCAAGAGGAAGCGCGCGCGCTGGCGCAGTCCCTCGGCGCTCGCCTCGTTGAGGTCACGACGAGCGAGGTCGAGCTCGAGGCCTACACCCGAAACAACCCGGATCGCTGCTTCCATTGCAAGGAGGAGCTTTTCGACACGCTTGAGCCCATCCAGCACGACCTCGGTCTCGCGCACCTCGCGTACGGAGCGACCGCCGACGATGCCGGCGACCACCGGCCGGGGCATGGTTCAGCCATCCGCCGCGGCGTGCGCTTCCCGCTGCTGGAGGCGGGTATGGGCAAATCGGATATCCGCGCGGCGGCGCGCACCCTGGGTCTTCCGAACTGGAACAAGCCTTCGTTCGCCTGCCTGTCGTCGCGCATCCCGCACGGCACGCCGGTAACGGTGGCCGCGCTTCGCCAGATCGAAGCGGCCGAGCAGGCTTTGAAGGCGATCGGCTTCCGGCAGGTCCGCGTCCGCCACCACGGCGACGTGGCGAGGATCGAAGTCGAGCCGGCCGAGATCCCGCACCTCGTCGACGAGCGCGATCGCGTCGTCGAGTTGCTCCGCGCGACGGGCTACAAGTTCGTCTCGGTCGACCTCGAGGGTTACTCGAGCGGCAGCCTGAACCGGGTCTGGAAAACGGGTCAATAGCAGCGCTCAACAGTCACCGCACAGTCGTCCTCAGCCTTGACGAAGGCACCACGGGCGCCACCGCCGTCGCGGTTGGCATGGATGGCCAGGTCCGAGGCAAGGGTTACTCCGAGATAACCCAGCACTACCCGCAGCCTGGCTGGGTCGAACACGACGCCGAGGAGATCTGGTCAGCGGTCCAGGGGAGCGCGCGTGGAGCGCTCGATGCGGCAGGTGCCAAGCCAAGCGATGTTCGCGCGATCGGAATCACCAACCAGCGAGAGACGCTCGTGGCGTGGGACCGGAAAACGCTCAAGCCGTTGACCCATGCCATCGTGTGGCAGGATCGAAGAACCGCCGACGAGTGCGCGCGATTGCGCGATGCCGGGCATGAGAAGAGGGTGCGCGACGTCACCGGCCTGGTGCTGGATCCCTATTTCACCGCGACCAAGCTCGCGTGGGTGATCAAGAACGTGAAGGGCGCGTCCAATGCAGCGTTGGGCACGGTGGACAGCTGGCTCGTCGCGCGCCTGTCCGCCGGGCGCGACCACGTGACCGACGCGTCGAACGCATCGCGTACGTCGTTGTTCGATATCGGGCGCGGTGTGTGGAGCGAAGAGATGGCGGCGCTGTTCGGTGTTCCTCTCGCGAATCTTCCAGAGGTTCGCGATTCCAGCGGCGAGATCTCGCGCAGCGATCCGGCAGCGTTCCTTGGCATCGATGCGCCGATCAGCGGCATCGCAGGCGATCAGCAAGCCGCTCTCTTCGGCCAGGCGTGCACGACCATCGGCATGGCGAAGAACACGTACGGGACTGGTTCGTTCGTCCTGATGCAAACGGGCGCGCAACGCGTGCCATCGAGCGCCGGGATGCTCACCACAGTCGCATGGCGGCGCGCCGGCCGGCTCAGCTATGCGCTCGAAGGCGCCATCTTCATCACCGGCGCCGCGCTGCAGTGGCTGAGGGATGGGCTGCGAATCATCGACAGCGCTTCGGAGGCAGGTCCGCTGGCGGCCTCCGTTCCGGACAGCGGCGGTGTCTTCCTCGTCCCGGCCTTCGTGGGCCTCGGCGCGCCACACTGGGACGCTTACGCACGGGGGACCATCGTCGGGCTGACGCAGGGCAGTGGACGCGCGCAGCTTGTTCGAGCGGCGGTCGAGGCCATGGCCTACCAGACCCGTGATGTGATCGAGGCGATGGAGAGTGACGCCGGCGAGCCCCTGCGGGAGCTGCGGGTCGACGGCGGTGCCGTGGTCATGGACGTCCTGTGCCAGTTTCAGGCCGACCTGCTCGGCATCCCGGTCAGGCGTCCGCGCCAGGTCGAGACGACTGCGCTCGGCGCGGCCTTTCTCGCCGGGCTGGGTGCCGGGTTATGGAAAGACGCCGATCTCGAGGCTCTCTGGAAGCTCGACCGCGAGTTCGAGCCGAGTATGTCTCGGGACCACGCCGACAGCCTCCAGGCCGAATGGCGCCGGGCGGTCGAACGCAGCCGCAACTGGATTCGGTGATCTGGTGGGCAGCCCCGCCGCACCACAACCGATAATCAACAGCGACTTGAGCTCCACCGAGACCTCCACCCAAACCCAGCCGGCCAGCCCTCGCCAGCCGATCCTCTACGCGGACCAGCTTTGGCGCCAGCAACGCTTCTTCGCCGGGTTCCTGGTAGCGGTCGGAGTCGGCATGACTGGCTTGCTGCTGTACAGGGGCCAGCTCACGACGACCGCAAACATGATCTGGCTGCTTTACATCCCCAGCGGACTTCTCCTGGGCGGTGGTTTCCTCTTCTACAAATACCGGAGCTTTGCCGAGCCGCTGGACGAGGGTCTCAAGGTTTCGGCCCTTCGCTCGAGCGTGCTCATCCCCTACGACAGCATCCGGAGCGTCAAGGTGCAGCCCCTCAGTCTTGCTTTCCTCGAGAAAAGGAAGCGAATGGTCGCGCCGATGATGAAGGCGCTCATGGACAAACCAGCGCTGTTCGTGAGGCTGCGCGGCGACGAATCCGAGCTCGCCGCCATCAAGAAGAAACTCGGCGGCCGCGTCGCTTACGACGACATGATCGCCCTCCCCTTGAAAGACGCCGACGCGCTGTCATGGGAGATCAGCTCACGGCTGCCAGATCGCCTGGGCCAGAACCAGGGTGGCGGTAGGCGTCGCAAACGGCGGAGGTGATTGAGCCGCGGGCCGACGCGGTAGTTCGCCGGCACTTCGACCGCTGGGACGCCGTCGCGTTGTTGGCGCTCACGGTGATCGCGTTCGTTCTTCGCTTTTACAGCCCGATCATGCCCGACTTCTTCTTGCACCCGGGCCAGGGACCGCTCGTCACCAACTGCGTGCAGAACACTCCCATCGATGCCAAGGGCGATCTGGGGACCCTCTGCGGCCTGGCCTACCCGTTCAATCGTGGCTATGCCGACCAGAGCGGCGTCCTGTCGCCGAGCAACGGGCAGGTTTTCGACGAGGTCTACTTTCCGGTCGACGCGTACAACGACATCAAAGGCATCGAGCTCTGCAAGCCGACCACCACGGACTGCCAGTACAACTACTTCGACCCCGAGCCTCCGCTCGCCAAGATGTTCATCGCCGCAGGGGAGTGGGGGTACGGTTGGTACCGAGCCCATTTCGAAGGCGCCAAGGGCGACTACATCGACCTCGGGTTCAACACGTTCGGCTGGCGGATCGCGGCCTGCATTGTCGGAATCCTGTGCGTGCCCATGATGTTTCTCTTCGCGAGGCGATTGTGGCCGAACCGATTGTTCGCGATTGCGGCGGCGACTCTGGTCTGCTTCGACGGAATGTTCTTCGTCCAGTCACGTATCGGCATGATCGACATCTTTCCGATCTTCTTGATCCTTCTTGCCTACTTCCTTTTTCTCGTCCACATTCAGAGCCGCACCACGAAGGCCTCGCTGATATCGCTCACTGCACTTGGGCTCGTGTTGGGGATCGGGATCGCGTCCAAGTGGATAGTGCTGGCTGCGTGGGCCTCGATGATTTTTCTGCTGATCGCTCGCGCTGTCTGGCACGGCTTCAGGCGCACACCTGACGAGAATGTGGTCCCCGGCGGAGCACCCTCGCGTCTTTACTTGGCGGTGGCCATCCTGGCCTTCCTTGATATTCCCGTCCTCATCTACGTCGCGAGCTGGATCCCGTTCTTCGACCGAGGGCAGTTCGTCGCTCACTGGGACCAGCTGTTCACACACCCTTGGTTGGTGCTCGGCGACATCGGCGACTACAACTTCCAGTCCTACGCATACCACGCGCACCTGACGGCGACGCATCCTTACGGCTCGCCATGGTGGTCGTGGCCCTTCCTGTCGCGCCCAGTTCTTTACTACGCCGAGTATTCGGGTCTTGGGACCGACCACTGGACAGGGCAACCGCTCGTCGCATGGATGGCCGACCTGGGCAACCCCTGGATCTGGTGGACCAGCCTGCCTTGCGTGCTGGCGCTCCCGTATTTCATAGTCCGCCACAAGAGCTTCCCCGCAGCGCTGATCCTTCTCGGATTCGTCACGCAGTACCTACCTTGGTCTCAGATCAGCCGCGTGATTTTCATGTACCACATGTTCGGCGGGCTGATCTTCATGATCCTGGCCCTGGCATTCGTGCTCGCCCAGATTGCTGAGCGCGTGCCACGCACGGGAAAGAAGATCCTGGTCGGTCATCTCCTTGTAGCCGTGGTGTTCTTCTCGTACTTCTATCCCGTGTGGACTGCGCTGCCCATCTCCAACTCGGCCTTGTACCTCGCTCCTGGCACTCCGATCTGGGGCCCGAAGATCTGGTTCGAGCACTGCCCGGCCAACCCGGCTGCACCGGTGAGCCCCGCATTGTGGTGCTGGGAGTGATGGGCGCGGACGCTGTCTCCAGGCCCACATCAGTGCCGGTCGAGCGGCAGATGGGGCCACTCGTAGCCGTGGCCGCCGCCCTTGTCCTGCTGGTGCTGCTTTTCCTGCTCGTCGGCGCACCCGCGATCGTGTTGGCCGGCTGCGTCGTGGCTGGGTTCGGGATCACCTATCTGTGCGGTGCGGATCTCGTCCTGGAGGAGCGCCTTGCCCTCGGCACGGTGCTCGGTGCCATGGCGGTGGCAGCGGCCAGCTTCATCGTCTCGATGGTCGTTCGCGATGTGACCGTCACCACCGTCTTGCTCGGCCTGGTGGTTGCGCTTGCCGCCGGCGCCGGCGCAGCGATCGTTGAGCGACGCCGCCTTGCGGCCGACCTTGCCGATGCGGCGGCTCGTTGGTGGAGATCGCCACGCAGCGCCGGCCACCCGTGGCCGCTGGCGGCTGTCGTTCTCGCTTGCGGCGCGTGGGCGCTGCACTTCCTGAGCCAGGCCTACGTGTACAAGGCGGACGGACTCTGGGCGGGCTACGTCAACATCTGGGGCGACTGGGCCGCGCACCTGTCATTCGCGGGCTCCTTCGCGTACGGGCACAACTTTCCGCCGCAGTTTCCGATCGACCCCGGCAACCACCTCGGCTACCCGTTCATGATCGACTTCCTGGCGGCGACACTCGTGCCGTTCGGTAGCAATCTGACCTCAGCGCTGGTCTTGACCAGCGGCCTGCTGGGCCTCGCCTTTCCCGCGGTGCTCTACCTGGCCGCCCAGCGCTTTGCGGGAGGCCGCGCTGCGGCGGCAATCGCTGTCTTCGTCTTCCTGTTGAGCGGGGGCCTCGGTTTCATCTACCTGGTCTCCGACATCCAGCATGGCGGCCTCGGGGTGCTGGCGCATCTACCACGCGAGTACACGCTGAACCGCGACCTCAACTACCAATGGCTGAACCCAGTGCTCGCCTACCTGGTGCCGCAGCGCTCGACGCTGTTCGGTTTCAGCCTTGCGCTCATCGTGCTTGTGCTGCTGTGGCTGGCAGTGCGCGAGCGATTGGGCTGGCGCACGTTCCTGTTCGCGGGCGTGGTCGCCGGCGCCATGCCCGTCTTTCACGTCCATGCGTACGGCACAGTCGTCGCACTGTCGATCTTCTGGGCTGTCTTCAATCGCCGGCGGGAATGGCTCGCGTTCTTCATTCCTGCGCTTGCCATCGGCGTGCCCCTGGTCCTTTGGATGCTGCCGCCCGCCAACAACAGCCAGTGCGGCGTTGGACCGAGCGTCGGCGGGTACTGCATCGAGATGGGGTGGCTGACCGACGGGGACGGATGGTTCTGGTTCTGGATCAAGAACACGTCCGTGTTCATCCCTCTTCTCATCGCCGCGTATTTCGTGCAGCGATGGTTTCCGACCCGGCTTGGGAAATGGTTCGCGCCGATGTGGCTGTGGTTCCTGGTCCCGAACGTCATCGTGCTGCAGCCCTGGGACTGGGACAACACCAAGTTCTTCATCTTCTGGGCGCTCTTGGGAAGCGTCATGGTCGGAGGGTTGCTGGCGGGACTTTTCAAACGCGGGCCCGGGGCGGCGTTGCTCGCGTCGGTGCTGTTGGTGGCGCTGGGCCTTTCTGGCGCGCTCGACCTCGCGCGAGCCTCCGATCCGACCGTCAGCTCCTACCAGTTCGTGGACGCGAAAGGGTTGCAGGTTGCGGACTGGGTGCGGCAGAACACCAGTCCCGACGCCGTGTTTGCGGTGGCCGATGAGCACAACAACCCCATCGCCACACTCTCCGGCCGGCGAATCCTGGTCGGGTACCCAGGCTGGCTCTGGACATATGGGGTCGCCGACTTCGTCCAGAAGGGCGCCGACCAGGTCTTGATACTCCAGGGGGCGCAATCGACGCCCGACCTTGTCGACAAGTACGGGATCAGCTACGTGCTGATCGGCCCGCAGGAGCTGGCAGCGCCTCGTAACGCGAACATCGCGTACTGGAATCAGAACGGCACTCGCGTTTACACCAACGGCGAGTACTCGGTCTACAAGGTCTCCGCGGGTTAGGGGGCGGGGACGCCCATCGGCCGCTCAGGGCCGCCGGACCTTGGCGCTTCGGGCTTTGTTTCGGTGCGGGTTTCCTGCGCGTTTTCCAACAATCGCGCGACGCGCTTGATTTCGCGGTCGGAGCGGTCGAGGCGATTGACAATCTGAAGAAGAATCTCGTCCTGGTGCATCAGGTGGTTCATCAAAGCCTTGAGCTCCTCTTCGGCTTTGACGTTGAGCTCGTAGTCGTGCTGGGAGCGCAACCGGTCGCGGTCGGCCTGCCGGTTGAACGCCATCAGCACCAGCAAGAGCCATGCTGCGACCTCGAGGGTGACGATGAAGTTGAGGAACTGGAAGGGATATGGATCCCAGTGCCTGATGAGGCTGAGCGCGTTGAGCAGGACCCACACCAACATCAATCCGAACTGGGCGAGGACGAAGACCCAGCTGCCCACAAGGCGCGTGAAGTCCATCGCTATGCGGTCGGCGAGCGTCAGCCTCCGCTCGGTCTCGCGGTTGAGGTCGCGGACCGGTGGGTGGTCGTGCTGATGCTTGATGAGATCGCGCGCGATGTCTTCGATTTCTCGGCCGATTGACATGGGTCTTTCCTCTGGGGGTTGCCGCGCTGTTGACACGGGCCCAACATAGCTTCGCTTAAAAGCACCTGCGTGGCTACAGAAAGTAAGCCGCAGGGGGTTTTTCAGCGGTAGTCGTGGGAGCGCTGGCTGGGCCTTGGCACCCCTTCGATGGCCTGGATGTGGGAGGCAAGAACGGACCAGACACCGTCCTGTCTTTGCATCACCCCATCGATGACGAGGATCGGCTGGTGGTTGGCCACCTGGCGGTAGCGGTCGTAGACGTCGGGCTTGATCGTGACGTTCACCTGCCCGAACTCGTCCTCCAATGTGAAGAAGCGGATCTTCTTCGCCGTCGACGGCGCCTGGCGTGTGATCACGAGGCCGGCGACCCGCACGGTTCGTCCGTTCGGAATGGCGGGGAGCTGGTTGCTCTCGAGGGCGCCGAGGTCGGCCAGGCGGTCGCGACAGAAATGGATCAGGTGGTGGCCCGTCGAAAGATCGGAGATGCGGTACTCGAGCTGGTTGACGTCGAAGTCGTCGAGCGCGGGAAGGTCTGGGGCAGCGCCGTTCAGCCGCAGCTCTGACTGGGACTGGATGCCGCGCCTCAGGCCGCGGCCGTGCCATCGCTCCTGCCAGCCCCATAGGAGCTCACGCCTGGGTTGGCCGAGCGTGTCGAAAGCGCCGACCATCACGAGGTTGCGCACGGCGCGGGGGCCGATAGGGCCACCGCGCAGGCGGTCGATGAAGTCGTCGAAGGATTTGTAAGCGCCGCGTGCGCGTTCCGCGACGATGGCCTTGCGGCCGTCCTCGCCGAGGTCGCGCACGTAGTTGAAGCCGACGCGCATGGCGTGCTCGGCCTTAACAGGCAGGGTTGGTTCCGGGAGGCAGCGCACGTCTGAGAGGTTCACGTCCACCGGCAGCACCTTGACGCCATGCCGTTTCAGGTCCTCGACCAACACGCTCGGGTGGTAGAAGCCCATCGGCTGGTTGTTGAGCAGGCCGCAGCCGAACTCGACAGGGTGACAGAGCTTGAGCCACGCCGTCTCGTATGCAGTGCGAGCAAAGGCTGCAGCATGCGAGCGGCAGAAGCCGTAGACGGCGAAGCCCTGCACCGCCGCGAACAGCTGGTCGGCGACCTCGCGTGAAACCCCGTTGGCCAGGCACCCCTCGATGAAGACGCCTTCGAGCGATGACATCTCGACGTGGTTGAGGTGGCGGGTCATCGCCCTCCGAAAGCCATCCGCCCCGCTCGGGGTCATGCCCCCGACCGTCATCGCGATCTCGATGATCTGCTCCTGGTAGAGGATCATCCCAAGCGTGTCCTTGAGGACCCGCTCCAACAGTGGATGCGGGTAGGTGACCGGTTCCCGACCCTGCTTCCTGTTGATGTAAGGGTGAACCGCGTTGCCCTGGATCGGCCCTGGCCGGATGATCGCGACCTCGACCACCAGATCGTTGAAGCTGTTTGGCCGCGTGCGGGGAAGCGTCTGCATCTGCGCACGCGACTCGATCTGAAACACGCCGATGGTGTCGGCGGCGCTGCACATCTCGAACACCTTTGGGTCGTTGAGCGCCAGCTGGTCGAGGTCTGGCCGAACACCGTCTCTGTCTTTGATCAGCTCGAGCGCTTCGGCGATGACCGAGAGCGTGCGCAGCCCGAGCATGTCCATCTTGATCAAGCCAAGGTCCTCGACATCGTCCTTGTTGAATTGAATGACCCGCCGCCCCTCCATCGTCGCCGGCTCGACCGGCACGATATCGACGAGCGGCTCTCCCGTGACCAACATGCCGCCGTTGTGGATCGAGAGGTGACGAGGAAAATCGATCACCTCCCGGCACAGCTCGAGGAACTGGAGCCAGCTCTTCGGCCGCAGCTCCAGGGGGGGCGCGCCGGGAGAAGGGCTTTGCCCGGCCGCCGCGGTGGGGGGGAGTCCCCCCATTAAAGCCGGTACGGCGCCCGTCATCGAATCCTCGACGTCTTCGGTGAACCACCGATCCACGCCTTTCGCGAGCCGGTCGAGCAGCTCGTTGGAGAAGCCCAGTGCCTTGCCGACCTGCCGAATCGCCATCCGCGGCTGAAAGGTGACGACGTTGCAGACCATCCCCGTCCGCTCCCACCCGTACTTCTCGTAGATGTACTGGATCACCTGCTCGCGGTGCTCGGTCGAGAAATCGATGTCGATGTCCGGCATGCTCGTCATCTCTTCGTGCAGGAAGCGCTCGAACAGGAGGTTGTGCTCGATGGGATCGACACGGGTGATGCCGAGCACATAGGCGACGATCGAGTCCGCGGCCGAGCCACGGCCCTGGCCGGGCACGCCATGCTCGCGTGCGAAGCGCATGAGGTCCCAGTTGATGAGGAAGAACTCGGCCAGGCCTGTCTTCTCGATCACCTCCAGCTCCCGCTGGAGGCGTTTAGCCGCGTCCGGGGTGATCGGGCGGTAACGGTTGCGCATGCCCTCGAAGCACAGCTTGTAGAGGAATGAGAAAGGTGTCTCTCCCGATGGCACTGGGTAGCCGGGAAAGCGCACCTTGCGAAAGTCGAGATCGACCTCGCATTGCTGGGCGATCTCCCAAGGGGTGGCGAGCGCTTCGGCATGACCCTTGAAAAGCGGGCGCATCGCCTCGCCGCTCTTCAGGTGATGCTCGGCATTGGGAAACAGGTGAGGCCGCGCCTCATCGAGGGTCGCGCGATGGCGGATCGCGACCATCACATCGTGCAGCCGCCTTCGCTCCGGAACGTGATAGTGAACCTGGTTGGTCGCGACAACCTGGGCTCGGCAGCGCCTTGCCATCTCCGCCCTGCCTTCCAGCACCCATGGGTCCTCGGGACGAAGGTGATGATGCAGCTCGCTGAAAACGTTCTCTTTGCCCAGCCCTTCTTGTAGGTCGCGGAGGCGATTCTCTTCGTCGGTGGCGCTGAGGTAGAAGAGGTCGCCGCGATGCTCGGAGACGGTGGCGAGGGTGGTGCGCGCCTCGCCCTTGGGTTGGTCCGTGTGGGCAAGGGTGAGCAGGCGGCACAGGTTCGAGTAGCCGCGCAGGTTGCGCGCGATCATCACCACGTCCTGGCCGTCGACTTCGAGCGTGGCGCCGATGAGCGGCTTCACCCCGACCTTGCGACACGCCTGTAGAAATCTGACAGCGCCGTACACGCCTCCGCGGTCGGTGATCGCGAGCGCTGGCATGCCGAGCTCGGCTGCCTGGAACGCCAGCTCGGCAGGATGGGAGCCACCGTCGAGGAAGGAAAAGTTGGAGTGGCAGTGCAGCTCGACGTAAGGATTCACGCGTGGGCTACCCGAGGTAGCCTGGCGACGAATTTTGGGGATTGCCATCTATTCATAGGGGGCATACGTTGGTGACGGCCCCGAAGGAAACGTGCGAGGGATCTGGCACCAGTCGCAAGACAGATGCCGGAGCCAGCGAAGCGAACCGGCGGGGTCAATTCTTTTTCTGGAGAATTTCCGCTTTGCTCCCCGACGATGACTTCCTGCCTTCTTTGGTCTGACCCTGGCCAACTCGGAGTTCCGCCACCGCGACCACCTGCGCCTCGCCACTATCTCGGACAGCCACGGAACCTGGTTTGGCACCGACCAGGGTATTTACCTTTACACGGGCACTGTCCTCATGAAGGTTTCCAACCAGCCTGGATATCCGGCTAACGGCTGCTTCTGAGTCAGTCATAGACCCGCTCCACGAACCATTCGTCGCTGCTGAGGTCGTGGTATAGCTCGCACAGAAGGCTGTTGTTGAGCAGGGCCTTCCAGTACTCGCGGATGACCGGCTGGTTCCACCACTCGGTTTCGACCTTCCAGCGCGCGATCGGATCGATGGAGCCGCTGAACTCGCCCGTGATGAAGCCTGGTGTGCCATCGGGGCTCAGCGTTACGTCAACCATGGCGGGCGGCGATAGCAGGCGGGTCATGCGAACCGGCGAGTGGGGAGTGGGGAGGAGAGCAGCGCCGGCCGTGGCTGGTGAACCACCTCGTCGCCATGCCGTTCCTGCAGCCGCTCGAAAGCGGCGATCACCTCGTCGCTGGTGCCGTCCCCGCCCGCCCACAGCCGCAGCTGCCTGCGGCCCGCGCCCTCGAGGATCGGCAGCTCGATCCACAGCTCGGTGATCGGAGCGCGCGGCCACCACTCCTTGATCCACGAGCCGATGAGGCCGAAGAGCTCGGCCGCGCTGCTGAGCGGGTGTCGTACCAGGGAGTCGCGTTCCTCATGGCTGCCCGATTCGAAGATGAGTCGCACCCGCACTTCCTTGGCGCCAGCGCCGCGCAGGCCGAGCTCTACTGCGAGGTCGCCGCAGAGCGCTCGGGCGACGAAGAGCAGAGCTTCGCGGTCCTCGACAGGCGGATCGAATTGGCGGTGCGTGCTGGTGAACAGTGGCGGGCTCCAGGGCGTGAGCTGATCTGGCTCGAGGCCGCGCGCAAGCAGGACCGCGTGCCTTCCGGCGCGTCCGAGCTGGCTCTCCAGCTCACGCTGACCGAGGGCCGCCACGGCGCGCAGGGTGCGCAGGCCGAGCAGGTCCAGGCGTTCGAGCTGCTCCTCATCGAGCGGCAGCTCGTGTGATGACAGGGGTGAAAGGAACTCGCGGGCATCCTCGATGCGAATGAGGCGGCCCGGCCGCGCTCGAGCAGCCGCGAGGCGTGATGAGAAAGGCCCTGGCGCGAGACCGAGCCTCGGCTCGCGGCCGATCGCAGCGCGCAGCCGGCGCCGTGTCTCGCGGATCGATTCGCCAGGCTTTGGCACGCCACTCACGTCCAACCACGCGATGCCTTCGATGCGAACCTCGACGATAGGGGCGAGGTCGTAGAGCGCGGACGCGATCAGCTCGCGCAGGTGCACGGCCGCTTCAGGGTTCGGAGGAACGAACGTCGCCTGCGGGCAGAGGTGCACGGCCTGGCGCAGCGGCATCCCCGGCACCACGCCAAATGGCAGCGCCTCCTCTGAGGCGGCGACGACATCGTCTTTCTCCTCCTCCCAAGCGCCAACGACGACGGGACTTCCATAGAGGTCCTGGCGTTGCGCGAGCTCGAGGTTTCCGATCAGACCACAGCAGATGCGCATTCCAGCTCCGCCAGTTGAAGCTGCGTTTCGGAAACACGGTGCTGAAGGAAGAGCTCGGCCCCTTGGGGATAGCGAATCTCGAACTCGGATTCTCCGAGCGGAGGCGCCACCCGATTCTTGAGGCAGCGCGCAATGGTGCGCATCCCCACCAGCTGGCCGCGCTCGATGATCCATTCCGCACGCGAGAAGCCGAGGCTGAGGCTCGAGGCATGTGCGAATGCACGGCCCGGCGCTTCGACCACGCCGATCAGCACAGTGCCCGAACGGTTCGCTCCTGCTTCCAGTGGCCCGAGCCACGGCTCCGGGATCTCGCCCATTAAAAGGATGAAGCCGGCCCCGGCCTTGGCCAGCGCCGTCGCCGCCTCACCCGCACTATCCGATTTCAAGCGCACCACTGTGAGCGAGCCAAAGTCGGGATTGAACGCGAGCAGCGCCCAAGGGTCGAATGAGAAGGGGGACTCCCCCTTATCGCGCCGGCCAGGCAAAGCCCGGCCAGCGCTATCCCCCTGTGAGGAGGCGTTGTCGATCACGACTGTGTGAGCGAACTCGTGGGTCGCGCTCGCGAGCAGCGCCAGGGCGAGCGTGAGCTTGCCGCAGGTTCCACTCCCAGTTAGGAGAGTGAGCCGGCCACGAGGCAATCCTCCAATCCCGGTCAGGCGATCGAGCGGGGTGCCACTCGACCAGGGCTGTGGGGGCGGCAGCTCCGCCGCCCTCGTCAGCGCCTGGCTGCCAAAGCGCACCCGGATCGCGCTGATGGCATCGTCGAGTTGGGAGTCCTGCATCTTTTTTGCCTCCGGGTGAAGACGCAGGAGAGAAGGAGGTAGGTGAAGGCTATCGAACATATGTTCGTAAGTCAAGCCTCCTCTTATATGCGGTTGTCCTGGTCAACGCCCAAAGGGGAAAACAGAAGGCCGGGGCTCATCAGAACCCCGGCCCAAGACTGGCTACTGCTAACTACTTCTTCTTCGCGGCCTTCTTGACTTTCTTTACCGCCTTCTTGACAGCTTTCTTGACTTTCTTCTTGGCAGCCATTTTTCTCACCTCCTTCTATTGATACGAAGAGTTGCGAGAAGCTCATGCGCATCGACGACCCCATCAAAAGAGGAGAGCCGGGGCTCCACAGAACCCCGGCTCGCACTAACTAACGAAAAAAGAAAAAGAAGTTGTTACTACTTCTTCTTCTTAGCAGCCGGCTTCTTCTTGGCAGCAGTCTTCTTTGCAGCCTTCTTCTTAGCAGCCATAATTCAATACCTCCTTCGCGAATTTTGTCGACCCGATGGATTCCATTTCTGTGACCCATCGGGGTTCGCCGCAGAGCCTCAACGACGAGGTCTCCGTGACCGTGGCGGTTTTACGAAATGGGTCGCGCACAGTCGTCTCTGTGGTGACAACCAAGTGTCGCAACGCCATACAAGTTGTTTAGATACCGGAATGTCACGCGTACGTCAAGGGGTTGATAAGATTTTTTTTCGTGAAGTGTCCGGTGAAATGCTTCGAGTGCGGCACATTCACCATGTACATGGACCTCTCGCAGGACCATCAACACATCGCATGCGAGCGCTGCGAAATTATCTGGTGCGCACTGTGCATAAGTCGCGTCGACGTCAAGATTTCACGCGAATGGTTGGATCAACAACGAGCCTTGGGGCTCAACTGAGCGTCCGCTTGAGAATTCAGCGATGAAAGTCGTCCTCGGACACGGCGCATCAGGCAACGCCGCCTCGATGAAGCCATACGTAGTCGGTTTCAAGCGTCGCGGCATCGAGGCAATCGCCGTCGACCTCCCTCGCGGCAGCGCAGAACGTGCAGTCCCCGTTTTTATCAAGACCTCGGGCCGCGGGCACGATGTGATCGGCGGCGGACAGTCGTTCGGAGGCAGAGTCGCCAGCATGGCGGCGATCGAAGCGGACTTCGGCGGCCTGATTCTCTTCTCCTATCCACTCCACCGCCCTGGGTTCACGGACCAGCTGAGGACTGAGCACTTCCCATTGATCCGCTGTCCGGCCCTTTTCCTCAGTGGCGACCGCGATCCATTCGCGCGCATCGACCTGTTGAAGAAATGGGTGAAGACAATTCCCAACGCCAGGCTCGAGATCTTCGAAGGCCAGGGCCACGGTCTGCTCAAAGTCCTCGACCAGGCCCTGGATGTCGCCACGGCCTTCGTCAAAGAGATCAAATGACGGCGAGCCAGCACATGATCAAGGCCAACGGCTTGCGATTTCGCGCGATGGTCGATGGGCCCGCCGCCGGAGACATGGTGATCCTCCTCCACGGCTTTCCGGAGGGCGCGGAATCGTGGTCGAAGCAGGTCGACGCGCTGGCGCACGCCGGATTTCTCGCAGTGGCGCCCGACCTCCGCGGCTACGGACTCAGCGACGCGCCCGAAGGCGTGGAAAACTATTCGATCGATCACCTCGCCGACGACGTTCGTTTCATCATCAACGCCTTCGGACGAAGCGCCGCCCATGTGGTCGGCCATGACTGGGGAGCGATGGTCGCATGGTATTTCGCAGGTAGGAATCCAGAGATGACGAAGACGCTGACGGCTCTTTCGGTCCCACACCCGGCAGCACTCGCGGCCGCCAGCCGCGGTGACGAGGACCAACAGGCGCGCTCGCGCTACGTCGGGCTCTTTCTGATGGAGGGCAAGGCGGAGGAGGTGCTCGCCGACGACGACTACCGCAGGCTCCGCTCGATGTTTTCGCTGGGACCCAACCCAGATGCAGTCCCGCGCGGCCTGATCGACCATTTCACGCGTTCGGTCAGCCGGCCCGGTCGCCTGACCGCGGCGTTGAACTATTACCGCGCCAACCTGGTCGCGGGCGGCGGCGCGTGGGAGACCCCGATCCGCATCGGGCCGATCAAGATGCCAACCGCCCTGCTCTGGGGCGACCAGGATCCCGCTCTCGGGCGCACCGCGGCTGAGGCGACCGCACAACACGTTGAGGGCGAATACAGGTTTGAGGTGCTGGAGGGCGCGGGCCACTGGCTGCAGTTCGAGCGGCCGGCCGAGGTGAGCCTCGCGCTCACCAACGCCGCCAAGTAAGCTGTTCGCGATGCTCCAACGGGAAGATCAGGAGCGGCGGCAGGTTCTGCGCCGTCTCGACGACATCTTGGAAACCCTCGAGCAGCTGAATCTGCACGATAAGACCGAGCTGACCGACTCCGCCGCAGAGCGGCTCGTGATGCTTGGGATCAAGTCACCACACAGCATTCCGATCCCGCAGCTGATCGAGAAAGTGTGGGCGATGCAGCAGCCGTTCCTCACCACCATCGTCGTGGAGCGCCGTCGCCGCCGCCGCCGGAAGATGGACCCGCAATTCTCGGGCGGCGCGGGCCTCGCCTGAGCCCGTCCGACTGGCTCGCTCTCTTCCAGCGCATCGGCGCGTCGGTCCGCGAAACCGTCCTACCGCTCGCAGGCACTGAGGTCGGGCGCGCGCCGCTCACAGTCGGTGCGGGTGGCGACAGGACGATGGAGCTCGATCGAGCGGCAGAGGCTGTCGTCTTCGGCCGCTTGGAGGGCGTAGCGGACGACGGCGAAATGTTCTCCGTTCTGTCAGAGGAGATCGGACTTCGCAGCTTTGGCGCCGACTTTCCCCTGGTGCTCGTCGATCCCGTCGACGGCAGCCTCAACGCCAAGCAGGGCCTTCCTTTCTTTGGGCTCATGCTCACGCTCCTCGACGGGCCCACTGTGGCCGATACCGTCGCCGGTTATGTGCTGAATCTCGTCAACGGCGAGGAATGGAAAGCCATTCGCAAGCAGGGCGCGTGGCGGGACGGAGAAGCCCTGCAGGTACAACCTCCGGAGGATCGCGGGCGCATCCGCCTGATCGCGCTCGAGAGCAACCCGCGCTCGCTGGTGGCCGCGCAAGGGCTGGTCGCAAGCTCGAGCAAGGTTCGCATCCTGGGATCGATGGCGCTCTCGATCGTGCATACGGCGGCCGGTGCGTTCGACGCGTTCTGCGCACCGGTGCCGATGCGAGTCTTCGACATGAGCGCGAGCATCCTTATCCTCGCTGAGGCGGGTGGCGTCGCCACCGATCTGATGGGCGGTTCGCTGGACCGCCTCACTTGCAACCTCGAGACGAGGACGACATTGCTCTGCTCGCCCAGCGCCGAGCTGCACGCAGTCGCGCTCGAAGCCGTGCGAAAGACAAAGTGAACTTCACTCCGCAGACAACCGTGTTCGTGATCCTCAGCTTCGAGGGGCCTGACGTCTACAGCCAGGCCGGCGGCCTTGGGGTCCGCGTGAAAGGTCTCGCGCGCACGCTGGCGCAGCTTGGCTACGACACGCACCTCTTCTTCTGTGGCGACCCGGACCTGCCCGGCGAAGAAACGCACGAAGGCGGGCGCCTTCATTACCGCCGCTGGTGCCAATGGATTTCCGCCCGCCACCGCGGCGGCGTTTACGACGGGGAGGACGAGAAGGTCCGCGATTGGAACTCGAGCCTGCCGCTCAGCCTGATCAACCAGGTGATCGCTCCCGCCGTCAGCTCCGGTCGCAATGTCGTCGTGTTGGGAGAGGAATGGCACACGGCCGCTTCGATGAACCTCATCTCGGACTCGCTGTACTACAGGGGCCTCCGCGACCGCGTCGTCATGTTGTGGAACGCCAACAACACATTTGGGTTCGAGCGCATCAATTGGGGCGCCCTTGCCTTCGCCACGACGATGACCACGGTCAGCCGCTACATGAAATTCAGGATGTGGGAGTCGGGCCAGAACCCGATGGTCATCCCTAACGGCATCCCGCGCGCATCAATCCACGACGCCGACCCCGCTGCACTCGAAGAAATCAGAACTGCCGCCGCGGCCGACTACCTCTGCTTCAAGATTGGCCGCTTCGATCCCGACAAGCGATGGTTGATGGCGGTTTCCGCCGCCGGCTACCTCAAGCGCCACGGCGCGCGCGTGAAATTGGTGATCCGGGGCGGGCGCGAGCCGCACGGGGGCCAGGTTCTTTCCCATGCGGAGCACCAGGGCCTGACCGTGGTCAGCGTGAAAGCCCCCGGCGATCCGTCGGGCCTGGCGACGATCCTTCGGGACAACCCCGACGCCGACATGTTCAACCTCACGAGCTTTGTCTCCGACGACATGCTCGGGGTCATCTACCCCGCCTGCGATGCGGTGCTTGCGAACTCCGGCCACGAGCCATTCGGGCTGGTCGGCCTGGAGGTGATGGCGGCAGGCGGGCTCGCGGTGACCGGCTCGACTGGCGAGGACTACGCGCAGGCCTACCGAAATGCGCTCGTGATGGAGACCGATGACCCGATCGAGCTGGTCACGGCGCTCACCCTGGTCAAGCATCGACCGAAGCTGGCGGCGTCGATTCGCAGGCGTGGCCGGGTCACTGCGCGCCAGTACGTCTGGGAGAAGGTCATCGAGGAGCTGCTGCTGAAGGTGGAGTTCGCTGCCGCACAGCAGGCGGTAAGGGTGCCGCCCGCCGAGCCGGAAGCGGCCAAAACGCAAAGACGGCCGCAGCGCAAGACGCCCGAACCGCGTGGCTGAAAACCTGGTCGTCTACACGGTCGTACACCAGCCACGGAGGCTGAAGCTGCCGGCCCAGGTCATCCCGCTGAAGACCTCGGCGGAGGCCATGCCCGACTGCGTGTTCGACGAGCCCATGAACCGGCGCTACTTCGAACAGGTCGCGAAGTTCTCCTACATCCCCGCCAGCAAGATGTTCCGCGACCTCACCAGGCGTGGCTGGAAGATGTCGATCGGCTTCAGCAACTCATTTCTGCTTCAGGCAGAGGCGTGGGGGCCGAAGGTCCTCGATTCGTTCAAGCAGCTGTGCGCCAGCCCGAACGTCGAGGTCGTTTGCGTAGAGCCGTATCACTCCTGGTTGTTTTACGTCGACATCCTCGCCTTCAAGGAGTCCATGGTGCAGGCGCGCGAGCGCCTCGAGGCGCTGTTTCAGAAGCCGGTGACTGTGACCGACACCACCGAGATGTTCATGTCGAACGATGTCTACTTCGCGCTTCAGCAATGCGGCTTCGCCGGCGCTTTCATGGAAGGCCGTCCGTGGCAGATGGGGTGGCGTGAGCCCACTCACGTCTATCGATATCCGCTGCAACGCCTCGCCCTGCTCTGCCGCCATCGCGATCTGTCGGACGACGTCGGCTACCGATTCTCCAATCGCGGCTGGTCCGAGTTTCCGCTGACGCCCGAGCGCTACGCCGGCTGGATCCGCGACACGTGGGGAGATGTGGTCACGCTGGGCTGGGACTTCGAGACCTTTGGCGAGCACCACCACGCCAACACCGGAATCTTCACGTTCGTGCCGGCGTTGGCCGCTGAGCTGAAAAGCCGAAAGGTGAAGATGGTGTTGCCATCGGAGGCCATCGCCGAGCTGGGCGATCGCGTTTTCGAGGTTCCGATCAACGAATACGGGACGACGTGGGCCGGCGAGGGTGGCATGGAGTTCTTTCTCGGAAACCACGCGCAGCAGGGCATTTTCCGTTTGATGCACCACGCGTACAACAAGGCCCGGCTGACCGGGGACCCGCGGTACGTGGAGATGGCGAAGTGGCTCTTGCAATCCGACAACCTCCACCTCATCCAGTGGTTCAGCAAGCAGGGCCCGGAGGCGGAGGTCAGCGCGTACTTCACTCCGGATGAGTGGTGGGAATTGGGGGCGCTCGGCATCCTGCGAGAGCAGCAACGCGTATACGTCAACTTCATCCGCGCGCTCGACGAAGCGGCCAAGTAGAAACAGCCGCCCCCGCGACGCTGAGATGATTAACGCGTGAAGCCTCTCCATGTCGCCTTTGTCTGGCACATGCACCAGCCCTACTACAAGGACGACCTGACCAACACGTACCTGCTGCCCTGGGTGCGCCTCCGCTCCGCCAAGGACTACTACAAGATGCCGGCGCTGCTGGACGCTTACCCGAAGGTGAGGGCGACATTCAACCTCGTCCCCTCCTTGTTGGCTCAGATCGAGGACTACGGCAAGGAGGAGTCCGTCGACCTCTTCCTGAACCTGAGCCGCCGCAACGCAGAGGACCTCTCAGGCGAGGAACGCGAGTTCGTGCTCCGCTGGATGCGGGAATCCCCGCGGGCGCTGCGCGTGCAGCAGTCGCCGCGATACCTCGAGCTGGCTTCGCGGCCCGTCGACGCGCAGTTCACGACCGGCGACCTGCGCGACCTGCAGGTGTGGTTCAACCTCGCGTGGTGCGACCCCGCTTGGGCCGAGTCCGATCCGCGCCTGGCCGAGCTCAAGCGCAAGGACCATGACTTTTCCGAGGCGGACAAAGATCCCCTGTTCGAAGCGCAGATGGAGATCATGCAGCTGGTCATCCCGAAGTACCGGGAGCTCGCTGAACGCGACCAGGTCGAGCTGACCTTCTCGCCTTACTACCACCCGATCCTGCCTCTGCTCTGCCACGTCGACTCAGCGCGGACCGCGAACCCGCAGCTGCCGTTGCCCGAGCGGCATTTCTCACACCGCGAAGATGCCGAGCGCCAGATCGAGCTGGGGCAGGGCTTGTTCGAACGCCTGATCGGCCGCAAGCCGAAAGGCATGTGGCCCTCGGAGATGGCGGTGGGGGAGAGCGTCGTCGGCCTGGCAGTGAAGGCGGGCATTGATTGGATGATCAGCGACGCCGAGGTGCTGGCGCGCTCGATCGACGGACCTATGTCGCCGGAGCGGCTCTATCAACCACACCACGTGGACCGCGAAGGCAGTTCAGTGGCCATGGTGTTCCGTGATTCGAACCTTTCCAACGTCATCGGCTTCGACTACCAGCGCATGTCGTCGCTCGACGCCGCGAGAGACCTCGTCGGCCGCCTCAAGCGGGTTGGCGAGCAGCAGGAGGACCGCGACTTCCTCGCCGTGATCGCGCTCGACGGCGAGAACGCCTGGGAGTTCTATCCACGCGACGGCCACGATTTCCTGAACGCCCTTTACACGGAGCTCGAGGTTTCGCAGGACATCGTCACCACCACCGTCAGCGACTTTTTGCAGGAGCACCCCGCGCGCCAGCAGCTGCACCGCCTTCATACCGGAAGCTGGATCGGCGCGAGCCTTGACACCTGGATCGGCGACCCCGAGCACAACATCGCGTGGGATCTGCTGGCGGAGACGCGCGACTGGCTCGAGGACCAGCTGCGACAGCGACCCAAGGAGTCAGAGCAGGCGGCGCTCGCATGGCGAGAGATCCTGATCACCGAAGGGAGCGACTGGTTCTGGTGGTTCAGCCGCAAGCATGACTCGGGCATGGATCCCATCTGGGACAACCAGTTCCGGCTCCATCTCCGCAACGTGTACAAGCTCATGGGGCAGCGCCCGCCGGCGCGCCTTTTCCAACCGATCATCGAGCCCGCCAGCACGCCCGAACGCGGCGTGCCATCGATCAGCATCAGCCCGACGTCGATCAAGGACCCGCAATGGAGCCACGCGGGCTACTACCTGGTCGGCTCAGGGTTCGGCGCCCTGCACCGGCCCGCGGGTGTCGTCGAACGTGTCTTCTATGGCTGTGACCACGAGCGCCTGTACTTCCGGATCGACACGCCGCGGACGCCGGCCGAGCTCGAGGCGCAGCACATCGAGTTCTGGATCTACTGCTCGGGCGCGCCTGCGGCGGACGGCGACGCGAGCATGGACCTGCCGCTGCCGGTGGCCGCCACGGCTGAGCTTGGTTTCGAGCCCGCGCACGTGATCCGGATCGTGCCCAGGGCCCACGGTGGGGCCGCAGTCACAGTGGCCCGCGTCGTCGAGCCGCAGACGAAGGCCGAGACCGAGACCGATTGGGAGGTGCCCGATCCGTTCTTTCTCTCGGTGCCGTTCACTCACCTCGCGAAGAGGGAAGGCGACACGCTGGAGCTCGCGCTGGTGGTGAGCAAAGATGGCCGCGACATCGAGCAGGTGCCACCCAACGGCTCGCTCGGCCTGCGCATTCCGGGCGACCCGCAGCCGGTCGAGGTCACCGAGTCGCGGCGCTTGAAGCTGCTCATCGCGACCGCCGAGCTGGCGCCGTTTGCGAAGTCGGGCAGCGTCGCTGACGTAGCCGCGGCCCTCTCCAAGGAGCTACACCGCCTTGGTCACGACGTGAGGCTCGTGATGCCGCGCTACCGGCAGATCGACATTGCACGCAACGGCCTCAAGCCGGTGCTGACCGATCTCCAGGTGCCGCTGGGCGCGCAGACGCTGGCGGCGACGATCTTCGAAGGCCGTCTCGGCGAGATCGCCGTCTATTTTGTCGACTGCCCGTCCCTGTATGACCGCGATGGCATCTACGGGTTTGGGGACGACGACGCCAGGTCGGTCGTCTTCGCCCGTGCGCTGCTCGAGATGCTTCAGCCACTGCAGTTCATGCCCGACGTGATCCACGTCCACGACGCGTTCGCGGCGCTCGTGCCGAACCTGGTCGAGCGAGTCTATGCGGATGGGCCGATCGGTGAGATCGCGACGACGCTGACGATCCACAACCTCGCGGAGCAGGGCAAGTTCGGCTTCGGCGCGCTGCAGCTCGCGGGCCTGGAGAAGTGGGGCCTCCTTAGGGCCGGCATTCCCGGTCTCGATGACGAGGTCAACTTCCTGGCGCGCGGCATTCACTTCGCCGATGTCGTCAACACCGTCAGCGAGCGGTACGCGAAGGAGATCCAGACGCCGGAGATGGGGGAGGGCCTCGACGAGTTGCTGCGGGTCCACGCTCATAAGCTGCACGGCATCATCGACGGCATCGACTACGAGCTCTTCGATCCGGAGCACGATCCCAACATCCCGCACCACTATTCGGCGCTGGCGCCTGAGGCGAAGGCGCTCGACCGCGCGGAGCTGCGGACGGAGCTCGGGCTCGGCCATTCGGACCGGCCTCTGTGCGCGATCGTCTCGAGGTTCTACGACGTCAAGGGTCTGGACCTCGTCGAGCAGGCGATGCCCGCCCTTCTCGACCTTGGCCTGCAGGTGGTGGTGGTGGGCGCCGGCGACCGGCGCTACGAAGACATGTTCCGGCGCTGGGCGGCCGAGCGTCCCAAGCAGGTCGCCGCAGCGATCGGATTCGATTCGGCGCTTGCGCAACGCGTTTACGCCGGCGCCGACATGCTGTGGATGCCGTCGCGCTTCGAGCCCTGCGGCCTCGCGCAGCTGATCGCGCTTCGCTACGGCACCATCCCGGTGGTGCGCGCCACGGGCGGCCTTGCCGACACGATCAAGGACTACGACCCGGTGGCCGCGACAGGTAATGGCTTCCGGTTCGACGCCTACGACGCGTGGCAGTTCTTCGGGGCCGTGGTGAGAGCGGCAGAGACGTACAGGCACCCGTCGCTGTGGGCGTGGCTGATCCGCCGGGCGATGACAGAGGACGTGTCGTGGTCACGCTCGGCGGAGAAGTACGTGCAGCTCTACATGGCGGGCATCGGCGCCCGCCGAGAGCGCCGCGGCATGTCGACGGCCCCTGTAGGGAAGTAGCCGGCCTGGTCGACTGACCGGAATCAGCCAAAAGGGCACAAATGGTGGTACCCCCGGGCGGTGAACACAGCCAAAAGGGCACAAAGGGTTAACTGGCCCACTGCCGGCCCGGAGGGCTGCTGTCTTGGTGTTAGCCGCCCCAGTCCGGCAATAGCCGCAGCTGCTCAACCCGCCGCGCGCCCGGCGCGTACGCGGTGTTGAAGTAGTCGATCACCATCCGCCGCGCTGAGAACTCGGTCGCGATGTGCCGGATCGAAGCCCGCATCATCTCCACCCAGCGCTGCGGTATGCCGTTCTCGTCGCGCTCGAAGTACGCGGGAACCACATCGCGCTCCAACAGCCGGTACAGGTTCTCGGCCTCGGCCTGATCGTCCACCTCCGGACGATCGAGGGTGGCGCCTGAAGGAATGGCCCACCCCAGCTCCGGCCTGTAGCCCTCGTCCCACCAGCCGTCGAGGATGCTCACGTTCAGCACCCCGTTGGCCCCGGCCTTCATGCCGCTGGTGCCGCTCGCTTCGAGAAAGCGCCGCGGGTTGTTGAGCCACACGTCGGTGCCGCGCACCAGGTGGCCGGCCAGCTCGATGTCGTAGTCCTTGAGAAACACCACTCGCGGTTGCAGCCGCGCGAACGCGACGACATCTGCGGCGATGTCCTTTCCCGGTTGGTCGGCGGGGTGTGCCTTCCCCGCGAAGAGGAACTGCACGGGGTGCTTGGCGCTTCGCAGCATCTTGGTGAGTCGCGGGGAGTCCTGAAGCAGAAGGTTGGCGCGCTTGTAAGGCGCGAACCTGCGGCCGAACCCGATCGTCAGCGCACTCGCGTCGAGGTCGGCCGTGTGCTCCGAGCGTTTGCGCGCCACTTCGAGCAGCCGCCGCTTCAGGTCCATGTGCATCGACCACAGCTCGGCCGCCGGGATCTCGAACACCGCTTCCCAGCGGCCGTCTGTGCCGTCCAGGTCCCACCAGTCGGGGCCGACGTATCTTCGGAGCAGATCCCTGATCTCTGGCGCCATCCATGTCGGCATGTGGACCCCGTTGGTGACCGACCCGATTGGTACCTGGACCTCTGGAAGCCCTCGCCATGCGTCCTTCCACAGCCGCTTCGACACAGTTCCGTGGAGCCGGCTCACGCCAACCGCCTGGTCCGCCAGGCGCAGCGCCGCGTACGTGGTGCACAAACGCTCGCGAGGATCGCCAGGCCGCTGCCGTCCGAGGTCCATGAACCGATCGAACGAGATGCCCACCTCTTTCAGGTAGGGACCCAGCAGGTCCCAGACCAGCCCGGGCTCGAAGTAGTCGCTGCCCGCTGCGATCGGCGTGTGCGTCGTGAACACGATTCCCGCCCGGGCGACGAGGCGTGCCTCCTCGAGTGTCATGCGGCGAGAGGCGCGCAGCTCGCGGATGCGCTCGATCGCGCACAAGAAGCTGTGGCCCTCGTTCAGGTGATAGACGCCGGCCACCATGCCGAGCGCATGGAGCGCGCGCACGCCACCGATCCCGAGCACGATCTCCTGGCGCAGCCGCCGATCAGGCTCGGGCACATACAGGCGGTCAGTGATCGCGCGGAGGTCGGGCGGGTTGGCCTCGACGTCGGTGTCGAGCAGGAAAAGCGGCACCCTTCCGACCTGCGCGCGCCACACCGCGATCTTGACCTTGCGATCGCCGATCGGAGCTTCGACCTCGACGCCCTCGACCTTCCGAATCGGGAGGTCGATGCCCCGGTGCTCGGAGTACACCTCGACCTGGCGGCCGCCCTCGTCGATCTCCTGCCGGCCGAAACCTTGCTTGTAGAGGAGGCCGACGGCGACCAGAGGCAGGCCGAGGTCGCTAGTGGCTTTGAGGTGATCGCCGGCGAGGACGCCAAGCCCACCCGAGTAGATGGGAAGACATTCGGCGAGGCCGAACTCGAGCGAGAAGTAGCCGATCACCATGGGCGCCTTCGCGTTCATGAAGGCCGGGTTCCGGTCGTAGTACTGCCGATAGGCGGCGCGTGCGTCATCGAGGGCGGCCCGGGCGTCGGTCCTCTCCATGGCCTTGGCCACCCCTTCTTCACCAAGCTGTGAGAGGAGCAGGACCGGGTTCTGCCTGGTGGCCTCCCAGCGTTCGGGATCCAGGACCCGGAAGGCGGCCTCGATCCGGGGCTCCCACGTCCAGAGCAGGTCGTGGGCGAAGTCGTTCAGCTCCTCTAGCAGCGGATAGCCGTGTTCGAGTTCCTCCAACATCGACTTACGATGGTATCGACTGCGATGACTGGGGCATGAAGGCGGTAGTCATGGCGGGCGGCGAAGGCTCGCGCCTCCGACCGCTGACCAGCCGCCAGCCAAAACCGCTGGTGCCCGTCGCCGGGCGCCCGATCATGGAGCACATCCTGCTGCACCTGCGGCGCAACCAGATGCGCGACGTGGTGGCCACAGTGCAGTACCTCGGCGCCTCGATCCGCAACTACTTCGGCGACGGATCGGAGCAGGGCGTGGCGCTGACTTACTCAGTCGAGGACTCGCCGCTCGGCACCGCCGGGTCGGTGATGCTCGCACGCCAGCAGCTCACCGAGACCTTCGTCGTGATCTCGGGGGATTCGCTCACCGACATCGACCTGGTTGCCGCCGCCCGCTTCCATCGCGAGCACCGCGCGCTCGCCACCATCGTGCTCAAGCCGGTGCCGAACCCCCTCGAGTACGGCGTGGTCGTTGTCGACGAGGGCGGTGCCGTGCAGCGGTTCATCGAGAAGCCGAGCTGGGGCGAGGTCATCTCCGACCTGGCCAACACCGGCATCTACATCCTCGACCCGGCGGTGTTCGACTTCTTCCGGCCTGGCGAGGTCACCGATTGGTCGGGCGACGTCTTCCCGAAGCTGTTGAAGCAGGGAGAGCCGGTGTTCGGCTGGGTGGCTCCCGGCTACTGGGAGGATGTCGGCAGCCACAGCGCGTACGTCAAAGCCAACTTCGACTGCCTCGAGGGCCGCGTCAAGGTCGACATCCCGGGCGAAAGGGTGGGGGAGTCGATCTGGGTGCACCCGGAGGCGGAGGTTTCATCGTCGGCGCGCATCGACGGACCAGCCCTAATATGCGCGGGCGCCAAGGTGCGGGGAGGGGCGTGGGTCAACGGGCCATGCGTGGTCGGCGGCTACACGATCATCGACTCTGGCGCGAAGGTCTCCAACTCGATCACCTGGGACCACAGCTACATCGGCGAGAACTCGCGTCTGCGTGGCGCCGTCGTCTGTCGATCGGTCACGGTGAAGAGCGGCTGCATGCTCGAGGAGGGCAGCGTGATCGGCAACGAGGTGGTGCTCGGCGCCGGGGCGACCGTCAACCCCAACGTCCGGATCTGGCCGAACAAGGAGGTCGAGCCGGGCGCGGTCGTTCACGAGTCGATCATTTGGGCAGGCTCGTGGAAGCGCGGCCTGTTCACCTCCTACGGCCTCACTGGCCTGACGAACGTCGAGTTCACACCCGAGTTCGGAGCTCGCCTCGGCGCGGCCGTCGGCGCGCTCAGCCCGAAGGGGACCGAGATCGCGATCTCGCGCGACTACACGCGGTCGGCGCGGATGATCCACCGCGCCGTGATCTCGGGGATGATCTCGTCCGGCGCCAACGTCACCGACCTTTCGGTCCTACCGGCTCCGGTGGCGCGCTACTGGGCCCGCCACACCCACGTGTCAGCCGTCCACGTGCAGACGTCGCCTGTCGACCCGCGATCTGTGGACATCCGCATCTTCGACGACCACGGCCTCGACCTCGACAAGCGCACTGAGCGAAAGCTCGAGAGCCTCTACTTCAGGGAGGACATCAGGCGCGTCTCGCATTACGAAATGGGCCGGATCATCCGGCGCGACGGCCAGACGGATCGATACGTCGAGGAGATCCTGAGCAAGGTCGACCTCGAGGCAGTGCGTGGTGGCGGGTTCAAGGTGCTCGTCGACTACAACAACGGGGCGGCGGCGCTGGCATTGCCCCGCGTGCTCCAGGAGATGAACGCGACGGTCATTCCGCTTAGCGCGGCGCCGGCCGAGATAGTCGTTGAGCAGGATGCCTCGAGCTTTTCGGCCCACCTCCACGAGATGGGGGTGATCGTGTCCGCAGTGAAGGCGAGGCTTGGGGTGTTCATCGATACGCCGGGCGAGCGATGCTTCCTGATCGATGACACGGGTGAGGTGCTGAATCACGACGAGGCGTTCGCGGTGGTCGTGCAGCTTGCCCTGAGCAACAAGCCGGGTCTCGTGCTCGGGCCGGCGTCCGCCTCGCTTGCCTTTTCGATGATCGCCGAGCAGATGAACAGCCGCTTCGTGCCCACGAAGATCACACCCGGGGCGGTTCTTCGCGCCGCCCAGCATGCTGACACCGTGGTCGCGTCGGACGCGGCGGGGGGCTATTGCTGGCCCGATTTCGCCGTGTCGTTTGACGCCATCTTCACCACGGTGCGGCTCCTCGAGCTGCTGGCCCACACCGGCGCATCGCTGCGGAGCCTGCGAGACAAGATCCCGCCGGTCGCGCACAGGACCGCGGTCGAGTTCTGTCCGTGGGAGATCAAGGGCCGCGTGATGCGGACGATGATGGAAAGGCACATCAAGGACAGGGTCGACCTGACCGACGGGGTCAAGGTGTTCGTCGAGGGCGGCTGGGTGCTGGTGGTGCCGGATGCAGACCGTCCCGAGTACCACATCATCGCGTCGACGCTCGACCCGGTGAAATCGGCCCAGCTGGTGGAGGAGTACTCGGCCCTAGTGCGCTCCGTCGTCACCGAGATGGCTCCGCAGGCCGAGGGCGTGGTCGAAACCTAGTCCTCCCGGAGTGCGGCAAGCGCCGGATTCTGGCCGATTTGGCGTCAATGACACTAACGTCCCCGTTCACTCGGACAGCAAGGGAGACAGATGCCATGCGCCGAATATTTATCGCTATTGCGTCGGCGGCGCTTCTCAGCGTAGTCACCAGTCCCGCGGTGGCGGCGGCCTCATCCATGTCCGGCGAGTTTTCGCCGGGGCTACCAACGATCAGCAAACACAGGTGACCAATTGCGACGCCACCACCGTCGCGATCCACTTCGGATCGCTCAACCAGCCGGCTACGGGTCCTTACCCGGGCTTCTACAGCGAGAGCGGCAACATCGTCCTCACCAACGGGGTGATCACTGGCTGGAGCGCCAGCTGGTCAGTCGCCGCCACCGCGTCCGCCGCGCCCTATGTCAGCGGCACCAAGACTCTGCAGACCGCCGGCGGCGGGGTGGTCGTGTGCGCCTCGACGGGGGCGTCAACGACGACGGCCTTGACCGCGACCCTCGCGGACAGCGCAGATGCTGGCGCCGGTGCCCCTCCCGCGGGTACCTCTGCCTTCGTTGGCCCCGACGCTGGAACCGCGACCATTTCGCTGGCGTTCAACACCACGGCGAATACCGGCACCTTCACTGAAACTTTCGGTGTGACGGCCCCGCCGACCGGGTGCGACGTGGCCGGGCACCACCACAACAACGATGAATGCAAAGACGCGGGCCACGATCACGACAAGCCGGAACATCACAAGCGGGGGCACCGCTAGCAGCCAGGTCCATCGCTCGCGCTAACCTAATAGACCCGACGCCGGTTCGTCCGGCTCGGGTCTATCGCGGGAGTAGCTCATCTGGCAGAGCGCGACCTTCCCAAGGTTGAGGTAGCGGGTTCGATCCCCGTCTCCCGCTCCACTCGCCTTCGCTTCGCTCGGCGAGTTCCGCGGGAGACGTCCTTTGAATATCCGGCGCCTCCGGCGCCGGTTGCGCTCCACAAACCTATCGCGCTTCGCGCCTAGGTTCGTTCCACGGGAGACGGCTACTGAATATCCGGCGCCTCCGGCGCCGGTTGCGCTCCACCTTCACTCTCGCGGCGATCCAGAAATGTCGGGTGCCCCAAGCGTCCGACGCTATCCGAGCTAGGAACTCGGATTCACCACAAAAGGTTGGCCGTGACCCGGTCGCTGACCGAGTCGGCGAGGCGGGCCCAGGCGTGAGTGACCAACTAGACTTCGGGGTGATGGCGGAAACGGGCAACCGCGAGATCGTTGAGAAGTTCTTCCAGGCGTTCAATGCTGGCGAGCGGGACCGCATGGAATCGTGGATGCATCCCGAATACGTGTGGGAAATGCCGCAGTCGGGTGAGCGCGTACGCGGAGTGAAGAACAACCGCGAGATGATGGAGAACTACCCGGGCCCGCCGAAGGTTGAGACTCGCCGGGTCACCGGCAGCGAGGACAAGTGGGTGACTACCCCCAGCTATACGGTCCTCAAGATCACTGGTACCGGCGACGACTACACGACCGAGTCCTTAGTGAAGTACCCGGATGGGAGTGTCTGGCACGCGGTGGATTTCTTTCAATTCCGCGCGGGAAAGATCCTGAGGCAGATTGCCTATTTCGCGCCAACCTTGGAGCCGGCTGAGTGGCGCTCGCGTTGGGTCGAGCGCATCTAGGGAACAGCCTGTGACCTCACGCGCGGTGGGGTATGAGATGTTCGAGGTGGCGTCGTGGCCGTTTCGCGCGAACCTGGTCAACCGATCGTCTCAGTTGAGTCGATAAACGAACTCGACCGGCGGTTTGGTACCGGGGGCGTTGGATCCCGTCTCCCGCTCCACGAACCTATCGCGCTTCGCGCTTAGGTTCGTTCCGCGGGAGCGTTGAATGTCGGGCGCCTTTGGCGCTCGTTGCGCTCCATCTAGCCTCTGGCGCCCATTTTCGTTCACGCGCCAACTGCCACCTGAGCAGGAACGCGGATACTCTGAGGCAGCAGGTCGTTGATGAAGTGGGCAGGACGCGGCCGTCTTCCGACCCGTAATCGGGCTCAGGGTGGAGGTGACACAGTGAAGAAGATCGCCAAGGGTGGCTTCGAGATCACGGATTGGCAGGAGAAGCCCGCGGGCACCTCCACCGGCCCTAAGGTGACCAGGGCAACGGTCAAGCAAAAGTTCACGGGGGACATCAAGGGCTCGGGCACCACCGAGTACCTCATGGTCTACCGGCCCGACAAGACCGCCGAATATTCAGGAGTCCAGGTGATCAACGGCACCATCAGCACCCGGAAAGGATCCTTTGCGCTCCTGATCAAAGGTGAGTACAACGGCAAGCAGGCCGTGACCAGGTGGGCGGTGGTCGAAGGCGCTGCGAAGGGCGCCCTGAAAGGGCTGACTGGCACCGGATCTTATTCAGCCCCGGAGGGAAGCACGGGCAAGTACACCCTGACCTACGACATAGCCGACTGACTACCGCGACCGGCTGATCAGGTTCCTGAGCCGGCCCGGACATCGCGCGGGATCCGGAGGGACAGCGCGAGCCAGCCCATCGCCGCCGCGGCGGCGACGCCGGGGATGAAAGCAAACAGTGCCCGGCCGCTTGCGTCCCACAGCGCGCCCGCGATGAGGGTCACCATGAAGGCCGTCCCGTATTGGATCGTGAACACCGCCGCGCTCATCCGATGGACGTCGCCCGCCGCGGCGAGCCTTGGCGGCAGCGTCAGAGTGACGATGAAGGCGAGCGCGGTCGCAAATCCCAGCATGAGGGCCGACGGGACCACCCACGCACCAGGCAGGACAACGATTCCGACCTGGGAGAGCGCCATCAGCGCGGCTGCGCCGACGAATCCGGCACGGCCGGTGAGCAGCCGGTCCCATAGAGCCACCACGGGCGCGGTGAGCAGCTGCCCTCCGTTGAGGAGAGCAAGGGTCGGCGTGATGAGCCCGTGCCGGCCGGTCTGGTCGAGGTAGTCCGGGATGTAGGCATTGGCGCCGAAGTAGACGGCCGAGGCCATGCCGATGACCAGCCCGATTCGAATCGACTGGGACTCCAGCCAGCTCGGCCACCATCGCGCCGGAACCGCAAGCCGCCGGCGTGCGGGCGCAGCGATCGTGATGGCGACGGCGCTGACGGCGACGGCGATCGACCACAAGGCCAGCGCCAGGTGCCAGTCCCCGTGCGCCAGTGGCAAGACGCCAACCGGGGTCGTGAAGGTCACAGGCAGGGTCTCGCCGATGAGGATGCCGTTGCTGTACACGGCCGTTGCGATCGCGATCCGCGTTGGGAACCACTCGCGCACCAGCGATGGAAAAGCGGGCTGGCTCACTGCGACCCCCAGGCCCATCAGAAAGGTCGCCGAAAAAAGAATCGCGGGACTCGAGCCCGCTCCCCGCAGCGCGCCGAAGATCGCGACCAGCCCGAGTCCCGTGATCAGCGCACCGCGCACTCCCAGCTTGGCGATGAGCAGCGCTCCAGGCACGGATGCGAGGGCCAGGAGCAATACCGGTAGAGACACCAACCCGCCGACGGCCTTCTCATCGAGGTGCAGGTCCCGGTGGATGAGCGGGATCAGTGGCGGGACCGCCAGCAACGTCAGCCGCAGGTCGATCCCGCCCAGCCAGAGGAGGAGAAGACGGACCAGGTCCTTGCGGGTGAGCTTCACTTTGCCCTCATGCGATCCGCATACTGACGCCTGTGCCCGGCCTTCTGATAGTCACATCGACCGGCGCTGAGGATCCAACGCGCGCCAGCATCCCGTTCCACATCGCATGCAATGGAGCCACACCGGCGGGCACCGAGTGCAGCATCGCGTTCGCCGGCGATGCGGCGGAGCTGCTCAAGCCCGACATCATCGCCAATGTTTTCGGGCTCGGAATTCCGCCTTTGCGCGACCTTCTGGACAAGTGCGTGGTCCAGGGCATCAAGTTCTATGTTTGAAAAGGCTGTGCTGAGGCCCGTGGGGTCTTGCCGGAGATGCTCACAGAGAACGCATCGTTCATCACGCCGCCCGACCTGGTGCGGCTGACCATGGAGGCCGACAAGGTCCTCAGCTTCTAGGCATTTCAGTCGCGGGTGGCGCCGATCGCGGCAAGCGCACTGGGGTTCTCGAGCGACGACAGATCGCCGGGATCCTTGCCGGTATAGACCGAGCGCACGACGCGCCGAAGGATCTTGGCGTTGCGTGTCCTGGGTAGGTCCGTTACGAAATGGACTGCCTTCGGCCGCAGGGGCTTGCCGAGTGCGGTCGCCACCAGGTCGGAGAGCTCGTGAGCCAGCTCATCGCTTGCGACCTTGCCTTTTCGGAGGATGACGAAACAAACGAGCGCCTCGCCCTTCAACTCGTCGGGAACGCCGATCGCCGCCGCTTCCGCGACCGACGAGTGTGCGACCAGCACCGACTCTACCTCGGCCGGGCCCAGGCGCTTGCCCGCGACCTTGATGGTGTCGTCGGATCGGCCCAAGACGTACCACAGGTCGTCCTGCGGATCGGCGTAAGCCCAGTCGCCGTGGACCCACACGCCATCGAAGCGGCTCCAGTAGGTGTCGAGGTAGCGCTGGTTGTCGCCCCAAAAGCCACGGGTCATCCCGGGCCACGGGTTGCGGATCACGAGCTCGCCAACCTCGCCGCGCACGGAGTTGCCCTCGGCATCGACGACGTCGGCCGCCATCCCTGGAAGGGGTCCCGCGAACGAGCACGGCCGCAGGTGGGTGATGACGTTGCCGCACAGGATGCCGCCCGAGATCTCGGTGCCGCCCGTGTAATTGATGATCGGCAGGCGTCCGCCACCGATCTTCTCGAAGAACCATTTGAAAGGCTCTGGGTTCCATGGCTCGCCAGTGCCGCCGAGGATGCGCAGGCTCGACAGGTCGTGGCGGGCCGGCAGCTCGTCACCTTGGGTCATGAGGCCACGCACAAGAGTGGGGGAGACGCCGAGCACTGTGACCTTGTGGTCGTCGACCATGCGCCACAGGCGGTCGGGCGCTGGATGGTCGGGAGTGCCCTCGTACAGGACCATGGTCGCGCCGAGCGCGAGCGACCCGAAGATGAGCCAGGGACCCATCATCCAGCCGATGTCGGTGTACCAGAACACCGTGTCGTCGGCGCCGATGTCGAAGCCGTGCGCCATGTCCTGCGCAGTCTTGACCGGGAAGCCACCATGCACGTGGACCGTGCCCTTCGCCTTGCCGGTGGTGCCGGACGTGTAGATGATCATCAGCGGGTCCTCGGGGTCGAGCTCGTGCGTGGGTGCGTGGCGGGGCTCGTCCTCGAGCAGCACCTCCCAAACCTGGTCGCGCCCGTGGGTCCAGGGAATCTCGCGCACGACACGCCTGTGGACGATGACCTTCGTAACGGTCGGGCAGGTAACGAGTGCCTTGTCGGCGGTCTCTTTCATCGGCACCACCTGGCCGCGGCGGTAAAAGCCGTCGGCGCAGATGAGCACCTTGGCCTCGGCGTCCTGGAGACGCGTCGCGATGGCCTCGGCGCCGTAGCCAGAAAAGATCGGGATGATGACCGCGCCGATCTTGACCGTGGCGAGGACGGAGATCGCGACCTCAGGGCACATCGGCATGTAGATGCCAACGCGATCGCCGGTCCGAACGCCAAGACGGCGCAGGGCGCCGGCCAAGCGGCACACCTCTTCATCGAGCTGGCCATAGGTGAGCTTGCGGACGTCGCCGGGCTCGCCCTCCCAGATCAGCGCGAGCTTGTCGTGGAACCCGCTGTCGCGATGCCGGTCGAGGCAGCTCTGCACGATGTTCATACGAGCGCCGATCCACCACCGGGCCCAGGGCTTGCCATCAGAGAGGTCGACGACCTTGTCGTAATGGCGGTAGAAGGCGATGTCGATGTCCTTGATCGCGGCGTCCCAGAACCACTCGATGTCGTCGTCGGCGCGCTTCAGGAGCTCGCGAAAGGTCTCGATCCCGTGCTGGTCCATGAAGCGCTTGAGCCGGCTCCGAGCAATGACCTCATCGCTGGGCTCCCAGATTACGTCCCCGATCACGACAGGCTGCATGGCCTTTGAAGTCTAGACGGACCCCTAAACTCGGCCGGTGGACCTGCTGCCGGCTAATTTCGCAGAGATGCTTGCGAGCGTCCTGGAACCCGGCCAGCAGAAACGGATTGGCGAAATCATCGAAGCCGCGACGAGGCTCGATGACGATGCCCTCCGAATATTCCTGGAGAGATTCGCGTCACGAGTCCGCGAGTCACCGGCACCGGTCAAAGCCCAGGAGCTACTGGGCTTTCTACATGCTTTGGAGAAGGGCGGCCAGTCAACCGCCACCTGATCCGTTCAGCCTCCTGGTAAAGGTCCCAATAGTTCAGCCATGCCGTTTGGGCGACTGCGAACGCGATGAGCGGCTTGTAATGCGCTCGCGCGCCGCGCACGGCGTGCTGCTGCGCATAACACCATCGATCCCATGCACGCTCGACTGTGGAGTCGACCAGCTCCAGCCACTCATCGTCCGTAGCGCTGTTGGGAGGTGGTGGCAGAGTGAGTAGCTTCCACCGTCTTTGGTCGCGGACCATAGTCACGATCGGCTGACCGCCGGGCCTTCCGACGTGGCGATTGGGCCGAGGGTTATTCGGATTGGCCGCCATGAGGCGCTGTTGCACGGCGAAGACGAGATCGTGCGCGGCCCGCAAGGTTGCAGGAGGCAACGGTGGATCATGGCGGCCCAATCTGATCTGAAGAGTGCGGATGGCCTCGCGGAGTGGCTGCGGCGCCTCGATGTGGTCATCCAGGTGCAGCGCCTCGACCTCGTCTAGCAACGAGTCGGACTCCGCCAGGAGCGACTTCCTGTGCTCCTCGCCGGCCGTTTCTTGAGCTGGTCTTGAGGCAGTTGCGATCACTGCGTGCACCATAGCTGGTGCGTGGAGATTGTCAAGTATAGGTTTACAACGGTTTCCGACAGCTGGGTCGTACGCGTTAACAGGCAGGCTTGGCCCACCGTCGCATGTCGTCCTACCGTCGCCTCGACATGATTCAAAGAAAGAGATGGTTGGTGGCGTTTGCGGCGCTGGGGATAGGAGGTTCGGTCAGCGCGGTGCTGCTCGTCTTTGCCAATCCCGCTCGCGACTCGGTCGATGTCTACGTCGCAGCACGAGACTTGCCGGCTGGAGCATCGCTTGGTGTCGACGCGATTGCACTTCAACGAATGTCGGTGGCCTCGAGCCAATCACTTTTCTTTGGCCGCGGCGACGAATCCACGCTCTCCGGTTTGCGCGCCTCCCACGATCTGTTGTCGGGCCAGCTGATCCAGCGAAGCGATGTGATGGGCCCGAGCTCGGCCACCGATCGCCGTCTGGTGTTCGTGCCGGTGAAGGACGTACCGGCTGCAGACCCAGGATCAAAGGTCGACCTGCTCGTTGTCGGAGGGACTCCCGATCACCCGACCGTGATTCCATTCGCCCTCGGCGTCGAAGTTCGTTCGACGAGTCCAAACGGCCTCACGGTAATGGTCACTTCCAGACAGGCGTCTGCGTTCGTTTACGCCGCCGATGCGATGCGACTCGTCGCGGTAATCGCCGAGCCGGGGGCATCGGAGGGTGCAGAGGGTCCTGTGTCCAGCGCGGACGAGGCGATGGCTGCAGCGGTGCAGAGATGAGCCGGGTGATCGCAATCGCCGGGGCCAAAGGCAGCCCAGGCTGCTCCTTTCTTGCCGTCGCGCTTGCTCGACGTTTGGCCGAGGGTCAGGTCTCAACCCTATTGCTCGACGCGGACGCCGAAGGAGGAGGCGTGGCCGCTCTCCTGGACCTCGGACCTGCTGATGCGAGTAATGCAAATTCTGCGGATGAGCCGGCAATCGAGGTCGACCAGAATTTGTCGTTTGCGGAAATCGGTAATGCAAGCGCCGAGGTGTTCAACGGCCTTCAGTGGCTAAGCGATGCCCGCGCGCGACACCAGGCGGTCATCGTCGATCTCGGACATAGCACGGGGTCGTTGCAGCGTCAGCTGTCGGCCGCCGCCGACTGGCTCTTGTGGGTGGTCGTACCTGATCGCAGTGGATTGCAACGAGCTGATGCGGCGCTGGCATCGGGCGCTCTCGGCGCCGCTAGCGCGGGTCTGATCTTTAACCGCGTAAGGCGTGGTTGCCTCGAAGGGGCTGAAGCGGCTCTGGCGAGCCGGCACCAGCTGCCGATACTTGGTCGCTTCGCAGAGGATCGGCAAGTGGCCGCGCGGCTGACCCGGGGCCTGCCTGTTCATCGCGTTTGGAGCCTTCGCCGTCCACTGCGTGAGCTGGCGAAATCGATTCATCCGGATGCCGGCGCGGCGGTCCTTGCGTGGCGATAACCGCTAGCGATCGAACTGCGGTTGAGCTTCAGATCCGCGCGCGCGTCGAGTCCGAGCTCGCGGCCGAGCTGGCACGGCGCGATCTCACACGCGTACGCGTCGACGACCAGCCCTGGGTTTACGAGCTGGTCGGACGGGTGGTTGCAGAAGAGCAACGACGCGCCGTGCCGCCGATTCACGGCGAAGAGTCGCAGCAGCTGTTGCGGCGGATCTTTGCCGCCGTGACACCGCTAGGCCCGCTTGCCGAACACCTTGCAGATCCAGACGTCGAAGAGATCCGGATCAATGGCACCCAAGCCTGTTTCATCTTCAAAGGTGGGCGGCGCCACGAAGTTGTGCCGCCATTCGCGGACGAAGCCGCCCTTGTGGACCTGGTGCACTGGTACACCGACGGGACTGCAAGCGCCCGGCTGGACCGCGCCAGCCCGACTGTGACGATGACGCTTCCCGAAGGAAGTCGGTTGCACGCGGCGCTCTCGCCACCGGCACGTCCAATGAGTCTCACCATTCGGCGCCATCCGCCATCCCGTTTTCGCGATGTCGCATCGCTGGCCGAGGCTGGGTTTCTGCCCCAGGCCCTTATCCCTTTGCTGGAGGCGGCTGTCGCCGGAAGGTTGAACATCCTCATCGCCGGTGGCGCAGGGGCCGGCAAGACAACTTTCATGCGTGTGCTCGCCCGGCTTATCGCCCCGCACGAGCGTGTGGTCACCATCGAAGACCAGTCCGAACTCCACCTTTGGCGAGACCTTCACGACTGCATCTCGCTTGAGGGTCGACCCCCGAATACAGAAGGTCGGGGTGCGATCACGATCCAGATGCTCGTGCATGAGGCGCTTCGAATGTCGCCTGATCGCATCATCATCGGCGAGGTTCGCGGAGGCGAAGCGCTCGACCTCCTCGACGCGATGAACACCGGCCACCCCGGCTCAATTTGCACGATCCATGCCGACAGCCCCCGCGAAACGTTGCCGCGTCTCGTCCGAGTCGCCCTTCGCAATCCGCATGCTCCCCGTCCCGAGGCGGTGCTGGCAGAGGTAGCGCACACAGTCGACCTCGTCCTGTATGCCGGATTGGTGCGAATTGCGGATGCCTCAGGCGAGTCGAGGGCTCGCAGACTCTTATCACTGGGCTGCGTGCAGGGAGTTGACGATGGACGCGCCAACTTGCAAGAGCTGGTGGCTTACGGCCGGGACGGTGGATGGCACCGGGTCGGCTCGGCGGCGGCAATGCCGGAGCGCGTGCGAGCGAAGCTCGCCTCTGTCTGCGATCCGATGCGGCTCCTGGATGCGTTCGATGCTTGAGGTCGCTGCCGCACTCAGTGCCGGCCTCGGGACGTTCGGCGCGATCCTCGCCGTGGCCGTGCCGGCGCCGTTGCACGAGGACGCGCTGCCGCGCCCGTGGCTTCAAAGGGTCGGCGGCCGGTGGTGGTCAGCCCAAGCATCGCTTGTGAGGAGCGCCGGTTGGCCGTGGCTGACCGCTCGCCGGCTCGTTTGTCTTCAGCTCGCTGCTGCGATTGGCGGCGGTACCTTCGCAGGCGAACTCACCGGCCTGGCTCCACTCGCGGTCCCGGCCGCGGTCGGCGCGGTGGGCGCGGTTTATGGGGTTGTCTCGGCCAGGGCTCGGTCCCAACAGGTCGTCCGGCAGGACGCGGTTTTAGAGGCCGTGAGGATGCTTCGTCAGCTGCTCGAGACCGGCGCGAGCAACGTCCAGCAGGCGGTCGAGATTCTTGGCCAGCGGGGGCCGATGCCATTGCGGTCCGAGTTTCGCCTGATCGCCGGCTCATCAACCGGACGCCGCCAGGCCTGGTCGGCCGCGCGCGCGCGGATCGCCGAGCCCCTGTTCGACATGCTCGCCGCGGCCGTCCTGATACAGGGACCCGGTGGCGGTGAGCTTGCCCCTTTGTTTGCAGACCTGGAAGCCTCAGTAAGCGCAGCCCAGGAGGTTGAACGAGAGGCGCGGGCTCTCCAGGTGCAGGCGCGATCCGCTTCGAGCATCATCGTGGCGCTGCCGATCGCGTTCCTGGTTGCCCTATCGGCGCTGCACTCGCCTTACCTGGAAGCATTTCAAAAGCCGGCCGGCGAAGTGTTTCTGTTGGCAATGCTCGGGATCATGGGCTGCAGCTATGTCTGGATGAGACACCTGCTGCGCCTGCCGGGTCTCGAGCGTGTGAGGCTCGCCGATGCTTGAGTCGATTTACCCCGTCGCAGCAATTTGCGCCGGTGCGTGCTGCGTAATCGCAATCATCGCCATCGGCGATAACCCGAGAGGCATCGATGCCTTGACGTGGCTGGAGCGAACGCGGCATGCAGAGGTAGGCCCGAGCTCCGAGGCCCCGGGACAGTGGTCGCGAGCACTCAGGATCACCGGAGTGCAGTCGAGGCTGGCGGACCTCGTCGAGCGCGCCGGCTGGAAGGAGAGTCCCGAGCGACTGTCGGCATTTGCAGTCGGGCTATCCGGATGCCTGGCCGTGATCGGCGCCGCGTCAGCGTCGATCCTCGGGTTGGCCGGAGCTCCGGTCCTGGTGGCAATCGGGCTCGCGGGCGGGATCGGACTCTGTTCGTTGGCCCTTCATTCGGCAATCGCCTCGCGTCGCCGGCGCCTCGCGGCCGAGCTGATTCCCTTGCTCGAGCTCTTCACTTTGGAATTGAGCGGCGGTGGCAGCGCGCTCTCTGCCCTCGGCACTGTGTCCACGAAGCTCCAGGGCGAGCTTGCTCGCGACGTCCGCCGCTTCTTGATCGCTTCGCAGGTTGTCGGATCAGTCCCATTCGAATCGCGCCTCTTGCGCTACTCGGAGCATCTCGACATCCCACCGATCGCAAGCCTCGCCACGATTCTTGCGGCGAGCCGCGAGTATGGGACGGGAGCGCTGCAAGGCGTGCGCGCTCTGGCCACCGACCTGCGACATGCCCAGCGCCGGGACCTCATCACTCACAGCCGCAAGGCGTTGAACCACGTCCTGTTGCCGGCCGGCGTGGGGGTGCTCCTGCCATTCCTCGCGGTGGTCATGTTTCCCGCGGTCACAGCACTGCAGCACAACCTGCAATGAGCACTCGCGAACGGTCGAATCGCGGAACCGCACTTATCGAGTTCGCATTGGCTTGGCCCATAGCGCTGCTGCTGGCGCTCGGTACTGTCGAGACCGCGGTCTGGGGGTCCGAGACTTTCGCGGCGCGGTCCGCCGCACTCGCCGGTGCGCGTGCGGCTGCGGCGGCTGGTGGTACGCCCGCGCTTGCTGTCGACGTGACACGGCGAATTCTTTCGCCAAGCCTGGTTGGCGTCTCGACTTCCGCCTGGTGCCCGGGCCAATCTCAGGTCTCTCCTGCGTTGTGGGTCTGTGCGAGCGATCTGGGCGACGCCATGCAGGTGGAGATCGGCGGCGTGGTCCCCGTAATCGTGCCGCTCGTCGGCACGGATGGTCTGCGATTGCATGCGCGCGTGGCGGTCCAGAAAGAGGTGTTTGCAAGGTGAGGGGAGTGCGCGGTCAGGCACTCCTCGAGCTCGCGCTTTGCGCACCGATGGTGCTTCTCCTGGCATTGGGAACCGTGGCCAGCGTTCAGGTCGCAAGCGCTCGCGCCGGCCTCGAGGCGGCAACGCAGGCGGCCGCAGAAGCCGCTTCAAGAGCTCCAAGCGCGCACGCTGCGATGGCAGCCGCCGATGCTCGGTTCCGGGGCGTCGTCGCCGAGTACCCATTGCGATCAGCGACTCTCGTCGTGTCTGTCGGCGATTTCGACCGAGGCGGCAGCGTCCTCGCATCGTCGTCCGCGAGCCTTGACGTCGCTTGGGCCGCATTACTCCTGGTCTCGAGTCAGGTGACACTGCATTCACAGGTTCGATTGCAGCTGGAACCCTGGCGATCGCACACCCCGTGATACGCCTCGATCGCGGCCAGGTGCTCGCGTTTTACGCCGTCCTGCTGCCTGTGGTCCTGCTGCCACTTGCCGCGTATGCCGCGGATGCGGCATTCGTGAGCACACAGGCGGCCGGACTGCAAGCGGCCACCGCACAGGCGGCCGAGGCGGCGGCACAGCAAGTCGACGTTGGCGCTTTGCGCTCGCGTTCCGTGCTGATAGTCGACTCCCTGGGCGCTCGTGTAATGGCGACTCGTGAGATGCGGGATTCGGAGCCCGGAGCGATTGTGGATTCGGTGGAAGTTGTCGGATCGAGGGTGACCATCACCACTCGCGAGACTGTCGGGCTTCCTTTCAACTTCTTGCCGGCACAGGCGATCGTGATCCACGCACGCGCCTCAGCCCGCCTGGTCGGGGGCTACGACAGTCCGAGCAGCCGCTGACCGTTGCCGACCAGCACCTTTTTCAGAACTGGCTCCGGTATGTCCAGGGTGGCCAGCTCGTCCAGGCACCGTTCTGGTTGGATGAACGGGTAGTCGCTGCCGAACACGAACTGGTTTTGCAGACGGCCCTTCATGTCGCGCAGGACCTCGGCCGGGATGTAGCGCGGCGCCCAGCCTGAGATGTCGATGTAGATGTTCGTCTTGTGCAGGGCCATCGCCAGCAGCTCCATGTGCCACGGGTAGCCGAAGTGTGCGGCGATGATGTTGAGGTTGGGGAATGAGGCCGCGACCGCGTCGAGCCTGATCGGCCGCGCGTAGTCGAGGCGGATGCCCTGTCCGCCCGGCTGCCCCGCGCCGATCCCGCTGGTGCCCGTGTGGAACAGGATGGCCAGGCCGAGCTCCTCGCAGCGCTCGTATAGAGGCCAATAACGCTCGTCGTCCGGCGCGAAGGCCTGGAGCGAGGGGTGGAGCTTGACGCCCTTGAGCTCCATGAAGCTGATGTTGTCGAGCTCCGCGACCGCGTGCTCTCCCTTGAGCGGGTCGACGCTACCGAAGCCCACAAAGGCCTTCGGAAATTCGGCGCATGCCTGGGCGACCACCTCGTTCGGCACCCGCGGCCGGTGGGTTGCGGTCTCGGCGTCCCAGGCCAGGAGCACCGCCATCACGTCGAGCTTCTCGTAGTCGCTCGCGAGCTCCTCGATCGTGCGCCTGACGATCTTGGAGCGGAAGTAGGCTTCGGCCGCCTCCACGTACCCCTTCATCGACTTGTCGAGCCAGTCCGGGGTGGGCAAATGGACGTGGAAATCTATCGCTCGCACGGCGGCCCGATGATAGTCGTGATGCAAGCCACGCTGCTGGTGCTCGCGGGTGGAGACAGCCGCCGGATGGGCCGCACCAAGGCGTGGCTCGAGGTGGGGGAGACGACCCTCTTACGGTGGGTAGTAGATCGGCTTGCTCCTGCGTTTTCTGAGGTGGTGGTCTCGTTTGCCCAGCCCGAGCAGGTTCATGAGCATCTTCCGTACCGCCTTGTCTTCGATCGCAAGCCGTCCGCCGGGCCGCTCGCGGGCCTTGAGGCCGGCCTCGGCGCGGCCCGAAGCGACGTCACGTTTGCGGTCGCCTGCGACATGCCCTATGTGACCCGGGAAATAGCGGAGATGGCGGTGGCCGCCTCGGCCGGTTGCGATGCTGCGATTCCACGAATCGACGGTCGCCCGGAACCCACGTGCGCGGCATATCGGCGCTCCGCGTTAGCGCACATCACGGCCGCTCTCGACGCCGGTGACTTCAAGGCTTCCCACCTGGCCGAGCAGCTCGAAGTCACCTGGCTCGAAGGCCTCGAACCCCACCTGTTTCGGAGTCTGAACGGTCCCGACGACTACGAGCGGTTTCGTCACGAACTCAGCCGTGGTGATAATTGAGCTGTTCTCTTCCCTTACTGGAGGCTGCCTTGTGAAGATCGTCGTCACCGTCAAGCAGGTGCCCGACCCCAACTCATCAACGGTCCTCGAAGCCGACAACACACTGGCTCGCGACAAAGAAGTGGTCCTCGACCCCGGCGATGAGTGCGGCGTCGAAGAGGCCCTTCAGCTGAAGGAAGCCCATGGGGGAGAGGTGGTCCTCGTGTCGATGGGCCCCGAGCCCGCGAAGGATGCGATCCGAAAGGGCCTGTCGATGGGCGCTGACCGTGGCGTCCTGATAAGCGATGCTCAGCTCGCCGGCGCCGACGCTCTCCTGACAGCACGCGTGCTCGCGGCCGCCATAAAGGCAGAGGCGCCGGACATGGTGATCTGCGGCACCGAGTCTTACGACGGAAGCACGGGCATGGTGCCGCCGATGCTCGCCGAGCTGCTGGGCATGCCGCAGCTGACCATAGCCAAGAAAGTGGAGGTGGATGGCTCGACCATCAAGGTCCACCGGCAGACCGCCGACGGCTACCAGATCGTTGAGGCGGCGACTCCAGTCTTGATCAGCGTGACCGCCGGCATCGCCGAGCCGCGCTACGCCTCGCTGAAAGGAATCATGGCCGCGCGCTCGAAAGAGATAAAGCAGATTGGCCTTGGCGACCTAGGCATCGAGAAGGGGGAGCCGGCCGAGACCATCGAGGGCCTGTCACAGGCCGAGACGCGCAAGGCCGGCGTGATCATCCAGGACGACGGGACCGCGGTCGACCAGATCATCCAGGTTCTCGTCCAGGCGAAGGTGCTCTAGATGGCAAAAATCTGGGTGTACGCAGAGTTGAACCAGGGCAAGCTCCAGCCGACCGCATTGGAGCTGATGGCGAAGGCGCGAGAGCTTGGCGACGTCGAGGCGGTCGCGCTCGGCGCGGGCGCGAAGGAAGCAGCAGCGATTCTCGGCAAGCACGGGGCGAAGGTCGTCTACGTCAACGAGGACAAGGCGTTTGACGATTTCATCGCAGAGCCCGCGACCGACGCCTTGGCCGCGCTCTACAAAGCGCAATCGCCCGACCTCATTTTGTTCGGCTTCACGTCGGATTCCCGCGACGTCGCGGGCCGCCTGGCCGCGCGGCTCGATGTCGGCCTCATCTCTAATGCCGGCGATGTTGACGCGAAAGATGGCGGGTTCGTTGCGAGCGTGCCCTACTTTGGCGGCGCAAAGGTCGCGTCGATGCGGGCGAACAAGAAGCCCGCGATTATCCTCATCAGACCCAAGTCCTTCGAACCTTCGGAGAGCGGAGGGACGGCTGAGATCAAGGAGGTGGACGCCGCGATCGGCGCCGACTCCAAGCGTGCGCACATCGTCGAGCGCGTGGTTGAGGCTTCCGAGAAGGTCAAGCTCGAGGACGCCAAGGTCGTCATCAGCGGCGGCCGCGGCATGGGCGGTCCCGACAACTTTCCTCTCCTCGAGGCGCTCGCGGGCGCCCTTGGCGGTGCCGTAGGCGCGAGCCGCGCGGTCGTCGATGCGGGCTGGGTCCCGTACTCGATGCAGGTCGGCCAGACGGGCAAATCCGTGCGGCCGGGTGTGTACATCGCGGTGGGCATCTCGGGCGCCATGCAGCACACGGTGGGCATGAAGGCTTCGAAGATCATCATCGCCATCAACAAGGACGCAGAGGCCCCGATCATGAAGATGGCCGACCTCGGCGTGGTTGGCGACGCGCTGAAGATCGTGCCGGCGTTGACCGCGGCGGTCAAAGCGAAGAAGGGGTAGCAGCGGACCGCGGCCGGGCGCGCGCAGGGCGCCTTGCTAAAACAGACGCCGAGAAGTTGCTCGCCGAACGCGTCGAGCGAAGGCTTAATCGCGAATTCGAGGCCGCCGATGCGATCCGCGACCGGCTGCGCGCGGGCGGGTGGGACGTTCTCGACAGCGCTACCGGGAGCGAGCTCCAGGCGCTGAAAGCTCCGGCGCCGGAGGACGAGCCGGTGACGCCTCGGGCCGTCTCGCTGATAACAGTGGCCCACGGTTGGATTCCAGACATCGAGCGGTGGCTGCTGTCGGTGTTCACGCACTGCAAGGCGGACTTCGAAGCCATCGTGGTCGACAACTCGGGCGACACGCGCATGGCCGGCTGGCTGCACACCCGCACCGCATACCGGCTGCGCTCGATCAGGCTTGATCCTCCGCTCGGCTATGCCACGGCCGTCAACGCCGGCATCGAGGCGGCCACCGGCGAAATCTGCGTGTTGTTTGACCCCGGAATCGAGCTCACGGGCGACGCCGTCTCACCGTTGATCGCTGCGCTGGCGGACCCGTCGGTGGTGGTCGTCGGCCCGTTCGGCATTCGGGGCAAGGGCACGCTGAAGGAGTTCGAGGAGGATCCGGGCCCTGACGTGGATGCGATCGAGGCCTACTGCATGGCCTTTCGGCGGGCAGACGCCCAGGCGGTGCAGGGCTTCGACCCGAAGTTCCGCTTCTACCGGATCGCCGACATCGACTTCAGCTTCCGACTCCGAGATAAGGGCGGGCGCGCGGTCGCCGTTCCCGGGCTGCCGCTGGACAGATACCAACATCGCCTGTGGGAGGCGACTGCCCCCGCGGAGCGCGACCGGCTTTCGCGCCGCAACTTCTACCGGTTCCTCGATCGCTGGGGCAAGCGTGAGGATCTCCTTGTGGGAGGATCACGCCCGTGAGCGAGGACTACTCGGCCAAGATCTCGGAGCTCAAGTCGCGCCGAGAGCAGAACCTCGGGATGGGCGGCAAAGAGAAGATCGCCAAACAGCACGAGCGCGGCAAGCTCACCGTGCGCGAGCGGATCGACCTCCTCTTCGACAAGGACACCTTCGTCGAGTTCGGCCTTCTCGCCTCGCAGCAGGCGGTGCGCGGCGGCGAACCGGATACAGACGGCACGCCGGCGGACGGCGTGGTCACAGGTCACGGCGAGGTCGAAGGCCGCGAGGTGTGGGTCATCGCCTACGACTTCACGGTCATGGCAGGGTCGATGGGCGCGGTGGGCGAGCAGTTCAAGGCCGCAAGGGTGCGCGAGCTTGCGCTTCGATATCGCCGGCCGATCGTGTGGCTGCTCGACTCGGCGGGTGCGCGCATCCAGGAGGCCGCCGGCTCCACGTTCGCCGGGACCGGATACCTCTTCTACGACCAGGTGGTGATGTCGGGCGTCATCCCCCAGGTCGCAGCGATGCTCGGCCCGTGCTCGGCCGGCACCGCCTACATCCCAGGCCTCGCGGACTTCGTGCCAATGGTCAAGGAAACCTCATCGATGTCGCTGGGAGGGGCGCGCCTGGTGAAGGCAGCCACCGGCGAGGACGTCACCGACCACGACATGGGCGGCTCGCAGGTGCACTGCTACGAGTCGGGCGTGGGCGACAACGAGGTTGAAGACGATCGCGGGTGCATCGCCATGGTGCGGCGATTCCTGTCGTACCTGCCGTCCAGCAACACGGACGAGCCGCCATTTCGAGCCACCGACGACAGTGGCGATCGAGATGTTGATGGGCTCGAAAAGATCGTGCCTACGAATCCACGCGCCGCCTATGACGTCAAGCGCGTGATCAAAGCGGTGTTCGACCGCGACTCGTGGTTCGAGATCAAGCCGGCGTGGGCGAAGAACATAGTCGTCGGCTTCGCGCGGGCCGGCGGGCATGCGGTGGGCGTGGTCGCCAACCAGCCGATGCAGAAGGGAGGCATCCTCGACTCTGACTCCGCGGACAAAGCCGCCCGCTTCATCCGGATGTGCGATGCGTTCAACGTCCCGCTCGTCTACCTGATGGATGTCCCCGGCTTCATCGTCGGCTCGCAGGTGGAGAAGGAAGGCATCATCCGCCACGGCGCCAAGATGCTGTACGCAACCTCGGAGGCCACGGTGCCCAAGGTCACCGTGATCATGCGCAAGGCCTACGGGGCGGGCTATTACGTGATGTGCGGCAAGGGTTACCAGCCGGACCTCATCGTCGCGTGGCCCCTCGCGGAGATCTCGGTGATGGGGCCCGAGGGCGCCGTCAACATCATCTTCAACAAGCAGATCGAGGCCTCCGCCAACCCCAAGGAGACGCGCGGCCAGCTGATCGAGACGATCAGGTCGCAGATCAACCCTTATCTGGCAGCGGGCTGGGCGATGATCGACGACGTCATCGACCCGGCAGAAACGCGCCGCGTGATCATTCGCGGCATCGAGCAGGCACGAAACAAGAAGGTCGAGCGGCCGTGGCGCAAGCACGGAAACATCCCGGTATGACGGCGACGATAATCACCGCCGCGCTCACCGGCGTCCTCGCAACACGCGACCACTGCCCAGCCATCCCATACACGCCAAACGAGATTGGCGAGGAGGCCAGGCGCGCCGCTGACGCGGGCGCGGCTATCGTGCACATCCACGCGAGAACGCCCGAAGGCGGCCCGGATTGGCGGGTGGAGACATTCGCGGAGATCTTCGCCGAGGTTCGCGCCAGGACCGACGTGATAGTGAATTTCTCGACTGGTGCGATCGGCGTTCCGCGCGAAGAACGCATCGAGCACATCAGGGAGCAGCGACCTGAGATGGCAGCGCTGAACATGGGCTCGATGAACTACGCGATCTACTCGGCCAAACGCAAAACCTTCGTGCACGACCATGTCTTCGCCAACCCGTTCAAGGACATCCAGTTCTTTCTCGAGGCGATGACCAGGGCGGGCGTGCGGCCCGAGATGGAATGCTTCGACGCCGGCCACATCGGCAACACGAGGCCGTTTATCGACATGGGGGTGCTCACGCCCCCGTACCAGTTCAGCCTCATCATGGGCGTCCTGGGGGGCATCCCCGGCACCACCCGCCACCTCGTCGACCAGGTGGATTCGCTGCCCACCGAGTCGCACTGGCAGGTGATCGGAATCGGTCTCGATCAATGGGCGCTGGTGGCGGCCGCGATCACGATGGGTGGCAACGTGCGGGTCGGACTGGAGGACAACTTCTACCTGGAGGAGGGGAGGATGGCGAAAAGCAATGGCGACCTGGTCGAGAAGGCGGCCGCGCTGTGCCGGGATCTCGGTCGCGACGTGGCCTCGGTTTCGGAAGCCAGGACGCAGCTGGGCCTGGAAGTCACACCGCGTCCCGCACCGAACTTCGGTCGCTCAGGCAGATCCGCATGACCGAGGTCAAAGCGGAGCTGGTCGGAAGCGTGTGGAAGATCACAAGCAAACCGGGCGATGAGGTCGCCGAGGACGATGTGCTCATGATCCTCGAGTCCATGAAGATGGAGATCTCGGTCACCGCTCCGCGCGCGGGCAAGGTGAGGGAGATTCGGGTCAAAGAAACTGACGTGGTCAAGGAGGGCCAGGTGCTGGTAGTGCTGGAATGAGTGAGGTCCCGATTCGGGTCAAGGTCCAGGAGAGCGCCAACCAGGTCGTCTACACGGATGCCGTGCTGATCAACGGCAATCCTTTGGGCTTCGTCCTCAACTTCGGCCAGTGGGCTCCTGAGGAGCCCGGACTGGTTCGGATATATACGCGTGTCGGAATGAGCCCGAATCACATGAAGCTGCTGTCACAGCTGCTCGCGCAGAATGTCGCCGCGTATGAGGACAAGTTCGGAGAGATGGCGGTCGCGACCGACCGCGCAGCTGAGGCCCACCGCATCGGTTTTGGCACAGTTCCTCCTATGCCCAAACCGAAGCAGCCCTGATGAATCCGGGCCAGCTCCTGCTCAGGTACCAGGGACAGGTCGAGCGGGAACGGGCCGTGCGCGAGGTGATCGAGCGCCTGGAGTCGCGCCTTGCATCCGACCCTGAGGTGGTGACCCTCGAGGAGGCGATGCAGGAGGCGCGCGCCGCACAGGATGCCGTGGCGGCGCGCCTTCGCGAGTCCGACCACACCCGCGAAGACCACCGCTCAAAGCTCCGCACGCGCGAGAAGGAGCTGATGAGCGGCCGGATCCGCAACCCCACCGAGCTCATGCAGATGTCCGAAGAGGTGGCTCACATGAAGGCACGGTTTGCCGAGGAGGAGGACGCAGAGCTCCACCTCATGGAGGAAGGGGAGGCGGCCGACGAAGCGGCGCGATCCGTCGCGTCCAACCTGGCCGACGCGAAGCGAGTTTCGGCGGCCGAGGAGCCTGCTCTCAAGGAAGAGCTCGAAGCCGCGCGCAGCGAGCTGGCGGAGATCGAGGCGGAGCGTGACGAGATCTGGGCCCAGGTTCCGCCCGCCGCGCAGGCGGCGTACAAGCGCACCCGTGCCCAGCCGCCGGTCGCCCGGGTGGTTGGGAACCAGTGCACCGCCTGCCGGGTCACGGTCACCTCGTCGGGCATGCAGACGTTGAGGAAGGGCCTCGACGAGCTCGTCCACTGTGAGCACTGCAGCCGCATCCTGGTGCTCGCCTGAAGACATTGCGGCTACGCACCGATGGCGCGTCGCGCGGCAACCCAGGGCCCGCCGCCATCGGGGTCGTGATCGAGGACGATCAGGGGAACCGGCTGCGCACTTTTCATCGCTTCATCGGCATCAGGACAAACAATGAAGCTGAATATCAGGCCCTGATCGACGGCCTCAAGGCCGCGGCAGAGTGGAACCCGGATCGCCTCGAGGTCTACCTCGACTCGAAGCTGGTGGTCGAGCAGGTCAATGGAAGCTATCGAGTCAAGAAACCGGAGCTTCAGCCTCTGTACCAGCAGGTAAAGGTGCTTTTAGGCGGCTTTTCGGACACCCCAGAGATCAAGCATGTCGAGAGGGAGAACAATCGGGGGGCGGACAAGCTCGCCAACATGGCCCTGGACGAGCAGGTTAAGAAGGCGGCACCTCGCGGGTAGAATCACCACGGGCCGAGGCGGACGGGTGACCGCCGGCGAAGTAAATAGCGTTGGAGGAAAGTCCGGGCTCCACAGAGCAGGGCGCTGGGTAACACCCAGTCGAGGCGACTCGAAGGAAAGTGCCACAGAAAATTACCGCCGGCAGCGAGTGTCTCCGGAGACGAGCTGCAGGTAAGGGTGAAAAGGTGGGGTAAGAGCCCACCGGCGGCCGGGTGACCGGCCGGCCAGGCAAACCCCGCCCGGAGCAAGACCAAATAGGAGGGCGTTACTGGCGGCTCGCCAAGTCCTCGGGTATCGGTCGCTAGAGGTGCCGGGCAACCGGCATCCCAGACAGATGGTCACCGTCCCGCAAGGGACACAGAACCCGGCTTACAGTCCGCCCTCGGCCCACAATCCCGGATTCTGAATACGGAATCGCCGTTGAGGAGCAGGCGTCAAGCGTCCTGATGGAACAATTTGGGAACACCCGACGCTGGAAACAGCCCCAGGGAACATTCCAATAGTTCACACACCATCCTGGGCGACGCGATCCGAGTGCCGCAATGTGGAAAGAGCCTCGTTAAGAATGCTGCGAGTCTGCTCGTCGGAATCCGGCCAAAGGTGTCCATATGTATCTAGCGTCTCCAGAGCTGACTTGTGGCCTAGGCGCGCCTGGACGAGCTTCACGCTTGCACCGTTGCGGATAAGCAAACTGGCATAGAAGTGCCTCAAGTCATGGAGCGTGATGTCATCGGGTAGTCCGGCGCTTCGCGCAGCCTTCCGGAACCAGCCCGGTCTCTTCGCCTCACCATAGGCCCGATGGAGGTCGATGGCCCGGCCGCGCGGCGTACTAAATACGATTCCTTTCGCCGGTGAACCGATTGCGGCGAGATGTGACGCCACCGCTTCAATAACGCCATCATCCAGCGGTATCGATCGGACCGATGATGGCGTTTTCGGCGCCTTCCATTCGATGGAGCCGTCGCGCGTAGCAAGTTGGCGATCGATGGTGACCTGACGGCGGAGGAAATCGATCCGGTCGACGGTGAGCCCGAAAGCCTCCCTTGCACGCGTACCCGTACCCGCACAAAAGTGCAGCAGGGCGCGGTATTGGGGATGGGCCGCGTCGATCAACGCTGCTACCTGCTCAACAGTCAGCGGAACCACACGCTTCTTCTCAATCCTCGGCAGGTTAATGTCGATACAGGGCGTTCGCGAAATCAAGCCGTCCCGCACCGCAGATTTGAGCATCGACGAAAGAAAGGAATACGTCTTGGTAACGGTACTGGGGGCCAGTCTCGCCGTGAGTCCGGCCACCCAGGCCTGAACGTCACTCGGCCGGACCGATCCAATTGGAAGGTTGCCGAGTGCTGGGTACAGGTGGACGCGTAAGGCCATCGCTACATCCGCAGCAGTAGACATGGCGTGCTGCAGTTGTGCTTTCCGCCACTTCTCTCCGTATTCACGGACGGTGACCCTGCCCGCATGAGGATCGATGTAGTCGCCGACGTTCATCTCGTGCGCGACCTTGACCGCGAAGCGACTTGCATCTGCCTTATGCGCAAATGACCGGGACTTCAGAGTTCCATCTGGATCTCGCCAACGCGTGCGATAACGGAATCCTTCTTTGCTTCGAACACGGTGCACCGACGCCATCTAAACCTCCTTGGGGGGCCGGCCGGGCCGGCGTGGCTGCCGCTTCAACAACTCGACCGAATGCCGACGGACGAAGGTGTCGCGCCCGACTTTCTCAGCCTCGAGCCGGCCACTGGCAATCAGTTGATGAACCCGTCGAGTGCTGATCGTCAATCGAGTGGCTGCTTCAGCGACGGTCATCCACTCTCCAAAAACCTTCATCACGATGAAGGATAAATGGTTTCGGACCGCGTGTCCAACCATTCGATCAGTTGTCGCCTTCGAATGAGCACGCGACCCGCTACGCGCACCGATGGGATGTCACCGGAGCGCACGAGTGCCCAGGTCAGAGTGCGTCCTACTCCGATGACTTCCGCAGCTTCTTCAACGCTGTAGGCGAGTCGATCCGCGCTTAAGCCGGCCGGACGCGCATCCCGCGGCGATCCAGAAGTCCGAGTACGGCTCAGTGACAATCCGCCAAGGTTCACGCCCTGTCCGCCGGGAAGATTAGACACGGTCCCTCAGGGCGGGGTCGAGGGACGCGAGGCTTAGTCGGTCGAGAGACCGGATGAATCTTTCGTCGGAGGCGACGTTGATCGTCTGGTCGGCATCCTTGTCTCCGATGAGCATGCCCGGTTGGTTCTCGATCCGAGCCAGTAGCACCAGCTCATCGGCGAGCCGAAGGCGATTCACCAGCCGGGTCTCGACGTCTCCGCTCTCGTAGTCGGGGTCGTCGAGCATGGCGGCCACGAGTCCACGGAAACTGTCGGCTTCGCACGCCTTGAGGAATGTCCCGTTGCCCAGAGGCTGGAACAACATCCTCATTGGGAGTTGCTGTCGGCTTGTTGGGTTGATCCGTCGGTACATCAGGCAACCCTCCTAGCCGGCTGCCAGGCTGAGCGCTGGAACAGCCAATAGAGCTTCAACTTGTCTTGCGGACGAACAAAGATGGTGTCTGCGAACCGGCGGAGCAGGCCGTCATTGGAGTCAGTCACCTGGCCGTCAGCGTGGCTACCGAGGCGCAC